>JBCFBK010000063.1:0-30343 GCA_038562555.1 Prolixibacteraceae bacterium | reverse complement strand
GGATAAATTTAATGCGGACGATATGATGATGACGGAAAAATTTCCTTCAAAACTGCTGGAGAATGCAGTCAATGAGTTTTCAAAGCTGCCTGGCATTGGAAGAAAGACAGCCTTGCGGCTGGTACTGCATTTATTAAAGCAGGACGAAAATGAAGTTGAGGCTTTTGGCAACAGTCTGATCCATCTCCGCAACGAAATCAGGCATTGTAAAATCTGTCATAATATTTCGGACACCGACACCTGCCATTTATGCAGTCAGCCGGGCCGGAATGCTTCGATCATTTGCGTGGTCGAAAACATACGCGATGTTATGGCCATTGAAAATACCCGCCAATTCAACGGATTATATCACGTGCTAGGGGGAATCATCTCACCCATGGATGGTGTCGGCCCTGCCGATCTGGAAATCAACTCACTTATTGATCGGGTCCGCGACGGAAAGGTGGAAGAGATCATCCTGGCACTAAGCACGACCATGGAAGGTGATACCACAAATTTTTTCATTTTCAGGAAGTTAAAAGGCTTCAGTGTCAAAATATCGACCCTGGCACGAGGTGTTTCCATTGGCGATGAACTTGAATATGCCGATGAAATTACCCTGGGCCGCTCTATCAGGAACAGGACGGACTTTGAAAGTTCCCTCTCTCAATAAAATTTTAAGTACCCGATATTTATCTGTTACCTTAACGCCGTGTCATGAACCATGCAATGCTGTCATACGGAAAAGTCAGGCTGCGTTCGCTTGAGCCCGAAGACCTGGAACTCTTGTATCTTTGGGAAAATGATCCGTCCATTTGGAAGGTGAGTAATACCCTCGTGCCCTTTTCGCGTTTTATCCTCAGGCAATATATTGAAGAATCGCACCGCGATATCTTTGAGACAAAACAACTTCGCCTGATCATTGAATCGCCGGAAGGGAAAGCTGCCGGGGCCATTGATCTGTTTGATTTCGACCCTTACCATCAGCGTGCCGGGATCGGCATCCTGATCTATGACGCGGGCGATCGCAGGAACGGTTTGGCTTCCGACACCCTGTACCTGGTATGCAGCTATGCGGAAAATACCCTTGGCCTGCATCAATTGTACGCCAATATCGGGGTCGATAACCCCGGAAGCCGGTTGCTGTTCGAAAAAGCAGGCTTTCAGGTCTCGGGCACCAAAAAGGATTGGCTGCGAACTCCGGATGGCTGGGTGGACGAGTGCATCATGCAGAAGATCCTGTAGAAGAAGCATAGGACATAGGGGCACTTCGGGTCTTCAACCGCTGTTTGCCGCTATCCGGCAATAATATCTTTAAAGCCGGGTATTTCCTTTAGAAACGCATAGCTTTCCGATAAAAAATCAATCTGGCAGCAAAAATGACTCAGTCCGTTCGAAACGATCAGGTACGGAACCCTGAACTGCATATTATAACGTGCAATCTGGTCAAAAGCTGCCTGCGTGATCTTTACCGGAGGTGCCTTAAATTCAACAACCAGCAAAGGTGCACCTGAGCGGTCACAAACAAGCAGGTCGGCCCTGAACGGATTCTGATTAACCTTCAGTCCGCGTTCAATAATCATCAGCGCCGGCGGAAAGCCTTTTTCTGCAATGAGGTATCTGATAAAATTCTGACGCACCCATTCTTCCGGGGTCAATAACAGGAATTTTTTTCTGATTTCGTCGAAAATATAAATTTTACCGGCTTTCTGCCTTGTCCTGAAAGAATAAGATGGTAAATTTAATTCTGGAAGCATCTTTAGCCCGTAAAGTTGTATTTTTGTATACTAGTTGATCTGCCGGCTGCTATATATTCCATCCTGCTTTTCAAAAATGCAAAAAATAATTGGATAACAGATGAAGACAAAGAAAGAGATCGTTGAAAACTGGCTTCCCCGGTACACCGGACGAAAGCTGGAAGATTTCGGCAAATACATTCTTCTGACGAATTTTCAGCTTTACATTGAGATGTTTGCCTATCAGTTTAATGTACCGATTGTCGGGGAAGAGCGCAACATGCCCAATGCATCGGCAGAGGGAATTACCATCATCAATTTCGGTATGGGAAGTCCCAATGCGGCAACAATGATGGATCTGCTTAGTGCGATCCATCCTGACGCCGTTTTGTTCCTGGGCAAATGCGGCGGATTGAAAAAGAAAAATAAGCTCGGCGACCTGATCCTGCCCATTGCCGCGATCCGCAGCGACGGAACATCGAACGATTATCTTCCTCCTGAAATTCCGGCCTTGCCGGCATTTAGTCTTCAACGTGCAGTCTCGACAGCCATCCGCGAAAACCAGAAGGATTACTGGACAGGCGTAGTTTATACAACGAACAGAAGAGTTTGGGAATACGACGAACGCCTGAAGAAATACCTGAAAAAATCGAGGGCGATGGCGGTCGACATGGAAACGGCAACAATCTTTACCGTAGGTTTTGCCAATCAGATCCCGACCGGCGCGTTGCTGCTTGTTTCTGACCAGCCCATGATTTCAACAGGAATCAAAACAGAAGTCAGCGATCAGCAGGTTACATCGACCTTTGTCGAATCGCATCTCAAAATCGGGGTAGACGCCCTGGTGGAAATAAAAAACAACGGGCGGTCTGTCAAGCATCTTCGGTTCTGAAGGTTCGCCTGTTACCGTTCATATTTTTGGATTTTGACAATTATTTTTCATGGAATACGAAGAAATTATCGCCAATCTGAAAAAAAAGATCTACCATCCCATCTATTTTTTAATGGGAGAAGAAACTTATTTTATTGATCAGATTTCGGATTACATTGCCGGCCATGTGCTCACAAAAACGGAACAGGATTTCAACCAGTACATCCTCTACGGAAAGGATGCCGATGCCGATACTATCATCACATATGCACGCAGGTTCCCGATGATGGCCAATCATCAGGTAATTATTGTCCGGGAAGCGCAAAATATTAAAAAAATCGAAGACCTGGAACCCTATGTGAATAATCCGCTTAAATCCACGATCCTGGTCATCAACTATAAATATAAAACCCTTGACCGGAGAAAGAATTTCACCAGAAACATCGCCAAAAAAGGGGTGCTTTTCGAGTCCAAAAAAATTTATGAAAATAAACTTCCGGGCTGGATCAACACTTATCTTGCCGAAAAACAATACGCCATAGAACCGCAGGCTTCAGCCATGCTTGCGGAATACCTTGGTACTGATTTGAGTAAAGTATCTAATGAACTGGACAAACTGATTATCAGCCTGCCTAAACAGACCAGGATCAACCCCGATCATGTCGAGAAAAACATCGGGATCAGTAAAGACTTTAACATTTTTGAACTGCAAAACGCACTTGGCGAGCGGAACATCCTGAAATCAAACCAGATTATTACTTATTTTGCAGCAAATCCAGGTTCTAACCCCCTGCCTAAAACGATCTCTACCCTGTATTTCTATTTTATGAAAATACTGACTTACCACTTTCTGGAAGATAAATCACAAAATTCAGTAGCTTCCGCTCTTCAGGTCAGTCCTTTTTTCGTAAACACGTACGTTGCTGCAGCCAGACAATATCCCATCAGAAAGGTTGTTGAAATCATGTCAATCCTTCGCGAATTTGACATGAAGTCGAAGGGAATGGGCAATGTTTCATCGGACATGGCTGATCTCCAGAAAGAAATGATTTATAAAATTTTACACTAAATGACAATCATCATTATTATTATCACTGCACTGATATCAGTGGCTGCATTCAACCGGTACGACCTGATGGAAAAACTTCAGTTCAACGCCAGTAAAGTTTATCATCAAAAGGAATATCACCGGCTGATCACGCATGGCTTTGTCCATGCGAACTGGGAGCACCTCATTGTGAATATGATCGTTCTGCTGTCATTTGGACGGGCAATAGAGGCCTATTTTCAGGAGGGTTTCGGACGCATGGCCAATGCTTACTTTCTGATCCTGTACTTTGGAGGATTAATCATATCGAATGCCTACGCTCTTTTCAAACACCGGAATGATTACTACTATAATGCTGTCGGCGCCTCTGGCGCCGTATCGGCTGTACTGTTCTCCGCAATCTTTTTTGATCCCTGGAACAAGATCTATTTCTTCGGACTGCTCCCCATACCAGGCATTGTATTCGCCGTGTTGTACCTGATTTATTCCTATTATATGAGCCGCAAACAGCAGGATCAGATTGCTCATGATGCCCATTTTCTCGGAGCCCTGTTCGGATTTATTTATCCGGTTTTACTGGATGGGCGTCTGCTCCAACACTTTATAGATAAATTGTTTATGCTTATCTGATTGTAACCAACACGATTATGGTAATCTTTTGATCCTTTTCCCAACTGTAAACTTTGAACCTTTGGCGGCTATGCTCTTCGATCTTATTGACGGACAATTTATTAAAAGGGATGATAAAGCCTTTGGGACGGACATTCCGGAACAATTACTCTTTGTGGAATCATTGCGTGCGATCCGTAACCAGCTGATGTTCTGGGATGAGCACCGGATCTTGCTTAATCTTCAGTTTCAGTTGCTGAATCAGGCACCGCCCGCGTTCATGAAAAACGAAGCCCGTGAATTGAAACGTCAGATAGAAAGAACGCTTGTTAAAAACAAGTTTTTTAAAAGTGCGCGGATCGACTTGTACCTGTACACCTCTTCCAATGGCATCAGTTACCTGATCAGAACGAAGCCCATTGAGTCCATAATGTACGAACTGAACCATGAGGGCTCTGTGATCGTTCCTTTTGACAGGACGTTTAAAGCAAGTTCTCCATTATCTTCACTGCGGATGGGATCCGACCCATACTGGAAAATACTGAAGGCATTTCAGCCTTCTTTCGGTTCAGAACCTGTTCTTCAAAATGAGAAGGGTTGCCTGTTGGAAGCTCCTGAACGAAACCTTTTTCTGATCCGGGGAACCACGGTCTACACCGTACTGCCGGGATCGGGTGTATATATTAATCCGGCCAGGGAAACAATAAGAAAAATCTGTGGAAAAGCCGGCATATCTTTTAATGAAGTTGAATTTCTGTCGGAGGAGGATCTCCTTCGTGCCGACGAAGTCTTTCTTGCGGGTGATATCCATGGAATCCAATGGATTAAAGGTTTTGAAATGAAAAGATACCTGAATAAAACAATCCGGCGAATAAATGACCTGCTTAACCAGGAGCTAAACGGGTGAATGTGTAAACGGCACAAGGCACGGCGCATAGCGGAGACCGGCTAATAGCTGATTGCTTCTTCTCAGTTCAGCGAGGGATTCTCCGGGAAATTCTCCCAAAGAGAATATTTTCCTCCCATATTTTTGACCGTTTCAATCCACATTTGCTTCGGCGAAGAACTATCCATGATCACTTGTTGTTCCATTTCAGAAACCAACCAGGAATTCTCGTTCAGTTCCTCTTCAAGCTGACCCTTATCCCAGCCTGAATACCCCAAAAAGAAACGGACCTGTTTCGGCCCGACTATTCCCAGGTTGATCCTGCGTTTAAGTTCTTCAAAATCACCTCCCCAGTACAGGTTATCTTTTACGTGAACACTTCCGGGAAGATCGCCGCCCAGCGAATGGATGAAATAGACGGTATCGGTACTTACCGGTCCTCCAATAGAGATGTCTCCTTGAAAATCCGGAAAATCACTGACTATTTCGCTTAAAGGAAAATCGATCTTTTTATTTAATATAAATCCTACAGCCCCTTTATCGCTGTGTGATACCAAAAGAACGACAGAGCGGTTAAAGTAACTTCCCGGCAAGAAAGGTTCGGCAA
This sequence comes from Prolixibacteraceae bacterium, assembly GCA_038562555.1. Lineage (GTDB taxonomy): Bacteria > Bacteroidota > Bacteroidia > Bacteroidales > Prolixibacteraceae > JBCFBK01. Next base: position 24,607 of record JBCFBK010000063.1, on the reverse strand, counting down.
TCAGGACACGCCCCTTGCCCGGTGCAACATGATTGGTTTCTATTTTAAATATGTCGATATTCAGCTTCATCCGTCTATTTCAATTACTGAAAGCCGGTTTGAAATCAGTAACAGCACCCAATAAAAAACGCTTTCATAACCGCTTCCATAACAAATCTGATTCAATTTAGTAAAAATTGACTAATAATCAAATATTCAGCGAATAAAAGCGGATGATTTTGTTTTAAATTAACACCGGTGAAAAGGTAGATGGTTGATAGAGAAACCTAATCCTCTTCCACGATTACAAAAACCTCTTCATTCTCTTTTTTCATAAGAAACTGTTCGCGGGCAAATTTTTCGAGGTTCTTCTGGTTTGTCCGAAGTTCGTAAATCTTTCTTTGATCCGAAACAATTTTAGTTTTAAGAAACTCTTTTTGTTCTGTTAATTGTTCCAGCTTATTCTGGTTACGGAAATGTTGAATTAAGTTATAATCGTCAAAAAAGCTGATCCATAAAATGAAGAAGGCTGCAGCAAAGAGCATATCTTTTCTGACCTTTTTCAAAACTGTTGACAACAACTTTTCCATAGACGCCTGTTTGAAACAAAAATAGGTGATTCCGTCCGAATAAAAAAGAGATGAACGAATCATCTCTTTTTTATTCCTGATCCGGCAAAAAATCCGGATACGAATAATTTACAGGCGGAACGAAGTTCTCCTTAATGGTCCGTACCGAAGTCCAGCGCAGCATATTAAATACAGAACCAGCCTTATCGTTTGTCCCCGACCCCCTGGCTCCGCCGAATGGCTGCTGTCCGACCACTGCACCGGTGGGTTTATCGTTGATATAAAAATTCCCTGCTGTGTTTTCCAGGCGCCGGGTAATTTTTTCAATCTGGTATCGGTCCTGCGAAAAAACAGCACCGGTAAGCGCATAAATGGAGGTTTCATCCAGAATAGTCAGCGTTTCATCCAGTTTTTTGTCTTCGTAAACGTATACAGTCAAAACGGGACCAAAAAGTTCCTCCACCATCGTTACATAATCCGGTTTTCTCGCCAGGATGATCGTCGGTTCAATGAAATAACCTTTCGTTTTATCACATCTTCCCCCAAAAATAATCTCGGCGTCTTCATCTCGTCCGGCCCGGTCAATAAAGTCCGCCAGTTTATCGAACGAAGCCTCATCGATAACAGCATTAATAAAATTAGTAAAATCTTCGGGAGGTCCTGTTTTAATGGTTGACAAGTCGCGGCTGAGACAGTCGCGGACGTCCTGCCAGATGCTTTCCGGAAGGTAAACCCGGGAAGCAGCAGAACATTTTTGCCCCTGATATTCAAATGCCCCCCTGATCATGGCTGTCGCCAGCGCCTGAGGATTTGCTGTCGGATCAGCGAAAATAAAATCCTTTCCTCCGGTCTCCCCGACAATACGCGGATAGGATTTATACCGGTGAATATTTTCACCGATGTTCTTCCATATTTCCTGGAATACGCTGGTTGAGCCTGTAAAGTGAATTCCGGCAAAATCAGGACTTTTTAGAACAACGTCAGCAGCCACTGGTCCCGGTACATATACGAGGTTGATTACACCGGCAGGGAGTCCGGCCTCCTGAAAGATTTCCATGATAACAGCCGCTGCATACACAGCAGTTTTAGAAGGCTTCCATACAACCACATTCCCCATCATTGCGGGGGCGGCCGGTAAATTACCGGCAATAGAAGTAAAATTAAACGGCGTCAGCGCGAAAATAAATCCCTCCAACGCTCTGAATTCGTTATAATTCCACTGTCCTGGCGCCGATTCAGGCTGCATGCGGTAAATATCGGTCATGCAATTTACCCCGAAACGGAAAAAATCGGCCAGTTCGCACGCAGCATCAATCTCAGCCTGGTATGCATTTTTTGATTGCCCGAGCATGGAAACGGCGTTAATCTTGTTCCTGTACGGACCCGCCAGCAAGTCGGCGGCTTTCAGAAAAATCGCAGCGCGGTGCTGCCAGCCCATGTTCGTCCATTTTGCTTTTGCTTCCAGTGCAGCGTCAATAGCCATTTGTACATGAGAAGCATCCCCCTGATAAAAATAACCCAATGTATGATGAATGTCATGAGGCGGTGCAAACCGGATACGCCGGTCAGTTGTTACCTCCCTGCCACCAATGATCATGGGCAGTTCCACCTCCGCTGATCTCAGTTCTGCTAATTTTGCTTTTAGCCCGTTCCGCTCTTCTGATCCTGGAGCATATGTCCGGATAGGCTCGTTCTTTGCTGCCGGTACTTTAAAAATTCCTTTTGGCATAATTTTAAAATTAATAGTTAACCGCCATCCGCTCAATCCGGCGGCTGACACAGGTACCCGTTGACAGCCGCTTTTACTGATCCTGATCACTTATGGCGCCTCAACAAATTTAACGCATCTCAAAATCCCATACCCTAATAAAAATCAGCTTTCAAAAAAGCACGATCCGATTTTTAAAAAACTTTATTCCGCATCAAAATTTACTATATTTAATCCGTTTTTAACAGATCAGCTAATTCATGCTTAAAATGATACCCCGTTTTATCCTTAAATCCCATATGACGGATTCAGTCCAGGAAAAGCGTAAACTTTTTGCGTTGTATATGTTTTTGACTATCGGATTACTGTTTAGTCTCGCTGATTTTCTGATGGCAATAGGGGGGTATTCAAAATATGCGTGCATTCCCGGCGATCTCTCACTGATGGCTATCTTCCTGATTGGCTTGCTTTGCCTTCGCCACTCCCGCCACTCATGTTCGATCAACGTAATCTTTTTGATCCCATTTGCGCTGTATTTTTTCTTTATTTCCGACGCGCATGCCATTCTTCCTCCTCATTCAACAATCAGGCAAAACCTTTGGGCATATACTGCTTCCTTTCTGTTCATTCTTTTTTTTGGTCCCGACTGGAAAAAACTCAGTATTCTTTACCTGATCAGTCTGATCACAATCTCCTATCATCTTTCGGTTGCCGGCCGTCTGGGCAATGTCGCTTCATTTAACTGGCAACCTGATAAGCTCGTTACGAATCCCTATTTAATTTTAACCGGCGTATGGCTGATCAGCCTGCTGTTTTCATGGAATTTCGAACATTACCTGCATGAACTGAAAATGAAGGTGGAAGAAACAGAAGCTGCGATTTCACAGGCGTTCCGTCAGTTTCCCCAGGGGTTACTGATTATGGAAATAACACGCGACGAGATAAACCACCCGGTGGGACTGCAGTCTGTCAAAATAAACCGGACTTTTGAATCCATATTCAAAGTCGGCGCAAGGGAGATGAGAAACGTGAGTGCTGACCTTGTTTTTCCAAAGGTCTTTGGGAACAGCTTTGACTGGAATGACTTTTTTATGTATTCCAATAAGCATAAAGCACAGCTGTATCTGGAACATCTCGACAAATGGGTTGAGCTTTTTACGCTTCCACTGGTTAAGGACCGCCTTGTATGTATTGCTTATGATGTTACTGCGAAACAGCATCATATTTTAAAGCTGGAGGAAAGCAGTAAGCGTTATCAGGTTCTTCTTGAGGCGATCCCCGATCTTTTCTTTATCATTGACAAAGATGGTATATACGTTGACTTTGTTATGAAAGAATCGGAATTGATTCAGATTAAACCCAACGATATCATTGGCCATTCCATTTTTGAAATCGGGTTTTCCGAGAATATGTCGCGGAAAATTTTTCAGTGTATCCAGGACGCAATCGGACAAGACACTATCGAAACGATCGAGTATGCGCTGAACGTTGAGAAAGGAACGGCTATGTTTGAAATGCGTATTGCAAGACTGGATGATCATTCGGTCATCTCTATTGCCCGGGACATCACCAAACGGAAAGTAACCGAGATGAAACTGGAAGAAGCCAAGATAAAAGCAGAAGAAGCGGATGAACTCAAGTCGGCATTCCTGGCGAACATCTCGCACGAAATACGGACGCCAATGAACGCGATCATCGGGTTTTCGCGTATGATCGGTTCTCCTGATTTCGACACGGAGGAAAAAGAACGTTTCATCGAGATTATTGTCAGCAACGGAAAACTCCTCATGGAAATGATCAACAACATGATCAGTATTTCAAAAATTGAAAGTAACCAGGTAACGGTCAATAAAAGCAGTTGCAAGATTAACGACCTGATGGTTGAGCTTTACCGCGAGTACAGCATGGAAATGATCAATAAGCCCGTGCGGCTAAAGCTTTCAGCCGAAAATTCAAACCCAAAATTCAGCCTGTTTACCGACAAATATCTGCTCACTGAAATCCTTAAAAAACTGATTGATAATGCCATTAAATTTACCCACCAGGGTGAAGTTGAATTTGGGTACCGGATGGAAGGAAAAGACAAAATTTGCTTCTTTGTCCGGGATACCGGAATCGGGATTGAACAGGTAAATATTGAACGAATTTTTGAACGCTTCCTTCAGATCGATCACACCACTACCCGGAAATATGAGGGTACCGGTTTGGGGCTGGCCATCGTACGTCATTACACAGGTCTTCTGGGGGGCAGGATCGAAGTGAAATCGGAAGTGGATCGTGGTTCTGAGTTTTCGTTCCGGATTCCGGTCCAGGATGACGCAGCAATCTTAAAAGTCGTCCGCTAGTGAAAAATTAATAATAAGGTAACCCAAGGAACTTTCGGTAAGCATTTTTGTTTTTGTACGTGAAATGCGTGATTATTTGTTCCTTTCTCAGCGATTCATAAAACCTTGTCGTAAGCCGGAACATCAAATCAGCAAATCTCTTAACGAATGGTTTAAATATTTATAATCATTCCTGATTATGAGTCATCAGATTGTGAAAAGTTTCTAATAATATGTACTTTTGCCTGCCTAAAATAACAAACACAACAAGGGATTACAATGTCAAAGCATTTTAAATTAAAACGCGGATTGGATATACGGTTGAAGGGTGCTGCAGACGCCATTCTGAAAGATGCTCCGGTACCGGCGACCGTAGCCCTGAAGCCAACAGATTTCTTTGGATTGACTCCAAAGTTAAGTGTTAAGGCTGATGAACAGGTGAAAGCCGGCGATGCCTTGTTTTTCGATAAATATCATCCCGAAATCTTAATCACCTCTCCTGTCAGCGGAACGGTGAAAGCAATCAACCGCGGGGAACGACGAAAAATCCTGGAGGTAGTCATCGAACCTGATGGAAAAAATGAGTTCCGGAAGTTTCCTGTTGCGGACCCGCTTATACTCTCGGGGGAAGAGATCAGCCGGCAATTGCTCAACAGCGGACTCTGGCCTTTTATCAGGCAGCGGCCCTATGGAATACTTGCAAAACCAGAGGATAAACCGCGTCACATCTTCATTTCCGGATTTGATTCATCTCCGCTCGCGCCTGATTATGAGTTTATTTTCAAAAATGATCAGCATGCCTTGCAAGCCGGCATCAATGCACTGACCCGATTGACCGAAGGCACCGTTTATCTCGGATTATCGCCCAAACAAAGCAACGGCATTTTTTCGACATTGAAAAATGTTACCCTCAACACCTTTGAAGGGCCTCATCCCGCGGGAAATGTCGGCGTGCATATTCACCATATTGCTCCCCTGTTTAAGGGTGATATTGTCTGGACCGTTTCCCCCCAGGCCGTTGTATATATAGGACGCCTGTTCCTGGAAGGGCGACTGAATATGGCTAAGATCATTGCCTTGACAGGTTCCGAAGTCAAAGCACCGGGATATTATAAAACGATTCTGGGGGCCGAACTAACCGGCCTGTTGAGCAATACAACAAAAAAGGAAACACACGAACGCTATATCAGCGGGAACGTGCTGACCGGCACAAAAATCGAAGCTGACGGCTACCTTGGATTTTTCGATGAGGCTGTGACGGTTATTCCCGAAGGCGATGAGTACGAATTATTAGGATGGGCGCTGCCCGGGAAAGATAAATTTTCGGGAAGTAAAGCCTTTTTGTCTGCCCTGTTTCCAAAAAAAGAATATGTCCTGAATGCCAACATGCATGGCGGAGAACGCGCTTTCGTTCTGACAGGTCAATACGAGCAATTCCTGCCGATGGATCTGCTTCCCGTGTTTTTGCTGAAAGCTATTCTGACAAACGATATTGACCGGATGGAACAACTCGGTATATACGAAGTCATTGAAGAAGACCTGGCGCTTTGCGAATATGCCGACACTTCTAAAATAAGAGTTCAGGAAATATTGCGGGAAGGAATAAATTTGATGATGAAAGAAGTTGGATAACGTTAGCTTTAATTGAAAATCGAAAAACGCATGAAAGCGCTAAGAAACTTTTTTGAAAAGACAAAACCACTTGTGGAAAAGGGCGGCAGGTACCATTGGTTGCATTCCACACACGATGCGTTCTTTACATTTCTCTTTGTTCCAAAGCATACTTCAAAGTCGGGAACGCATATTCACGATTTTATCGATATGAAGCGAACCATGAGTATTGTTGTATTATCGCTGGTTCCGGCCTTGTTATTTGGCATGTATAACGTAGGTTACCAGCATTTCGGGGCGTTGGGACAACTGGATAAGGCAACTTTCGGGGATATGTTCCTTTTTGGACTCATACAGGTGCTCCCGATTATTATTGTCAGCTACGGCGTGGGACTTGGTATTGAATTCATTTTTGCTCAGTTCCGCGGACACGAGGTAAACGAGGGGTTCCTGGTCACCGGGATGCTTATTCCGATGATAATGCCCGTCACAACTCCTCTCTGGATGATTGCTGTTGCAACCGCGTTTTCGGTGGTTTTCTGCAAGGAAGTGTTCGGCGGCACAGGAATGAACGTCTGGAATCCGGCACTTGTAGCCAGAGCCTTCCTTTTCTTTGCTTACCCGGCCCAAATGTCCGGCGATGCAGTCTGGATTTCAGCCAGCGGTATTGAAAAACTGGCCGATGGCTTTACAGGAGCTACCCCGATGGCCAAAGCCGTTATGGGCGACACCAGCTTCGATCTGTGGAATGCCTTTATCGGACTGATTCCGGGATCGATCGGTGAAACGTCAAAACTCGCTATCCTGATCGGCGCACTGATCCTGATCATTACCGGCATCGGAAGCTGGAGAATTATGGTTTCAATGACACTCGGCGGACTGTTTATGGGTATTCTGCTTAATCTGTTTGCCGGCGACAATGTATACATGAGCCTTCCGTTCTGGCAACACCTTTTTATCGGCGGATTTCTGTTCGGCGCTGTGTTCATGGCAACTGATCCTGTATCGGCAGCGCAGACCTCGAAAGGAAAGTGGATTTACGGATTCCTTACCGGAATACTGGCAATTATGATCCGCGTGATCAATCCTGCTTATCCTGAAGGTACCATGATGGCAATCCTGCTGATGAACACTTTTGCTCCCCTCGTTGATTACGGAGTGGTTCAGGGAAATATAAAACGCCGGTTAAAACGGGCGAATGTAAAGGCTTAATATCAAAGACTGCGAAAAGATGGACAGAAACAGTAATATCTACACATTTATCTACGCCTCGGTCATGGTGATCCTGGTGGCGGCTATGCTTTCCTTTGCTGCCATCAGCCTGAAACCGGATCAGCAAAAAAATATCAATATTGAAACCAAGCAGAATATTCTTGCCTCAGTCAATGTTGAAACCGATGCAACTAATGCTGAAAAGATCTACAGTGAGCGGATCATAAACACCTACGTGATCAATTCAAAAGGCGAAAAAGTGGAAGGCGACGCTTTCCAGGTCAATATGAAGAAAGAACATGCAAAACCGGTTGAAGAACGCATGCTCCCTGTTTTCGAATGTCAGATCGAAGGGAGCACCAAGTATATCCTGCCCTTGTATGGAGCAGGATTGTGGGGCCCCATTTGGGGTTACATCTCATTGGACAGTGATATGAATACCGTTTTTGGCGCAAATTTCGCACATCAGGGTGAAACCCCCGGACTTGGCGCTGAAATAGCAGGAAAACCCTTTCAGGATCAATTCAAAGGAAAAAAGATTTTCGACGGGGAAGGCTCATTGACGTCCATTGTTGTTGCAAAGTCGAATGAATCGGCTCCAGCAGAACATAAAGTCGATGCTATTTCAGGTGGCACAATCACTTCCAAGGGATTGCAGAACATGCTGAAGAATGATTTTGAAGCTTATCAGGCTTTTTTCAAACAGAAAAAAACAGAAGACAATGAGTGATAAAGAGTCTTTATTTTCAAAAAAGAACCTGAGTCTGTTATCCAGTCCACTGAACAGCAGTAATCCCATTACTGTTCAGGTTTTGGGAATCTGCTCGGCGCTGGCCGTAACCGCTCAGTTAAAACCGTCCATCGTGATGGCCGTATCGGTTACCTTGGTATTGGCATTTGCCAATGTGATTATTTCTTTGCTGCGCAATACCATACCCAACCGGATACGTATCATCGTGCAATTAGTCGTTATCGCGGCGCTGGTTATCCTGGTCGACCAGGTACTGAAGGCCTATGTCTATGACGTGAGTAAGCAGCTTTCCGTATTTGTCGGTTTAATTATAACAAACTGTATCCTGATGGGACGTCTCGAAGCCTTTGCGCTTGGGAACAGGGCCTGGCCTTCTTTCCTGGATGGGATTGGCAACGGCGCAGGGTATGGTGCAATATTAGTCATAGTGGGTTTCTTCCGTGAACTTTTAGGGTCAGGAAGCTTGCTGGGTTTCAGGATCATTCCCGAGAGCTGGTACATTGCCAACGGTGGCTTCTACTCCAATAACGGGATGATGATCCTCCCTCCCATGGCCCTGGTCACCGTTGGCGTGATCATCTGGGTACAGCGGAGCAAAAACAGGAAACTGATCGAAGATTAACCGGAAAAAGAATTGAGCTTTATGGAAAACTTACTGAATATATTCGTTAAGTCTATTTTCATTGAAAACATGATATTCGCATACTTCCTTGGGATGTGCTCCTATCTGGCCGTGTCGAAGACAGTAAAAACAGCAACCGGACTTGGAATTGCCGTTATATTTGTTCTGGGCATCACACTGCCGGTGAATTACCTGCTGGAAAATTATGTCTTGACCGAAGGGGCATTAAGTTGGCTGGGGAATGATTTTGCCGATGTCGATCTCAGCTTTCTGAGCTTTATCATGTTTATTGCTGTTATTGCCTCGATTGTACAACTGGTGGAAATGATCGTCGAAAAATTTGCCCCTGTACTGTATACCCAATTGGGCATCTTTCTTCCGCTCATCGCCGTGAACTGTGCCATCCTCGGAGGAGCATTGTTTATGCAGCAGAAAGCATTCAATAACCTGGCCGAAGCCACTGTGTATGGATTGGGCTCGGGTGTGGGGTGGTTTCTGGCGATTATCGGTATCGCGGCAATTCGTGAAAAAACCCGCTACTCCAACGTTCCTGCCCCCTTGCGTGGCCTCGGGATCACCTTCATTATCACAGGACTGATGGGAATCGCATTTATGGGATTCATGGGAATAAAATTATAATCGCATAAATTTAATAAACAGCGCGTAACAATGATATTATTAGCTACCCAAACAACCATTATAGCAATCAGCGTGATCGTATTCCTGCTGGTGATCATCCTGCTGGTTTCTGTCCTGTTGTATGCCAAGAAAAAACTAAGTCCCTCGGGGAAGGTGAAGATCGATATCAACGAAGGATACCTTGAAATCGAGACTGAAACAGGAAGCAGTCTGCTCACCACCCTGGGAAACAACAAAGTATTTCTTCCGTCTGCCTGCGGAGGTGGAGGTACCTGCGGCATGTGCCGCTGCCAGGTCTTCGAGGGTGCCGGCTCAATCCTCCCTACCGAAACCGATTTCTTCACAAGAAAAGAGCAGGCGAATGACTGGCGCCTGGCCTGCCAGATCAAGGTAAAAGATAACCTAAAAATGGAAATTCCCCAGGAAGTGCTCGGCGTTAAAAAGTGGGAATGTGAAGTGGTTTCAAACCGTAACGTGGCCACCTACATCAAGGAATTTGTTGTAAAACTGCCCGAAGGTGAACATCTTGAATTCAAATCGGGGGGCTATATTCAGATTGATGTTCCAAAAATTGAGGTGAATTTCAAAGATATTGAAGTGGAAGAAAAATTCCGCCCCGAATGGGAGAAATTCGGTATGTTCAATCTGACCATGAAAAACCCGGAACCGACGTTCCGCGCTTATTCCATGGCCAACCACCCTGCCGAAGGAAATATTATCATGTTGAACATCCGTATCGCAACTCCACCCTTTGACCGCGTGAACGGTGGTTTTCAAAAAGTGAATCCGGGTATTTGCTCCTCGTTTATCTTCTCGCGTAAACCAGGCGACAAAGTAACCATATCCGGCCCCTATGGCGAATTTTTCCTGAAGAAGAACGACAACGAGATGATGTTTATCGGGGGTGGTGCCGGTATGGCGCCCATGCGTTCACATCTCTTCCATTTGTTCCATACCCTGAAAGAATCAAATAAAAAAATATCGTTCTGGTACGGAGCCCGCTCCTGGAAAGAAGTGTTCTATTACGATCAGTTTAAAGACATTGAGGACAGGTTTCCGAACTTTTCTTTTAATCTGGCTTTATCTGATCCGCTTCCCGAAGACAAGTGGAGCGGTCCTACCGGATTCATCCACCAGGTTATTTACGATCAGTATTTAAGCAAACACGAGGAACCTGAAGAAATCGACTATTATCTTTGCGGTCCGCCAATGATGAATGCGGCTGTTCAGAAAATGCTGTATGATTTGGGCGTTCCGGATGAAAATGTTCTGTACGATGACTTTGGCAGTTAAAAAAAGGCCTTTCGCTGAGCGAAAGGCCTTTTTTTCAGGCAATATTGGTGAAAACCTGCTGAACATCGTCGTCCTCTTCGATTTTGTCCAGCAATTTTTCTATATCTTCAAGTTGTTCTTCAGTAAACTCAACCGGCGTTGTGGGAATACGCTTCAGATTTGCCTTCTTAACCTCAATCTTCTTATCTTCCAGTGCCTTTGACAATGTTCCGAAACTGGTATAATCACCTGTCAGATACACCACATCTCCGTCTACCTCAATTTCCTCCAGTCCGGCGTCGATCAATTCGAGTTCGAGCTCATCAATATCGATATTGTCGGTTTTCTCAAGTTCAAACACCGCTTTATGCGAAAACATAAACTCCAGGGAACCGGTTGGAACAAGACTGCACCCGACTTTATTAAAGTAAGATTTAACATTGGCCACTGTCCGGGTTGTATTATCGGTCGCACACTCAATGAAGATCAAAACGCCATGCGGCCCTTTACCTTCATAATTAACCTCGGTGTAATCCGCGGCATCTTTTCCCGCTGCCCGTTTAATAGCCGCATCAATGTTATCCTTCGGCATATTTTGTGCCTTCGCATTCTGGATAGCTGTGCGCAGCTTGGCATTCATATCCGGGTCAGCACCACCTTCTTTTGCCGAGATTGTAATCGCTTTCGACAACTTTGGAAAAATCCGTGACATATGACCCCAGCGTTTTTCTTTCGCGGCCCTGCGGTATTCAAATGCTCTTCCCATAAAATATTTTTTTTTTGACGGCACAAAATTAAAAAATACTTCAGCCATTTCTAATTCTTTCGGTTAAAAAAGTTCGCGGTCTGCCGGTTCAGGTGAAAAAGAGAAATTCCAGGACGAAAACCATGATCCTGAGTCGGGGCTTCCAGCCGAAAATCGGTTATCTTTGTCGCAAATAAAACGAAATTATGACCCAACGGTTTATCATCATCCTGTTATTTCTTTCGATTCTGCAGCTATGGGGATGTAAACAGCCGGCAGCGTACATTTCTAACGAAGGCATGATTTACGGCACTACCTATCACATCACCTATGAAAGCCCGGACGGGCAGGATCTTCAGAACGGGATTGAAGCGGAGATGGAAAAACTGGATTATTCCATGTCTACTTTCAAACCCAATTCCACGCTCTCAAAAATTAATCAAAACCGGGATACTGTTCCCGATGAATACTTTCTTACCGTTTACAACAAAGCCGTTGAAGTATCCGAAGCAACGAACGGTGCGTTCGATATAACGGTGGCCCCGATGGTCAATGCCTGGGGTTTTGGATTCAAAAACAAGCAACAGATTACACCGGAACTGATCGACTCATTAAAGCAACTGGTGGGTTTTAAAAAAATAAAACTGGAGAACGGGCGGATCGTAAAAGGACATCCCGGGACGATGCTCGATTGCAGTGCCATAGCAAAAGGCTTTGCGTGTGATTTGGCAGGACAGTATCTGAAAAAGAAGGGCTGCAAAAATTATATGGTGGAGATTGGAGGCGAAGTGGTCGCCCTGGGTAAAAATAAAAAAGGGAATTACTGGCGGATCGGTATCAGCCGGCCAACCGATGATGTTTTTGCCTCTCAGCAGAATCTGAAAGCAATTGTGGAATTGAAGGATAAAGCGCTGGCGACCTCCGGAAACTACCGGAATTTCTACGTGGAAGGCGGGAAAAAATATGCGCACACCATCGACCCGAAAACCGGTTATCCGGTGCAACACAGCCTGCTTAGCTCAACGGTACTGGCTAATGATTGCATGACAGCCGATGCCTTTGCAACGGGGTTTATGGTGTTAGGGATTGAAAAATCGATTGAAATAGCAAATTCACGCGATGATCTTGACGTCTATTTTATTTATGCTGACGAAAATGGAGGTTATAAAACCTATGTTTCGGACGGTTTTCAGCCATGGGTGACAGATGAATTCGAATAATGACCTCAGCAACCGATATGGAGTTCGTCATCGGGCAGTGAAAGCGGCTTAAATTTCAGAGGCCTATTTGCTTTGGCCTGTTCAAGCTTATCATACGTCTGCGCACAGCTTATTCCCCGTTCCTTCAGGGCCTGGTTACTTCCGATATGAATATTGGGAAAACGCCCTTTCCTGGCTACGATAGCTTTGATCGCTAAGCCGATAAAAGCAATCGCCACCAACGCTACCGCTACTATGAAAATCTGAAAAAATTCCATCTCTGTTCCTTCCTTTTTTCCGGTGTAAAGTTACACAAAATATGTGGCAACAAAAAAGATACCACAAAGACGTCGGCAATGCCACTTTTTATTCGTTTGCGCCATGAAAAGTTGTTGTATTCATGGCTATCTCACACATTCTTCCTAATTTTAATGCAAATTAGCCAAACATGGAAAAACACATTAATGTTGTCGGCGTGCTTTATATCGTTCTAAGCGTTCTAAGTTTTCTGGGCGCTTTTACAATTTACTTTCTGCTGCGGCTGATCGGAAATTTTGCGGACGATCATAACGCGAACATGGTCCTTTCCCTCATTGCCCAGGTGCTGTCGGTTGTCCTTGTTGTTCTTGCAATTCCCGGCCTGGTTGGTGGCATCGGCCTGATTAAAAGGAAAAGCTGGGCGCGCATTCTGGTATTGATCCTTTCAATCATCAATTTGTTGAATTTTCCAATTGGAACTGCAATCGGGATCTATTCCATCCGGGCGCTTTTACAACCGGAAGTAGCAGCCGAATTTCAGAACGTGAAACCATATTAATGGTCACATCAATGCCCGCCCCGGTATATAACCCTTTACTTCTCATGAAATCCTAATCAATTATGGACGAACGCAGTTATCATATGTCTCCCGGAAAATTCCGGGAAGAAGGGAAAAAACTGATCGACTGGATAGCCGATTATTATGAACAGGTTGAAAACTATCCGGTGTTGTCTTCGGTTCAACCCGGCGATATCAGGAAACAGCTTCCTGCCGAAGCTCCCCCAAAAGGCGAACCGTTCGACGTGGTTATGCAAGATGTAACCCGATTAATCATGCCGGGAATCACACATTGGCAATCGCCTAATTTTTTTGCCTATTTTCAGTCAAATTCGTCAGGTCCTTCCGTGCTCGGAGATTTGCTTTCGTCGGGGCTGGGCGTACAGGGAATGTTGTGGGCAACAAGTCCGGCGTGTACTGAACTGGAAAGCCATATCATGGACTGGATTGTTGACATGATGGGTCTGCCTGCCCGTTTTAAGACTACAGCCAGCGGAGGCGGCGTGATTCAGGACGCGGCGTCGAGCGCCGTGCTGGCGGCCTTACTCTCTGCCCGGGAACGAAAGACCAACTTCAGCTCCAACCAAACAGGCGACTCTTCCCGGCTGGTAGCCTATATATCCACACAAACCCATTCTTCGCTCGAAAAAGGCATAAAGATTATCGGCATTGGTACCGACAGGCTCCGCAAAATCAAAGTCGATGACCGGTTTGCCATGTTGCCCGAAGCGTTGGAAGATCAAATGAAACAGGACATTGAAAAAGGATTGATTCCGTTTTTTGTATGCGGCACCGTCGGTACCACCTCTTCGAATGCCGCTGACCCGCTTATTCCGATCGGTACAATCTGCAAAAAATACGGAGTCTGGTTTCATGTCGATGCGGCCATGGCAGGAACAGCTGCCATTTGCCCCGATTACCGCCATCACTTCAACGGCCTTGACCTGGCCGACAGCTATGCCTTCAACCCGCATAAGTGGATGTTCACCAATTTCGATTGCGACTGTTTTTATGTTGCCGATAAGTCGGTCTTGATCCGGACCCTGAGCATTCTTCCCGAGTATTTAAAAAATGAAGCAACTGAAAAGGGGGCAGTCATTGACTACCGCGACTGGCATGTCCAGTTGGGCAGACGTTTCCGGGCCCTGAAGCTGTGGTTTGTCATCCGCCATTATGGTGTGGAAGGGCTGCGCTATCATATTGGAGAACACCTTCGCCTTGCCCGGGAATTTGCCGGATGGGTCAATGAATCAAACTGCTTTGAGCTGCTCAGTCAGCCGCTTTTTAACCTGGTATGTTTCCGTCATCAAAACGGAAATGCATTTAACAAACGCCTGATGGACCGGCTAAACCAGAGCGGAAAAATATACCTCACCCATACCCTGCTGAACGACACTTTCTGGCTGAGGATGAGCATTGGCCAAACCTATACCCGGGAAAAACATGTCAAAAAAGCATGGGAACTGATTCTGACAACCGGTGAAGAGTTGATCAGCGCCCCCGACTGCGTGTAAGTTACCGGGAAAGTGCCTGCATTTTTGCGGAACGGTTTTGCCGGCTTCGGAGGCTGCCGGCTGCTATGCCTGAGCCGCTTTCAAATCAGACCAGGCCAGATAAAGATCCTGATATTCGTAAAAACGGGTATGGGTAAAATTCAGGAATTTCAGAACCTTAAAAGCATTGAAGTATTGAAAGAACCGCTTTGCAAAAGCACCCGGAGAAGAACTGTTTTGTCTGATCTGGTGCAAAGCTTCGCCAAAGTGATCATTTTCGAGAAACCGCGATACAGGCTCACTGATCCCCCACGCTTCCGGATCATAGCGATCAACCGGATAAAGGAACGTGGCCAGATCAAAAAAATTCTTCAGGTCAGCGAATGATCTGAAGTTGTAGGTTTGCCGCAACCTGTCGTCGCCTTTCACCCACTTCTGAAGCGCCGCCCCGGTTCCGAAGGGAACCCGGGCAGATACCCGGGCAGAAGGATAAACACAGGTTGTATTCAGTTCGGCCAGCTTACCCAACTGGGTTAGCTTATGGAGAAAATAAAAATCCTCCCCGGCCTGCCTCCGGCTCATCCCACCCTGCCGGACATAAGCGTCAGCCCTGACCGCAAAAGCCGATCCAATTGTGTAAATCGCATGCGGATAGCCACTATATGCAAGAGCTTCTTTATAATAATGCAGGTATGCTTCGTACAGTACCATGCCCTCCCGCTGCACCTCATCCTTAATTTCACCGGTCCGGTGTTCAAACCGGATAGTCGTCCCGACAGGACACCGTTCAAAATAAAAAAGCTTTTCGATCGCCGTCAGGTAATTAGGCTCAACAAGCGTGTCTGCGTCGAGTGAAACAATTACACCATCCGGCTTATTCAACCAGTCAAACCGGCGAACGGCCTCATCCATTCCGGTTTTTCTTGCCAGACCAACACCTGCATGCTTTTTGGGAAACGGGTTCAGATGTAACGGATATAAGGCAAAGAAGGCTCCCCGATTCTCTTGCTTCCAGTCTTCAAGCAGAAACATCGTCCGTTCGTTTTGACTGCAGATTTCCACCGGACAATCCTGTGCCTCATTAATTACTACGATCACTTCCACCCCGCATCCTGCAGGTTTACAACAGTAAAGCGATTCAATTGTCTTCAGTAATTCCGGTTCATCGCAGGAGGGGATCACGACGACTATGCCCAAATCCGGCGACGGTCCCGGATCAATCAGCGCCGGCACTTCGATATGCTGCTGTATGTAATGGCGGGCAAATGACATTCTTCCGAAATAAAAAATCCGGGCATAACCCGGATTCTGTTTATGGTCGCTAAAAATTATTTCTTTGCAGCGTACCTGCTGTTTAAAGCTCCTAGTACTTCCTTTGTGATGTTGTGGGCGTCATCACCAATCAGAATGCCCGATGCATTAAAAATATAAGAATATTTTCTGTCAGCATTGAACGTTTTCAGATAATTCATTAAGCTGTCAAGCAACTGCTGATTGTTCGTGTTTTGTAACTCAGCCAATTTGCCCGATAATTCCTGATCAAGTTTTTGTATCTCCTGTTCTTCCCCGACAAGACGGTCACGTTCCTGAACGGCCCTTTGCTCATTTAAAAAACCTCCACGCTGGACTTTCTCCTGAAAAGCTGCGGCCTGTTGTTCAAATCTTGAACGTCTGGATGCATATTCCTTCGTGTAAGCGTCCTGGTTTTTCGTGAACGAATCATGAAGTTCCTGTGCCAGATCATAATTCATAATCAGCGAATCCACTTTTACATAGGCAATTTTAAGGTCTGTCTGCTGCGAAGCAGTCCCGCCTTTGTCTGTTGAGGAATTACCTTTTGCCGATGTAAAATGCAAAACATAAATAACCAGTACGGCGATCAATAAAACCAGATTCAGGATCAACGATGTATTTTTCATACGTGCAAACTTAAATTTTCTTAATGTCTCCGGGAAACTTTCAGTTGAGTTTCTTCATTTACAGGCTGAACCACTGAAAAAACAGAAGAACATTATTTCTCTTTAGGTGATTATTAATTTAACTGGAGCCAAAATTAAAAATTTATCATCAGGAATGCATGTTATTCCATTAAATTTTTTAACCGCCTGTCCGATATCTTCGTTTCTTGTCAAAGCTGCGTAAAATCATATTTTTTCACTGATAAACATCATTGAAAGCAACCTACTTCCAATCGTACTTTTAAGCGGGGTGAAACCATGAAAAAATTGACAAAAATATGCTGAGCAGGACAATTGCAAATATACTTCCCTACATGCCCAAAAAACTGATCTGGATATTCTCGAAGCGTTATATCGCGGGGGAAACGGTTGAGGACGGTCTAAGGGCATCCCGGGAGCTTAATTCCCAGGGAATTGAGGTAACCATTGACCTGCTGGGGGAATTTATTCGACATCCGGAACAGGCGGAAGAAAATAAACGCCGGTATATGGATCTGATGGAGCGCTTTACCTCCTCCGGGGTATCGGGCAACTTCTCGGTAAAGCCGACTATGCTTGGCTTGTTAATCGATCACGAGATCTGCTATGGGCATCTCCGTGAACTCGTCGAAAAAGCGGCACTAAGGAATAATTTTATTCGCATTGACATGGAAGATTCCCAATGTGTGGAGTCGGAACTAAACATTTTCCGAAGACTGGCCGCAGAATTCCCCGGACACGTGGGTCTTGTGCTTCAGGCCTACCTGCGACGCACAATGGACGATCTGGTTTCGCTAAGCAAACTCCCGGCGCCTGCACCCAATTTCCGCCTGTGCAAAGGGATTTATGTTGAACCGCCGCATGTTGCCTATAAAGATTATCAGGAGATCCGTGAACACTTTCTGGAAGATCTGGAATTCATTTTGAAAAACAACATCTACGTCGGCATTGCAACCCACGACAAATACCTGGTTAACGGGTCTTTCGAGCTGCTGAAAAAATACCGGACGCCCCGGGACCGGTATGAATTTCAGATGCTGTACGGTGTTACTCCGGAATTGAGACATTTTATTGTGGCTCAGGGCCACAGGATGCGGGTATATGTCCCGTTCGGAAAAGATTGGTTTAACTACTCAACAAGGCGACTGAAGGAAAATCCAAAAATTGCTTCCCATATTATAAAAGCCCTATTCGTGCGGGAACAGAACCGGCGTATTACTCCCGAAAAACACTCAGAATCGTAGATACCCTTTACTCCGGAAGGTTCAGAATCAGCTCGTCAAGCGATCTTTTCGGCACATGATGAACCCCTTTTTCATCTCGCCAGTATTTGAAGTCTCCCCTGCTTATTTTTTCCAGCACCACAATTTCAACAGGTCTTCCCAGTGCCAGCACCTGAATAATTTCATAATGTGCTTCCAGCTTTAGCAATTGTTGCAACTCCGGCCGTTTTACAGAGGCCATGATACAACCGCCATAGCCCGCTTCAACAACTCCCAGCATAATACTCTGGGCAGCGATACCGTCATCACATAAACAATTTTCGGTAATACGTTTGTCCATGAGCATAACAATATAGGCTGAAGGACGTTCGCCGGGAGCCGGACCATCCCAGTCCCTCAAATATCCCGCCCAGGCCAGCAAAGGAAAAACCTGACCGCACAGCGCTTCTTCAGTAATCAACACATATCTCAGAGGCTGAGCATTCCTCGCACTCGCTGACAGGCGTGCCAGCTCAATACAATCTTTCAACACGTCGTGCGGTATCCGGTCCGCTTCATCAAAACGGCGGTAAGTGCGGTTCCTTCGTACGAGATCTTTCAGCATATTCCTGTTTTTAAATGATTGATTTAGCTTAAAAATAAACCACACGGAACTCATCCAGGCGCAGTTAATAATGGCGAATTTATAAATTATTTCGCCGCAAATAAACCTTCCCCTCCGACAGAAGACAGCTTCACGAAAAAGCCCGGAAAAAAACGAAAATTTACTTTTCTTTTGTATGTTTGCATAACAGAAC
This sequence comes from Prolixibacteraceae bacterium, assembly GCA_038562555.1. Lineage (GTDB taxonomy): Bacteria > Bacteroidota > Bacteroidia > Bacteroidales > Prolixibacteraceae > JBCFBK01. Next base: position 5,709 of record JBCFBK010000063.1, on the reverse strand, counting down.
AGAACGCTTCGAATAAGTGAGGGCAAAGCCAAAACTGGCTTTGAGGCTTTGCCGAACAGGAGAAGCGGCTAAAGATAATGATCGCTTATGAGTAAATTCCACTTTCGGATCGACCCCTTATCCAGTCAGCTTAAATTCCAGCAATTGATTGACTCAGTTATTGATGCAATCAGTCGTAACTTACTGGAAATCGGCGATATTCTTCCATCTGTAAATCAGTTGTGTCACGAAAGCAGCCTTTCGCGCGACACTGTTTTTAAGGCTTATGCGGAACTGAAGAATCGCGGAATTGTAGAGTCTGTTCCCAATAAAGGATATTTTGTTGCCCGCGCAATTACCAAGGTCTTTCTTTTTCTGGACACCTTTAAAGCATATAAAGAGGTACTTTACGGGTCCCTGCGGGATAATTTACCTGACAATATTGCCGTCGATCTGAATTTTCACCATTATAATATTGACATATTTGAAAAGGTAATCAAGGAAAGCCTCGGAAAATACAACCGCTATATTGTCATGAACTTCGATCACGTGCGTGTGCCGGAGATCGTCAGCCAGATCCCGCGCAACAAATTGCTTGTCATTGACTGGATGATTCATTCAACACCCGATATGTCGGTCATTTTTCAGGACTTTGGAAAAACGCTGTACGATTCACTAAACGGCCACCTGGACCTGATTAAAAAATATGAGCGTTTTATTTATTTGTACCCTGAGTTCACCTATCATCCCCCGGAATCCATTATCTGGTTCGAAAAGTTCACGAAAGATCATCGCCTGAATTACCAAATTCTGAGGCAGTCTAAAAAGCTCGATGTGCAAAATGGGGATCTTTATTTGCTGGTGAGCGACCGGACCCTGGCCCGCTTCCTGGATCAGTGCTCTGAAAAAAAACTGATTCCCGGCAAAGACGTTGGTGTGATATCCTACAATGAAACGCCGATGAAGAAATATGTAAAGAATGGCATCACGGTGATATCCACTGATTTTGAACTGATGGGCAGAAAAGCTGCTGAATTCGCCATTGCAGGCGAACCGGTACGGATTCAGATCCCCACTCAAATGAAAGTCCGGTCTTCATTATAAAACAGCTATCCGCGAAAGCCTGAGATGGTGACAAGGCACTGATATTACAGTTACTGCTTTCCTGTGCTTTTTTTGGTTTGATTGACGCCGTCAACATATGTTTTATAACATTTTAGCTGGCTTTGAAATCGTCATCGACAAATTTAAATTTGCATAGCATACCAGAACAGAACGGACAACCATAAAATAAATCTTTCGGCATGTATTTACTAGGTTTAGATATTGGAAGCTCGTCGGTAAAGGCGAGTATCATCGATGGAGAAACAGGTGAATGTCAGGCTACGGCGTTTTACCCGGAAAAAGAAATGAAAATAACGGCCCTTCAGGCCGGCTGGGCAGAGCAGGAACCGGAACAATGGTGGAAGAACCTGAAACGGGCTATAACATCGATCCTGCAAAAGTCGGCTGTTTCGCCTTCCGATATCAATTCGATTGGCATATCTTATCAAATGCATGGCCTGGTGCTGGTCGACAAGCATCAGCAGGTGCTGCGTCCATCCATTATCTGGTGCGACAGTCGGGCTTCGGTGATCGGGGACCAGGCTTTTCATGAAATCGGAGAAAAGGAATGCCTGGAAAACCTGTTGAATTCACCCGGGAACTTCACCGCATCGAAGCTCAAATGGGTGAAAGACCATGAACCGCAAATCTATGAACGGATCGACAAACTCATGCTACCCGGAGACTACATCGCCATGAAGCTGAGCGGCAAGGTACAAACAACAGCCAGTGGTCTTTCAGAAGGCATCCTGTGGAATTTCAGGGAAAACAAGGTTGCCCGCATCCTCCTGGATTATTACGGTATTGACGAACATTTTATCCCGGAAATCGTTCCAACATTTTCGGTCCGGGCTGAAGTTTGCGAGGAGGCAGCCCGCGAACTCGGGCTCGTCAAGGGCATTAAGATCAGTTACCGTGCTGGTGACCAGCCTAATAATGCCCTTTCCCTGAATGTACTCAATCCCGGAGAGGTAGCCGCTACGGCCGGCACTTCCGGCGTCGTGTACGGGGTAAGCGGTCAGGTAAAATACGATCCGTTATCACGTGTAAACACCTTTGCCCATGTGAACCATACCCGGGAGGTCACCCGGCTGGGGGTACTGTTATGCATCAACGGGACGGGTATTCTGAATTCCTGGCTGAATAAGCAGGTGGGGAAGTCCAGCCTGGCGTACGAAGAAACGAACCTGCTGGCATCGCGTATTCCTATTGGTGCTGAAGGACTTACGATCCTGCCTTTTGGAAATGGCGCGGAACGGGTTTTGGGAAACAAAAATCCGGGATCCCTCTTTTCGGGCATCAACTTCAATATCCACGAAGCAGCTCATCTCTACCGTGCGGCTCAGGAAGGAATAGCTTTCTCGTTCAGGTACGGCATGGATATCATGAAAACCATGGGCATCGAAACGAAAGTGATCCGCGCCGGAAAAGCCAATATGTTCCTCAGTTCCCTCTTCCGTGAAGCACTGGCCAGCATAAGCGGCGCCACCATCGAACTCTACAACACAGACGGGGCCACCGGAGCAGCGAGGGGCGCCGGGATCGGTTCAGGCTATTACAGTTCTCCAACAGAAGCGTTTTCAAACCTAAAAAAGCTGGAGACTATCGGGCCGGACATGCAAAAAACGGCGAACTACGGGCTCGCTTATGAAAAATGGAAGGAACAACTGGAGAAAGTAGTGAGTAGCAAGTCGTGAGCAGGGAAGCTATTAGGCGTTAGTTAAGAGAAACAAGACAGACAGTCTGAGAATCTGAGAATCCTGAGAATCAATTTAGCAGTTTTATAATTTTACAATTTTAACATCTTACCTATATGACAATTTTTAAAGGAAACAAAGAGTACTTCCCGGGGATCGGGCAAATCAGCTACGAGGGTCCGGAATCAAGGAATCCGCTTGCATTCAGATGGTATGACGAAAACCGTATCGTTGGCGGAAAAACAATGAAAGAACATCTGCGCTTTGCAGTGGCTTACTGGCATTCTTTCTGTGCCGAAGGTTCGGACCCCTTTGGTCCCGGAACCAAAACCTTTCCCTGGGGCGGGATCGGCGACCCCCTGGACGCTGCCAAAGCGAAGATGGATGCTGCCTTTGAATTCATCAGCAAAATCAATATTCCATTTTACTGCTTCCATGACGTGGATGTTGTGGGTGACGGTTCAGTTTTTGAAATCGAAAAAAGGCTGTCGGGCATGATCGATTTTGCAAGGGAACGTCAAAACGCCACCGGTATCCAGCTTTTATGGGGAACGGCTAATGTGTTCAGCAACCTGCGTTACATGAACGGAGCAGCTACCAATCCTGACTTTAATGTATTGGCCAATGCAGCCGTTCAGGTCAGGAATGCCCTGGATGCGACCATTGCTCTGGGTGGGTCCAACTATGTTTTCTGGGGAGGGCGCGAAGGATATATGAGCCTGCACAACACCAACATGAAACGTGAACTCGAACATCTTGGGAGGTTTCTTTCCATGGCACGCGATTATGGCCGGAAGCAAGGGTTTACCGGGACTTTTCTGATCGAGCCGAAACCCATGGAGCCAACCAAACACCAATATGATTATGACAGTGCGACGGTGATCGGATTCCTCCGGCAATACGGGCTTGACAAAGACTTCAAAATCAACATTGAAGTTAACCATGCAACGCTCGCCGGACATACCTTTGCCCATGAGCTGCGGGTTGCAGCCGATGCAGGCATGCTGGGTTCGATCGACGCCAATAAGGGCGACTACCAGAATGGCTGGGATACCGACGAATTCCCTTCAAATATGACCGAAGTCACCGAAGCTATGCTGGAAATACTCCAGGCAGGTGGCTTTCAAAACGGCGGGACTAACTTCGATGCCAAAACACGGCGCAATTCGACCGATCCGGAAGATTTGTTCATTGCCCACATCAGCGGAATGGACACCTTTGCCCGCGCCCTGATCGTTGCCGATAAAATCCTGACCGGATCGGATTACCTCAAACTGAGGAAGGCACGTTACGCTTCGTTCGACGCCGGGAAAGGAGCTGAATTTGAATCAGGAAAGCTGCAGCTTGAAGATTTATATCAGGTTGCCAAAGAAACCGGAGAGCCGAAGCAGGTCAGCGGCAAGCAGGAAATGCTGGAGCAACTTATTAACATGTATATTTAGGGGTCTCAAATCTTCTATCTTGACGCGCATGTCCTGATACTAAAATCACACATATGAAGAGAAAAAATTCACTCTATATCGTTGCCATCACACTGGTGGCAACATTAGGAGGATTGCTTTTTGGCTACGACACAGCAGTTATATCGGGTGCCGAAAAATCAATTCAGGCTTATCTGATTGAGAGTCTGGGTTTGGGTTCTCTGGCTCACGGAGCAACCATATCGAGTGCCCTGATTGGCTGTATTATCGGGGGTGCTGTTTCAGGGCTGCTTGCTTCCCGGCTGGGAAGGAAGCGATCGTTAATGCTCGCCGCTATACTGTTTTTCCTCTCGGCCCTGGGTTCGGGCTACCCTGAATTCCTGTTTTTCAAACCGGGAGAAGCCTCTTTGGGACTGCTTTATATGTTCAATTTCTACCGGATCATCGGTGGCATCGGGGTCGGACTGGCCTCAGCTATCACGCCCATGTATATTGGGGAAATAGCGCCAGCCGATATCCGGGGCCGCCTGGTTTCTTTCAACCAGTTTGCCATTATCTTCGGTATGCTGGTGGTTTATTTCGTGAACTGGGGCATCGCGAACGGACAACCCATTGAATGGATCAATATGACAGGATGGAGATACATGTTTGTTTCAGAAGCTATTCCGGCGGCATTGTTCGGCGTTTTGCTGTTTTTTGTGCCTGAAACTCCGCGCTACCTGGCCCTGAGTTATCAGGATGAGAAGGCACTGCACATCCTGACGCGAATCAACGGTCCGGAAAAGGCGCGAACCATTCTCCATGAAATAAAAAATACAGTTGAACATTCATCGGCGAAACTATTTTCCTTTGGACCGACCATTATCATCATCGGGATCCTGCTCTCCGTCTTCCAGCAATTCGTGGGGATTAATGTGGCACTCTATTACGCGCCGCGTATCTTTGAAAGCATGGGAGCGGAAAAGGACGCCTCCATGCTTCAGACGGTCGTGATGGGACTGGTGAATGTCATTTTTACCGTTGTGGCTATTGTCACGGTCGACAAATGGGGTCGCAAACCCCTGTTAATGGTCGGGTCGGTGGGCATGGCAATCGGGATGTTTGCTATCGGCGCACTGGCCTTTCTGAAAGTGATCGGGATCAGCACACTGGTGTTTATCATCATTTATACGGCGTCGTTTATGATGTCCTGGGGCCCGATCACCTGGGTACTTATCTCAGAGATCTTTCCAAATAAAATCAGGGGAAAGGCCGTTGCCATTGCCGTTGCGGCACAATGGGCAGCCAATTATTTTATCTCATCAACCTACCCGGCCATGATGGAATTCAGCAGCGGCCTTACCTATTGCTTCTATGGGACGATGAGCGTCCTGTCGCTGATCTTTGTCTGGAAAATGGTGCCCGAAACCAAGGGAAAGACGCTTGAAGAAATGGAAACACTGATCCGGAAATGAAGCCTCTTCGGTCATCACGTTAACGCCGGAAGCCCGGATTCGCCAAACAATAAT
>JBCFBK010000062.1:0-30424 GCA_038562555.1 Prolixibacteraceae bacterium | reverse complement strand
TACTGCGTTTTCCAGGGCTGACCGGCGTAATTATAAAGGTAAATCATATGCTGGATTGGCTGATTGCCGTGCGCGTAATTTCCCATATTCATGATCTGCATCTCGCGGATCTCATGGATGACCTGTCCGTAATAAGAATCATCGAATACGGGTGGAACCACAAAGACCGAATCGAGCATATTGACGAATTTATCTTTTCCGCCCATCAAATCAACCAATCCCTGAACATCGTGAAAGACCGACCAGGTATAATGCCAGCTGTTTCCCTCGGTGAAAGCATCTCCCCATTTAAACGGACTAAACGGTTTCTGAAAACTGCCGTCCTCGTTACGTCCGCGCATCAGGTTGGTCTCCTTGTCAAACACATTTTTATAATTCTGCGACCGTTTTGCAAAAACGGAAATCTCACTTTCAGGCTTACCCAGCGCTTTGCCAAGTTTATAAATGCAAAAATCGGCAAACGCATATTCGAGTGTACGGGCGACATTCTCATTCTTCTTCACGTCGTATGGGACATACCCCAGCTTGTTGTAATAATCCACGCCAAAACGTCCCACTGACGTCAGCGGGCCTTCGTGATTTGAATTTTTCACTACGGCTTCCCAGAGCGTCTCAATATCGTAGCCTTTTAAGCCTTTCAGATAAGCATCGGCAATAAGTGTCGCCGAATTGGAACCGATCATGCAGTCGCGGTGCCCCGGGCTCGCCCACTCCGGCAGCCAGCCGCTTTCCTTGTAGGCATTAGCCAGGCCTTCCTGTATTTTTTCATTCAACGACGGGTACATCAGGTTGAAGAACGGGAATACGGCCCGGAAGGTGTCCCAGAAGCCGTTGTCGGTGAACATGTATCCGGGCAACACCTCGCCGTTATAGGGACTGTAATGCACCACGTCACCTTTTGCATTGATCTCATAAAACTTCCTCGGAAAAAGCAACACGCGGTACAAAGCCGAATAAAAGGTTTTGATCTGGTCGTCAGAACCGCCTTCCACTACAATGCGTGAGAGCTCTTTGTTCCAGGCGGCTTCTCCCTTTTCTTTCACCTGATCAAAGGAATCCTGACCAAGTTCTTTCAGGTTCAGTTCAGCCTGATCATAACTGATAAAAGACGAGGCCACCCGTGCATGGATTTGTTCGCCTTTTTTTGTTTTAAACTGGATGGCAGCACCGGCGTGATTCTCCTTCAATTCAGACTTTCCTGAAATCACCTTATCGGCGCTCCACACATCCGCTTTAGCAAAAGGCTTGTCGAAAACAATTACGAAATAGTTCTTGAAATTATCAGGAACACCACCACTGTTACGGGTGGTGTAACCAATCACTTTATTTTGGGACGGGATCAGCTTTACATACGATCCCCGGTCGAATGCATCGACAAGCACATACGATTGCTCATTCTCGGGAAAAGTAAAACGAAACATCGCTGCCCGTTCGGTAGGCGTAATCTCGGTGACAACGTCATAGTCGGCCAGATATACCCGGTAGTAATGGGGCCTGGCAGTTTCTGCCTTATGTGAAAACCAGCTTGCCCGGTCCTCTCCTTTCAGCTTTAGTTCTCCCGTCAGGGGGAAAAGTGAAAATTGTCCGTAGTCATTGATCCACGGGCTGGGCTGATGAGTCTGTTTAAATCCCTGGATCTTATTGGCATCATAACCGTAAACCCACCCGTCGCCCATCTTGTTGGTCTGCGGGGTCCAAAAATTCATTCCCCAGGGCAAGGCAATAGCCGGATACGTATTCCCGTTCGAGAGTTTAAACTCCGAGTCGGTACCCATCAGCGTATTCACATAATCGACCGGCTGCAATTTCTGAGCCCCTGCAGACAGCGCTGTCACAATAAAAATAAAAGCAAATAAAATCGTTCTCATCCTCATGGCAGTATTTAATCTTGTAAAAATTAGCTTGCGAAAGATAGGAATTTTACAAATAAGCACCGCCAAAAAATTGACGGTGCTTATTGATGACTTATTTATTCAGGCTAAAACAGGAATCTCTCTCATTGAAGTGAAAATTCCTGCCATGCCTGAAAATTCACGCTTCCCGGGAAAACAGCTCATTACTCGTAACCCGGATTCTGTACCAAAGAAGGATTCCGCTGCATTTCATTGTCCGATATGGGCCACAGCAAATGCTTTTCCTGGAACGTTTGTCCCCAGGGGTTTACGGCACCCACAACGTCAACAAAAGTGACAACCCCTGGTGTGGCATTATTCGTCACCGGATATTTACGCGTACGCTGAATGTCTTCCCAGATGCGGAAATCATATACCAGTTCGCGCATGCGCTCAATCCACACCTGCTGAACAAAAGCATCCACTCCTAAAGCACTTAAAGACGCTACGATTGTTGCCCGGGGGGTAGTTGTATAGGCCCTGGCCCTGACATCAGTCAGGTACTGCACAGCTTCTGCTGTCACGCCTTCCGAACGGGCAATTGCCTCCGCAGCGATCAGCAGCAATTCGGCGTACCGGTAGATCGTAAAGTCTTTACCGCTCTGGCCCGTATTTAAAGCTGCTTCCTCTTCATACCATACCCAGGCCCCCGGCGTTTTATCGTCAGGGAAAGTATAGGTAGTGGTTTGCCCGTCCTTGGTATACGTATAAGAATAGTGGAAAAACTGCTGATGCTTGACGCGCAGGTCAAGCACAGGATCATATACGTTCATATACTGCTTAACAGGCCTGTATGCATTATTGGTAATGGAATACTTTAGTACTCCAAGCGATGAGACCGCATTGGGCATGCTGGTCTGAACACGGCCGTTATTGGTTGCGATACTCGGCTCGTACTCGAAGTTATAGAGATACTCCGGACTGTCATCCTGGGTACGGATCACATTGTATGCGCTTCCTGCTCCGGTATTAACATGGGTGATCAGGCTGTGTTTTCCCCGGCTGATCACATTCCTCGCGGCAGTTGCCGCAGCTGCATAATGATCGGCCTGAACCGGGAAACCGCTCATAACCAGATGAACGTGTGCCAGTGCCATCTCAGCCGTATTTTTGGTGATGCGGTGTGAATTGTCGGCGAATGCCAGATCGGGCAAACCGGCAACAGCATCTGTCAGGTCTGTGACGATTTGCGCATATACCTCCGCAGCCGGGGTTCTTGCCACATACAGGTTTTCTTTGGAATCGTAGGGTTCCAGGATTAAAGGCACGTCTCCAAAGAATTTTACCAGGTAAAAATAATTAAAGCCGCGGAAAAATTTCGCTTCAGCAATCAGGTTCGTGGCGTCCGCTTCGTCCATATCGGGTATCGCCGGTATATATTTAATAGCTCGGTTTGCCCGTGAGATCGCGCCGTAAGCGCCATCCCACACGCCATCCATAAATCCGGCGATGTTTTTGCTCGTTATGGATAACTTCTGACTGTAATCGGCAACCACTTCCTGCCCTTTATATTCATTGTCGAAAAAGCCTGACAGATATCCCCCCTCTGACGCGATTTGCGGAAAATAGACCCCACCATTGGTGTAGAAGGAGGGAGCGCCGGTTCTGTACAATGCATTTACCGCACTGGAAGCATGAACGGGACTTGTGAAATACTGATCAGTACTCAAATTGGTCCGGGGCTCCTCCTCCAGGAATTCGCTGCACGATACAGACGTTAACAAGGTGCCGCCAAACATGAGTCCATATATTATTTTCTTTATTTTCATTTTCGTTTGACTTAAAGGTTATTAAAATGTGACATTCACACCCAGCGAAATGGTTCTTGGCTTCGGGTACTGGTAAAAGAACATGTTCTGTCCCCACTGGTTGTCACCCTGGGAAGTTCCTTCCGGATCAAATCCCTGAAAATCGTCTGAATGGATCACAAACGCATTTTCGACCGATGCATATACCCGCAGCGCTGAAAGCCGCATGGCCCGCAAAGTGGCAGCTTCAAAATTATAACCGACCTGGATCAGGCTTCCCCTCAGGTAAGAACCATCAGCGACCCAGTGAGAATCTACTTCAGAGCTTTGCCCCGACAGGTTAGCATTCCGGATCGCCTGAACCATGGTGTTTGGATTCGTGCCATCATAGCCTTCATACAAGATCGACGCCAAACCGCTGGTATAACCGAAACGGTCCTCGGCCGAATGGTAAAACTGCTGTAAGATGTCAACTCCCAGTACAAACTGCAAATCGACGGTCAGATCAAAATTCTTGTAGTTAAAGGTATTGATCAGGCTTCCCGTCAGATCAGGAATACCTTTTCCAAGAATTGTTTTCGCTGCTGAGCGCTTTGCCTGTCCTACTTTTGCACCGGCGGCTTCTGCTTCAGTACGTTCTTCCTCCGTCCATACACCCAGTCGTTCGTAGCCCCAGAAAGAACTCAGCGATTCGCCCACGCGGAGAATGGTCTGACTTCCCGAAACCCAGTTGGGGCCAGGCAAAATATCCTCGTCATTTTGCCCCAGTTTCTTGATCTCATTCTTGTTGTAATTGAGATTCAGTGTGGTCGTCCAGGAGAAATTATCTGATTGCATGTTAACCGAGTTGACCATGAAGTCGATCCCGTAGTTGGCAACTTCGCCGATATTCTCATAGATTGAAGTGAAACCCGTGCTGTGCGGAACCGGTGAGTCGAGGAGCAAATCGGTGGTTAACTTGTAATAATAGGAAGCGTCAAAATTCAGTTTGTTTTTGAACATATTGAGATTGAACCCAATATCAAACTGGTTTGTCTTTTCCCATTTCAGATTGGGATTGGCCAACCGGTCGGCATAAGCGGTCGATTGGCGGACGCCGTCAATCAGGTTGGTTCCTGACGTGATAATGGCCAGCGAGCGATAAACAGGGATCTCGCTGTTTCCGGTCACACCATAACTGGCATGAAGCTTCAACTGATCGATAAAGGTCATGTCGCTCATAAAATCTTCCTGCGAAACAAGCCAGCCTAATCCAACAGAGGGGAAGAAGGCATATTTGTTATTTTCACCAAACTTCGAAGAACCGTCGATACGGGCAGTTACGGTGGCCATGTATTTATCGTTGTAGGTATACGCGCCCCGCACAAAGTAAGAATTCATCGCCCAGCGTTCGTAATTAGACGTGGGATCGCCCGGGTTTGTTGCTGCGCCCAGATTATAATAGCTAAAGGAGTTGTCTTCAAAGCCGGTAGCCGACATGCTCATATAGTTATAGGTCCTTTCCTGCCATGACAAACCGGCCATGGCGTTGATGCGGTGCTTGTCGAAGTTTTTCGTATACGTCAGATAGGTTTCTTCCTGCCAGTAGAACTGCTGCGTGTCACTCATAAAAGCGTAACCGTTGGGAGCAGAAATATTGATCAGGTCATTCGGAGAATATTCCCTCCACTTCCTGAAATGGTAGTCCACACCAAACTGGGTTCTCAGATCAAGGCCCGGAAGAAGATGGAAAGTCAACTGGGCATTCCCGAAAATCTGTGTCCGGTAACGCATCCGTTCCTGTGTTTCCAGCAGATGTACCGGGTTGGCCATGGCTTCGAAGCTGAAATCGTTGGTCGACTGGGAGTGTACCCACGACCCGTCAGGCCATTTCACCGGAAAAATTGCCGGCATTTCGATCATTGTACGGCGTGCCACCTGGCTACCGCCACCTTCGTCCGTGTCATTCTGCCAGGTATGGTTAACGAGCAGGTTCACACCCGTGGATAGCCATTTTACGGGAGTAGCATCGTAGGTCATCTTGGCATTTACACGCTTCATATACGTATTCAGCATAACTCCCTGCTGATCGGTGTAGTTCAAAAAGGCACCCACTGACGAATTCTCGCCACCCTGCTGGATGCTGAGCTGATGATTGTGTGAGATTGCTTCGCGCGTTGCCTCATCCTGCCAATCGGTATCATACAGGGGGTTTCCTGATGAATCGAACAGATTTGGATCATCAACCGTAAACGAAGTCGTTCCACCGTACCACTTTTTATCATTCTCAAAACTGATATCCATCGCTTCCATAAATTCAGCCGCATTCATAACGTCCATTTTACTGGCTTTGTGACTTACGCTTACCGATCCGTTATAGCTAACCTGGGCGCCTTTGCCCTTGATGCCCCGTTTTGTGGTCACCATAATCACGCCATTCGCTCCACGGGCACCATAGATAGCTGTGGCTGAAGCATCTTTTAAAACGTCAACCCGCTCAATATCGTTCGGGTTCAGGAACTGAAAATCTTCCATAACCACACCGTCAACAACATACAACGGATTGGAGGAAGAGTTGATGGTCCCGATACCGCGGATCATCACACGCGTTGGTCCGCCCGGCTGGCCCGAGTTGGTAAAAATATTGACGCCCGAAACCTTTCCCTTCAGTCCGGCCAGCGCATTAAACGGTGTCGCCTTTAAGATATCATCGGCTGTAGCTACGGAGATTGATCCCGTGGCATCCGATTTGCGTTGCGTTCCGTATCCAATCGCAACAACTTCTTCCAGACCGATCGTTTCCTCCTCAAGGCGGACATTGACAGCCGTTTGTCCGGCCACTGCCACTTCCTTTGATTTCATCCCCACAAACGAGAACACGAGCGTGGCATTCCCAGGCACATCCATTAGCCTGTAATTCCCGTCGGGGTCTGAAATGGTTCCGTTACTCGTTCCTTTCACCATTACGGTTGCTCCCGGAATAGGCTCGCCCTCCGCATTGAGAACCTTCCCTCTGACAGACTGGGGCTGTTGCGCAACCTTTTGCTCAGCCGTCAGCAGGATCAGGTTATCCTCCATAACCCGGTAGGAAATACCCTGGTTCTGAAAAAGTGTATTCAGGATCTCCTCGACGTTTTTATTCGTAACCTGCAGGTTAACCCTGCGATCAACGTCCACCTGCTCCCGCTGATAGAAAAACCGGAAATCGGTCGTTTCTTCTATCTCGTTGAGAATCTCGGAGATCCGCTTATTCTGAAAATCGTAACTCAGCCTGGTCGACTGCGAATAAACCGTAGCCGATACCTGCATCATTCCTAAAAACAGGATCATTAGGGTCAACTTCATTTTTAAAAACATTTTTTGTTTTACCCGGACATACCACGGGTAAGTCCATTCACTTTTTTTCATACATTTGTGTGTTGTTGATTAATAATGAATTGGTGTGACAGCACCAGTTTATTAAACTCTATGCCAGGCAGTTGTGACAGCTTCTGTCTGGCTGTTTTTTTGGCTGCAATGCTAAATCATACGTTTCCTCCTTATTTTTTTAATATGCTTATTTCCTGGTCGTTAATTTCGTAGTACACAGGAAGTGTTTCCTGCAAAATATTTAATACCTCGATGATCGTCTCATTTTTAATAGTGCCGTCATAGTGATAATTCAGAATATCCGTGTCGGAAACCTTAATGGATACACCGTATTTCCGTTCCAGCAAGACAATCAATTCTTTCAGGCTCATATTCACGAAAATCAACCTGTTTTCTTTCCAGGAAGAATACATTTTTGTATTGACAGCGTGAACGGATATCGTTTTGTCCTGCTTGCTGTAAGTTAACTGTTCTCCAGGATGCAGCTCAATATCATCAGCCAATTTCAGGTTATCGGACGATTCCGCCTGAATACTTCCCTGTTCCAGCGTCGTAGTCACCTCATTGTCATTTTTGTATGACTTCACATTAAACCTTGTTCCCATAACGCGGATATCATAGAAACCGGTATGCACGATGAACGGCACTTTTTCCGAGTGTTCCACCTCAAACCACGCTTCACCTTCCAGATAAACTTCCCGTACCTTACCGCCCGGTTCCGCCGCATAACGGAGCCGGGAACCTGCATTCAAAATGATAATACTGCTGTCGGGCAAAATCGTTTCCGAAACAGAGCCTTTGGGAGCCACAGCAGTGTAATACGTCTTTTCAGGCTCATTAAAATAATTTACCGGGATCAGCGTTCCGAAGATTAACCCGATAACAAGGGCCGCAGCGCTCCAGTACAGAACAGCCCGCCATTTAACCGTTTTTGGCAACGATTTTGACCGCTCCTGCCCGATCCGTTCCCAGATACGATCAAATTCCTCATTGACAATCGATTGGTCGTCCACAACATGCTGAAGTTCTTCAAGTTGTTTATACAATTCCTCCTTTACCAAATACTCATTCTCCGGCTGATGGAAAGAAGCCAGTATTTTTTTGCGGTCGCTTTCCGAAGGGGTGCCCGCCATCAGTTGTTCCAGTTGCTGCTTTAAAGCGCTGCGCATACGATGTTGTTTATGAGTAGTACGGGTGAGCGATAAGCTTTACTCACGCCCACGGAAAAAATTTATTCCCTGATTATTGTCACAAGAAGTCGTGAGTAGTGAGTAGCGTGTCTTGTGCTTTTTCGGTTTGTCATCTTTTTAGCTGGAATCATTCTTATTTATAACGAAAACCAACGAATTTTATTCAATTTATGGGCAAAACTTTATCTTTGCTGAGGCAAAAGGAAGATAATCATAACGCCGGTTTTACCGGATGTCCAATAACATGACAACTTTGATTTCGGCGGAATAATTGATTATTATTTTTACAATGCGAAAAATTGAAATTACTAACCGCAACCTGGTTGCAATTAAATAGATTAACTTATGAATTCTTTATTTTGGATTGTTCCATTTTGCTCTCTGCTCGCCTTGGTTTTCGCATGGTTCTTTTTCAAGTCCCTGATGAAAAACTCTGAAGGCACGCCGCGTATGATTGAGATTGCCCAGTATGTTCGTGAAGGAGCCATGGCATACCTGTATCGCCAGTATAAAGTAGTAGGGATCGTTTTTCTGATTGTCATGGTCATTCTTTTGATTCTGGCATACTTTGGCATACAAAACCCTTTCGTTCCGATCGCCTTCCTGACCGGAGGATTCTTTTCGGGTCTTTGCGGTTTCCTGGGTATGAAAACGGCCACTTATGCATCAGCAAGAACGGCTCATGGTGCGTCAAAATCGTTGAACCAGGGACTGAAGATTGCCTTCCGCAGTGGTGCCGTTATGGGACTGGTTGTTGTTGGCTTCGGGCTGCTTGACATTGCTGCCTGGTTTTGGTTTTTAAATGAAGTCATTTTTACTCCCGATCATATGACCAACGGCCTTTCATTGCTGGGTCTGAATTTTGTACACGCCGGCGTAACCGAATCGCAGAAACTCGTTGAAATTACAACAACCATGCTGACATTCGGAATGGGCGCCTCCACCCAGGCGTTATTTGCCCGCGTTGGCGGTGGTATTTATACCAAAGCAGCCGATGTTGGCGCCGACCTGGTAGGAAAAGTTGAAGCCGGCATTCCCGAAGACGACCCGCGTAACCCTGCAACCATTGCAGACAATGTTGGTGACAATGTTGGTGACGTGGCCGGTATGGGCGCCGACCTTTACGAATCTTACTGCGGTTCGATTCTGGCAACTGCCGCGTTGGGAGCTGCACTCCCACTCGCATCACTGAAAACGTCAGGAATGAATATTGAAATGGCCGTTATTGCCCCCATGCTGGTTGCTGCCATTGGCATTATCTTCTCGATTTTAGGGATGTTTATGGTTCGCACAAAAGAATCAGCTACGCAAAAGAACCTGCTCAATGCCCTGCTGATGGGCACCGGAGGTGCCTCCTTTTTCGTCTTGGCTGCCATGCTTGGAATGGCGGCGATGGGGTGGATCACATATGGGGTTTTTGGATCAGTTGTTATTGGATTAGCCGCCGGCGTGATTATCGGACAAGGTACGGAACGCTATACCTCAGACGAATATAAACCTACACAGGGTATTGCCAAACAGGCGCTCCAGGGTCCTGCAACGACCATTATTGAAGGAATCGCTGTTGGTATGTATTCAACCTGGGTTCCTGTGGTTACCATTGTAGCCGGGATTATCGGATCATTCTGGTCAGCCGGAGGATTTCAGGATCTTCCCCTGGGCGTCTACGGAATAGGATTTGCAGCCGTAGGGATGCTTTCAACCCTTGGCATCACGCTTGCCACCGATGCATTTGGCCCGATCGCCGATAATGCAGGAGGAAATGCAGAAATGTCGAATCTTCCCAAAGAAGTACGCGAACGTACCGACGCCCTCGATATGCTTGGAAATACAACCGCTGCAACCGGCAAAGGCTTCGCAATTGGTTCCGCCGCATTGACAGCTATGGCACTTATCTCTGCCTATATGGAAGAAATCAGGATCTGGTTTGGGCGGATTGCCGGTCCCGACGGATTTGTCAGGGTCGGTGACTACCTGTTTTACAACACGGTAAAACCCGTGGCCGATGAAGGAATGAAAGTGATCCAGATCTCGGCGGCCACCGTAAAGGATTTTAATGCTGCCTACGACATTACGATCTTCAACCCCATGTTTCTTGGAGGAATCTTTCTGGGTTCGATGATGGCCTTTGTATTTTGTGCCATGACCATGAAGGCCGTGGGACGTGCCGCGGGAGCCATGGTCGATGAAGTAAGGCGCCAGTTCCGTGAAATCAAAGGTATCATGGACGGTTCTGGAACCCCTGAATATGCAAAATGTGTTGAGATTTCGACCAGGGGAGCTCAGCGGGAGATGCTGTTACCGTCATTACTGGCAATAACAATCCCGGTTGCCGTGGGAGCCATTATGGGTGTCGCCGGCGTAATTGGCCTGCTCGCAGGCGGTCTGACTGCAGGATTTACACTGGCGGTTATGTTGAATAATTCGGGCGGCGCGTGGGACAATGCCAAGAAATATATTGAAAAAGGAAACCATGGAGGCAAAGGAAGCGAAGCCCACAAAGCAGGCGTAGTTGGCGATACCGTGGGTGATCCGTTCAAAGATACCTCAGGTCCTTCGCTGAATATCCTCATCAAGCTGATGGCCATGGTTTCGGTCGTCATGGCAGGTCTCACCGTTACCCTCAGCCTTTGGTAAAATCAATATAGCTGTTTGCAAAAGCCTGTGCGTGACCCGGTCATCCACAGGCTTTTGCAATTTATGAGCGATCCTGTGAACAAAAGCCGGAATGAACTGGTTCTACTTTGCATACAACAAACCTCAAAATCACTCTTATGGCAGATCTTTCAACCACCTACATGGGTTTAACACTAAAGAACCCTATCATTCTCGGAGCCAGCAACCTGGTTAACAAACCCGAAGTGATCGAACAACTGGAAGCGAACGGGATTGCAGCCATTGTCTATAAATCGTTGTTTGAGGAGCAGATCCAACTCGAATCGATCCAGCTCGATGAAGAATTGCATGAGTACGAAGAGCGCAACGCCGAGATGACCCGGATCTTCCCGGATCTCGAACATGCCGGACCGAAAGAACACCTGCTGAATGTAAAAACACTAAAAAAGAGGGTAAAGATCCCTGTCATTGGCAGCCTGAATGCCCTCTATGAGCCAACCTGGGTTGATTATGCCCGCGAACTGGAACAGGCGGGCATCGATGCGCTTGAGATCAACCTGTATGCAGTACCCGGCTATTTTGAAACTGAAGGAAGCAAGATTGAAGAACTCCAGGTTGAGACTGTCCACCGCGTAAAAAACGCCGTAAAAATACCTGTCAGCGTTAAGTTGAGCCCTTTTTATACCAACACCCTGAATTTTATAAAAAAGCTGGATGAAGCCGGAGCTGATGGATTTGTGCTGTTTAACCGGTTTTTTCAACCCGACATCAACATTCAGGAAGAACTGTTTTACTTTCCATGGGACTTAAGTCAGGAAAAAGATTATCAGCTTTCGCTGCGATATGCCGGCCTGCTCTACAAGAATACTGATGCCGGAATCTGCTCCAGCCGGGGTATTTTTAATGCCGATGACATTATTAAACTCCTGTTGGCCGGAACCGATACCGTGCAGGTTGTATCGGCCATTTACAAAAACCACCCGACCTGGGTAGCCGCTACCCTGAATAATATAAATGACTGGATGACCACCAAAGGTTACAGAACTCTGGCTGATTTTAGAGGTAAACTTTCAAGGAAAAATTTAAAAGATCCATACTCGTACCAGCGTGCCCAATATGTCGATCTTTTGTCAAAACCTGAAGAAGTCTTTAAAAAGTATCCGATGGTATAAGTGGTGAGACAGACACAAGATTGAAAAAAAACTGCCACCCCAACCGGAGCAGCAGTCTTAACGAATATTTTGGAAAGCTTATTTTTTGTAAACTTTTTTATAGCCATAGATCGCTTTATCGCCCAGCTGTTCTTCTATGCGAAGCAACTGATTATATTTAGCCATCCGATCTGACCGGCTTAATGATCCGGTTTTGATTTGTCCTGAATTCGTTGCAACAGCGATATCGGCAATGGTCGAATCTTCGGTTTCACCCGAGCGGTGCGAAGTTACCGAGGTATAACCGGCACGGTGTGCCATTTCAATGGCATCAAGGGTCTCGGTTAACGTACCTATTTGGTTGACTTTGATCAGGATTGAATTGGCAGCACCCAGTTCGATACCTTTTTTCAGGTATTCCACATTGGTCACGAAAAGGTCGTCACCCACCAGCTGGCATTTGCCGCCAAGAGCTTTGGTCAAAGCAACCCAACCTTCCCAGTCACCTTCATCGCAACCATCTTCAATTGAATCGATGGGAAATTTCTCGACCAGTTCTGCGAGAAAAGCAACCTGTTCGTCACGGCTACGTTTTGCGCCGTTCGATCCTTCAAATTTGGCATAATTATAAACTCCGTCTTCGTAGAACTCGGAAGCAGCGCAGTCAAGACCAATGGAAACATCACCACCGTCTTTCGCCCGTCCCGGTTTGTACCCGGCATTTTTAACGGCTTCAATGATGCTGTTCAATGCATCTTCGGTTCCATTAAGGGCCGGAGCAAAGCCACCCTCATCGCCTACGGCGGTACTCAGTCCACGTTTGCTCAATACTTTCTTCAGACTATGAAATACTTCAGCCCCCATACGCAAACCTTCCCGGAATGAAGAAGCGCCAATGGGCCGGATCATAAATTCCTGGAATGCAATCGGAGCATCTGAATGGGAGCCGCCGTTAATAATATTCATCATGGGAACCGGCAGCGTTTTTGCGTTTGTTCCGCCAATATACCGGTAGAGGGGCAAACCAAGAGCATTAGCCGCAGCTTTGGCAACAGCGAGAGAAACACCGAGAATGGCATTGGCTCCTAATTTGGATTTTGTTTTGGTTCCGTCAAGTTCCAGTAACTTCCGATCAATTCCTACCTGATCTGAAGCATCCATGCCAATAATTTCTTTTGCAATGGTTTCATTGACGTTTTCAACCGCTTTTAATACCCCTTTCCCCAAATAACGACCCTTATCGCCATCGCGCAGTTCAAGGGCTTCATTTTCACCTGTTGAAGCACCCGACGGAACGGCCGCAAGACCAACAGCTCCGCATTCCAGCGTGATTTCAACTTCGATTGTGGGGTTACCGCGTGAATCCAGAATTTCCCGACCAACAACGTTACGAATTAACATGATTTATAGTTTTGAATTAAACTTAATAATATAGCTGCAATCTTTTCAGGCCTCCGGGGATCGTAAACAAATACCCGTGGGAACTGATAACCTTATGGCTTAAACACAACTCTTTTAAGCCGGACAAATATAGCAAATCCCGACACAAAAAGCCTGGTTTTAGTAAAATGAATAACCTAAATTTAACCAAATGCAGGCCCTAAAACGACAGGAACGGGTTGTACTTATCACCTGCTTTGTATTCGACGATCTCCACCGGATTAATCGTTATCAAAGCTCCTTTCTGTGAAAGGGCTACCAGTTCGCGGACGCGCTCGGAAAAAGCCCGGACTTTTTTCTCCTTGTCCACGATTTCAATCACCACCGGTAAATGGTTGGACAAGGCAAAAATCTTCATCGTATGGATCGAATGACTGGCCCCAAACGATAAGACGCCCCTGTGGACAGTTGCCCCGGCCAACCCTTTCTCGCGCGCTTCCTTCACGATTTCCTCGTACAACGATGCTGTTCCGATCTTGTCGGCCTCGGAAATGTAAATTTTCAAAAGACAAGCGTTACCCTTCATGTGCTTATTTTTTTCTCTACAATAGTGTATAACCCCTAAACGTAGAACAAGATAATTTATTTTTTGCAAATTATCCATAGTGGTTGATCAGCAGATCGTAAAAACTAAAAAGGGGGGTTTTCCGTTTACTGAATACAGGATAAATCAAAAATGAGGCAGAAAGATGGAAAATGTAAAGACTAAAGTTTTTCTTGGGTATTTCACACTGGTCATACTGGCCTCGCTCATTGTCTGGATCATCTATTCTGAGATCGTTACCGGACCCGGACAAAAAGCCGACCTCACACCGGCTAACCGAAAAATCATGTATATCAACACGGTCCTTACCAATCTGTACCAATTGGAGGGTTTCGGTCGAAATTATGCGCAGACGGGTCTCATAAAACACTACCGCGAGTATCAGAATCTCATGGATACGATCAGCCTGCAGATCGAAACACTGTCGCGGATGGAAAACAACCCCGTCCAACAAATGCATACCGACAGTATCAAAAAGTTGCTGGCGATGAAGCATGAAAACCTGAAGGAACTTTCATCCATAAAAAAGGCAAATTCACCGGCAGCCAGGTATGAACAGGCAATCGAAAAATTGTCATCCGGCAGGGATTCGATCGAAAAAATGACAATTGCCGCCGATACTACGGGCCAACAAATGAAAATCAACAAAACAGTTACCACGAATTATGACTCGGTTTATGTGAAGCAAAAGAAGAAAAAATTCTTTGAACGCCTGGCCGGAGTTTTTTCTGCAAAACAGCAAAAAGATTCTGCTTTATATGTATCTGTTAATCAGACCATTCAACTAGACAGTCTGATTAACGCCGCAAATCCGGCCGACTCTATCGCCAATTACTTTACAACTATTATTGAGGAGATCAGGGATGAGAATGTAGTCATTGAGAAACAATTGAAACAGAAAGAACGGGAAGTTCTGGAAAACGATCTCATTATAACCGTGCAATTGAGAAAAATGCTTTCCAATATTGAAAATGCGGAACTGCTCAGCTCGTTTCAGCGAATAAAGGCACAGGAAGAAAAGATCCGGCAAACCACCTGGCTTATCATCATCCTGGGCGCCCTGTCGCTCATTACAATTATTTTCTTTCTGTTCAATATTCTGGAAGACCTCACAAAAAGCAAGCATTACAGGCAACGATTGGAAAAAGCCAATGCTTATTCGGAATCGCTGCTCCGGAGCAAGGAACAGTTTATGCTCAGTATTACGCACGACCTGAAATCGCCGTTAAGTTCCATAATCGGGTTCGCCGGTTTAATACAGGAAAATACCAGCGATCCAAAACAACTAAAATACCTTCATCATATCCGGAAGGCGTCTGATCATATTCTCCGGTTAATTAATGATCTGCTTGACCTGGCGCGCCTGGACTCCGGAAAATTAAAAATTGAAAGTATCCCGTTCAATCTGAAATCGTTGGTGACCGACACGGTCGAGAATCTCCGGCCACAGGCACTGGAAAAAGGAATCATGCTGACATATGAATATAATGCTGCTTCGGCGGGTTATAAAAGCGATCCGCTCCGGATCACCCAAATCCTGGTCAACCTGATCTCAAACGCCATTAAATTCACAGACGAAGGTTCGGTGACGGTAAGGGTTTCAACCGAAAAATATACTTCAAAAATTGATCAGGTATCGATCGAAGTTATTGATACCGGTATCGGCATTCCGCGTGAAAAAATTCACCATATCTTTGAGGAGTTCGGGCGCGTTACTTCACCTTTAAAGCAATATGAAGGAACAGGGCTCGGGCTGACCATTACCCGTAAAATGGCCGAACTACTGCATGGCTCCGTTCATGTGAAAAGTACGCCCGGGAAAGGAAGTCATTTCAATGTCTTGCTGCCACTCACAAAGGAAGCGCTTGTCGCAGCGGCCGAAGCTGTGCCGACAGCGGTGACCCCGATTTCTCATGGCCATCAGAAGCACCTGCAAGGAAAAAGGGTATGGCTGGTAGATGATGATCCGGCAATATTGGAAATGACGGCAAGGGTGTTGGAAACGGCAGGAATGAAAGTTTTCGCATATAGTCACCCGCTGGAAGCTGTTGGCGAATTCAGGAAAGGATGCGCCGATTTCCTGATTACAGATATTCAGATGCCCGGCATCAACGGGTTCGAGGTCATAAAACAGGTCAGAGACAGGAACGGAGCCGACCTGCCCATGATTGCCATGTCGGGTCAGGAGATTGAGGCGGGCAGGCTAGATGCATTTACGACTTTCGTTCAAAAACCCTTTACTCCGCAAGTCTTAATTGCCGCGCTTTCCGGGCAAATGAAAGAGAAGAACTGTAGTGTTACACTGCCGGCGAAGACGCTAACCGCCGGAAGCAGACCAAAACAATACAGTCTGGATCAAATTTCCGCCTTTGCCTCGGGAGAAGCTGAAAGCCTGAGGCAAATCCTCCTTACATTCGTGCAATCAGGGAAGGAAAACGCTATGATTTTCAGGAGGTATATGACCGAAAAGAATAATCATGCCATTTCTGAATTGTCACATAAGATGCTTCCGCTTTTCAGGCAACTGGAAGCTTACGAGATTGTTGAACTGCTCTCGCGTCTTGAAAAGAAAAGGCCGGAGGCCGGAAAAGAAGAATGGCACGCCGAATGTGTATCGGCCCTCGTGAAAATAGAAGAACTCCTTTCGGCTATTCAACGGGAAGAGGGTCTTCCGGCACACTCCTAGTGATATCCGTTTTTCTCGTGCTCTATGTCATATAGCCTGAGCTTGTTATACAATGTCTTGCGGTCGATTCGAAGCAGGCGTGCGGCCCTGCTCTTGTTATTCCCGGCGGCCTCAAGGGCTTTCAGTATTCGCTCCCTCTCATTCCGCTGATTGTGGAGACTGAAGGAATCGTCCTCCTGTGCCGAAAACAGTTCCGCCGGAACTTCCTCCACCCCGATAACTTTACCACTCGCCAACAGCGTAGCCCTTTTTACGACATTTTTCATTTCCCTCAGGTTGCCGGGCCACCCGTAATTCATAAAAGCCACTTCTACCTCCGGCTCAAATCCTGCAATCGTTTTGTTCAGATAAGTATTGGCTTCTTCAAGAAAATAACGCGCAAAGAGCAAAATGTCATCCCTGCGTTCACGAAGTGACGGAACTCTGATCTGAAATTCATTAAGCCGGTGATACAGATCTTCGCGGAAGGTACCTTCCTCCTGGGCTATTTGCAGATTTTCGTTCGTAGCAGCAATGATCCTGACATTGACCGGGATTTCCCGGGTGCCTCCCACCGGTTTTATCATCCGCTCCTGCAATACACGCAATAACTGAATTTGCGTCTGATAAGAAAGATTGCCGACCTCATCCAGAAAAAGCGTACCTCCGTTTGCAGACTCGAAATGACCCGTTTTATCAGCAATGGCTCCCGTAAACGAACCTTTAATGTGTCCAAAAAATTCACTGGCTACAAGCTCTTTCGGTATTGCACCACAGTCCACCGGAATAAATGGCCTTGACGCCCGGCTGCTCAGTAAATGAATGGACCGGGCAACATGTTCCTTGCCTGTGCCGCTTTCCCCGGTGATCAGCACAGACATGGAAGTAGGAGCAACCAATTCGATATACTCCCTTAAGCGTCTTGATGCCTTGCTCACGCCTTCCATAAATCCGTTTGGAGCGGCTTTGCGGCTGGCAGCTTTTTCCTCGCGCACATCTGAAGCCTCCAAGGCTTCACGAATCAGATTTAATACTTCCTGGGGCTGAAAAGGTTTTGGGAGATAATTAAACGCACCTTGCTTGATCGACTGTATTGCCGTAGAAATATCAGCATAGCCGGTCATCATGATTATTTTGGTGCCTGGCGACTCTTCCCGGATTAATCGGATCAGATCCATTCCGCTGACGTCCGGCATCCGCAAATCGGTAAGAACGAGATCGTAAAAGTGCTGCCTGACCAAACCTTTAACGTCGCCCGGAGAAAATACCGTTTTCACTTTATAACCGTGTTTCTCCAGCAGGGTTTTCAACATCAGACAAAAGGTCACATCATCATCAACAATCAGAATATTTACCATCAGACTAAGTTATGACTGTTAAACTATAAAACGTCAACGCCTTCACATTAGTATGAAAGGCGTACGTTTAAAAATTGTTTATCCTTGAAGGGTTAAAAATTTTCGCTTCCCGCCGGAACATATATAAAATAACTTCTGCCGTTAGGTAAATACCTAACGGCAGAAGTTATTTTATAAACACCTAACTCAGTCTTGCATTCCAAACCTAATTTCTATCTGTCATCATACGCGATTTATTTTTAATTATTGTGACTATTGTTCTGATTATCTATTTTTTGACTTTCCTATTCTTCTTCGGGAAGTTCCTCCTTCAGGTCTTCGACACCTTCCTCAACTTTTTCAGTCCCTTGCTCAATACCTTTTTCAATTTCTTCGCTGACCGACTCTTCCACCTTAATCAGTTCGCCATTCTCCTTATAAAAAACGATATATTTGAGGTCCGATTGGCTTACCTTAAGCTTATAACTGCCGTCATCACCCAGGTATGCCCTGTCTATCAGATAACCGGAATAATCTTTATTAAGCGATTCGGTAACGGTTTCAGGGACATTTTCTGTAGGTATTTCCTGGTAGTTCACTTCCTGATTAACGATGACTGCTTCTTGCATCGGCCCGGCTGTTGCCGTGGCCGGCACAGCGAGAATCAGGGTAATTGCTACCGCCGATAAATAACAAGCTACTGTCTTCATAATATTAATTTTTAAATGATTCATTTTTGCGATTTTATTTACTTTCCCTTACTGGTGTCAAAAACATGCCAAAAAAGAAAAAATAATAAAAACTAAAGCCAAAAGACTCTGTATCTGACACTTGTTTGGCGTTCCATATTTTAACCAAGCCTTCTTTTTAATGTAGAATTGCAGAAAAAATGTGGATATTTTCTACAGAACTTTCGACCCTTGTGAATCATTGCAATCCTGTAAATACATGCGCCAGGGACTATAACGGTTGCTTTCCGGATAAAGGTGGCCCCTGCCCGTGCGGGATATCACTTTCTGGCAGGGGCCGGGTTGTCACCTAATCAATTTTCTCTCACATTACCGGGAAACTGCGCTGACTTAACGATTATAAGTAAATTAATCTTGTGCAGCCGGTTCGGGTTGTTCTACTTTAATCAATTCGCCATCGTCCTTATAATATAAGATATACTGAATATCTTCTTTACTTACTTCAAGCTTGTAAGAGCCATCGTCTCCCAAATAAGCCTTGTCGGTCACATAATCTGTAAAATATTCCTTTATGGCTTCTTTTACCGTATCGGAAATCTCCCCGACTTCTATCTGTGTATAGCTTATTTCCTTTTTCTGCGTCATCCCCAACGCTGCTTCTGGGCCAAAATCGGAAAATCCCGACATCAGCAGGCCCACTGTAATCACAACAATCGCTGTTCTTCTCTTCATTGCCTCCGGTAAATTCTTCGCCCAATAAACATAAAAAGTATGCCAAAAGATATCATCCCGCCGAAAAAAAACGGAATGCCGGAAAATCAACTGAGTAGACAGTTCCACGGCTGCAGCCGCAGCCACTAATGTGTGGAAATATGGTGCGCACATGTAGATAAATTCTACGAAAAATGTTTGCCCGATTTCAGGAATAGACAAAACGGATAAGCATAATACCCAGGTAAACAGCAAACAAACCTAATAACAGGCTTAGAAAGACGTTTCCAAAAAACTGAAAAAAATTGCTCTCGCTGAGCATAATAAAGTTATTATAGGAAAATGACGAGAAAGTGGTGTATCCCCCGCAAAAACCAACCGTCAGGAAAATTCGCCATTCCGGACTTAGCAGGCTACCTCGTTCGACAAACGCATAAACAAGGCCAATTATAAAGCAACCGGCGATATTCGCGGCGAAAGTACCCCAGGGGAAGGTGCTGTGCAAAAGCCTTTCGGCCAGTAACTGCGTAAGATAGCGGGCAATACTGCCTAAAAAACCGCCGGCGCCGACAATAAGCATTGTTTTTAGCATGATCTTTTATTATTCCATCGAAATGAATACCTTGAGCTCAAATTTATAAAATAAATCCTATTCCGGAAGAATGAAGAAAAAAGCAACAAGCCTGCTCCTGATTTTACTGGCTGTTTCCTGCTTTTTAAAGGGATACAGCCAGACTCACGGCTTCGCTGACAGCTCTGTTCAAAAATGGGTAGCTCAGGAAAATCTGCGCAATGCATCCATTGGAGTTTATCTGCAGGACGCCTCAAGCGGTGAATTAATCGGATCATATAATCCCCGGCTAAGTCTTGCTCCTGCCTCAACGCTTAAACTGGTAACGACGGCAACGGCCCTTGAAATGCTGGGTCCCGGATTCCGGTTTACAACGACCCTGGCCATCGACGGAACAATCAGGAACGACAGCCTGCTGGGCAACCTGATTATCATTGGCGGTGGTGATCCGGCGCTCGGGTCTGAGTATTTTCATGATCACTACCTGAAAAACCATTTTCTGAAGGCCTGGACCGACAGCCTGCGCCGCTATAACATCCGCCACATCAGCGGCGGTATCCTGACTGATGCTTCCATCTACGATGACCAGTCCATCCCCGACACCTGGATCTGGGAGGATATCGGGAATTACTACGGCGCCGGAGTCAGTGGCTTGTCTGTATACGACAACAGTTTTGAAATTCATCTTTGTTCGCCGCCAGTCGCCGGCCGGCAGACCCGCATTGTTTCAGTTAATCCCACGATACCGGATATGCATTTCGATAACCGCGTTGTGTCGTCTGACGATCAGCGGGACCTGGCTTACGTATTCGGGAGCCCGCTCGATTCCGACAGGCTTATTCGTGGATCTGTACCAAAAGGGAGAAAAGATTTCACCATCCGGGCATCGATCCCCGATCCGGCCTTTCTCTTGGCCACCCAGCTCAGGGACAGCATAATGGCAGAAGGAATAACCGTTGATGGCACAATCGGGAAACGACTGGTTAAATCGGGTTCAGAACTAAAGCTGGCAACGACACTGTCGCCGCCGCTGATCGATATCATCAGGCTCACCAATCACGAAAGTGTAAACCTGTTTGCGGAACACCTCCTGAAGCATCTGGCGTATATCAGGAACGGTCACGGCAGCACCCAAAAAGGGATTAATCTTATCACTGAATTCTGGAAAGAAAAAGGAATTGATATCCGCGGACTCTTTTTGTACGATGGCAGCGGGCTGTCGCGTTTCAATGCGGTAACAGCCGAGCAAATGGTCAACATTTTGGCCTATATGAAAAACGAAAGCAAGCACAGTCCTCTCTTCTTCAATTCCATGCCCGCGGTACCGGATGGTACGCTCTCCTATTTTGACCCGCTGAAATTCCCCAACCAGCGCTTGCGCGCCAAAAGCGGCAGCATGACCCGTGTTCGCTGTTATGCCGGTCTGCTCACCACATCGTCGGAACGGCAAATCCTCTTTGCAATTTTCCTGAATAATTTTTCAGGCAGTCCTGCCACGACGGTCAAGGCGGTTGAAACCCTGCTGGCAGATCTTTACCGGCTTTAACCTCCCGGTTTTTATCGTTTTCTGATCACCCGGTCCAAAGAAAAATTACCGCCGCCAAGAACCAGGAGCGTCAGGTAGATAAGCAGATAAAGCAAGGCCATTTCCTTTTTTCCGAACGGATCTGCGCTGTGGATCATAAAGAAAGCCACGCCCATCGTAACGGACAAGGGAACAGCTGCCAGGCGGGTCAGAAATCCGAGAATGAGCAATCCGGAGCAAAACACTTCAGCAAAAACAGCCAGCACCAATGTCCAGAAGTCCCCTATTCCGAACGGATCGGCAAAAGCAATATCACCACCTGCCATCAGCATCTGAAGTTTCGGGATGCCATGCGTCAGCATGCTTGCGCCGATGCCGACACGTAAAATTAACAACCAAAGGTCTTGTACATACGCATTGGTCCCGGTTCTCGATAATTTTGCCATAATTCAAAGGGTACGTTAAAAAGATTGTATATAAAAACGGGAAACAAAAAAAATAGTTTCCCAAAAACACATTTTTTGTTATTTTTTTCGGATGAAAGCCCGCTCTGTCGTTTTTATTCCGCCGACCGGCTGCAGTTTAAACGGACAAAAAGGGATCTGTTCTTTCCGATTCCGATAACTCCGCGTGTGTCCGTTTCGAAAATTTTTCTATTATAAACTATTGCAAAATCGGCACTCTGACTGTAAAATTTAATTTAAAGAGAGATTTTTACTTACAAATTAATTTTGCGTTTTGAAATTAATTTTTACTTTTGCCAGCATATATCAATAACATGAAACATTTGGCTATCATACTTAACGTGGTCATTCTTCTAGTCGTTGTCATTTCGAAGACGAAGTGAGGATGTTGCGCGCGGGTATATCAGGTAGCCATTCTCACAAAGGAGAATGGCTTTTTTCATTTAATAAGAATTAGCAGTGGTACATTTTTCGACATATCATACAGTGATTATTCTAGTCGTCGTCCTTTTGGGGTCTCGCTAGGAAAGGCTGTTGATTGTTGAACAAATAATATTTCAAAGCCTTTCTCTTAATCGGGAAGGGCTTTTTTTAAGGACTTAAATCACAGATGAAGGATATGCAACACGAACTTAGATCTGCTACAACAACCCAGGGCCGGAGAATGGCCGGCGCCCGGAGCCTATGGCGGGCCAATGGAATGAAAGAAGAGCAATTTGGAAAACCGCTGATTGCCGTGGTAAATTCGTTTACCCAGTTTGTTCCCGGACATGTTCACCTGCATGAAGTGGGACAGCTCATTAAAAAAGAGATCGAAAAGCAAGGATGCTTCGCGGCCGAGTTCAATACCATCGCGATTGACGACGGAATAGCCATGGGTCATGATGGCATGCTGTATTCCCTGCCCTCACGCGATATCATTGCAGACAGTGTTGAATACATGTGTAACGCCCACATGGCCGACGCCATGATCTGTATTTCAAACTGCGACAAGATTACCCCGGGAATGATGATGGCAGCCATGCGACTGAATATTCCCGCCATTTTTGTGTCGGGAGGTCCCATGGAAGCAGGAGTTGTTGACGGGAAAAAGTATGACCTGGTCGATGCCATGGTATTAAGCGCCGATTCAGGCGTCGATGATGAGACCCTCGCCCGGGTGGAACAAAATGCCTGTCCGACCTGCGGCAGTTGTTCCGGTATGTTTACCGCAAACTCGATGAACTGTCTGGCAGAAGCCCTGGGGATCGCCCTTCCCGGAAACGGGACCATTGTTGCCACCCACATCAACCGGAAACATCTGTTTGAACAGGCTGCCGGACGGATCATTCAGCTAACATACGATTACTACCAACATGGCAATGAAAACGTACTTCCCCGGAATATCGCCACAAAAGCCGCTTTCCGAAATGCCATGAAACTCGATATTGCCATGGGCGGATCGACCAACACGGTTTTACATATCCTTGCCATCGCCCATGAAGCAGGAGTCGACTTCACGATGAACGATATCAATGAACTTTCGAAGGAAACGCCAAACCTCTGTAAAGTTGCCCCGAACGGTACTTATCACGTTCAGGACGTAAACCGCGCGGGCGGGATCCTGGGAATTCTTGCCGAGCTTAGCCGGGGCGGACTGCTGGAGACTTCGGTGTCACGCGTCGACGGCCTCTCCCTGGGAGAGGCCATTGCCAAATACGACATCATGAGTCCCCAGGTTAAGGCTGAAGATGTGCAGATTTACCGATCTGCTCCGGGAGGCTTCCGCAACAGTGTGATGGGCTCCCAGGAGGCCTGGTACAGTTCGCTTGACAAAGACCGGGAGCACGGGTGCATTCATGATCTTGCCCATGCTTATAATAAGGACGGCGGACTCGCTGTCCTTTACGGCAACATTGCAGAAGCCGGCTGCATCGTGAAAACCGCGGGTGTCGACCCTTCGGTTTACCGGTTCCGCGGTACCGCACGCGTATTTGAGTCGCAGGAAGCTGCGGTAAACGGTATTTTGGGCGATGCCGTCCAGGCAGGAGATGTGGTAGTGATCCGCTATGAGGGACCCCGGGGCGGGCCAGGTATGCAGGAAATGCTGTACCCGACCTCCTACCTGAAATCGGTAAAACTCGATAAGGTTTGCGCATTGATCACCGACGGACGATTCTCCGGAGGCACATCCGGGCTTTCGATCGGCCATGTTTCACCGGAAGCGGCAGCAGGAGGGGCAATCGCCCTTTTGCAGGATGGCGATCCCATCGAAATAGACATTCCTGCCCGTAAAATAAATGCGCTTGTAAGCAGGGAAGAACTTGACCGGCGCCGGGCGAAAGAAGAGGTCAAAGGAAAAGATGCCTGGATGCCCGCAAGCCGGCAGCGTAAAGTAAGTAAAGCACTGAGAGCTTATGCCAGCATGGTCTCATCGGCCGATAAAGGTGCTGTTCGCTTAATTGATTAAATAAAAACAATTAAAATTCAATCATATGACTACAAAAACAATTTCCGGATCACACGCCGTTATTCTTTCCCTCCTGGAGGAAGGCGTGAATACCATCTTCGGGTACCCGGGCGGAGCAATTATGCCGATTTACGATGCCCTTTATGATTACGACAAACGAATCAGCCATATATTAACCCGTCATGAACAAGGTGCCGTGCATGCTGCCGAAGGATACGCCAAAGTTACCGGAAAAGCCGGAGTCTGTTTTGCAACTTCCGGTCCGGGCGCGACAAACCTGATCACGGGCATCGCCGATGCCATGATCGATTCGGTTCCGCTGGTCTGCATTACCGGACAGGTTGCCTCGCCGCTTTTAGGCACCGATGCCTTTCAGGAATCGGATGTTGTCGGAATTTCAATGCCGATCACCAAATGGAATTATCAGATCACCGATGCTGAGGAAATCCCGGAGGCCATCGCCAAAGCTTTTTACATTGCGCAATCCGGTCGCCCGGGGCCTGTCCTTCTGGATATCTCCAAAGATGCGCAGTTCCAGAAGATAGATTCGTTTGTCTATAAGAAATGCAGCAAAATCAGGTCTTATATTCCTGAACATCCGGTCGACCCATTTCAGGTTGAGGCTGCTGCAAAGCTGATTGACGAGGCAAAAAAGCCTCTGCTTCTTTTCGGGCAGGGAGTTATCATTGCTCAGGCTGAGGATGAATTAAAAGCATTTATCGAGAAGACAGGAATCCCTGCTGCGTGGACCTTACTTGGACTTTCCGCACTGCCGACCGACCATCCCTTGAATGTAGGGATGCTGGGCATGCATGGCAATTACGGACCAAACATCAAAACAAATGAAGCTGACCTGATCATTGCCGTGGGCATGCGTTTCGACGACCGTGTAACCGGAAAAGTGAGTACATATGCCAGTCAGGCAAAAATCATTCACCTTGAAATCGATGGCTCGGAGATTAATAAAATCATCAAGGCAGATGTGGCCGTGTTGGGGAATGCAAAAAAATCGCTTCCCATGTTAACCCATAATGTGAAACCCAATAAGCATGAAAACTGGCTCCGTGAATTCCGCGATTCCGACCAGATTGAAGATGACAAAGTTATTTCAAAGGATGTCTATCCCGAGAAAACAGGACTGACCATGGGAGAGGCGGTCCGCATTGCCTCTGAACAAACCAATCATGAAGCTATCCTGGTAACCGACGTCGGTCAACACCAAATGATTGCATCACGTTATTTTAAGTTCAGACACTCAAGAAGCAATGTCACCTCAGGTGGTCTTGGCACCATGGGCTATGCCATACCCGCGTCGGTAGGCGCACAGCTCGGGGCTCCCGACCGGACGGTCGTCACTTTTGTCGGTGACGGTGGATTTCAGATGACCCTGCAGGAGTTGGGCACCATTGTCCAAAACAAACTGCCTGTTAAAATTATTCTGCTGAATAACAATTTTCTCGGTATGGTGCGGCAGTGGCAGCAGCTTTTCTTTGAGAAAAGATACTCGTTTACAGAACTGCAAAATCCCGATTTCATCATGATCACCAATGGCTTTGGGATGCCGGCCCATAAAGTGACCAGGCGGGAAGAACTGGAGGACGGGATCCGTAAAATGATGAACCACGACGGCCCGTATCTGCTCGAAGTGGTCGTTGAAAAAGAAGACAATGTCTTCCCGATGGTTCCCTCCGGAGCCTCTGTGTCAGACATTATTCTCGAAGCCTGATCAGTCATGGGCAGCGGGTCGTGAGACGGACACAAGACACGGGATTAGATAAAGTCTTACGACTAAATATTTACGACTAAATGACAGTTTGACAATTTAACAATTTTAAAAATGAACCAGGAATTTATCATCACTATATTTTCGGAGAATAACATTGGCTTACTCAACCGGATCACGATTAATTTTACCCGCCGTAAAATTAATATTGAAAGTCTGACCGTTTCACAGTCGGCAATCAGCGGGATCTCCAAATTTATCATTGTTGTGAATACCACGAAAGATAAAGTCCAACGGCTTGTAAACCAGCTCGAGAAAATTGTGGACGTGCTGAAAGCATATTATGCCACCAATGATGAAATGATTTTTCAGGAAATTGCCCTTTATAAAGTGTCGACCGAATACCTCTTTGAGAGCGATGAAGTTGAAAAGATCATCCGGGACTACGGGGCCCGGATCCTGGAGATCACGCGGGAATACATCGTTGTCGAAAAGACGGGGCACAAAGAGGAAACCCAGGAGTTATTTGAGCGCCTTAACCAGTTTGGCGTACCTCAGTTTGTAAGGTCGGGCCGGATTGCAATTACCCGCGACCCGGTAGAACGCCTTTCAGAATTCCTGAAAGAACGTGATGCTCTTTTGAGCCAGATGGATTAAACCCGGAAATTCTTTTGAACACAAAGAGACAAAGACACAAAGAAATGCTTTATTTTTAGAACCATAAATAATAAACTTTAGTGTCCTCGTGTCTTTGTGTTCAGTTTATTTTTAGCCGCTTAACTTAGACTCAAACAATCAATAATAAAAGATAAATCAAAAAATGGCAAACTACTTTAACACACTCCCGCTGCGCTTGCAGTTGGAACAACTTGGAACGTGCAGATTTATGGATAAATCTGAATTTGCTGACGGGGTAAAAAAACTGGAAGGTAAAAAAATCGTGATTGTCGGCTGTGGCGCTCAGGGTTTAAACCAGGGACTTAACCTGCGCGATTCGGGACTTGATGTTTCATACGCGCTCCGCGAATCCGCCATCCGGGAACAACGGCAAT
Source organism: Prolixibacteraceae bacterium (assembly GCA_038562555.1). GTDB lineage: Bacteria > Bacteroidota > Bacteroidia > Bacteroidales > Prolixibacteraceae > JBCFBK01. The sequence continues at coordinate 3,309 of JBCFBK010000062.1, read as the reverse complement.
CATACAAAAACGCGTCAGGAAACGGATTTAAAACGGGAACTTACCAGGAAATGGTTCCGGCTGCCGACCTGGTGATCAATCTGACTCCCGACAAGCAGCACTCATCGGTCATCACAGCAATTATGCCTTTGATGAAAAAAGGAGCAACCCTGTCCTATTCACATGGTTTTAACATTGTTGAAGAAGGGATGCAAATCCGCAAGGACCTCACCGTGATCATGGTTGCTCCGAAGTCGCCGGGCACGGAAGTACGGGAAGAATATAAACGCGGATTCGGGGTTCCGACACTCATCGCCGTTCATCCTGAAAATGACCCGAACGGTGACGGATTTGAAATTGCAAAGGCGTATGCCGTCGGTACCGGCGCAGATCGCGCCGGTGTGCTGCACTCATCCTTTGTCGCTGAAGTAAAATCGGACCTGATGGGCGAGCAGACTATCCTTTGCGGCCTGCTGCAAACCGGATCCATTCTGTCGTTCAACAAAATGATCGAAAACGGTATTGAACCGGGCTATGCCTCCAAATTAATCCAGTATGGATGGGAAGTGATTACTGAAGCTTTAAAGCACGGCGGGATCACCAACATGATGGACCGTCTTTCAAACCCTGCCAAGATCAAGGCATTTAACCTTTGCGAGGAAATGAAAGGCATTATGCGCCCTTTGTTCCAAAAACACATGGATGATATCATGAGCGGTGAGTTTTCATCGACCATGATGAAAGACTGGGCCAATGATGACAAAAACCTGCTGACATGGCGGGCCGAGACCGGCGAAACCGCCTTTGAAAAAACACCGTCGACCGATGACGCCATCAGCGAGCAGGAATATTTCGACAACGGGGTGCTGTTGGTCGCCTTTGTGAAAGCCGGGGTCGAACTGGCTTTCGAAACCATGACCGAAGCCGGCATTAAGCCTGAATCGGCCTATTACGAGTCGCTTCATGAAACTCCGCTGATCGCCAATACCATTGCCCGAAAAAAGCTCTTCGAGATGAACCGGATCATTTCTGATACAGCCGAATATGGCTGTTACCTGTTCGACCATGCCTGCAAACCATTGCTTGCTGGTTATATGGCAAAAGTCGAAACCGACGTGATCGGTGAAACATATGGTGAAGGATCTGACAACAGCGTCGACAACGTCCGGCTGATTGCCGTTAACAAGGCCATCCGTAACCATCCGGTTGAAATTGTCGGCGAAAAGCTCCGCTCATCCATGACCGCTATGAAAAAGCTGGTATAGATTATCATCTCAGCGATAAAAAGACGCCTGACTGTCCCTGATGGTCAGGCGTCTTTTGCCTCCGGGTGTATCAAATTAATATACTCAGGTAATCTGCTTTTCGCCGTTTTGCCATTATTATTTATTTAAGTTGTATATTTTTTCTTCTGTGTTTGACTTTTTGAAGTTTATCTTTGTTTATAAAGATCCTATCCCATCTAAAAGAAAAAACTATGGTTGAATGGTTTATTGGTTTACACCCGGTCGTGCAGGCTTTGACCGCGACGATATTCACCTGGCTTGTCACCGCACTTGGCGCTTCAATGGTCTTTTTATTTAAAGAAATCAATAAACGATTTCTCGACGGTATGCTCGGTTTTGCAGCAGGTGTTATGATTGCCGCCAGTTTCTGGTCCTTGCTGAATCCTGCCATTGAGATGGTAAAAGTAACGGGAGGGATCACCTGGATCCCCCCACTTGTCGGCTTTCTTGCCGGGGGCTTGTTTTTATGGGTTGTTGATCAGGTCCTGCCTCATCTTCACCTTGGTTTTCCCCGCGAAGAAGCAGAAGGTGTGCCAACGTCCTGGCGAAGAAGTATTCTGCTTGTTCTGGCCATTACCCTGCATAACATACCCGAAGGTCTTGCCGTAGGGGTGGCATTTGGAGCCGTTGCCGCCGACTTGCCTGCCGCTTCGCTGACCGGGGCGATAGCTTTGGCCATTGGTATCGGCATTCAGAATTTCCCGGAAGGAGCGGCTGTCTCGATACCACTCCGGCGGGAGGGAATGAGCCGGGGGAAAAGCTTTCTTTACGGACAGGCGTCCGGCATTGTGGAGCCTGTCGCCGGCGTATTCGGGGCAGCAGCGGTCATTCTTATGCAGCCCATTCTCCCCTATGCACTCTCCTTTGCGGCCGGCGCGATGATTTATGTCGTTGTGGAAGAGCTCATCCCGGAATCCCAGCTCGATAAACATACCGATATTGCCACTATAGGCACCATGCTCGGCTTTGCCGTTATGATGGTCCTGGATGTGGCATTGGGATAGGAGATACCCGGCATTAATACAAGATAAACTAATCTTTTTATTAAGGATTGTAAGATTTGTGAAGGTAAAATTTTCATTTTAAAAAAATATTGTGATATTTGCAGAAAATTAATGAGCGGATGAATGTTTCGGTTAAGCGGGAGCAGAGTTAATCTTGCGTGAGTTTTGCCGAGCGGGAGAAACATCTGTTGAAAATAAAACGACTGATAAGATGAACCAGTTTTTCCACATTTCCATTCTCAGTATTCTATTCGGTATTCTAATTTGGATGCGCGATTGAGAATGGTATGCAGGAATTCGTATAAAAAACACGGAGCCATTCTCAGCAGAGGATGGCTTTTTTAATGGATAAAAAGCAAATTAATTCATAAATAATCAAATCACGTTGTCATGAGCGATAGATTGTATATTTTCGACACCACCCTGCGGGACGGGGAGCAGGTTCCCGGGTGCCAGTTAAACACAGTTGAAAAGATTGAGGTGGCCAGGGCGTTGGAGGAACTAGGTGTCGATATCATTGAAGCCGGATTTCCGGTGTCAAGCCCGGGTGACTTCAAATCGGTAGTGGAGATTTCCAAGGCGGTGACATGGCCAACGATTTGTGCCCTGACGCGTGCCGTCGAAAAAGACATTGATGTTGCAGCAGAGTCACTGAAATATGCAAAAAAAGGGCGTATCCATACCGGCATCGGAACATCGTTTTATCACATCCACTATAAGCTCAATTCCAACCCTGACGAGATCATTGAGCGCGCCGTGAAAGCTGTAAAATACGCAAAAAGATATGTTGAAGACGTCGAATTTTATGCCGAAGACGCCGGTCGTACCGAGAATGAATATCTGGCCCGCGTGGTCGAAGCTGTGATCAAGGCAGGCGCAACTGTTGTCAATATTCCCGATACTACCGGTTACACACTGCCGGTCGAATTTGGAGAAAAGATCAAATACCTGTTTGATCATGTCAGCGGAATTGAAAAGGCCATCATTTCCACCCATTGCCATAACGACCTGGGAATGGCAACAGCCAATACGATTTCCGG
>JBCFBK010000061.1:0-31392 GCA_038562555.1 Prolixibacteraceae bacterium | reverse complement strand
TTTTGATCATTCTAAACAGGCTTAATTATAATCATCCTGTTATTTGCTGAATGCAATTGATTTTTTATAACTTTAGCAAGGATTTGATGGTCCTAATCCTAAAAAAATGGAAGACTATATTTTCATACTGGTGGCCATTCTCCTTTCTGTTTTCGGTGCGATTAACCGGAAGAAAAAGCAAGGACAGATAACTGCCGAGGAAGAAGAAACCCCGGCAGAGAGGAGGCCTTCTGTTTTTGACCAGCTTTTTGACGATCCCCTGTTTGCAGAGGAAAAACCCCGGGAAGTAAAATCGGTTGAACCCAAAAGGGTCTCTGTGGCAGAGGCTTATCAGGCAATCAGCAAAAGAAATATCCCTGCTAAAAGTTCATATGTACCTCCTGTGAGGAAACCAACCATACCGCTCAGGAAACCACCAATGGTGATTGAGATAAAGGAGCGTCCGCCAAAACGGAAGGTACATCCGCTGATGAAGGATTTCACACTGAAAAAAGCGGTTGTCTATTCCGAAATTCTGCAGAGAAAATACTAGAACGTTTTAGTAAACAACGATTTAAACCCCTTTTTCAGCCGAACAGTCGTAAAAATCAAATATTTTATTTAGCTTTGTGATGCTAAAGAGTTCCGCAAGCCGGAATTCTTTTTTGTTTTATGTAGTCAATACTTTAAAATAAATAAATAAGATGGGAAAAGCAACTTATATTACCCTTGAAGGTTTAAACAAGCTCAAAGAAGAGCTGGATTACCTGATGAACGTTGAACGTCCTTCAATTTCCAGACAAATCGGGGAAGCTATTGAAAAGGGTGACATCTCTGAAAACGCTGAATATGATGCGGCAAAGGATGCACAGGGAATGCTCGAAGCAAAGATTTCGGTGCTCCGCGACAAAATTGCCCACGCCCGCATCATTGACGAATCGAAAATTGATACCTCATCGGTTCAGATCCTGAATAAAGTAACGATCAGGAATACGAAAAACGATATGACACAGCAATATACAATCGTGTCGGAACATGAGGCAGACCTGAAATCAGGCAAGATGTCGATTGCCACGCCGATTGCCAGGGGATTGCTTGGGAAAAAGGTAGGCGATGTCGTGGAAATCAAAGTTCCGTCGGGAGTCATTCAATATGAAATCGTAGACATTTCTCTTTAAACAGACATGGCAAGCATATTCGCAAAAATCGTAAAAGGTCAGATCCCGGCATACAAAGTAGCCGAGAATGAAGACTTTTTGGCCTTCCTCGACATATCGCCGGTGGCCAAAGGACATACGCTCGTTATCCCGAAAAAGGAAGTCGATTACCTCTTCGACCTCGACGATCAGACCTATGTGGAGCTGCAGCAGTTTGCGAAGAAGGTGGCGATCGGACTAAAAAAAGCCATATCCTGCAAAAAAGTTGGAGTCATGGTGCTGGGACTCGAAGTTCCTCATGCCCATATTCATCTTGTACCCATGCAATCGGAGGGCGATTTACTGAACTTTTCCCGGAAACTGAAACTCACCGGCGAGGAATTTGAAAATATCGCAGCCCGGATTGCCAACGAAATTATCATCTGATTTTTACGCCAACCATCAGCTCAACTGATGGTTTTTTTGTTCCTGCCCTTCATTACTTCAAACGATCCGGGTTCTTCCGGATAAACTCATTCCAGTTTTTATAATCACCCTTCATCACCGGATTTTTCATTTGCAGGTAATGACAAACCGCAACAGCAATGGCATCGGTCGCATCCAGTTCTCTGGGCAATCCTTCGATCTTTAACGTATTTTTAAGAAAATAGGCCACTTGTTCCTTTGCAGCGCGGCCCATCCCGGTAATCGATTGTTTTACTTTCAAAGGAGCATACTCAAATACCGGAATATCGCGCTGAAGAGCAAGGCCCATCACTACGCCCTGAGCCCTGCCCAGTTTGAGCATGGCCTGAATATCTTTGCCATAAAATGGAGATTCAATAGCCAGCTCGTCGGGAAGGTACTCCTCGATCAATGCCTGCGTGCGGATAAAGATATGCTTCAGGCGCATGTAATGATTGTCAAAACCGGTGGTCTTAACAACCCCCACATGCAAAATTAACGGTTTCCCGTTTTTAATCTCAATCAGGGCATAGCCCATCACGATTGTCCCGGGATCAATACCCAAAATACGCCTTCCTTCAGTGTCCGACATGGCAGGTCTAAAATTTGTTAAAAATAGGAAAGATAGGCACAAGTATCAAGACGCCCGACACGAAATACCAGATCGGATGTGTTTATTTGGCGAGTTCCATACCGTTGGTGTTCGTTAGAAAAGTGATGCAGCTTAATACGAAAGTTATGCACAGTCAAATTGAAAAAATAAACGTATGAAAATCCAGTAATCTGAGAATCCGGGTTCCGTTCTCCGGCCTCCGGTTTTCGCTATACTCTTTGCAATTTTTCGCTATTTTTGCATAAAAATCAGCGATCATGAGCGAAGAGCAGCACGCCCGGCAACGACTTCCGTGGTGGATGAAAATGAACATGCCCAAAGGGGAAAGCTATTCCCGGGTAAAAAATCTGGTCAGCCAATACGGACTGCACACCATTTGTACCAGTGGTAACTGTCCGAACATCGGCGAGTGCTGGAATCAAGGAACAGCCACTTTCATGATCCTGGGCGATATCTGTACCCGCAACTGCCGCTTCTGCGGCGTGCAAACCGGACGTCCGCTGCCGCCCGACCCGCAGGAACCACAGCGGCTGGCTGAGTCGATCCGCATCATGAATCTGAAACATGCCGTCATCACTTCGGTCGACCGCGACGATCTGCCCGACCTGGGTGCCGGCTGGTGGGTGAAAACCATTATGTCCGTAAAGGAACTTAATCCGGGCATCCGCGTGGAAGTGCTGATCCCCGATTTCCAGGGAAAGGAGGAACTGATCATGCAGGTAGCAAATGCCCGGCCCGACGTGATGTCGCATAATCTCGAAACAACAGAACGGCTCACCCCCGCAATCAGGAGCACAGCCAGGTACCGCCGGAGCCTGGACGTGATAGCCGTGGTGGCAAAATCAGGCATCATTCCAAAATCGGGGATTATGCTGGGCCTGGGCGAGACGCCGGAAGAAGTCGTGCAAACAATGGATGACCTGCGAAATGCCGGCTGCAGGGTCATGACCATTGGCCAGTACCTGGCCCCTACACAATCGCATATGCCGGTAAAAGCATACATTCATCCCGAACAATTTGAACGGTACCGAACAATTGGCCTCGAAAAAGGTTTTTCTTTTGTCGAAAGCAGTCCGCTGGTGCGCTCATCATACCGCGCCGCGCAACATGCAGGACAGACACAAGACACAAGAGGTAGCGAGTAGTGAGTAGCGGCAGAAAAGGTAGCAGGGTAACAAGGTACCAGGGTATCAGGGTAAAAAAATACTTTAAACGAGGGAGATTCAAACCATGTGACCATGCAACCTTGAAACCTTGCAACCATTTTTTCAGTTTGACAATTTTACAGTATTAGCAATTTTTCCTATGGCATCCTTTAACTACGAAGATACAGGACTGATCGATTATCAGAAATGCTGGGACTACCAGGAAGAACTTCTGGAACAGGTGCAGGCAGACCGGAAGGCCCGCCGGGGACCCACACCTCTGAACCATTTCCTCCTGGTCGAACACCCCCATGTTTATACGCTGGGGAAAAGCGGAGACGAGCATAACCTGCTGGTGCAGGGCGATTTCTTAAAAAAGATCGATGCGACCTTCTGCAAAATCGACCGGGGCGGAGATATTACCTATCACGGCCCTGGCCAGTTGGTCGGTTACCCGATCATTGATCTGGAGTACCACAAAATCGGCGTAAGGCAGTACATCGAAAAAATGGAGGATGCGATCATCGCCATCATCTCCCGGTACGGCATCAGCGGCAGCCGCAAAGAAGGCGCAACCGGGGTGTGGCTGGATGCGGAAATACCTGCCAAATCACGTAAAATCTGCGCTATTGGCGTACGGGTGAGCCGTTTTGTTACAATGCATGGTTTTGCCTTAAATGTAAATACGAACCTGCGCTACTTTAACTATATCAATCCCTGTGGCTTTGCCACCTATGGCGTAACCTCCATTGAACGCGAACTGGGACGCCCGGTCGACATGCAGGAAGTCAAGGAACTGGTCAGGGAAAAATTCAATGAAATCTATTAAAGGAAACACAACACAAAGACACGAAGTTCATTATTAGTTCTTTTGCGTCTTTGTGACTTCGCGTTCGGTTAACAACCGTTTCTCAAATAAACTTCTCCCTTTTTTGCAGATTAAACAGCCCGTAGAGAATAAAAACCAGTCCGGCGACCGTCAAAAATATCCGGTTTTTATCGACGATCCCGCTCCAGATCATTTCGTTCATGTTGCGGGGCACGTTAAAGGGATTCAGAAAAATATTCCACATGGTGCGCTCAACCGAATCGGTCATGATCAGCGCCAGAACGCCCAAAATAACCATGACCACGGCAGTACCGTTACCGTTTCGGATGATCGTTGAAAACATAAACGCCATGCTTCCGAGAAAAAATACCGGGTACATCACCTGTCGGGTCATTTCAAATAAGTTAAGCGGTGAAAGAAAAATATAGCTCAGCACGGCAAAGCCTCCCAGGATCAGGCTTACCAGCACAAAAACCAGGACGACTCTGACCAGCCAGACTTTATAGCGGTAATCGGGAATGCCGAATAAAATTTCAAGGATCCCTGCATCCACATCATTCTGAATGCCAAAAGTCATGGGGTAAAAGATCAGTAAAATGGCAGGAAAAAGGAGGCAGTTGTAGACATATTCCTCATCGGGATTATCACCTTCCAAAACACCGGTGATGGCTATAAACACAAAGAAAGCAAAAGCTGCCAGCAAAAACCAGATAAACCGTCCGCCAAAAATAATCCTGAAGTTGTAGCGAATCATTTTGCCGGTTACCTGCAGCCTGTTCCCGAATTTATTTCTTTGATTATCCATGTTAAAAGTCAAATTTATTTTTAGACATGTTCCGTGTCCTGTTTCAGGTCTTTAATCAGGCACAAATAAGCATCTTCCAGCATCGGACTGGCAGCAACAGCGTCGGGCGAAGGTTTTTCCTTCGACAAAACACGGATTCGGATGTTCTCCCCAACCCGCATATGATGCACGATCATCTTTTTATTCGGCAGCTTGTCAAATTCTGAGGCGGGCACTTCATATTGCCAGACCAGATTCGCGGCCAGATGGACCATGTTGGCGGGCGAACCGTGATATTTAAGTTGTCCGCGAATAATAACAGCCGCCTGGTTACAGGAACTGGCAATGTCTTCTATAATATGCGTTGAAAAGATCACGATCCGGTCGCGGCTCAGATCGACCAGCAGGTTCCGGAAGCGAATCCGCTCACGGGGGTCAAGCCCTGCAGTAGGCTCGTCAACGACCATAATTTTTGGAAGGTGGAGCAGGATCTGCGCAATGCCAATCCGCTGTTTCATTCCTCCCGAGAACGAACCGATCTGATCGTTACGGCGATCGTACATATGAACTGATTTCAGAACATATTCAAGCCTTTTTTCCCTTTCGCCCGCGTCGGTCAACCCTTTTAGCAGCGCCTGGTATTCGAGGTACTGCCAGGCCGGCATATTCTCATAAGTGCCAAATTCCTGCGGAAGATAGCCGATAAGCCCCTGCAGTTCTTCCCGCTTTTTCTGCGTGTCGATCCCATTGATCCAGATCTTTCCGTAACTCTGTTCGAGAATGCCACAGATAATCCGCATCATGGTTGATTTGCCGGCTCCGTTAGGGCCAAGCAAGCCAAACATGCCTGTTCCGATTTCCAGCGAGACACCGTTCAGTGCTTTGAAAGGGGCCCGGCGCTTTCCGATCAGCGGAATTTGCTTCACCAGACGGTAAACAGTGCGCCTCATCGATCCAAACCGGCCCGTTATGCGGTCAATATTAATTTTCTCCCGGTATAACCGTCCTGACGTAACCGAAATTAAGAGTCCGAGATACCAGACAACGGCATAAGCAAGCACCAGCCCGATATATTTTGTTTTGACATACAGCAAGACAAGTTCCGCCAGAGGAAGAAACCAGAACAGAAAATTGGCGGTATGGTTATTCAGCAGCAGGTAAACCTTTTTCCCGGTCTCCTGATACCGGTTATTCAGGTATATACCCACCGGCTTCCATATTTCTTTCAGATACCAGTAAGCAAAAAGCATCAGTACACAGATCCAGAAGGTGGCCTGCAGGTATATAAAGGTAAAATAAATCAGAAAAGCCAGTACCGGAAGTTGCCAGATCATGTTTTCAAAATCCCTGAGAGACCGGTAATCCCTGATCAGTCCTGCCCGCTGCCTGATATTTACCCCACCCTGCCACTCGCGTGAAAAGCGGCCGGGACGATCATAGATCTTCACCAGATTTTGAATGCGGATGTGCACTTGCTCATCCGGAGCAATCAGGCGTGTACCTGCCTTCTTCAGGCTGCTCATCACAAACCAGGTAATACCGGGAATTAAGACCACCGCAAGGACGGTGTCCAGCATTTGCCAGGCAAACGAATCAACCTCAAGAAAAATCAGCGTCAGTGTACCGGCCATCAAAAACAGCTGAAGTACTCTGAGTTTCCAGTTCAGTTGCCGGAACCAACGCAGTGCATTTTCAAGTCCGAAGTAAAATGTGGGAATGAATACAAGCGTCAAAAGTGTGCTCAGGGTTAGTCCGCCGATGACCACGATGGCAAACGGCGCCCCGATAACGCTCACATATTCTGCCTCACCCATAGCCAGCGGGAACATGGCCACAATGGTAGTAATCGCGGTGATCAGGATCGGACGCACGCGCGACAGCCCGGCGGTCATCAGCGCCCTTGACATTCGAAAGCCTTCTCTTCGTAAAATATTGGTGTAGTCGATCAGTATAATGCCATTGTTGACCACTACCCCCAGCAAAATCAGGAAGCCGATCATCGTATTGGCGTTGAACAGGCTGTTCCCCGTAAAAATAAGGGCAAGCAGTGAGCCAATAGCGGCCAGCGGAATGGAAAACAACAAAACAAAAGGCGTGGCAAACGATTCGAAGACCGACGCCAGGATCATAAAGATCAGGATAATGGCCGCAAAAATCAAAAAGTTGAATTCCTCGAGGTCATTTTCCTCGTGAATCACTTCGGCGGCAATTCCCGACGGGAAATTATAGGCAGCAATCAGGTTGTCTATTTCATAGCGGTATGATTCCAGCAGGTCTTTCGATTCCTGCGCCTCATCCACCAGCCGGTATGTTACTTCTATTTGTTTTTCCTGGTTTACCCGGTTAATTCCCGCCAGTCCGCGGGCATAAACCAGGCGTGCTATTTCCTGCAGTTCGTGCAAGCCTCCCGACTGGTCGTTCACCTGAAGCGCTTTCAGCTCGTCCATGGTTCGGGCTTCCTGCTCCTCTTCATCCGCTTCCTGTTCTTCCTGTTTCAGAATAATTTCGTATTCATCCAGACCCTGATTAAACATCACCCCGGTCGAAACTTCCCCGGCAAAAGAATTGAGCTCGGTGGAAACCTGCCCGACATTCATATTGTATTCAGTCATCAGAAGCTGGTCGAACAGCATGTGCACTTCAGGCCGGTTGTCAGACACATTGATTCGTGCGCGGTTAATGAAGTCCATCTCTTCCAGGAAATACTCCAGGTCCTCGGCCACCATTTTCATGGTCGAAAAATCCTGTCCCTTCAGTATGATTTTCTCTTCCTCGGTCCCTATTCCCAAAAAGCGCTGAAAGTTGTTCATCATATTGGCTCCGCCACCTCCGCCTCCGCCTCCCGATTGCGACTGTTCAAAATCGATTTCGGCCGACCCCATGTCTTTGGTCAGTTCTGTGACTGAGGCTTTGATTTCCGCAAAACTCCTCCCGTCCAGTTTTTCAAAGTCTTCGGCCAGACTGATGGTCACAACAGCCTCTTCCTCTTCGATGGTACTGGTGATATCCTTTTTTTCTTTGACAACCTGCAGTTTCTCTTCAATTTTGCGTACGGTTTCATCGGTTGTTTCCAGGCTTGAGCCTGAGGGCATGGTCACATACAGACTAATCTGATCATCTTCGACTTCCCGGAGCGTAGTGATGCTGATGGCGAGACTGATAAATACCATCAGAAAAAAAGCGAACACGCCGCCCAATACCGTTAACGCCGGATTGCGCATACACGACTTTAATAAAAGCAGGTAGATCTGAACCATGCGGTTGTCGGTGGTCAGCTTTTCATAAGCGATCTTTTTCTTATTCTTCCCGCTGAGAATATAATGAATCACCATCGGAACAAAAAGCAACGCTACAACCAGCGAGACCAGCAAGGTTGAAACGATGGAGATGCCTACATTTCGGCCGAGCAGTTCGATCATGAAATTGGTGGAAAAAAGAAACGGCAGAAATACCGTGATGGTTGTCAGCGTTGAGGCAACAATGGATCGCCACACTTCCTTTGTGCCCCTCACGACGGCTTCATCCGGTTCTTTCCCCTGTCCCGAAAGGCGGTAAATATTCTCCAGCACCACCACGCTGTTGTCCAGCAACATTCCCACCGCCAGCGCCATGCCGACCAGTGTCAGGCTGTTGATGGTGATATCGTAGGCATAGAAGAGGTTGAAAGCAGTAAAAACAGAAATCGGGATCGATACGGCGATAAAAGCCACGATCCGCGTATTCTTCAGGAACATCCACAGCACGAAAACAGCCATCAGCCCCCCCACAAGGCCCAGATTGATAATCTGATCAATGTTTTCCTCCATGGTCTCAGCCGCGTTTTCCTGGATCACCAGTTGCACCCCTTTTGCCGAGAGTTTTTGATTCAATGCCGCAATCACTTCCTGAGCCTTGTGCGACAGATCGATCTGATTGGCCTGGGAATCATTGATGAGCTGAATGCTCACGGCATCCTGCCCGTTTACCCGGCTGTAGCTGGTCTCCTCTTTCACGCCAAAACGGACCTGTGCCACATCTTTCAGCAGGATTGGTCCATCAGCAACCACCAGGTTTTCAATGTCTGATACCTGGTCGTACTCGGCCGTTACATGGACGAAATAAAGCTGATCCTTTTCCTTCAGGGTTCCCGCAAAGACCCGTGACCTGGAATTTTGGGACAACAGCGACCGGATTGTTCCCGCAGTAATCCGGTAGGCATCACAGGCTTCTTCGTCCATGATAATCTCGATCGACTTCTCTTTGCCGCCGTACACGCTGACACCGGCAATGCCGTCCATATTTTCCAGGTCGGGCGCTATTTCCTGATCAACGATATTCCTGATCCGGTCAATGCCTCCCTCCCCACGGGCCTGCAGCTCCATGAACCGGTTGTTGATCTGGGATAAATCAACGCGGTTTACATTTACATTGATATCTTCCGGAAGTTCATCCCTGATCTCGTTGATCTTTTCCTGCAGGCGCAGGTAGGAAAGATTAAAATCGACGTTCTTCTGAAAATAAACGGCGACAGTTCCATTTCGCGAGTTGATCGTCGATTCGATCGACTCAACCCCTTCCAGTCCGCCGACTGCTCCTTCGATCGGTATGATGACTTCATTTTCAAGATACTCCGGATCCGAATCGCGTGCCGATCCCGCCTGAACAAAAAGGAATGGCAGGTCCGCATTCGGCAGCATCTCCATACGGAGCTGTTTGTACGACACGTAGCCCAGCAGCGTCATGCCGGTAAACAGCATGCTGATCAGCGTCTTTCTATCGATTATAAACCTCATCGTTTAACCCTTTCACGTATCTCCTCAAACACGTCATACATACAGGGGATAACCACCAGCGTTAATAAAGTTGAGGTAACCAGACCTCCTATTACGGCCAGGGCCATGGGCGAACGCAACGATGCGCTTTCGTCCATTCCCAGCGTAAGGGGCAACAGTGCCAGAATGGTGGTCAGACTGGTCATGAAGATAGGACGGATCCTTTGCTGTCCTGCCTGGATCACGGCCTCCACACGGTCCATTCCCTGCGCCCGGAGCTGCAGGATCCGGTCAATCAGCAGGATCGAATTATTCACCGCAATACCTGCCAGCATGATGATGCCAATAAAAGCCATCATATTAAGCGTCTTTCCCAGAATTAAAAACAGGAGCACCGAACCCACAAGAGCAAGGGGGATCGTAAACAGAATGGTAAACGGATGAAGAAGCGATTCAAACTGCGAGGCCAGTACCATATAGACCAGGACTACCGACAAGATAAGGGCGAAGCCCAGGCTCGACATGGATTCGGTCCTTTTTTCCTCTTCTCCGCCAATCGTAATCTGATAATCGCCGGGAAGATCGACCGGAGCAATGGCACTGCGAATCTCCTTCACCGCCTGATCCAACGGAACATCCTTTCCGAGTTGTGCCGTTATTTTACCGATCCTGGTCTGATTTCTCCGGTGTATTTCCTTAGGTGACTGTCCGGTTTGAATTTCTGCAAGCTCGTTCAGGTAAAAATTCTGATTATTGCCCGTTATCCGGATATCCGACAATTCCGAAATCCCCTTATCAGGAAGTTTGATCGTGATGCTTTGCATTTCTCCTTTATGCTCGATTTCGCCTGCGTCTTTGCCCTGAAGCTGGTCCTGTATCTGCGAAACAATATCGCTTACACTCAGGTTATACATCCCAGCACGCATCCGGTCAATGACAAGATTGACCTCCGGGGACCCTGCTTCCATGGACGATTCGATATTGTAAATTCCTGCAATTCCTTCAATCCGACTTTTTACATCGGCAGCCAGTACTTCAATGACTTCCAGATCATCCCCCTGTACCTCAATCACCAGCGGTGCTTCGTCAGTTCCCATCATACTTTTTAAGGCACTCTCATCCTGCCGGTAGCGGATCTCTGCGCCTGGTATTTCTCCGATTGCCGCACTGATTTGCCTGATTGCTTCGGACGATGTGACGGCAGCTTTCTCCTTCAGGCCAATTTTCAGGGAAGCCGTGTTCTCGCCTTCGAATATCGCCGTTTCGGAACTGCTTGTCCCGCCCGACGGACCCACATGACTGTATATCATCTCCAGATTATCGCCAAGCAGACCAGTAATCAATCCTTCCATATTTTCAACCGTCGAAGCGGTCCGTTCCAGCCGGGTCCCTTCCTGAAGCCGGATATCCAGACTAAATTCGCCGGTTTCGGTTTTGGGCATAAATTCGGTCCCGAGTAACGGAACCAACAGGGCTGTAACGCCTATCAGCAGGAGTGAAGACAGCACGATCATCCATTTAACCCTAAGGATCCGGCTTAAAAAACGTCCGTAACCCTTCACCTGTACCGAGCGGTGTTTTAGCTGCTTCGTGCCTTTATAAAAGAGGTTGAACAGCATGGGGATCACCAGTAAGGCTACAACCAGCGACGACAAGAGCGAGAACGCAACTGTCCATGCCTGGTCCTTAAATAATTCACCCGATGCGCCATGAATATAAACAATCGTAATAAAAACAACGACTGTGGTAATGGTCGAAGCGGTTATGGCACCGCCAACCTGCGACGTTCCCTCAATGGCGGCCTCCCTGACAGACATCCCGTTTTCATGATTACGGAAAATATTTTCGACCACTACAATGGCATTATCGACCAGCATACCGGCACCCAGCGCAAGACCCCCCAGGGTCATGATATTCAGGCTGAGCCCGTTGAAATACATGAGATTAAAAGTGGCAACAATCGAAACCGGAATGGCGATACTGATGATCAGTGTGGTGTTGATCCTGCGCAGAAAGAGGAAAAGAACAAACACCGCCAGCAGGATACCGTAAAGGGCCGATTCTTCCACCTCACTGATCGCTTCATGAATAAAAGTCCCCTGGTTCGAAACCATCGTCAGCTTGTAGCCCGGCAGGGCTTTTTCGATCGATACCATGGCCTTGTTAACTTCTTCTACCGCTTTTACCGTGTTAAACTTAGTTTCCTTATAAATGGAAAGACCCAGGCAGCGCACGCCGTTTAGCCGTACAATGTTTTCAGGTTCTGTATTCTTAAAGCTTACCCGGGCAACTTCCTTTAAAAGCACAGGGGTGAAAGGAGAAGCTGTATCCGTGCTGCTGGTCTGTTTATAGCCCACAATCAGGTTCTCGAAGTCGGTCAGGCCGGTGAGCTGGCTAACCCCTTTCACCACATAGCGGAGTCCCATTTCCTCGATGGAACCCCCCGATATACTTTCGTTAAAGCTTTGTATCCGTGTGCTGATCGCGTCCAGCGACAATCCAAAGGCATCGAGCAGGTACTGGTTGGTCTCGATGAGCACTTCCAGCTCCTCTGCACCCAAAACTTCAACTTCAGCAACACCTTCCAGGCGGATGAGTTCGTTGCGGATATAATTTTTAGCCACCTTCCTCAACTCATTCATATCATCGAGCGTAGCATGGCTTAACCCGAGCACCAGTACCGGCGAGGTATTTGGATCATATTGGGTGATATTGACCTCGTCGATCTCCTGATTCTGGGCGTACGAAGTAATGGCTTTCTGTAAATCAAGAAAGGCGTCGTCCATGTCTTTGTTCCAGGCATATTCGACGGTTATTTGCGAGCTACCCACTTTTGTAACCGATGAAACCTGGATCACGTCCGACTGCCGGATAGCCAGGGCTTCCATATTCTCCACAAACTGCTTTTCAATTTCACCGGGTGGCCGTTCTCCGGCTTCAAGCTCGATAAACAGGCGCGGGTTGTTCAGATCGGGAAACAGATCGACGCCCAGCTTGTCGTACGAGATGTACCCCAAAAGGAGCACAGCAAGCACGGCCATCAGGACTGTAACCGGATTATTGACTGAAAATTCGCTTAACTTCTTCATGTTTACTTGACGATTTTCACTTTCGAACGGTTTCTCAACGTCTCAAATCCCTTCACGACCAGCCGGTCATTAGCTTTCAGTCCCGAAGTAATTTCCACCTGATCTTTATTTTCATAGCCAAAAGTGACCTGCTTCTGCTCGGCTGTTCCCTGCTGAACAATGAAAACCGATTTTCCACGCTGATTGGAGATCACCACGTCTTTTGGAATGACAATAACACTGTCTCTGCGGGCCAGGATGATTTCCGCCTGAACGAACATGCCCGGGCGGAGGAGCAGCTTTTCGTTGTTGATGCTTAACTTAGCAACAAAAGTCCGGGTTTCAGTGCTGATGGCCGGCGACAGTTCCTGGACAACGCCCTGCAGGGTGTCTTCCGGAAGCGTATAGTTCGTTACCCGGACAGGCAGATTCCGGACAATCTGATTAATCTGTTTTTCAGGAAGATTGACTTCAAGCAGTAATTTCTCGTAGCTCATCAGGTTCGCCACCACCGTTCCGCTTGTAACCTTGGTTCCGTTTGTAAAATAGGGTAAGCCGGTCAGAACCCCCGTAAACGGAGCGCTCACTTTCATGTAGCCAAGTCTGATTTTAGCCAGATCATAACTATCCCGTGCGTTGACGGCAGCAACCTCCGCGTTGCTTAATTCACTCAGTGTAACACCGCCTTTGTCGAAAAGCGACTTCTGCTTTTTATAGTCCTGCTCCGCCATTTTCAGGCTTAACTCCTTGGCCTCGATGCCAATGCCATTTTTATATTCCTCATCCTCCAGCTCAATAATGGCCTGCCCGCTATCGACGCGGTCGCCAAGCATAAAGGGCCTCCCGGTACGCGGATTGGTAAGCAACCGGTATTTCCCCGCCATCTCGGTCGACAAGGCGACCTCTTTCGTGGCCATAACTGTTCCGGTGGTACTGGTGCTTTGCTCAATGGAGGAAGGCCTTAAATCAATCACCGAAACAGGCACAGCAACCTCTGTCTCTGCATTTTGATTTTGACTTTTACACGCGGCCAGGCCCAGAATGGCAAATAGGAAGGCGGAATGGCAAGCTTTTATATTCATAGGTTTGTGGATTAAATTGCTAAATTGTAAAAATGTTACGACTTACGACTCGCTACTTCCCAATAATCTCCTCCGGAACGATACCCATACGGGCTTCAAAGTCGTATAAGGTCTGGATTTTCAGGTTAAGAAGTCCGATCTTGTAATCGATCAGCGACTGGGCATAGGCCATCTTTTTTTCTGAAAGCTGCGTCTGATACAGGTTCAGATCCATGCTGGTCAGATCGCCGTTAGCGTAGCGCTCCAGGTTGATCTCATAGGTGAGTTGGGCGTTTTTCTCGCTCTGCCTGGCAATTTCGATCTGATTCTGCAAATTCTGAAGGCTCCGGTAAACCGAACGGATATCGACGATGATCTGCACTTTCTGCTGATCAAAATTTAACTCCTGCTGTTTGATCACAGCCTGCTGCGCCTTGATGCGTGATTTTTTCTCTCCCCAGTCAAAAAGCGGCACATTGAAAGTTACAGACACGGCCGGATTGCTCGTCGGATTCTGATAAATGTTATTCAGCTTCTCATCCTCTCCGATAATACCAATCGAGAGATTGACATCCCCCTTAAATTCATTCAGCCCTTTGGTTTCGATCAGGGCGAACTGGGAATTTTCAATACTGATCTCCCGCTGACGGATCTCCATTCTCGATTTCAGTCCGTAGTCAATCGCCTGGTTCAGGTCAACAGCCACGGGTTCTGCCTGAACATCAGCCATCACGCTTATTTCTTCGGTGATGTTCATACCAATATATTGCTTGAACTGATCCTTGTAGTTTTCGAGGGTCACCCGCTGGTTTTGCACATTCAGCCGGGCCGTGGCGTAATTCAGTTCTGCCTGGTAGAGTTCCTCCTTTGCGGCAAGGCCTGCATCGACTTTATTCTTTGTGATTTCAAAACTCTTCGTCGTGTTAACCAGTTCGTCTTCAGCAATGCTCAGGCTCATCTGCGCCATAAATACGTTATAAAAGTACTGGGTTACCTGTTTCTCCAGGTTCAGCTTTTGCATCGCGTAATTCAGGTTCGAATTCTCCACATCCAGTTCAAGTTCCTTTAGCTGCAGTTTTAGCCGGTTATAGGTAAAAAGAGGCTGAGAAATATTGAGGTACAAGTTGTTGACAAACGAACGGTCCTCCCGGTTGTTAACGTCATTAACGTTTCTTTCCCAGCCAAACCGGTTTACCAGCGATATCGTTCCGTTGGTAGGCAAAACAGGCTGCGACACCGTGAATGTACCGAACGATCCGAACGATTCGTTGGTGTACCAGTTGGATGAATAATCGTCGAAAGTACGGTTCCGGCTGTATTCCACCGGGTTAAGGCTCAGAACAAACTGCGATTTTAAAGCCGCTTTCTGCGCATTCAGCGATTCCTGCGAACGTTCAAGCGAAAGCAGCGAGTTCTGGATATCAGGGCTGTTTTGTTTGGCAATCTCCAGCGATTTGTCGATTGTGAGTAATTGCTGAGCCAACAGGCCGCTCCCGGGAGCAAGGCACAACAGCATCAAAAGTTTCAGTTTTTTCAGGATTTCCATATGTCTAACGTTCAATGTTTAATGTTTAAGTTTTACTAAAAGCTAAAGGCTAATAGCTAATCGCTTTCTCACTGTTTTATCAGCTTCACCGCGTCGGCAACGATCATACGGGCGTCCGACTTGTTCGTCAGTTCAATAACCGCCGAGTCGGGCGAGAAATAATAAGCCCCAAGATGATTCCATCCCGCATCAGCCGACTTAAGCTCAATCGTTGCTTCTTCCTCCCCGTCGTCATGATGCACGATGTAATGGTACTCGCCGTTCATTTCGTCGCCGCCCCGTCTTCCAAAGCGTTGACTATCCTTATAGGTATAGACAAAAACATCATAATACCCATTTCCTTTAATCGGGATTTTCCAGGTCACTTTCCGGTCGCCTTCGCCGGGCCGGATGTAATAGGCCGAACGAATATAAGCGCCGTAGAAACCAGAATTGGTGGTCAGCGTCCAGTTTCTTGGCACCCGCCATCCCGAAAAGCCGGAATATTTTTCCGGATTCCCGTCTTCCTGTATTATAAGCCGCTGAAGGAGACCGGTTTCAGAACCTGCCCCGACAACAAATCCCGGATCTTCATTATCGACGATAATTTCATTATCCTCTGCAATCCGGACCGGATTTTCAACGACGATCTCGCCTTCGTACGGAACAGCCTTTTTATCCTCCTCCACATTGTCGAGCGGGATCCGTATTTCCGAGGGGATATTTTTAGAGGTAAATGTGTTGATAGTAGCCCCGCGGGGAGTTCCGTTAAGCAGCAGACTTACCTCCTTGGTTTGCATTCCTTCCAGATGGATCAGTTTGCTGATCGTCTCCATGGAACCGCCCATACCGCCAAAACGACCGCCCCCGCCTCCTCCCAGCCGGAAATCAATGGAAATAATGCCTTCGGTATTTTCGGTATTACTCACCTTGAGTTTTACCATGGTTTTTAACTGGTCGCCATCCAGCACATTTACGGCAGCCACGTTTCCAATCAGAAATGCCGGCAATTCTTTGCTTTGGAACCAGTCCTGCATGTAGGGGATCAGATCCAGGCCAAACCGCTCCTGAATCTGGTTATTAAAGTCATTGATGGTGGCCGTTTTAAATTTTGTCTGGTCCAAAAAATCATAAAGAAAATCTTCAAAGGTTTCTTCTCCTGTCTTTCTTTTTATAACGGAAAATAATGCAGCACCTTTCAACTGGATCACGTTATCAACAATCAGTTTTTGATCCGGATCATGAAGGATTTCTTCAAAACTTTGTGAGAGCAAAGCCAGATTAGCCTGCTCATCCTCCGACATGCCCTGCATCTCCCGCACAAATCCCATTCCGGGGGAACTGCCCGACTGTTTCTTGTAGGCCTCGAAAACGCGGTCAGTTACCGGCCATCGGTCTGAACGGATGTAATAGGCATAATTATAAAACAAGGGAAAGGCATAAAAAGGATTTTTCTTTTCCTCCACCCGGGTTTGTCCCTGGGACCTGCGAAAATCAGGCCGTCCCTGTTCACGGGTAAACGATGAAAGAAAGTTTTTTAGCACATTGATTTTCTTTTCGCGGGGTGTCAGGTTTTCATCTGTTCGTGGGCCGAATCCTCTGCCTGAATTCATTCTCCCATAAAAATCGGCCTCGCCTGCAAGCACTCCTTTTTCAGTAAAAAGGATCATTTCAGGTTGAACCTGCTCCCTGGTTCCGCTTAAAATCCGCTCGTACGAATAAAATTGAATGGGAACCTCAACCAAAAACAAGCGTTCAAACGGATAATACAAGTCAATGCTGCGCTCGAAATCCTGTAAAGACTCAGAAACGACTGCAGGAACAGTGTCTTTGATTTCCTCAAAAAACTGAGAAAAATAGTCGTGTCCCTGATGAATCCAGGCGCTGAAATCAATTCCGTCTATCGTGTCCTGCTTTAGTTCATATTTGCCAATGATCAGCGAAATCTGAGACTGCGGATGTGTTGACCTAAAGATGAACTGATTTTTCTCTTGCGTGAGCTTGCCCTGTGAAATGGCGGTTAACCCGGGCCTGGTTGACACCTCAAGCTGAAAATTGCTGAACTGCCTGCTGAACCACTGACTGTTTTTGTATCCGTAACCCGCTCCGGGAATCGGATACCAGTTATTCTCCCGTGTAAGCAAGACATAATCAGGCATAATGAATGCATACCGCTTATCGATCTGGTAAACAAAAACACGGTTCGGCTCCATCCTGTTTTCATCGTCAATATCCAGGTAACAAGCTCCTTCATCTATGCTGCCTTTATAGGAAAAAACGACCTTCGCCTGCTCTCCCGGATCCAGTTCAAGCCCGGTCAGTTCGACGATATTTAACTGTTGCCGGAACGGAAGTTCTTTCCCTTCAACCAGCACCTGTTCAAGTGTCAGGCCGGGATTCAGGCTAAAGATGACCTGCTTGTTGGTCTCCGCTTTTTTATTCTCAATCGTTAATGTGCTTTCGCAGGCAATGGTCTCACCCAGATGATCCACTTTAATGTGATAGTCTGTCACCTCAACCTGCGAGGTACTGAGATACCGGTCGTTCAGGGAAAGCATTTCCGACCGAAGGTTCTGCTCTTTCAGAAAAGAGGATACGTGGCTATAGCCGAGGAAAGCTCCAACCAGCAGGAAAATTGACCCAAATACCGTAGCAATATGCCCGGTGCCGGCTGAACTTGGTAAACGCCTGAGCATAATAATGGTGAAAAAGATCCCTGCCAATCCCAGAAAAAAGTACATTCCCCTATGAATCAATATCTTCTCCAAATCGCCAAATCCAACGAAGTCAGAGAGGGTCATGGGAATGTTAAAGGCCATATAATCGAACAGATAATAGAATTTATCCCTGAGGTAAAACAGAGATATGGCAACATAACCTAACAGGACAACAAAAGTGACCGCCTGGTTACGGATCAGCGACATAATGAAAAACGAAAGGCCCATAATGAAAATAAGGGTTGGCACGCTGATCAGCAGAAAGTACCACAGATACGCTGGCCCGTTGACCGACACATTCTCCACAATGAGGTTAAAAATGAGCGCGATCACCAGAATGATCAGGTTAAGAACAATAAATACCGCCAGGTTTCCCAGTGTTTTACCGGCCACGTATTCGCCGTTGGTCATGGGCCGCATGTAAATGACCTCGGTCGTATCGAGCTTTTTGTCACGTTTGAGAAAATCCGATGCCAGAAAAATGGCGATAACCGCCTGTACTACATTCAAAAACAAAAGGTTCACGTAAGGAATGATCGAAGGAAGCCCCTTCACCTGCCATTCGCCGGCCCCGCCACTGGCTTGTGTTAATACGCCAAAATTGAAGAAAAACAGAAAGACCATTGAAATAATAGCGAAAATCCGAAAAAACCAGCTACGCAACAGGGTCTTTGTTTCATAAAGAGCAATAGACCAAATGTAATGAATCAGGGTCATGTCAGCTTAGTTAGTAGTCCATTGATTTAAGTTTCTTTCCATAAAGTAAACATAGGCGTGTTCCAGGTTGGGATCGATCGGGTGACCTGAATAGCCGTTTATCGTGTCAGCGACAACCTGCACTTCCCAACCATCGCTGGTTGGCACGTTCGATATAACCGGAAATTTTTCATTGATTTCCATGTATTCCGCTTCAGTTGCCTTAATGAGCCAGACCTTACCCGCCGCCTTTTCGACCAGTGCATCGGGGGCTCCGCTGTACGCGAGCTCACCACCGTTGAGCAAGGCCATATTTTTGCAGGTACTTGAGATATCGCCTACAATATGCGTTGAAAGAATAATAATCACATTGCTGGTTGAGATCGTTGAAAGCAGGTTTCGGAACCGGATCCGTTCTTCGGGATCAAGTCCGGTAGTGGGTTCATCCACGATAATCAGCCGCGGATTGTTAATGAGGGCCTGGGCAATACCCAGCCTTCGTTTCATCCCTCCCGAAAGTTTGTTGGCCTGCCTGTCGCGCGCCTCAAAAAGCCCGACCTCCTCAAGCATGTGTTCCACTGCCGCCGCCCGCTCCCCAGACGACTTCATACCTGCCAGACGGGCAGCGTAATCAAGAAATTCATAGGTTGTCAGTTTGGAAAAAAAACGAGAATCCTGGGGCAGGTAGCCCAGCATACTGCGAATTTCTTTCCGGTTTTTTATCAGATCAAGACCATCGATGGTTACCTTTCCCGAGCTCGGCTTCATTAACGTAACCAGGATACGCATCAGGGTTGATTTCCCGGCACCATTTGGGCCAAGCAGACCAAACATCCCGTCGTGAATTTCAAGATCAATATGGTTAATGGCCTTATTCCCGTTCGGATAAATTTTACAAAGGCCTTCGATGGTGATCTTCATTTGTTGCGCTGTGAAAATTGATTTAGTTATCAGACTACTGTTTAATGAAAACGTTTAAAGTCAACCGCTGATAAATTTAGTATTTGCTTAACAAAAATGCATGTCTTTCCGACAAACCGCACTTCCCGCCGGTCGAATGTCTGATTCCTGATTGTAAACGGCAGCTTTTAGTTGGGCAAAAACAGGATGTTTATTGTGTCGGATGCGAAAATTGATATAAATTTGACCATCAAATATATTATCTGAAAACGATCATTAAACATGGAAAATATTCTTTCTGATAATTTCTGGGACGTTTTGTTTGGGGCATTGAAAACCTGGGCTATCACGCAACTGCCTTCTATTATTCTGCTAATCGTTCTGTTGATCGTTTCACTCCGTTTGGTAAGTTTCTTTATCAACAATATGAAGAACTTATTTCTGAAACGGGCGCTGGGTCATCCTGACGGACCCGATCTGGAGGCTGAAAAAAGATTACATACGCTTACGGGAATTCTCAGACGGGGATCTTTTATCCTGATCTGGCTGGTGTTTATCATGATTTTTCTGCGGAAATTCAATATCGACATCGCACCGATTATTGCCGGTGCCGGGATCGTCGGACTGGCAGTCGGATTTGGCGCCCAGGAACTCGTCCGTGATTTCATCAGCGGCTTTTTCATTCTGCTCGAAAACCAGATCAGGATGGGGGACGTTGTTATTCTCAACGGGACGAGCGGATCGGTTGAAGATATTCAGCTCCGAACGGTAACACTGCGCGACATGTCAGGAACCGTCCATGTTTTTCAAAACGGAAAAATCAACACGATCGCCAATATGACCAAGGGATGGTCCGCTATGGTATTCGACATCGGTGTCGCTTATAAGGAAGACCTGAGCAAGGTCGTCCGGGTTATGCAGGAGGTCGCGGAAGGGCTGAGAAACGATGAAGATTTCAAGGTTAAAATCCTGGAACCAATGGAAATCTTCGGACTTGACCAGTTCGGCGACAGTGCGCTGATCATAAAAGCCCGCATTAAAACCAGGCCGGGCGATCAATGGACGACCGGGCGGGAGTACCGCAAACGGCTGAAAGAGGCATTTGACGAGAATAAGATTGAAATTCCGTTCCCGCACCAAACCATATACTGGGGTGAAGACATCAGTCCGCTTAAACTGGTGGTTGATGAAACCGGGAAATAAATAGATCTGAAACAATTTCGGCTCACAGCTTTAAAATACAGAAACATGAAAAAGATTACCCTCCTCATTTGCACAGTCATGATCACGGGCAGCCTTTTTGCTCAAAAGAACTTACAACTGTCGTTTTCGACCGGCCCTTCCATCAACTGGATGAGCGCGGGAGAAAACGAAATAAGCGCGGGGAATGTAAAAGCAGGCTACGACTTCGGTGTAGTTGCCGACGTTTTTTTCGACGACCTGCAGCGGTATGCACTAACCACAGGTTTCCTCCTGAGCAATACAGGCGGTGAACTCGACTACAATAATGCCGACCCGTTTGAATTCGCAGGGGAGACCATCAACGCAGGAAGCACGATCCGCTACCGCCTGCAGTACCTGGAAGTTCCTATGGCAGTCAAACTTAAAACGAGTCAGTTTAAGCGCTGGACAATCTGGGGCCAGTTCGGGCTATCGGCCTTTGCCAATGTCAGGGCAAAAGGAGACACCAGCGACGGTGTTTTGGATAAATCGGACATCCAGAACGAAATCAGGCTCTTTAACTTAGCCATGAACCTGGGACTCGGGGCTGATTTTGACCTGGGTTCGGGAAATGCCCTGACCCTCGGAATTATTTTTAAGGACGGCCTCACCGATGTTACGAAAGAGCATTATTCCGACGGAAAAACAACGGTTAATTCATTGGTTTTTAAATTGGGACTGATTTTCTGACCGGCAGCACTCTTGCCTGAGAAAGCAGGAATCAAAACAGATCACCTTCGTTCAGAAATAAAACACTAACCCGAATACCATGAAAATCGCTCTGTCACAGTTAAATTATCATATTGCCAATTTTGAGGAAAACTCAAAAAAAATAATCAAATCCATTCAAAAGGCCAGAGAAGCCGGAGCAGAACTGGTCGTATTCTCCGAGCTTTCGGTGACCGGCTACTATCCACATGATCTGCTGGAACGTAAAGAATTTATCGAAAACGCCGAAGAGGCTGTCCATACAATCGCAAAAGCCTGCACCGGCATAGCCGCGCTGGTAGGAGCCCCGGCAATCAACACCGGTAGCCGCGGTAAGAGACTGTATAATGCTGCTTATTTCCTGAACAACGGAATGATCGAGGCAATCCGGTATAAGTCGCTGCTGCCCACTTACGACATTTTTGACGAATACCGTCACTTTGAACCCAATCAGGAATTTGAGCTGATTGAATATCACGGTAAAAAACTTGCCATAACCATTTGCGAGGACCTTTGGGACGAGCAACCCACTCAGAATGAATTTGGAAGGGATAAGCTTTACCAAACCTCGCCCATGGAAGAGCTCAGCCGTCTTCAACCAGACCTGGTAATCAACCTTTCCGCCTCACCTTTTTCCTATAATCAGGAAAACTGGCGAAAAAACATCCTCGTGAAAAATGCGGTCCGCTTTCAGTTACCCATCGTCTATGTCAACCAGACCGGGGCCCAGACGGAGCTGATCTTTGACGGCGGCTCCTGTTTTGTTTGCAGCGACGGAACAATCCCGGTTGAGCTGGCCTATTTTGAGGAAGATTTTTATGTTGTTGATACCGACTCGCCTCGGGAGAAAAAACAGGAACAGAAAGATTATATCGCAAAAATCCATGATGCCCTGATCCTGGGCATCCGCGATTATTTCCGGAAGATGAATTTCACCGCCGCTGTACTGGGCCTTTCGGGAGGGATCGACTCGGCTCTGGTTTGTGCGCTGGCTGCAAAGGCGTTGGGCGCCGAATCTGTGAGAGGTGTTTTAATGCCATCCAAATATTCTTCCCTGCATAGCGTGACCGATGCCATTCGGCTGGCCGAAAACCTGGGAATTCGCCACGACACAATCACGATCCGCGACATGGTCGATGCCTTCGAAGATGTGCTGACTCCCGTTTTCGGAAGCCTTCCTCCGGGGGTGGCCGAAGAAAATATTCAGGCCCGTACGCGCGGCGTCCTGGTTATGGCCATTTCAAATAAGTTCGGAAGTATCCTGCTAAACACGACAAATAAAAGCGAATGTGCCGTCGGATACGGCACGCTGTACGGCGATATGAACGGGGGACTTGCTGTTTTAGGCGACGTGTACAAGACCGATGTATATAAATTGTCGGCCTATATCAACCGTGAAAAGGAAATTATCCCTCAAAACAGCATCGCCAAACCGCCCTCGGCAGAACTCAGGCCCGACCAGAAAGATATCGATACATTGCCGGATTATGCCATTCTGGATGCCATTCTCTTCCGGTACATCGAGCTGAATCAGTCGCCCGACGAGATTACAGCAGCAGGTTTTGAACCTGCCACGGTTTTAAAAACGATCCGGATGGTGAATCAAAACGAGTATAAACGCTTCCAGGCTCCTCCTATTCTAAGGGTAAGCTCAAAGGCTTTTGGTTTTGGAAGGAAGATGCCCCTTGTGGCGCGGTATCATTAAACAAAAAATTGTTTCTTTCGCCCGAACCTTCACAGATAGTCGCTAGCCGGTTGGATCACAGACTGAAAATAAGTCGGCCAAAGATTTTATTTTATACAAATTTAACTAACTTTGATGCTGTAAAACATGTAAACTGAAACCTATGCTGAGTAAAGAAATGGGGATCAAAGAGATTTTTGAGAATCAGAAATCTGTTTTCAGTTTGTTGACCCCCGAAGAAAAAGAGGAATTACTTTCTCACATAACGATCACGGTTTTTAAGAAGAATGAATTTATTTACAAGGAAGGTGACAAGCCAACCGCTTTTATCTTTTTGATCGAGGGAAAAGTAAAAATCTTTAAGGAAGGTGTGGGTGGCCGGGAACAAATCATCCGCATGACCAAGCCCATGGGTTATATAGGATACCGGGCGCTCCTGGCCGAGGAAATACATATTGCATCAGCAGTCACGCTCGAAGATTCGCTGGTATGCCTGGTGACTCCTGATTTCTTCTTTGGAAGACTCCTCAGAAATTCAGACTGTGCTATCAGAATACTTCGCAAACTTGCAAGGGAACTTGGGTTCTCAAACGCACGCACGGTTAACCTGACCCAGAAGCATATCCGTGGGCGGCTGGCTGAATCGCTGGTATTGCTCAAGGAGAAATACGGCTTTGAGAATGACGGCGTTTCACTCAAGGCATACCTGTCGCGCGAAGACATTGCCAACTTATCGAATATGACCACCTCAAATGCGATCCGTACCCTTTCCACTTTCGCCGGTGAAAAGGTGATTGCGATTGATGGACGCAAAATCAAGATACTGGACTTTCATAAGCTCGAACGGATCAGCAGGTTAGGCTAAATAAACAGAGGCGCGGAGAAAACCGCGCCTCTGTTTATTCCTGGATATACACCCGTTTTACACGTTGCGATATTCCAGTCAGTATTTCATAGGAAATGGTCCCTGCCCATTGTGCCAGATCATCCAGCTTCACATGATCGCCCATCAGTTCAACCGGGTCTCCTGCACCGACACCTGCCCCTGTTACATCGATCATCGTCATATCCATGCAAACGTTCCCGATAACCGGAAAAAACCGGCCATTTAACCAAACTTTCCCCACCCCGTTGCTCAACCTGCGGTCGTAACCATCGGCATATCCAACCGGGATGACAGCTATTTCTTTTGCCTTTTCAACTTTCCCTTTCCGGCCGTAACCAACCGTTTCACCGGGCTGCACTTCCTTTACCTGTGAAACAACCGTCAGCCATCGCGCTACCGTTTCGGCTTTTAGGGCAGACGATTGTGAAACGCCGTACAAACCAATTCCCAGCCGGACCATCTCCATTTGAAATTCCGGGAAACGCTCGATCCCCGCCGAGTTCAACAAATGTCTGAGTACAGGATGAGGCTGCGAACGGATAATTAAATCGCTCAACGCCCGGAAACGGGCATACTGCTGCCTGGTAAACGCATCCTGCAACGGATCGTCGCTCACCGCCAGGTGTGAAAACACCGACTGAATACGTAAGCGCCCGGCAAGGGCAATTTGCCGGGAAACAGTTAGCAGTTCCTCTTCGGATGAAAATCCCAGCCGGTTCATACCCGACTCGATTTTCAGGTGCACCGGATATCCGGAAACAGCCATCCGCCTGGCGGCCTGATCAAATTGTTGAAAAACCTCCATGGAATAGAGGTTTGGCTCAAGCCCGTATTCCAGCATCATTTCAAAGCTATGCTCCTCCGGGTTCATCACGATAATGGGCGTTCCGATGCCCGCCTGACGAAGGTCGATTCCCTCATCAGCAACAGCCACGGCCAAATAATCGGCCTTCTGAAATTCAAGCGCCCGGGCTATTTCAACATTCCCGCTTCCGTACGAAAAGGCCTTGACCATGATCATCACTTTCGTGCCGGGCTTCAGCAAACTTTTATAGCGGTTCAGGTTTTCAATGAGGGAATTCAGATTCACTTCTAGCTGGGTCTGATGGTATTTCTGTTGCAACAGTGCGGCAATCCGCTCAAACCTGAATTCCCTGGCCCCCTTTAAGAGAATCTGTTCATTCTTAAACTGCGAGGGGTCAAAGTGAAGCAAAAATTCGTCTGTATTTTGATAGAAGGTTGTCCCGGCCCCAAAAAATGACTTGTGCTTCAACAGTTCCTCACCAATGCAAATGAGGCGGTCGATGTGATAACGACTTGTTAAACGCAGCACTTCCAGGACCAGTTTTTCGCTTTCCATGCCCGACTGGCGGATATCTGAAAGGATGAGGGTTTTGGTGAGCCGGCCGGCAACGGATTGCCGAAGAAGAAACTGAAGCGCTATTTCCAGCGAATTGATATCGGAATTATAATAGTCATTGACCAGGGAACAATTATGAATGCCTTGTTTAAGTTCAAGGCGCATTGCGACCGGTTGCAGGCGGGCAAACCGTTCTGCAAGCTTATTCTCCCAGCGGTGCGTGGCAACAATAAAAGCCAGGCAATGGCAGGCATTTTCGATGGCTGCGTCATCGGTAAAAGGAATCTCAACTGCTCCTTTGGCTTCTTCGCTCCAAAAGGAGAGCACACTTTTATCCGCTTTGACGGCGGCATCGATATAAAGCTCAGCCTGCTTATCGGCCAGCGACCAGGAAAACAGCCCGACATTTTTTCCGGAGTATTTTTCCCGGATCCGCCGGTGTACCAGGTCCTGATCTTTCCGGTAAATAATCAGGCTGCATGTTTCGAAAAGACGAAGCTTCTCATCGGCCTTCTGCTCTTTCGTCTCAAAATTCTCCTGATGAGCGTCGCCAATATTGGTGATCAGACCAATATCCGGAGCAATCACGGCTGCCAGTCTCTCCATTTCACCGGGCCGGGATATGCCGGCTTCAAAAACAGCCAGATCAAAAGCCGCACTCATATTCCAAACCGACAACGGGACGCCAACCTGCGAATTATAGCTCTTTGGATTTCGGACAATGCGGATATCCTGCTGCAGTATTTCAAAAAGCCACTCTTTTACGATCGTCTTGCCATTGCTTCCTGTAACGCCCAGTACCGGATAGCTGTACTGTTTCCGTACCCATGCTGCCAGTTCCTGCATGGCCTTCAATGAATCTGCTACCACGATGACACCTGAACCGGTAAGATCTGAAAGATCCATCTCCGCCGATGAAACAACAAATTGCCGGACGCCCTGTTTGTAAACGTCTTTCAGATACTGATGCCCGTCGTGCCTGACCCCCTTTATCGCAAAAAACAGACAGGTATCCACATCCACGAGTTGCCGGCTGTCGATCGAAATCATCCGGACTTCCCGTTCCCGCGATTGCTCGCCGCCCATAATAAAGCTACCTCCGACTATCCGGCAAATTTCAGCTAAAGTCATCTGTATATATCGTCTAAATTCGCAAATCCCCCTAAATACTAACAGCTAATGGTTA
This sequence comes from Prolixibacteraceae bacterium, assembly GCA_038562555.1. Taxonomy (GTDB): domain Bacteria; phylum Bacteroidota; class Bacteroidia; order Bacteroidales; family Prolixibacteraceae; genus JBCFBK01. Next base: position 4,678 of record JBCFBK010000061.1, on the reverse strand, counting down.
ACTGCTCACTGCTAAATAACAATCCCGGCATAACGGTTCATATTCGCTCTTTTCACCCAGCATCACCTGCTTTTCGGTGGCAATCAGCCGGTGCGAGAACTGAGCTGCCTGACCGCACCTGACGCAAATGGCATGCAGCTTGGTGACATAGTCGGCAATGGCCATGATCCCCGGCATGGGACCAAACGGCTCCCCCTTAAAATCCATATCCAGCCCGGCAACAATAACCCGGATACCCTGATTTGCCAGCTTCGTACAGACTTCAGGGAGCCCTTTGTCAAAAAACTGCGCTTCATCGATGCCTACCACCTGCACATCTCCCGAAAGCAACAGGATTGCGCCTGAGTTTTCGACCAAAGAACTCGGTATTGAATTGTCATCATGCGACACGACTTCACTGACAGCATAGCGTGTATCCATCGCAGGTTTAAAAATTTCCACCTTCTGTCTGGCAAAACGAGCCCTTCTCAGGCGGCGTATCAGTTCCTCCGTTTTCCCTGAAAACATCGATCCCGTAATCACTTCGATCATACCGCCCGACTTCCGGTAGCTAAGGTCTCTTTCAAGAAACATGTACTATAATTCAGTTAAGATTACTATTTTTACAAGGACAAAAATAGCGAAATAAAGTATCTTATGAGTCGGAAACTTGCGACTGAGTACTTACGACTAATTACTTAAAAGTTTTATGGACCGGAACAAATTACTTCGCATTATTCAAAAAGATCTGCAGGAATTGACTGAAATCACCGATGAACTGGCAGGGAAGAAGCAGATCTCCACGCATGAAATTGAATTTGCCCTTGGCAAATCCAGGATCGTTTGTCAGGAATTTGAATATTTAAAAGAACTGAATCAGCAACCTCTCCCTCCGGAAGAAAAAGTTTCAACAGATTCGTCAATCCTGGGGGAAACGGCCGAAGATGCTGCCCGACCGGAAGACACCGCCGATGAAACGGCAAATGCAGAAGCCGGTATCCAGGAAGACCGGATTTATCCTGAGCCTGAAGAAGAACTACCGTCCCTGATTCAGCAAACCGAACAAGAAATCCCATTTTCGGTTCAGCAACCAGCAGAAGAAACGCCTCTTCCGGTTCGGAAAACTGAAGATGAACCTCATACGACACAGCAGGCAGAAGAAGAAGAAGAAGAAGAAGAAACACCTCTTCCGGTTCACCAAACCGAAGAAGTAAAGGGAGAAACCAGGGAAACCGACGACAAAAAAACAGTTTCAGAAATTTTTGTTCATGAAAAGTCGGTTAATGACCTGCTTGGCACCGGAAAAACGATCGAACACAAGTTAACGGGTAGTCCGCTTACAAAGCTGAAGGTTGCCATTGGCCTGAACGATCGCTTTCTGTTTATCCGGGAGTTATTTAATAATGATGCCCGACTCTTTAACGACACGATCGATCAGATAGACCGGATGGAAAATATTAATGAAGCCATCGCGCTCCTGAACAGAAACTTCAAATGGAAAAAAAATGAGACCAGTATGAAATTCGCGCAACTGGTAAAACGAAGATTTTCATAATGGGAAAGCTTTACCTGGTACCAACGCCGATAGGCAATCTGGAAGATATGACTTTCCGGGCAGTGAAGATCTTAAAAGAGGTTGACCTGATCCTGGCCGAAGATACCAGGACCTCATCAAAACTGCTGCATCATTTTGAAATACAGAATAAACTCAGTTCATACCACAAATTTAACGAGCACCAGGCCACTGCAAACCTGGTGAAACGTATCGGTGAGGGCGAAAATATTGCACTCATTTCAGACGCGGGCACACCCGGGATCAGCGACCCGGGTTACCTGTTGGTAAAAAACTGTCTGGATCAAAATATCACGGTCGAATGCCTGCCCGGAGCTACGGCATTGATCCCTGCCCTGGTCAATTCAGGTCTTCCGTGCGACCGCTTTTGTTTCGAAGGGTTCCTTCCGGTAAAAAAGGGGCGGCAGACCAGGCTCCGCATGCTGGCAAGCGAAGAACGGACAATCATCTTTTATGAATCCCCCTACCGGCTTATTAAAACCCTCGAACAGCTTTGCGAGTTTTTTGGAAACGACCGGCAAGCATCCGTTTCGCGGGAATTATCTAAACTATATGAAGAAAATTTCAGGGGTGCTTTAAGCGAAGTCCTGATGCATTTCAAAGCAAAAACCATTAAAGGAGAACTCGTAATTGTTGTGGGAGGAAAAAATAACAATGCCACTGATCCGCAAATATAGCCACCTTTTTTTCGACCTCGACAATACCTTGTGGGACTTTGACCTGAATGCCCGACTTGCCCTTCGGCAGGCCACCAGCATGCTTGGTCTGAATGAACAAATTGAAGATTTTGACTCCTTTTTCAACTACTTTGACCGGACAAATGCCGGTTTGTGGGACGCGTACAGGAGAAAAGAAATCCGGCATCGCGAACTGGTTGTCAAACGTTTTGAGATCGTCATCGGTCATTTTGGTCTTTCCGGGATTAAGCCCTCCGATTTCAATGAACTGTACCTCCGGCTCATGCCTACCTTTACCAGTCTGGTTGACGGCGCCGTCGAAACCCTTGCCTATTTGCAGCAAGAGGGATACCAGCTGCATATCATTACAAACGGGATCCGGGAGGTGCAGCACTACAAAATAAAAAACAGCGGCCTTGCCCCCTATTTCAGTAAAATTACCGTTTCGGAAGATATCAACGTACCAAAGCCCGATAAACGCATCTTCAGGCAGGCCCTGATGACCTGCAACGCCAAAAAAAGCAAAAGTATGATGATTGGCGACACCTGGGAAACCGATATCGTAGGCGCCAAAGAAATAGGGATGGATTATATTCATTTTTGTAAAAACCAAAAAAATCTGAATATACCCCATAAATATGGCCATGCACATCTCGAAAAACCACTATTTTTTAATTCACCCCCCTCAAAAAATGATCTGAGTATAAAAAGCCTTTTTACACTTCAAACATTTTTATAATCCACAACCAACTGATTATCAAAAGAAACACTTTTACATAGCCGAAGATCCTTTCATAAGCCCCTGATCTTAACCGCCGACAGATGTTCGGTCAACAATTTTAGTCAAAAATTTTTCGTTATAAAGTATATATTATGATCTTCTATTCTTAGATAGAAGGGATTTAAGGGTATACAAGCAGAAGGCATCCCGGCAAACTACATGCTGACCCGGAATGCCCGGAGCGGGAGATGAATCATTTTAGGATGATTATGAAGCGGCACGGTCTGTCACACCGCAAAGACAGGTCGTGCGATTTACATCCCGCAACTTTAAAGAAAATTATTCCGGATGAAAATGGAGATGTCTGCAAAATTTAATTCTTTAATTAATCACTATCACTAGTGTCCAAAAGATTTTTTTGAAAATCTTTGTAAGTTATTAATAAATAGTTGATTAAAAGCAAAAAGTTCACGTGTCGATTTGAATTCGTTTCGCATCTTGCGGCCTGGAAATAAACCCAGGCAAATATGAACAGCGGTAAATATGTATTCAGTCAACTCGTAGAGTTCCTGCCAAAGAGAGTTTTTGATATGATTGTTAAGCGACATAACGGAGACAAATGGGTGAAGACATTCACCTGTTGGAATCAATTGCTCGTCATGATGTATGGGCAATTGGCCTCGTGTGACAGCCTCAGAGAGGTCGCATGCATAATTGACGCTATCAAAAACAAGAGCTACCATCTCGGATTTGGCACCGGGGAGATTAAACTGAGCAATCTTTCCTATGCCAATATGAACCGGGACTACAAGATATTTGAAGAGTTTGCCTTTTTCATGATTCATCTTGCTCAAAGCAAGCGAATCAACAGGCCATTCGAGTTGCGTGGGAAGTTCTATGCGCTTGATTCCACCACCATAGATCTTTGCCTGAGCTTGTTCAAGTGGGCATACTTCAGGAAGAACAAGGGTGGCATCAAAGTTCACACGCTGTTTGACGTAGTAACTCAAATACCGGCTTACATTCATATTACGGAAGCAAAAGTTCACGACGTGAATGTGATGGATGAGATTCCCTATGAGCCGTATGCGTTCTACATTTTTGACAAGGGATATTATGACCTTGCAAGGCTGCATACAATCAACACGATCGGTTCCTGGTTTGTCATCCGACAGAAGTCTCACCTTAAGTATGAAGTTATTGATGGCGAAGAGCTTCTGGATGGAGCGGATAACGTTCTGCTTGATCAGACGATACGCCTTACGGGCTACCAGACCCAAAAGAAGTATCCCTGCGTGCTGAGAAGGATCGTCTATTATGCTCATGACCTTAAAAGAACGTTCACCTTCCTGACCAACAACATCAGCATCAAGGCCAAAGACGTCGCTATGCTGTACAAGCAACGCTGGCAGGTGGAACTGTTTTTTCGATGGATAAAGCAGCATCTCCGAATCACCTCCTTCTGGGGCAATACAGAGAACGCTGTGAGGATACAAATTTATGTTGCGGTTATCACATACTGTCTCGTGGCTGTCATCGAACATGACTGCCAGTTGGGCAGGACCACATTCAATGTGCTTCGTGTGGTCAGCAGAGTACTGACAGACAAAACGCTCATCAGAGATCTTTTCCTGACCTCCGAGACTATTGATGATGTATGTGAACAAGCCGCTCAACTTGAATTTGCCTTTAAATATTAAATGTTAAAATTTTATTGGACACCCGTGA
>JBCFBK010000060.1:0-32127 GCA_038562555.1 Prolixibacteraceae bacterium | reverse complement strand
CTGCTACTTATCCCCGCCTCATCATCGGCGGTAGCCCCGAACTGGCTCAAAGCTCGACTTTTACATTGCTGAAAGGAGATTACCTCAGACTGAAAAACCTGGAACTCACATTCGATCTGCCCAGGCAGGCAATTGAACCCTTGAAAATAAAAGATGCATCTGTGTTTCTGACGGTCAGCAACGTGCTCACTTTTAGTAAAGTGAAGTTTTTGGACCCGGAAAATCCGAATCAACCCTCCAGCTATCCGCAAACGCGTTTTTACGGCGCCGGTATTAAACTCAGTTTGTAGTTATGATTGGAAAATTTTAAAAAAACGATTAAAACTTGTAGACATGAAGTGGATAATTAAAATAACAGGCATTGCAGTACTCATTGGTCTAATGGTTTCATGCCAGAATTTTAATGACTTGCTGGAAAAAGAGGATACGGGAGACCTGGATCTGGAGGGTGTTTTCTCCGATATCCGGAATGCAGAGAAAATACTGACAGATGTCTATGTCCGGATTCCCGACTATCTGTTGAATAATCAAAATAACAGTGGTAAACTGGTACAAAGTTGTATGGCAGAGGCTTACAGCGTTTATGGTTCCACAACCCTGGCGTTTGCGCATGCTTTCTGGTGGCACACGGGCGATTTTTCTCCATCGGCCCATTATGTTTCGGCCAACGCCACAAGGGCCAACGATTTCGGCGATTTTTACCGCTTCGACTATGCTGCCATCAGGGCTGCCTTGCTGTTCCTGGAGAATATAGACAAAGTACCCTACGACGCTGAGTACGGGTACGGCGAGGAGGAGAAGAATATCAAAAAAAGTGAAGCCAAATTCCTGTTGGCCTTTTTCTATATGGATCTTTTGAAAAATTATGGCGGTGTAACGATTATCGACCATGTGTTGAATACCACCGATCCTGAACTGAAGGCCGCGCGGAACACTTACGACGAATGTGTTCTGCATATTGTAAGCCTCTGCAATGATGCAGCGTCAGGTTTGCCCCTAAGTTGGCCCCCAAGCCAGACCGGAAGGGCAACCAAAGGTGCCGCTATGGCCCTGAAAGCACAGGCCCTGCTGTTTGCCGCCAGCCCGCTGTTCAATGATCCCAATAAACCGGACGACTCGCCGTTCCGGGGAAAGTATGACCCGGATAAATGGAAACTGGCTGCACAGGCGGCTGCCGATGTGATTAAACTGAACCAATATCACCTGGTTGGCGATATCACCAAATTGTTTACCACATTCACCAACGAGGAGATCATTTTCTCGCGCATCACTGCTCCCGGCTATCACTGGGAACGGTCGACCTTGCCCAGTTATATTGGATGGAACAGCACGAATGCCGGCAGAAACCAGTTGACCTACAACATGATGCAGTATTATAAGATTATTAAAGACGGGAAGGCATACGATCAGAATGATCCTGAAGGAGGCTTTGATCTGCAAAATCCGTTTGTAAACCTCGATCCCCGTTTTTACAGGGATGTAGCCTATAACGGAGCAAACCTTCGCCGGAACCGGGTTGTAAAACTGTGGGAACTTGGCGAAAATACCTCAGTGGCCGATAAAGCTGCCAACCTTGGTCAAATTAATACTTATCTCTATAATATCAAGATGTGTGACCTGAACATTGATCCGCTGAGGAGTGCCGCAGGCGGACTTGCCCATCACAATTTTCCCTTACTGCGATATGCCGACGTGCTGCTCATGTACGCCGAAGCCATGAATGAAGCCTATGGTGCTGATGCCGATCCGCTGGGTACCGGACTGACAGCAACACAGGCGGTGAATATGATCCGCGCCAGGACGGCTTGTATGCCTTCCCCCGAGTTTAAAGGCTACACCTACAGCATGCCTTCTCTTGCATCCGGTTTGCCGAAGGACGCGTTCAGAAAAGAAGTCCGGCAGGAGCGCATTGTGGAGATGAACTTTGAAGACGCGGTTTTTTATGATACCCGGAGGTGGAAATTCTCCGTCGAGTCACAACGGACCGCCTACATTCTGCAGCCGGTTCTTTACCGGGAGGCGCCGGGACAGCAAACTAAAATCAGGTACCGGATCATTGAACAACCCCGGGCGTTCGAATCCTCCTGGTATATTTTGCCAATCCCTCAGCCGGAAATCCAAAAGAATCCCGGCCTGGTTCAAAATCCGGGTTGGTCCGGCTCTCCGGAGATGAATAATAACTAGGGAGAGATAAGCGGGACCCCACTGCTGCTTTTGTTATGAGGTTTTGGGGTCTCGGTTGGCAAATCCAAAAATGGCCGATAATCGTCCGACTCTTTTGTGAAACGATCAGTGAATGAAAGCGAAGGATAGCCAGATCCTGGGATCTGACTGGAAGTTGTTTGTGTTGTGGAGTTATTAACAGGAAGATATGAGACGAAGAAATTTTTTAAAATACTCGGTGGGACTTTCTCTGGCAAGCTTTCTGCCGCTCGGGGTATTTTCTCAGGGAATAGATGTTAAAGAATCGTTGTTTTCCAGATCAATAGCGGGAGGTGGGACCCGGATCCTCGAACTCGAAGGATGGAATGTGTGGTGTTGTTCGCCTGTTTATGGCGATGACGGCCTGATCCACGTCTTTTTTTCAAGGTGGAGGGGCGGACATGACAACTGGCTGAAGAAAAGTGAAATTGCACATGCCGTTGCTGAAGTCCCCGAAGGCCCCTACCGCGTTCTGGGAACGGTACTAAAAGGGCAGGGGGCAGGACATTGGGATGCCGATACCATTCACAATCCGACGATCCATAAAGTAGGTGACCGGTACCTTCTGTATTACATTGGAAACAACCTGAAGCATGCCAATAAAAATCATGCTCATCATGCCAGTACGCAACGGATCGGACTGGCTGTTTCGAACTCATTATACGGACCGTGGGAACGGGTCGGGAACGATGGCATGATTCTGGGGACCAGCAATAATAAGCGTGACTGGGACAGTTATTTAACGACAAATCCGGCATTGCTTCATCATCCAGGGGGTCAGCTTTGGTTATATTACAAAGCCTGGGATTTTAATAACGACAATCTGCGAAAAATGGGTATTGCCTTTGCCGATGTTCCGGAAGGGCCTTACCGGAAATATGAGGGCAATCCGGTGATTTCCTTTTCGTCCATCAATGCTCAGGTCGAAGACGCTTATGTGTGGTTTCAGGACGGAACATACCATATGGTTATGCGCGACATGGGCGTTTGCAACGAACGCTCAGGCCTGTACATGAACTCGCTTGACGGATTAAAATGGTCCGAGCCGATGCTCGCGTATAAGGAAAGCACGCACTACTTTCCCGATGAACCGCTGAACCGGTTCGAACGCCCGCAGGTACTTATGAAAGACGGAAAAGCAACACATTTGTTCCTGGCTCTCATGGGTGGCAGGTTTAACACCTCCAGCGGAGCGGTCCTGAAAATCGACGGTTCGGTATTCAGGTGAATCGCTTAAGGTTTGCCACCGGAGTACGATTGTTTTTGCTAATCCGGGGAGAACGCATAAATTGTAGAAGTTTCTTGCAAATGAATATGACAAAATCATTCAGGATAGAAAGCCTGGCCTTATTGATATTCTTTCTTGGCTCCGGGTTTTGTTTCCGGGCCAGCCGGGAGAATAAGCCGGACGGTATACCGGAATCTCGATCGGACGGACACGCGCATTGTTATCTGGAAGAATCGGGTGGCGTTCTGAAGTTTCCTGCCGATCCCATGGGCTATAGGATACCCGACTTTTCTTACGCCGGTTATATGGCCTCCAACTCTCCGCTGCCGGTTTCCGGGAAGCACTACCACGTTGCGGTCAGGCTTAACAGTCCCTCAGGCGATGAGACCGCCCGCATCCAAAAAGCGATCGACCAGGTTTCCGCACTGCCGGCAAACGATTTTGGCTACCGTGGCGCAGTCGAACTTGGAGCAGGAGTCTGGAATGTAACAACGTTGACCATCAATGCCGACGGTGTCGTGTTACGGGGAACAGGAATGGAATCGGCCATCCTGCAAAATACAGACACAGTTGCTACCGGCCAGGTCATTCGTGTTGGTCCCGAAATACCTTCTTCTTTTCCAACGCAACTCTGGGATGACAAAAAAGAGGGTACTTATTGGAACATCACATCGCCCGTTGTCCATGTCGGAGAAATGAGTTTTGAACTTGCGGCCGGACATACCCTCAGAACCGGCAGCCGGATTATTATTGAACACCCCTGTACGCCTGAATGGCTCCAGGTTGTCGGTGGTGGTGCTCCCGAGCCTAAACAATGGCCCGTCGGGTCCGTTCCCATCCGTTACTACCGTTACGTGACCGCCGTAAATGGCAACACCATTACGATCGATGCACCGGTGATGTATTCGTTGGTAAGAAGGCTTGCACCGTGTACTGTTTTCGAGTATACGGTGATGCCCCGAAAATTAATCGGCATTGAAAATATGACTATCGACGCCGATATTTCTTCGGATAATTTTAGTGAAAAACATTCAAAATCGGGTATACAGGTGCAGCGGAGCGAAAACTGCTGGTTCCGGAATATCCGTACCATGAACTTTTACAGCTCCGGCTTTTATCTCATCGAAAGCAGCCGGATTACCGTGCAGGACTGCCAGGCCATCGAGCCGCATTCAAAAATAACATCGTCCCGCCGCTATAACTTTCAGACGCGGGGCGGTCAACTGGTCCTTTTCAAAAATTGTTTTGCATCAAGGGGCAGACATTGTTTTGTTGGTGCCGGCCATGGCATGGATTCCGGTAACGTCTTTCTGAATTGTATCGCCGTCGATAATTATGCAGCAACTGAGGATGGGCATCAGCGTTGGGTGAACGGAACGCTTTTCGATAATTGTGTCTTCCGGCAACATGGTGTTCCTGAAGAAGGACACGCGTTTGATCCAAAAATGCTGTGGCTTGGAAACCACGGCATCAACTCCAACGGACATGGCTGGGCTTCATGCACGACCGTTGCATATAGATGTACAGTAGATGCGCCAGGCTATGGTATTATCGCAAAACCACCCACCGGTAGGAACTACGAAATTGAATGTACCGGCGATTTCCGGAGCGATCATTTTGCGCACGGCGATTATCCCGGGGCATTGAACACTGTGACCAAAGGAGCATTGCCCGCGAGCCTTTTTGAGGCACAGTTAAGACAACGTTTAAGAGATGAATAACCAGATGCGGGCACAGAATTTAACCTGACACCAAATAAGACAAACCATGAGAGCTGTTTTTTTACTGTTTCTTTTATCTGCGTCACTGGCGGCGTTCGCACAGAAGAGCTGGAATGTGGTTGATTTCGGCGCAAAAGGTGACGGCAAAACCGTCAATACCCAAAGCATCCAAAAGACAATCGACGCTTGTAACAGGGAAGGCGGGGGGACGGTGGTGGTCCCGAACGGAACCTTTATGTCGGCAACCATTTATCTAAAAAGCAATGTGAGCCTGTATCTGAACGATGGCGCTGTCCTTAAGGGTGTTGCAGACATGAATGCTTATAAACAGGGATACCGGAATAATTATGCATTCATTTATGCCGAAGGACAAAATAATATTGCTATTCTGGGCAAAGGAACAATTCACGGGCACGGAGAACATCAGGTATTTCAGAGTGACGATCCGTTTAACGGTTTGAAAAACCGGCCGAATACGATTTTCTTTGCGCAATGTACCAACATTAAGTTCAAGGATTATACCCTCCGCAACGGCGCCAGGTGGTGTACCAAGCTCGACGATTGCACCAACGTGCTGGCCGACGGGGTAACAGTTATCAGCAACGCCGTGGCTAACAACAGCGCCTTTGAATTCGACGACTGTCACGCCGTGAGAGTGGCGAATTGTTTCATAGACGTGGGCGATGACGGCATTTGTACAAAAAGCTATTCCGGCCGCGGCGTTAAAAATGTCACCATCACCAATTGTGTCATAAAGAGCATGGCCAACGGCCTGAAACTGGGGGCCGTGAGTGTCGGCAGTTTTGAAGACATCACGGTTAGCAATTGTACCGTTTACGATTCCCGCTTTTCAGGGATTGCCATCTTCAGCGTGGACGGGGCGAGGATTGAAAGGGTAAATTTCAGCAACATCACCATGCATAATGTGAATGGCGGGATTTTTCTGAAGCTTGGAGCAAGGCAGGAATATACCACGCATCCGGGGATTATCCGTAACATCATTATCTCTAATGTAATCGCCGATGGCGTTGGCTGTTGGCGGCCCGATACCACCCAGTCCTATTATAAAGAAGCATTCGATTCGAGAATTGGTGTCGGTCTGGCCGGACAACCCGGGTACAGAATCGAAAACGTGCAATTGAACAACATTTACATGCAGTTTGCCGGTGGCGGCGGAAAAGAACATGCCGCGATCGTTATGGCAGATTTACCCCATACTTATCCGGAGTACAAAAACTGGGGGATCACTCCGGCTTATGCCTTTAACTGCAGGCATGTCAAAGATGTACAGTTCAACAACGTCCGTTTCGACTACATCAAAGAAGAGAAACGGCCGGCCATTTTTTTTGAAGATGCGGAGGGAATCGTGCTTAACCACGTTTATGCAAAAGTCGATGACGAGGCCAGTGCATTTTTCCGGTGCAAAGATGTGACCGACATGTTTATTCACAGTAATAAGCCGCAGCCTGTCGCCGCTCCGTTTCTTTCATTCGAGGGAAACGTGAGCGACATTACGATCATGAACAACGATTTCCACCGTATTAAGCAGATTTTTGTCGTCGCTGAGGAAAAAATTAAACACGAAGTCCGCCTCATGAATAATATAATGAACGAAAAATGATGATCTCCGTAAAAACAACGAATACAATTTATTCTAAAAACGGGATGACAATCAGACATCTGGCCTTGTTCTTTAGTTTGTTTCTGATCATGCCGGCTTTGTTTGGCCGGACGGTGAGTGTTATCGGTTTTGGCGCAAAAGCGGATGGTGTAAGCCTTGACACAAAAGCCGTACAGGCCGCTATCGACGCCTGTACGAAAAGCGGTGGAGGCAAGGTCGTCATACCCGCCGGGAAAACGGTTCTTGTCGGTACCCTGTTCCTGAAAAGTCATGTAACGCTGTACCTTGAAAATGGCGCCGTATTGCGGGGGAGTCCAAACATAGCCGATTATGCCGGTAACACGCATAAAAATATGTATAAGAACGAGGCGCATATGAACAAGTGCCTGATCTACGCCGAGGGTGCCGAATCGTTTGCGATTGAAGGTTACGGCACAATCGATGGCAACGGCTATCCGGAGCATTTCACAGCCAAAGTGGGGCGCCCGATGCTCATGCGTTTTAAAGATTGCCGGGACATCCATTTGCGGAATGTCAGGCTGATTAATCCGGCAGCCTGGGTTTCGGCCTGGCTGTACTGCCGTGACATTTTCGTGGAGGGAATCCGGATTCACAGCCGGGTCAACAAAAATGGCGACGGGCTTGACTTTGACGGCTGTCAGAACGTGATGGTATCTGACTGTTCGTTCGATACCAGTGACGACTGCATTTGCCTGCAGGCTTCCAGACCGGATATTCCATGCAGCAATATTGTGATCACCAATTGTGTTTTTAAGACCAAATGGGCCGGTATGCGCATCGGTTTGTTGTCGCGCGGCAATTTTGAGTCGGTCACCGTCACGAACTGTACGTTCACCGACATACAGGATTCCGGGCTGAAAATCCAGCTAAATGAAGGCGGAACGATGAAGAATATGGTGTTTTCAAACCTGGTCATGAAAAATGTGCCCAGGCCGGTTTTTATGACGTTCTGCCGGCAACGTGCCGGCGTCGATTCGCCTGAAGAAATGTTGCCGATGAAATCGATGCAGAACTTTATTTTCAGCAACATCATCGCAGACAACCGGGATCTGGATAAAAACTCCGCATTTTTCATCACCGGATTGCCCGGGCACAACATTGAAAACGTCCGCTTCACGAATATTCAGTTTTTCGTTTCCGGGGGAGGGTCTAAAGAAGATGCTGAAAGAGAAAATCTGAACGAATATACCCCGGAAGTGCTCAAGGGATGGTGGCCGGAATTCAGCCTGATCGGGACTCTTCCCGCATCGGGCTTTTATGCACGGCATGTCGACGGACTGCAGATCGACAACTTTCAGTTGTTTGTCAGTACAACGGATGAGCGCCCGCCAGTCGTGTTCGATGACGTCAGACACGGGGTCGTTTCGAATGCTTACCGGAATCATGAAATGATAACGGAAGAAAGCTTGAACAGAAAATGAAATCAGACTAAGTTGAATAAAATACCAGCATGAAATACACGATTATTTATCCGGCGTTTCCTCTCGCTGCCCTGGCCATCTCCGGCTCGCTTACCGCCTGCACTTCGGAAAAGAGTCCGCAAAAACGGGCTGAACAGATGAACGTCCTTTTTATTCTCGCCGACGATTTTGGCAAGCACGATCTCAGTTGTACGGGAAGCCGGTACTATGAAACCCCCAACATCGACCGGATCGCCGGAGAAGGAATGGTTTTTACTAACGGATATGCGGCCTGCCAGGTCTGCAGTCCGTCGCGGGCAAGCATCATGTCGGGGAAAACGCCTGCGCGGCACGGGATCACCGACTGGATTGGCGCTCCCTCAGGCGAAGCCTGGCGAAAGAATAACCGGCACAATCAGTTATTGCCCCCCGGGTATGTACACGCGTTACCCGATCAGTATATCACCTTGCCCGAGGCGATGAAAGAGGCTGGCTATAAGACTTTCTTTGCCGGGAAATGGCATTTGGGCGACAAGGGATCATGGCCGGAAGACCATGGATTCGACATTAACAGAGGGGGTTGGGATAAAGGGAGCCCGATTGGCGGTTATTATTCGCCCTGGGAGAACCCGAACCTGGAAAACCGGAAAGACGGTGAAAACTTATCCATGAGGCTGGCGGAGGAAACGGTCAGATTTTTAAAGGAATACCATCCGGATGAAACCGGGCAGCCGGTATTTGCCTTTCTTTCATTTTACGCCGTTCACGGTCCCATCGAAACGACCCGGGAAAAATGGGAGAAATACCGAAAAAAGGCGGAAGAACAGGGAATCGCCAAAACCGGATTCAAAATGGGCCATTTTCTACCTCTCCGGCAAGTACAGGATAACCCGGTGTATGCCGGTCTGGTCGAAACCATGGACGATGCCGTAGGTGTGGTCTTAAAAGCGCTGGATGATCTGCAATTGTCAGAAAACACCATCGTCATATTTACTTCCGATAACGGGGGCGTCGCCGCGGGCGACTCCTATTCAACCTCCAATCTGCCCCTCCGGGCGGGTAAAGGCTACCAGTATGAAGGCGGTATCCGCGAGCCCTTCTTCATCAAGGTTCCGGGACTGACAAAAGGCGGTGAAAAATGTGACGTCCCTGTTTCAGGAACTGATTTTTATCCAACCATACTGGATTTGACCGGACAAAAACTTCTTCCCGAAGAACACCAGGATGGCGTTAGCCTCCTTCCTCTGTTAAAGGGCGGAAGTATATCGGAGCGTCCTTTATACTGGCATTACCCCCATTACGGCAATCAGGGTGGTGAACCTTCTTCGGTTATTCGCGACGGTGACTGGAAACTGATCCATTATTATGAAGACGGCCGAAATGAACTGTACAACCTGGTAACTGATTTGCAGGAAACAACCGATCTGTCAGCGAATTATCCGGGAAAGACAACGGCGCTGTATGAAAAGCTTTTCGCCTATCTTCGGCAAACGAACGCCAGGTTTCCGGAAAAAGATCCCGAATACCGGAAGGAGATGGAGGAAAAGCATCTGAAGAATGTTGAAAAAACATTCCTTCCGAAGCTGGAAAAGCAACGGCTGGAATACCTGTCGCCCGCATTTGACCCTGGTAACAACTGGTGGGACAGCAAGTCCTCCGGTGACTGACAAAACACAGATCATAATCATCGGTTTCTTATACCTGTAAAAACAAACCTATGAATTCAGCTATGTCAAATCGAAAAACAGCAGCAGCATGGGCGGCACTGATGCTGCTGGGATGCATGCTCTGCGTGGTCGTTGTTGTCGCCGGCAGCCCGGGTAAACGAAATCCCGGGCCCGGCCGCCTGGTAGTCAGTAAAGAAAATCCGCATCTGCTGGAGACTGAGGATGGGAAGCCGGTCTTCCTGAATAACTACACAGTCTGGCAATTGCTCAGGAATGGGTCCAGGGAAGATATCCGGGAGTTCGCCGGCATACTTAAGCAGAACAAATACAATGTCATGTCACTGATGATTCTCGATTTGGACCGGCAGATCCCCGGGCAGAATTTTTATGGTGACCAGGCCTTCGAAGCGGGGGAAAACGGGCTGCCTGATCCCGCAAAGCCTGTCACCACTGCAGGCAGTAATCCCTTAAAGGATCGGGAATACGATTTTTGGGATCATCTTGACTATGTTATTGAAACGGCAGCAAAAACAGGTCTGTATGTCAGTCTGCACCCTGCCTGGGGAGACTGGTTCTCCGGAAAATACAGCGGAGAGCCCGATTCAGCAATCATTTTCAATGAAAAATATGCCTATCAATACGGCTATTGGCTGGGGAAGCGCTATCGGGATAAACACCATATCATCTGGATGCTGGGAGGTGACCGCTCGGCTGTTTATGATGAAAAAACACGGGGAATCAGGGACCGGATTTACGATTACCGCGCCGTTTACCCGCCTCTGGCGGAGGGGCTGGCCGACGGAACAACGGAGGCTCCCGCCAGCTTTGACGGACAGGCCGATTACAGCAAAATGCTTATTTCATATCATCCGCGGAAATGGGCGCCTAATTCGTCCGAATGGTTCCATAACGCCCCCTGGCTCACATTTAATTCCATTCAGGACACCCCTTATGATCAGTTTGTTTCTATGCCGCACGATTACAACCTGCAACCCGTCAAACCTTCCTGGCTGTACGAAGGCCGGTATGAAAAAGCCATCACGGCCTGGGGAGTCCGTTATCAGGCCTATCAAATCACGTTTTCGGGAGCTTTCGGTCATACCTACGGAGCAGAAGAAATGTGGAAATTCCCTTCAAACTGGAAGGAATTGACTACACTCCCGGGTGGGAATCAGATGAAATACCTGTATCTCGTTGCCCGGGAAATCTGGACCGATAAAGAATACAGGCAACGAACACCTGATCAAAGCCTGATTATCGGTGACCAGGGACTGACAATTGGTGACGGCATTACCACCAACGACGGTGATGGAGGTGGCAAACACAACCGGCAAGCCAACGGACATTCCGACAGGATTACAGCGATGCGTGCCCGTGACGGCAGTTGGGCACTGGTTTATACCGCCAATGGCAGGGATATTCATCTGGACCTTCAAAAATTGACGGGAAAATTGAATGCCTATTGGTTTAATCCCCGCAACGGGATGTGGTGGGTTGATGGCAAAGAATCAGCAAAAATGACACCGTTCAAAAAAAGAATAAAAGCCGGTTCAGGCGATAGGATATTCGATACCCCCGGAAATGTTGCCGATGAAAATGACTGGGTTTTATTGCTGAAGCGGAAAAAACGAAACAGAGAATAACGGATTAAAATAAAAATCATGGAACGCAGAAAATTTTTAAAAAATTCCTCATTGGCTGCTGCCGGGGGATTAACAATATTGAATTTCCCGTTGTTTGGGAAAAATGCGCCAGGAAACAAGGTGATTATTGCCGTGATGGGCGTGAACAGCCGCGGGGCATCGCATATCAGGAATTTCTCGAAGATACCGGGCGTGGAAGTGGCATACATCTGCGACGTAGAGGACGGCGCCATAAAACGTGGTTTCGATGCGGTGCCCGAAGGTTCACGCAAACCCATGCTTGAACAGGATATTCGCAAGCTGGTCGCCAAAACCGATTTCGATGCGCTGGTGATTGCTGCTCCCGACCATTGGCATGCTCCGGCCGCACTGATGGGCGTTTCAAATGGCAAGCACGTTTATGTGGAGAAACCGGCAGGTCACAATCCGCGTGAAAGCGAAATTCTTGTTCAGGCCACAGAAAAATACAACAAATTGATTCAGGTAGGAAGTCAGCGCCGTTCATTTCCGAATTTTATTGAAGCCAAAAAGCTGATTAGCGAAGGCATTATCGGCAATCCTTACATGGGCAAATCGTGGTATGTAAATGCCCGCAAACCGATCGGCGTGGGAAAAGTTGTTCCGGTGCCGCCGACCCTGGATTGGGATTTATGGCAGGGGCCTGCTCCGCGTAAAGATTACAAGGACAACCTGGTGCACTACAACTGGCATTGGCTCTGGCATTGGGGAACCGCAGAAACCTGCAACAACGGTAATCACGAGCTGGATTGCCTGCGCTGGTTCATGGATGTTGATTATGCTACGAAAGTAACTTCAGCCGGTGGGCGATATGCCGCCAATGACGATTGGGAAACTCCCGACACGCAAATTGCTTCGTTCGAGTTTGGCGACGAAAAAGTGATTACCTGGGAAGGCCGTAGCTGCAACCCGTATAAAATTGATGGGGCAGGCCGTGGTTTCATTGTATATGGCGACAAAGGGACCATTGTCGATGGGACAAAAATATACGATTTGGATAACAAGCTGGTCAGGCAAATCAAAACCGAGATTAATGCCAGTTCAACCGACATTGTAAGCTCTACAGGTAATGCCGACATGTTTCATCTGAATAACTTCATCGAAAGCATCCGTGGCAACGCTAAACTGACTGCCCCGATTGCGGATGCGCACAAAAGCGTGCTGCTTTGCCATCAGGCCAACATCGCCCAAAGAACAGGTGCAACACTGCATTGTGATCCCCAAACCGGCTTTGTTAAGGGAAACAAGGAAGCCGAAAAACTCTGGAGCCGCAGCTACGAAAAAGGCTGGGACATGAAACTATAAGAAAAAAAATGACGGAAATGAGAATGATATATGCGTTTTGTGTATGAATTCATGATGCAGATGCAACGAACTGTTGTAACCCCGGCTGAAGGGGAATGGCGGGCCAATATGGAAGAAGTTTTTCACCTGGACTAAAATTGAAGAAAATGAAGAAAATTATTACAAGCCGGACTTTTTTATTTGTATTGTTACTGCTTTTATCGGCTTTTCAAAAAAAACAAGACCGTCCAATTACAATTTTTATGATTGGCGATTCTACGATGGCGAACAAAGTACCTGAAAGATCTCCTGAGACAGGGTGGGGGCAGGTATTCGGACAGTTTTTTACGGACAAGGTCAAAGTTGATAATCATGCATTCAACGGACGCAGTTCGAAAAGCTTTATCGACGAAGGTCGTTGGGATAAAGTAAATCAACAGTTGAAGCCCGGCGATTATGTGTTTATACAGTTCGGGCACAACGACCAAAACGCAAGCCGCCCTGAGCGGTATACAAACCCATATTCTTCTTACCGGGCAAACCTTGAACGATATGTAACCGAAACACGTTTAAAAGGAGCTGTTCCGATTATCCTTAGTTCGATTGTCCGCAGGAAGTTCAACGAAAAGGGCACATTGGAAGACACGCATGGAGCATATCCATTCGTAGCCAGAATATGTGCAAAGGAAATGGGTGCCGGCTTTATTGATCTCCAATTATTGACCGAAAAGCTGATAACTCTTTTGGGACCAATCGACTCTGAAAAGCTGTTTTTGATTCTTCAACCCGGCGAATCCGAAAACTATCCACATGGTATCACCGACAATACGCATTTGAGCGTTCTGGGAGCAGAACGAGTTGCCTCATTGGTTGCAGACGAATTAAGGCACCAGAATAATCCCCTTTCCGAATATCTGACGACGGGTAATGACAATCACTTAAAAAATCGGTAAAAATGAGAAAAATACTAGGTGTATTGTGTATTTTACTACTTGGCTCGGTTGCTGTAAATGCCAAAAAGCAGTTTTTCCCTGAAATGCCGGGGATGGTCTCATTCACTTATCGCAATAGTTTTGCGAAAGACGTGGCTGCCACACTCGATACCCTGAAAGAAATGGGCATCAGGGACATGGAATTCTCGAATCTGTTTGGAAAAACAGCCGCTGAAATACGGAAAATGCTTGATGACAGGGGTATGTTTTGTTCCTCTTTTGGGGTTGGTTATCCTGACCTTGTCAATAAAACCAGAGAGGTTGGCGAGAATGCCAGCGTGTTGGGGGCCAAATTTGTGCGCGTAGCCTGGATACCTCATGAGGGAACATTTAATTCGGAGATTGCCCAAAAAGCGGTCAGCGACTTTAATAAAGCCGGAAAAATTCTGAAAGACGAATTTGATATTACCTTTTGCTACCATAATCACGGGTATGAGTTTCATCCGCATGGAAACGGTACGCTGATGGATTTTATCATCACCGAAACTGATCCTAAATATGTCAGTTTCGAAATTGATATTCTCTGGACATTCTTTCCTGGATTTGACCCTGCGGAATTAATCAGCAAATATCCGGAGCGGTTTAAATTGCTTCACCTGAAGGACCTGAAAAAGGGAATAGAAGGCAACCTGACGGGAAATACACCAAAAGAGAACGATGTGTCTTTGGGGACCGGCCAACTGGATATACCTGCCATCCTGAAGGCCGCCAAAAAAGCTGGCATCGAACATTATTACATTGAAGATGAAAGCCCGGTTTATTATAAGCAGGTCCCTCAAACCATTGCTTACCTGAGAAGCCTGAAATATTAGTGAAAACGTGAAAAGGCATTGACGCGTGTGCGAAAAGTGATGGCGGGAGGTGTATGTTTATGAATATCATTAATAAATAGCATTGATGAAGAAAGCAATTTTGCTGGCAATCATTTGTTCCGTTTTTCTAAGTCAGTTGTTCCCTCAGAAATTGGAGCGCAATTATGATGAGTCAAAAGTTGGTTCATATCGGTTGCCTGATCCGTTAATCACTGCGGATGGTGCAAAAATTGCCAATGTCAGGCAATGGGAAAAACAACGTGAATACTGGATTAACCTTTTTAGCGAAAATATGTATGGCTATACGCCTCGAAAGAAGGTTAGACTGCGGTTTGAAGTTGTTGAAGAAAAGAATGATGCGTTGAATGATCTTGCTATCCGCAAGAGGGTGAATATATCCTTTAAAGATTATCCGAACCTGCTGCCCATAGAACTCATCTTATATGTTCCTAAATCAGCGAAGAAACCTGTATCTGTTTTTCTATCGCTAAATTTTGTTGGAAATCAAGGTGTTACTAACGAGCCTGACATTCCGGTCTCGTACCGATGGATGCAAAGCGGATTCGACAAAAGCGGGAAAGGAATCGTTAATTGGAGGGCAAATGAAAAATCAAGGGGGCTCCAATCCCGGCGGTGGCCACTCGAAGCCATCTTATTGCGGGGCTATGGCGTTGCTACAGCCTATTATGGTGATATTGAGCCTGATCATCCGGAAGGATGGAAATCAGGCATTCGCTCGGTCCTTGGTGATACACTAAAAGCAAATAATTGGGGCGCGATTGGTGCATGGGCCTGGGGCATGAGCAGAATGATGGATTATCTTGTTACAGATAAACTGGTTGATGAGAACAGAGTAATTGTCCTTGGCCATTCGAGGTTGGGGAAGGCTGCTTTATGGGCCGGCGCCCAGGACATACGATTTGCCATGACAATTTCAAATTGCTCAGGAGAGGGAGGTGCTGCGTTAACCCGTAGAAATTTTGGAGAAAATCAGTCAGATGTTACCATGATTCCATACTGGTATGCCAAGAACTATTTCAGTTACCGTGACCGGGTAAATGACTTGCCATTCGATCAGCACATCTTGTTAGCTTTAATTGCACCCCGTTATTTATATGTAGCAAGCGCTTCCAGGGATTTATGGGCAGATCCCCAGGGAGAGTTTCTTGGGGCTGTATCAGCCGGGAAAGTTTATGAATTATACGGCAAAGCCGGTCTGGGAACGGATGTTTGGCCCTCCGTAAATACACCGGTTGGCGAAACCATCGGATATCACCTGCGGGATGGAATACATGATATCCTGATTTATGACTGGGAACGGTATATGGATTTTGCCGATGAAAAATTTAATGCAGAAAACAACAGGAAGCCCGTTGTGCGATGATGCAGATTGTGGCATCTTAAAGAACATACAGAAAGAGACATCGCTGTTTAAACGATGTCTCTTTCTAAGAGCCGGTATCATGACTTTAAAGACCAGCCATTGTGGTAAGTGTGTCGGATGTACTCTTCAGCCGCCTGAACGGCATTCAGTGTCAGGATCTTTGGATCCGCACCAGGAATGCCGCTGGCTATTTTTAGTTCGTCGCCGTCAGCGAGGTTGGTAATGCGCATGTTTTCACCATCCCATTGCAGTTTCTTATTCAGGCTTTTCATGCGGACCGCCAGATTGCCCATCACAACCATTTCGTTGAGCGGACCGGCATACTCGAAGTTTGATAACGGCAATACCCGGCTGTCGGGCGACTCTTTACAGGCACGCACAAAATCCATTTCGTGGCTCATGCCTACACGCCGCAAACTGGCGGCCGGTTTTTGCAGATTTTTGAACCTGCCTTCCGGCAACAGCCGGTATTTCGCGCCGTAATTACCGCAGATCAGGATACCTTTGGATCCGTGAAAAATAACACCGTTGCCGCCTTCACCCATTTCTATCCCGTCGGGTAGTGATTCGGGACGTTTGGGGAGCAGTCCGCCGTCGTACCAGGTCACGCTTACCGCAGGCATATTGACTTTCCCTTCTTTCGGCCGGGCAGGAAATTCATAGCGGATCATTGAGGCCATCGGTGCGCTTTCGCTGTTGATGGCCGTCGACGAGGCTTCGACGGCTGAAGGATGCCCCAGTTTCATGGCGGCAAAGGGTACGTCCAGCACATGGCAGGCCATATCGCCCAGCGCGCCGGTGCCGAAATCCCACCATCCGCGCCAGTCCCAGGGGTGATAAGCCCGATGGTATGGGCGGAAGGGTGCCGGACCGATAAATAATTCCCAGTTAATGTGTTCAGGAACAGGCATTTCCTTTTCAGGTCGGGTTAAGCCCTGCGGCCAGATCGGGCGGTCGGTCCAGGCATCGATATGTGTTACTTCGCCGATTGCGCCGCTCCAGATCCATTCGCATACTTCGCTCACTTTGTCGCTTGAGTGGCCTTCGTTGCCCATTTGGGTCACCACCTTGTACCTGCGCGAAGCTTCGAGCAATACCCTTGATTCGGAGACCGAATGGGTCAGCGGCTTCTGTACGTAGACGTGTTTGCCCAACTGCATGGCTGCCAGCGCACAGATGGCATGGGTATGATCGGGTGTGGCAATCATCACCGCATCAATGCTTTGTGCCATCTCATCGAACATCTTCCGGAAGTCAACATAGCGTTTGGCATTCGGATAAGTGTCGAAACACCTTTTGGCATATTGTTGGTCGATGTCGCACAAAGCCACGATATTTTCTGAGTTCATATTCCGCAGATTGACTTCTCCTTTACCGCCGACACCAATCCCGGCAACATTGAGTTTGTCGCTTGGAGCAACATGCCCCAGCCCGCTAACGGCGTAGCTGGGAACAACGTAAAACAGGCCGGCCGTAGCAGCCGATGCCTTGATAAACTGACGGCGGGAAACACTGTTCTGCTTCATAGCTCCTTAATTTTGAGGTTCCGGAACCAAATCAGCGCCTGTCCGTGCTTTCCCTGAAAACCGATGTATCCTTTGGTGGGCAGCCCGGCATAGGGTTTGGGCAGCCACGAAGGGATTTCAGACCCATCGGGATTTGTTTTCCCTGAAGTCCAAAGGCTCATATCCATATCCGTGATTTTCTTCCCGTTTAGTGCAACCTGAATGTTTTTGCCCTTCGCAGTAATTTTCATCTTATTCCACTGGCCCGGCTTATTGACTACCTGAAAAGCCGACGGTGCGAGGTGTCCGTATACCGCTCCGCACGAGCCGGTCGAAGCAGCCTTTGCTGCCGGGTCACAATAATCGTCGTAAATCTGGATTTCAACAGCATTGGGTATCCAGTCGTTTTTGTCGGTGCAATAAATAACAACTCCGCTGTTGGTACACTTGTCGGTCTTAAACTCCAGTGCAAGTTCGAAGTTTTCGTATTCCTTGTTCGTCCAGATCGCCTGGTCGGCTGTTGCCGAGATCACTCCTTCGCCGTCGACAGACCACACGTCCGGATCATAATCGGCATTCGATAACCCCTCGGTAAACAGGGGTTGCCAGCCTTTTGCTTTTTCTGTCTGTCCGAACGTAAGCATGCTAAAGCAGGCACAACACATGATGCAAAAAATCAACTTTCTCATAATACATACGATTTATCTGGTTTTAGATTATGTTTTTCGGCGACATGGATAAATTTAAGAAATTCATGCTCATTTCCATGCATAGGGCGGGATGTTTTTTCAGGTTCCGTATTGGAATATCCGGGTCTCGTTTGTTTTTATAGTAAATTTGAATCATGGACAAGCGAATATTTCTGGCCATAAAAATCAATCCTGAACCGGAACTTTTGGATGTATTCGATCTGCTGCGTGACGAACTGAGCGGCGGACAGATTAAATGGGCAGATGAGGAGCAGCTTCACGTCACGCTGAAGTTCTTCGGCGAAACACCTGATAACAAGATAACAGAAATAGTCGATGTGGTCAAAGATTGCTGCGCGCAGCACAGCAGTTTTTCGTTCGACATTTGCAGTCCCGGCTACTTTCGTAAGCGGCAGGAGCCAAGCGTAGTCTTTCTTCAGTCGGCTAAAACAGAGGCGCTGGTTGTTCTTCAGGCTGATTTGGACAATCGGTTTACAGGATTGGGTGTTCCGAAGGAAGAACGCGCATTTAAACCACATCTCACGTTGGGAAGAGTGAAATCGGTGCATGACACAGCTTTGTTTTACGATCTGATGAAGCAATTTCCCCACAGGCCGGTCCAGACCATACCGGCCAGTGACCTGACGCTTTTTGAAAGCAGACTGAAACCATCGGGACCGGAATATATCGCGCTGGAACGATTCAGCCTGAAGCTGCAACGGCCGGATGAATAGCGGCGGCGGATCTCAGGGACATGTCACCGTTTTCCCGTCATTAGAAAATCGATTATTCCCCCTTCCATTATTTCAGGGTGACTGAGCCGGTAATCCCGGCAGGTTTTGCCATTCCTGCTGAACGCTTGGATGTATGGCTTTTCAACACTGGTCTCCGGTGCGTTCAGAATAAGCTTTTTGCCGTTTTCGAGGTGTATCGTTATCTTTCTGAACATCGGCGCACCCACTACATATTGGTCGGTAGCAGGGCATACAGGGTAAAAGCCAATCATCGTGTAAACCAGCCAGGCCGACATTTGACCGGCATCCTCATTTCCGCTCAGTCCGCCGGGACCCGTCCCGTATTCTTCATTCACAATTTTCCGGGTCCAGTCCTGTGTTTTTCCCGGCTCGCCGGCCATGGCAAACAGGTAAGGGGCTTGCTGATCGGTTTCGTTGCCATGCCAGTAATGTCCGTTATCAAAAAAAGTATTAAGACTTTTCAGAAAAGCTGCCCTTCCCCCCATTAACCCAATCAGTCCGGGGATGTCGTGCGGAACATACCAGGTGTACTGAAAAGGAGTCCCCTCACAAATAAAGCTGGCTTTCGAAAGCGGGTCAAATGGTTCCGCCCATCGGCCGTCGTCGTGGCGGCCGCGAACATAGCCTGTTTGCGAATCAAATACATTCCGATAGTTTTGCGATCGTTTCATCAGTACGGCATAATCTTCTTTCCGGTTCAGGTGTCTGGCAAATTGCGCCAGTGCAAAATCGTCAAAAGCATACTCGAGCGTTCGGGAAACCTGTTCATTTACATGGAATGCTTCCCGAACAGGATCTTCGAGCGGGATGTAGCCGTATTGCAGGTAACTGGATAAAGCCCGTCGTCCTTTCCCGTCGCGATACTCATCATCCGGCGGGTGTACGAAGGCATTTTTTCGCATGTATTTCCAGGCCATCTCGGTGTCAAAATCGCGGATTCCCTTGATGTAGGCGTCCGAGATCATCGCGCTTGCATGATCGCCAATCATGGCTGCAGTATAATTACCCCAGGCGGGGAAAATCGGCATCCAATCTCCTTGCCGGGCTTTTGCAACCAGCGATTTTACCATATCCCGGGTTCGGGTTGGCTCAAGTAAGGTCAAAAGCGGGTGCAGCGCGCGATACGTATCCCACATCGAAAAATCGTCGTAATACACAAAATCATCCGCCTTGTGGACAATACTGTCCTGTGCAAATCCGGGATAACTTCCGTCTGCATCGCTGGCTATACGCGGTAACTGAAAACAATGATAAAGAGCAGTATAGAATTTTATCTTGTCCTCTTCAGAACCGCCTTCAACTTCAACTTTGCCCAGTGCCCGGTTCCATTCGGCTTGGGATGTTTTGCGAACAGAATCGAAATCCCAACCGGGTAGTTCATATTCGAGGTTATTCCGGGCGGCCTCAATGCCGGTGAACGAAGTGCCAATTTTAACCTGTACGGTTTTCTCTTTCCCAAAACCAATCACGATTTGCTGTGGATGGACCGTTTGCGGCAAAACTTCAAAAGGGCGATCGAACCGGACAACAAAGTAGCCGCTGAATCCCGCCGGCTGCCCAGTTCCCTGGTAGATACGATGAACCGGATTGTATCCGGCAATTTCATTCCGGTCTTTGTCGAACCATATTTTTCCTTCCTTTTCATCACTGTTTGCCCGTATCTGCAGATAATTGTCTTCGTACCCCGAATAGGCGAGGCGAACGATCCCGGAGCGGACACTTCCTGTTAATTCAACCTGAATATGAAAAGTCCCGAGCATCACGGAGTAGTATGCCGGCGTCGCCGTTTCATTTTTATGGTTGAAGCCTGACACCGGGTGATGCTTCAATGTATCGATCCGGCTGGTGGAAAAAGGCATTACTGTTACGCTGCCGTAATCCTGCGTACAGCTTCCGCTCATCCAGTGGCTTCCGCGGAAACCGGTTATCAATCGGTCTGTGTAATAATAGGGTGAAATGCACTTCATTTCGGTTGGGCGGGTTTCTGGTGTCCACTGCGTCATGCCGAACGGCCGGCCTACAGCAGGAAAAGTCTGGCCTTTGAGTTCAGAACCGGCTTCACTGTGACGAAGGGCGCTTTCGGTATCGGCCGGCGCCGTGCCAATCAACGGATCGGCGTACCGGAAGGGAGACTGCGCAAACGCCGCAAATGGGATGAAAAGGATTGAAAGGATCAGTCTGATCCGAACGTCTTTTTTTTTGCTGAACGAAACCTGCGTCATGGTGCTATTTTATCGATTCAAGTATAAGTAAAAAATCATGGTTTCCGGCTCCGTTGGGGCCCGGGGACGAAAAACTGAATGTTCCTTTGTTGGGCAGAGCCGATTGAATCGGAATTACCTTCCCGTTTACCGGATCGAACCATTTTCCTGTCACGGTCCCTGAAAATTTAGACAGGTCAACCGTAAGTATTCCTTTATAAGGGAAATAGGCCACTGCCAATTTCCCCTTCGGATCGTAAGCCAGTGAGATATAATGTTCGCCGCCAAAATTTCCAAACCCGGCAATTCCAACATCGTGATTCTGATCGGGCACCAATGTCCACCATTTAATTTCAGAAAGAAGTGAATTAAGATTTTTCACCACAATACTGTTTGGATCATCCAATGCCTTTTGCCATCCCTCAATAAAAGGGAAAATTTTCTCGTGTCCGATGGAATGACCGGTAATTCCACAGGTTATTCCCCAAAGCGGGTTTCTCCGGATTGCATGCAATTGCTTCCCGGTGTCGTTGAACGTATAATTGAGCGTGCCTTCATAAAAACCCTCTCCCAAAACAATCGGCTTTACAGGTTTTAAGTTATATGCATGAATGAACTGCACAGGCGCATAGGCGTCCAGTCGCGGACAATGGTACGGGTCGTAACAATAAGCCATGTTGAAATCGTGCCAGGCCTCGCGGTGGAAAAGCGCCGAACTGGAAGTGCTGGTCCCGTCAGAATAGCGGCCTCCGTGATAGCTTAACAAATGTTTTTTGTCTATGGAATGAATGGCCTCTGCCAAAGCTATTTGCGCGTCCATCTTGTCTTCGGGATTGACGTCACCTCCCGCAAACCACATGATATTATCATGATGCAGAAACCTGTTCGCCACATAGGTGCCAAAAACACGCGCATTGTCCGCATTGGTATAATCACGCCAGTTACTTCTTAACCAGAACAGATTAATGCTCAACTGAATGCCGTATTCGTTGGCTTTTTGAAGGACCCAATCAACATGTTCGAAATATTTTTCATTCGGAAGGGTAAAATATTTTTCATCCAAAAAAGCGGGTTCGCCATAGCGGCTTACATCGTCCGCCTTCCAGGGCAGCAGTGTTACCTGGATGGTATTAAAGCCCTTTTCGCTCCGGTTTTTTAAGTATGTTTCTGTTTCTTCCCGTGTGAGTTTCGACAGCAATTCCCACCCGGTGCACGCCTGGTAGAAAAATGGCCGGCCTTGAGCATCAGTGAAATATCGTTGATTCTTACTGATTTTTACCGGGTATTCAAATCTGCTGTCAGGATTGCTATCCCTTTTTTGCTGATTTACAATGAGATTAGCTGCATTTGCAAAATTCCAGGATGATATGAGCATGCATCCTGCGATTAAATGTTTTAAGCAAGAGAATATTCGCTTCATACTATTTTGATGTTTTTAAAAACCATTTCTGTTAATTTTTGGATATGCGCCTTTCCAATCTACGAGGATTTTTGCTTTTCGGTAGTGAATTTTAAGCACACTGTCATCCATATTGACATGCGGGCTTTCAATCATCGGCCATTGGTCGAAAGGAATGTCCATTTTACCGTTGATCCAAACGGACGGTACTGATCTGGCCAATCCGTCAGGATCGACCGGCAACCCCCCACGGTATTGAATCCGCAAATCTTCGCCCTGAGAATTTCTGTAGCTGACTGTCATCGTTTCCCAGTCAATTTTCAACTCATTCTCAGGCAGCCTCTTCTGAAATTTATCGAAGGAACCGAATTCTTCTTTTGTGCCAACTTCAAAAATGAACCCTGTTCGGGCATGGTCGCTTTTAACAATCGCAAAACCGTCCAGGCCCATGCCTGACAGATTGTTTTGGGTATAAAAATCTTTGAGCGGTTTTATCCCGATATACGTTTCTCCCTCACGGAGGAATATCCATCCGTTTGCCTCAACCTTTTCGTCAACTGATTTCGGATACCGCAACATGCCCCTTTTGATCAAGCCGTCGGCATGGCCATCACGCCAGGCCCACTTAAATGCCCATTCCTCAAAAACAGGGGTCTTTATCCAGGGGTCTTTATCGGGAATATCAAATAGAGTGACCACCGTGTTTTGGTGATGGGCTGTTTGCTGAAAAGGTGAAATATTGCCTTTGTACCAGGTATCCGGCGTACGGTCTTTGTCGTCGCCGTCACTATACCAGTAAGGATGAAAGCACCCGATATAGTTGAAGCGGTCGGGGCTGTTCCAAACGATGCAGAACCCATTGTTGTCATGATCGGCATAATATCCGCCCGGTACCCACCTAAAATTGCCTGTCCCAATGGCAAACGATTTGTCGCGAAATACTTTTCGCATCATCATGTGAGGGATGCCATCCCCATAATGCGCAAAAGTTGATGCCGATGATTTCAACGAGAAAGAGCGTGCCCCGGAAACAGCCAAACGGAAGAAAACTTTGTCAGGAATAACATTCGAAAGGGCTGCATAAACGGCATAGCTTGTTTCGCGGTAATTTTTAAAATCGCTCAGCCTGACGTTGCCTGTCGCAGCTCCCCATCCCCACATTAACCAATTATAATAACTTGTAGCCGATACAAAATTCTCAGTAGGGGAATGGTCTTCCTGTGTGTTCATGCGCGCATAGGGTGCGAGTATATTCCCGTCAAAGTTGTTAAGCGACAGTAACGACCACTTGTAAAGCATAAAAGCTTCAGCCATTGCCTTCACTTCGGGATCGCGGGCATATTCCAGCAAAATCTCAACCGGGAAATTCATCACCACCTCGTAGGTAGTTGAAAGATATTCTGTATATGCTTGCTCATACCTGTTTTTAAAGGTTTTGCGCAAGCGTTCCTTCATGTCGGCCATCAATTCGGCACTGGTCATTCCGTTGGCCCACATGGCGTCCGGGAACAGCTGTCCAAACAAGTATGCGCTGCACCACATCATCGTAGCATGATTCTCAGTCCCATGCCCCAGGAATCCTTCCCCCCCGATCTTGTCACTTTTTGCCAACCGTTCCAAATCGGATTTTATCATGGCGATCTGTTCCTGACTGAAACTGTCCCAATACCTGCACAAAGCTAAAGCCACTCCCGGAAAATCGAACATGTTTTGAGTTTTGCGATCAAGAATTGTGGAGATGTAAGTAAGTGCGATCTGGTCATTTGGATGGGTGTGCAAGCGTGCTATCGCTTTGGGTAAACCATGTTTACCGCTTTCTTCAGGAACTACATCTTTAAACGCTCCCAAAATAAAGTTCTTTCGGCTTTGATAGGTCAATAAATCCTGGGCGACAGTTAAAACCGGGATAAGCAATCCCAATATGATCAGTATTTTCTTCATTTATTGAGTTTTTGCATAAGCTCTTCCGGGGAAACAGCTTGCCATTTTCGGTGAACACACAAATAAAACCGCGCTTTACCGGGTTTGGATAAACTTGACAGGGAAATAATTTTCGTCTGTTGTATTGAAGTGACTAGCGCTAACGCGTTATGAAAAACGAATAAAGCCTGCCTGGAGCAAAACCAAACAGGCTTTATAGGTTGCTTTACTGATAATTCGGGTTCAGGCTTACTTCTGAGGCGGGAATTACCCATTTCCAATCGCTGTACGGCGGTGCAATCGGGGAAACATTCCGGTCGCCTGCAGGAATATCCATTTGAGTAGCCATGATGAAATCAAGGGTCCATCCTTCACCGGACATTTCTTTTACGTACTCTGCAAATATGGCGTCATGATTGACATTGCCAACATGATATTTGTCGGGCGCTCCCGGATTTGCACGGTTCCATACTTTATTCAAATCGGCGGCAGCATTCGAAAGTTGTCCGGATTTCCAGTTTAACCAGGCACGAATAAGATAAATATCAGCCAACCTGATCAGCGGGAATTTTGTGTAGCGCCCGTCTCCCGGCGTTCCGCGGAAGTATTTGTCAATATACAGCTGAGGTTTGTCTACCGCAGCGTGCGCGCTGACCGTCTCGTATACAAGGGGATCACCGGTGGGATTATACGCCAGCAGATAATAGTATAAATCCTTGAAACGAAGGTCATTGCTTGCCGCAGGCGTCAGTGAATAATCGCCGTTGAGCGGGTCTGTCATCCAGTCAATCTTGTCCAGCGCCCAATAGCTCAGGGTAAACTGGTTCCAACCGCTTTTCACCATGTTGACGCCTCGTCCGCCATTATCGGTATCGCGAAAATTTAAGGAAATGATCATGCCAAAATACATATAGTTCGAAGCTCCGCTCACGGTTGGATCGCCCGTATTGAACTCCCAGATCACTTCTTTCGGGATGTTTTTAATGACGTTTTTATTAAACGCTTCAATTGGCGCTTCCAGAGTAAACCGCCCTTCATTTTCGGCGGCAGCAATTACAAAATCTGTTTCCTGTTTTGCCCCTGCATAATCGCCTTTTAAAAAAAGCACTTTCGCCAGGAGGGCTGCAGCAGTGAATTTGGTCGCCCTGCCGCATTCATAATTCGCGTGCATCGTCGATGAGTTAAATGCACCGGGTAGCTTATCGCTGGCGATTCTTAAGTCAGCAATAATCTGGTTGTAAATTTCCTCCGTGGTCCCCAGTTTCTCCGAAATAATTTCATCCTTTGAACTGGGCACTTTCAGTTTAAACGGGATATATGCCGTGTTGTTATCCCCGTTATGGTTATAAGGCGGTGCGAATATCTTAAGCAGATTCCAGTAAGCGTAAGCCCTCAGAAAATGATATTCACCAACTTGCCGGACGTAATTATCCTTGTAATCTGAGCCATCAACTTTCAGCACAAAAGGATTCCCTCCTTTTTCTTCGTCCAGTTGTAAGGCTGCATTGCACAGCGTGATGGCCTTATAGCCATCTCTCCAGGCGTTCTTGTTGCTTGAGATATCCTGGTCAAACAATCGGTTGTACAGTTCGTTCCAGGGAACCCCGGTCGACGTTTCAGGTAAAAGTTGTGAAGTTCCGGAGGTTATAAATTCCCGCATCTGGATGGTTCCGGGATCGCTATATGTAAGGAGCGCGTACGCAGAAGCCAGGCCCTGATCATAAGTGACCGTATTTACCCATTGCGTTTCCTGTGGCCTTTTGATTTCAAAAAACTCATCCTGGTTACATGCTGCTAATCCTAATATGAGGATTGCACAGATCTTTACGAATATCTTTTTCATACATTTATTTTTTCAACTAATTCAACTACAATTTGCGTATTGCGCGTCATCACTTTGAGACGCTTATCAACGGGATGGAATTCACCGAAATAATCGTCAGCTTGGGAGGAAACCGCGTTTCTCATGGCTCGTTTCATGTTAAATAGAATTAAAAGTTTACGGAACAGCCAAAATTGAATGAACGGGGAATGGGCAGATCATCATTGCTTTCAGGGTCAAATCCCTTAAACTTGGTGAACGTAAGTAAATTGGATCCGCCAATATAAAGCCGCACATTTTGCAACTGCACTTTCCTTGAGATCGAGTTCGGAAGGGTATACCCCAGTTGGATATTTCTTAACTTGATGTAATCGCCCTTTTCCATATAGAATGTGGTATAGTCGGTCCGGAACCGGGTTCCCGAAGCTGACGGATTCCCGTTGTTGTCATACTTATAGGTATAACCATACACCAGTTGCGGGAATTGAGCCATATCACCAGGTTTTTCCCAGTTTTTCCCAACCATATCTTTGGCGATTTGCCCATAACCAAGTGCATCAATCGTACTACGGGAGTACAAATAATTCATTTGATAATTTCCTCCGGCAAAAACAAACAACACATTCAGGTCGAAATTTTTGTAGCGGAAGTTGTTTGTAAATCCGCCATAGTAAGTAGGAAGTGCAGATTTTCCATGTTGGACCATCTTATTGGCATTGACATTAGCTTCGTTCATCGGGATCAGGTTTCCATTCGGGACGGTAATGAACTCGTTGTTCCATTTATCCGGATCGCGCTGTTCGATCATTGCAATTCCTTTGTCGGGGTCAATATGTACGTAGTTTGCCAGGAACCAGGTATCCAGTTTTTCACCCTCTTTGCGAATTGTACTAATTCCCTTTGCCTGACTAAATGATGTGACCTCAGCACCTTTCCCTTTCTCAAATTCATTTAACCGGACAATCTTATTGTCGTTAAAGCTGATGTTGAAATCAGTCCTCCATTCGAAACTGCCTGAACTGATATTTATGGTTGAGACATTGAATTCCCAACCCCAGTTTTTCATGTCACCAATATTTTCCCAAACCGAATTTACATTAAAACCAACCGATTCCTGTACATTCCCCCGGAGGATCAGATCTGAAATGCTCTTGGTGTAATAGGCGGCAGACCCTGAAATCCGGTTTTCAAAAAAGCCAAAATCCAGACCGAAATCGGTACTTGTTGTGGTTTCCCACTTCAGACTGGAACTGCCGATCGGGCCGATCGTCGTACCACCGGGTAGAAAGCCGCCTCCGTAACGGGTATTGGTAAGTCCCCAGTTCACCTGGGTCATTGCCTTACTAATGGCCGTATTCCCGGTTTGCCCGTAACTGCCCCTTAATTTAAGCAGGTTAATCCCTTTTATTTTAAAAAAAGCTTCATCCGTGATAATCCATCCGGCGCCGAAGGCGGTAAAGGTTGCCCAGCGGTTATCTTTGCTCAAAGCTGAGTGTCCGTCACGACGAATGCTTGCATTCAGAATGTAGCGGTCTTTAAATTTATAATTTGTCCGGCCGAATATACCCATTAAATAGCCGCCATCGGCGAAAGACCCGTTCGCGGAGTTAATCTGCAAGGGATTTATTAATTCCGGGTAACTGCTTAAAATCTGAACGGCATCAACCTGCCTGTTATATGAAGCGGATCTGGTAGCTTCAGCTCCTGCTGTCACATTAAAATTGTGCTTTCCGATTGTTTTATCGTAGGTCAAATACCCGTTATAGTTAAAGGTGCGTTGGGTGACAGAACGTTCCGCGGCCTGGTTTTGAAACGGCGCATCGGGGTCAAGAAAAATCGATCGCCAGTGGCTGCTGTTGGTTATCAGCAGATCAACGCCGCCTTCGCCCTTCACACTCAATCCTTTTATTGGTGTGTCCCATTTAATAAAGGCGCTGCTGATGGCCTGGTACTGATCATTGTCGTTACGAACGAGTTCCGGGTCAGATGAGGCAAGCGGGTTGTAGCCCGAGCTGGTCATCCAGTAGCCCGTTTGGGAGTTGGGGTCATACAGTTGATACCACGGCATCATTACCATTAAGTTTCCCCAACCTGCGCCCCCTTTCCCTTCAGCAGAAGGAATACCTGTGTTCTTCAAATAAAGGAAGTTAGATGTGATGCCCAGGTGGATTCGTTTTAAAGGATCAAAATTGAAACTAAACCGCGATGTCAGCCGCTGAAGGTCATTATTCCGAAGGAGGCCTTTTTCGTCTCTGTAATTTAGAGAGAACATCACCCCTCCCGTCTGAAAGCCTTTATTTGCCGTAAAACCAAACTGATGAAAACGGGAGTTTTGGATCAAAGCATCCAAATGGTCAATGTCTGTTGCCAGTGCTTCTTCTCTGGTCATAGTCGGTTTTTCGTCCAGGAACAGGAGATTAGTCAGACTGTTTGGCTGTAAAACGGAAGAATTTCCACTGTTTGCCCAGGCCTTATCCGTCAAATCCCACCATGTTTTCGTGTCGACATAGATGTCACTCTCCTGGAAAGGCAACTGGGCTATTCCTCCGTCATAATTTACACTTACGCCTGTCAAACCACCTTTGTTTGATTTGGTGGTAACAAGAATTACTCCGCCAGACGCCCTGTTTCCGTAAATAGAAGTTGCGGCGGCATCTTTCAGCACTTCGATCGATTCGATATCGTTCGGGTTGATCATGGAAAGCGCTGAAACGGGTTTTACGCCTTGCGTGGTCAATTCGGAAGAGCCGGTATAGACAGGAATTCCGTCAACGATCCATAAGGGACCGCTGGAAAGATTAATCGAACTGCGGCCCCGAATAAGGATATCCACTCCACGTCCTGGGTGGCCGCTGCTGTTATTGATAAAAACGCCGCTGGCAAGGCCCTGAAGCGACTGCGCAATTGACGTTACCGGGTTCTTGGTGATCATCTCGTTACTTACTTTGGCAATCGACCCGACCACATCGCGGCGTTTGGCGGTTCCATAGCCGACTGCGACCACTTCGTCTAAGCCGATTGTCTCTTCAGTAAGAGCAACATGAATTGTTGTTCGGTCACCAACCTTGTGCTCCTGCATTTTCATTCCCACAAATGAAAACAACAAAACAGCATCGCCCGGAATATTGGAAAGCATATAGTTCCCGTCACTGTCAGTAATGCTTCCAAGGGTAGTACCTTTTACAATAATACTGACCCCCGGGATAGGCACCCCGGAAGTATCGGTTACTTTACCGGAAACCGACTTCTGTTGCTGATTCAGATCGCTGACCGGAACAATGGCAATATAGCGGTCTACAATTTTATACATAAAACCGGTGTCTTTCAGCAGATCGTCAAGTACCCGTTCAATTCGCTCATTGGTGTAGTTTACATTCACTTTTTCTTCCAGAATGCTTTGATCATATTTCAAAACAAACCGGTAATCGCAGATTTTTTCTAGCTCTTCAAAAACTTCTTTCAGGTTTGAATCCATCTTTAAATTGATCTTTTCCGCTTGCCCAAATGTATCTGCACTCACCTGTACACATAAAAGCAGCACGATAACAGCAGTTATATTCATAATCCGCATAATTTTTTTTAATCCCCTTTGCCATGGGATACAGTCATTTTTTTTCATAAATTTGGAATGAGTTTTACGTTAATACAAGGCCTTTGTCCAGAAGGCTTTAATTTATCGTGATTTTTAGGGATAATCCTGAAAAGCCTTATCCCATTCAGACCGGAAATATGTCCAGTATTTTCGGTCTGTTTTTTAGCTGGAGTTTAGCGTTTTCATCGTTTTGGGTTTAGTTCATTTTTACTCCCAATAGATCAATGTGGGTTGGTCTGCCCGCGGTACCATCCGGTACTTAAGCGATGAAGTCAGGGCGAATACTTCCAGTATCTGATCAACAGGTTTATTTTTCAGGATGGTACCCAGAAACAATTCTTCTCCCAGCCGGTCGTTTTTGATTACAATTTCCACGTTATACCACCGTTCAATCTTCCGGGCGATATCTTTCAATTTTTCGTTCCTGAACGTAACCAGGCCCTCTTTCCAGGAAGTATACAGATCCGGATCCGTATGGTCGATATGCAGTTTTTTGTCGTTCCCCCTGTAAGTTGCTGTTTCACCGGGTACCAATTTGACAAGCTCGCTGCCGCTTTTCCCGAACAGGCCTAGACTGCCTTCCACAAGTGTCGTATTGATTACATTGTCTTCAGGATAAGCCTGGATGTTGAACGATGTCCCGTAAACTTTAAAATCCAGTCCGGTTGTTTTAACGAAAAAGGGGTGCTCCGGGTCGTTTGTGACATCGAAAAAGGCCTCTCCCTCTAATCGCACCGTGCGCTCGCCCTCACTAAATTTCCCGGAATAGTAAAGTTTTGATCCTGAATTTAGCTGAACTTTGGTGCCATCCGACAAAACAACATCCGACATTTGTCCGGGAGGAACCTCAATCAGGGTTTCCGCTCCGTAAGAGAACTCCCGGTGCGTTTTTCCGTCAAAAATATATTGCATCAATGCCCCCAAGCCAAATACCAGCAGGAACCCGGCCGCAACGATCCAATGGCGGTAAACAGCGATCCTCCTATCGCGGGGTTTTGCCAGAGAGACAGCTACTTCGCTCCAGGCCTGAGGCGTATCTACGTTTGATTTTGAGGTCAGGGCCCAGACTTTCTTGTATCGGATAAAATCAGCCCTGTTTTTCCGCGCCGCTTCAATCCAATGAAAAATTTCCCGGGTTTCAGCTTCTGAGGCGTCCCCTGCGAGGTATTTATTGATGAGGGAGTAGTCCATATAAAAAGAGTTGTTCTGTAATAGGTAAACCTGAAGGTGGCTTAACCCTATATCGGACTAAAAAAATCTTCAGCGGACCTTGTTTAGGAGAAGTGACAAACGATCAGTTGTACGAGAATGGCCGGAAGATATTCCGATAAAGCTGAATGCAGTGCTTTCAGGGCCCGGGTAATGTTCGCCTCGACTGCTTTTACTGAAATATTCAGTTCTTCCGAAATCCGTTTATTCATTTTTCCGTCGACACGGCTCATTACAAAAACCTGGCGACATTTTTCCGGCAAATTGTCGATTGCCTGCTGAATTAAACCTTCCAGCTCTGAAAACTCAAGCGCATTGAAATCGAAAGATTCAAGAATCTCCCGGTTTAACGTTTCCTCCGTATTTTGCAGGTATAAATCCTGGTATCTGGAAATGACTTTCCGGTGGCGAAGGTAGTTTAAGCATCCTGATTTTGCGAAGGTATACAGGAACGCCCTGATGCCGTTCACGGTTTTGATCTTTTCGCGGTTTAGCCAAAGGTTGAGAAACACATCCTGGGCGAGGCTTTTGGCTTTATCCTGTTCGGAGATAAACTGGTTACAGAATCCAACAATCCGGCTGTGGTTAGCTTTGAAAATTTTTTCAAATGCCAACTCATCTCCATTTTTAAAACGATGAAGGAAGAAATCATCTAATTCAGGCCGGTCGATCGTCATCCCCTGATTTTATCGGGTTAGTTCCAAATACAAATATGCTAATTTTTCGATTTAACCGGCGGTAATTGAAACTTATTATTGAATACTCTTAATCAGAAACCTTCCCGTCCATTTGGTTTAGCAATTTGCCTCCGCCCGGAATCAAATCTAGGAACGAATGTCACCATTCACCGGAAAAACGGTTGCAATTGCCTGCGACGGTGTAAATAGGTATTATTCCCGGAGAACGGAAAGTTGCATCTTCAGGGCAATACCGACAATCTCGTACGTTACAAAAACAAAAAAGCACTTAAATCATTGAATTTAAGTGCTTTTAGCTGAAATTAATTTCTTCTCTGGTAGTCCCACCGGGAATCGAACCATGT
>JBCFBK010000059.1:0-32201 GCA_038562555.1 Prolixibacteraceae bacterium | reverse complement strand
AGATTTTTGGCTTATAAACCACCCGCCGCGCCGCCCCCCAGGCCTGCGCTCCTGTTGTTTTAAAAGGGCAGATCATTGGCATTGTCCATCGGCTCGGGCGGGATATCGCCCGGCAGAAAATCAGGTGGCACATTGAACGAGGCTTCCGGACTGAGCCGGTCCACCTTCCAGGCATTGATATTGTGATACCATTTCCCGTTGAATTCGCGCGATTCAACTGAAAACGACACGTTAACTTCCGATCCCGGCTGTAAGCCGTCAAGAAGATTTACCTTATCATTGAAGAGGGTGAAACAAATTTGCTTGGGGAACTGATCCTCGGAGGTTTCGACCACGAACTCCTGTTTTTTCCATTCGTTGCCGGTCTTGCTGACACCTGTTGCAGGCTGCAGGATCCGGTTTACTTTTCCTTTAATTTCCATGCGAATATTTTTTTCGTTTTCCTGAATTCCAAAAATACAGATAAAAAAATACCCCCGGTAAAAACACCGGGGGATTATCAGATTTTTTACCGGATTGC
Source organism: Prolixibacteraceae bacterium (assembly GCA_038562555.1). Classification (GTDB taxonomy): domain Bacteria; phylum Bacteroidota; class Bacteroidia; order Bacteroidales; family Prolixibacteraceae; genus JBCFBK01. Next base: position 31,681 of record JBCFBK010000059.1, on the reverse strand, counting down.
CTATTCAACGATTTCGAGCAATTCCACTTCAAAGATCAGCATTGTATTCGGGCCGATATCACGACCAGCGCCTCTCTCCCCGTAAGCGAGTTCTCCGGGGATGTACAGCTTCCATTTTGAACCAACCGGCATCAGTTGCAGGGCTTCAGTCCAACCGGGGATAACGCCGCTTACATTAAATGTTGCCGGTTCGCCGCGATCGACAGAGCTGTCAAAAACTTTACCGTCGATCAATGTACCATGGTAATGACATTTTACATTCTGCTGGGCAGTTGGTTTTGGTCCGGTGCCTTCTTTCAGAATTTCATACTGAAGGCCACTTGCTGTGGTTGTGACCCCTTCTTTTGTTTTATTCTGCTCCAGGAATGCTTCGCCTTCTTCGGCGTTTTTTGTTGCTTCTTTTGCAGATACCTTTTCAAAGAAACCCTGGATCAGGGTATTAGCCTGTGTGGCATCCATCTGTGATTCTTCTCCTTTCATTTGTTTTTCGAAGGCATTCATCAGGATGTCTACATTCAGGTCTTTTGTGCCCGGCGATGCGTCCAGGTTTTGTTTATTATTCTGGCCAATTAACACGCCTAATGCATAACTGGCTGAGTCGTTTTCATTGGTCAGTTCAACAGTTTTGGAACTGTTATTTTTCTGACATGCTGCCAGAACGACTGAAGCAGCTAAAACAATAATTACAGATTTTAGATTCATTTTAGTAAAAATTATACAATTTCAATTAATTCCACGTCGAAAATAAGCGTCTTGTTGGGGCCTATACTTCCTCCGGCTCCGCGTTCTACATAGGCCAGGTCCGGAGGAATGAAAAGCCTCCATTTTGAACCTGTCTGCATCAGTTGAAGCGCCTCTACCCATCCCTGTATCACACCGTTAACCGGAAATACAGCAGGTGTTCCCCGCTGAACCGAACTGTCGAAGACGGTGCCATCAACGAAGGTTCCATGGTAATGGCATTTCACACGATCTCCGGCCGATGGTTTCACTCCGGAGCCTTCAGTCAGTATTTTGTATTGAAGGCCGCTTTCTGTTTCAATGACTTTTCCATCTTTCAGATTCTCTGCCAAGAATTTTTTCCCTTCTTCCAGATTATTGTCCGAACCGCCACCCTGCAGACCTTCCATAAAATCCTGAAGGATCTCGTTTGCTTCCGCCGCGGTCATTTGAGGCTTTTCCCCGGTAAATGCATCTTCCAGAGCAAGTATGAAGTTTGATGGATCTATTGATTTGACGCCTGATTGTATTAAATTGCCTGCAATACTTAGTCCGAGTGCGTAACTGAACTTTTCCAGCCGGCTTTTCGTTTCCTGTTCTGACATATTTAATTTTTAAAAGCTACGAAGATAGGGGATTTTTTTAAACTGGATAACAGGAATGCATTTTCTCTCCCCATAACATTTCTTTTTTTCCGGGGGGGCCGGGAATCCGCTGCATCAGGAATCCGGAACGGCTTAATCGGCGCCTCACTTCACCCTGGGCGCAGTAGGTAACAAATACGCCTTTGGACGCTGTATGCGCCGCTATTCTTTTTAAAACAGATTCCTCCCACATCTCAGCCTGTTTACCCGGCGAAAAAGCGTCGAAATAAATCAGATCGAAGCAGGGGAGATCTGCAAAATCAAAGCAAAGGAGATCGACTTCCAATTTTGTCAGTTGAAACCCCGGCGTGATCTCCGCCGGAGTGTTCCAGGGACAATTGTGGATCCCAAGAAACATTTCCCGCGCAGAGCCAGGAAGAAGATTGGGATAATTGAGCCGCGAATACTCCTTTTCTGTCAACGGATATTTTTCAAGGCTGAAATAGCGAATCTCCCGATCTCCTTTATTCAAAGCCGTAAGCAGTGCGTTTAACCCTGTTCCAAAACCTGCTTCCAACACCACGAGTTTTTGTTTGTTTAAAGTAGAGAGTCCATTTCTGATAAATACGTAGTCTGACTCCTGAATGGCGCCGTGCGTTGAATGGAAATGTTCGTCCAACCCGGGAACAAACAAGGTGTTTGAGCCGTCTTCCGTAATCACTATTTCGCGCTGCAAAAAATTGGTCATACGCGAATTTCGTGATTTTATTTGAAGCCGGTTAAAAAATGTGCTATTTTTACTTATTCTAAATTATTGATTATGTTGATAAAGATTTATGAGGAAAATCCGGCACCGAAAGCAATTCAACAGGTTGTCGACATTTTAAGAAGCGGGGGCGTCATTATATATCCAACCGATACCGTTTACGGCATTGGCTGTGATATTACGCACCAGAAAGCAGTTGAAAAGGTTGCCCGTCTGAAAAAGATAGCTATTGAAAAATCAAATCTTTCGTTTATATGCAGTGACTTAAGTCATTTGTCCGACTATTGCCGGCCACTCCCGAACCACTTGTTTAAACTCATGAGGTCGTATCTGCCCGGACCGTATACCTTCATACTCAACGCCAGCAGTCAGGTACCCCACTATTTCAAAGGAAAGAAAAAGACAGTCGGAATCCGGATCCCGGATAACAAAATCATCCTTGAGATTGTGAAAGAACTGGGAAACCCAATTTTGTCGACTTCCGTTCATGATGAAGATGAAATTATCGATTACACGACAGACCCTGAGTTGATCCATGAGAAATTCAAAGATCTGGTTGACCTTGTTATTGACGGGGGGTTTGGAGGTAATATGCCATCGACTGTGCTTGACTGCACAGATGAAGTTCCCCGCATTATTCGTCAGGGAAAAGGGGAAATGAGTTTTTAGCGGATGTTCCCTTTGAGGAAAAGGAGGCTATACCTGTGTTACTTTTTCCAGAACGCCGGTGAGAACAATACCAGGACGGTAAATAATTCAAGCCTTCCCAGTAGCATGAGGAACGACAAGAACCATTTTCCTGCGGGGTGGAGGTGATAGAAGTTTTCAGCGGGGCCAAAACTGCCAAGTCCGGGACCAATATTACCCAGACTGGTTGCAACAGCACCCATTGCCGAATCCAGATCAGGTTCGATGATGGTAAACAGAATGGTACTGACAAAGAAAATGATCATATAAATCATGAAAAAGGCGAGTACATTCGTGATAATCTGGTCAGAAACGGCTCGTCCGTTAAAGCGTACCGGAATAACAGCGTTTGGATGCAACATGCGGCGCAGTTCATAATAACTGTTTTTCATCAGCAGAACGATCCGCATAATCTTGATACTTCCCCCTGTTGAACCGGCGCTTCCTCCGAAAAAGAACAATGCAAAGAGCAGCACCGTGAGAAACGGGGTCCAGGTCAGGTAATCGGTTGTGGCATATCCGGTAGTAGTAATAATCGTAACCACCTGAAACAAGGCATCACGAAAAGCCTGTTCAAAGCCAAGCTGTGTTGATAACAATAAGCCGCTGAAAATGATGGCAGTAAACCCGGCAATAAAAAGCACATAATATTTAAACTCCTCGTTTTTGTATACCCGGTCAAATTTGCCGGTCAGAGCGCTGTAGGAAAGAGTAAAATTTGTACCCGCAATAACCATAAAAAAAACAATCACATACTGGATAAAGGGGGAGTCCCAGTACGCGACAGATGCTTGTTTTGTGGAATACCCGCCGGTGGCCATGGTTGTGAAGGAATGGTTCACCGCGTCAAAGAGATCCATGCCTCCCAGCCATAACAGCATGGTTTCCAAAAAGGTGAACAGGATATAAATAGCCCACAGGTTTTTTGCAGTTTGTTTAATCTTCGGATTAAGCTTATCCGGGACAGGTCCCGGGACTTCAGCTGCAAAAAGCTGCATTCCGCCGATGCCGAAGACCGGTAAAATAGCCAGTGATAAAACAATAATGCCCATCCCTCCCAGCCATTGGGTCATGCTTCTCCAGAATAAGATACCATGAGGCAAGGCTTCAATATCGTTTAATATGGAGGAGCCGGTTGTGGTGAAGCCAGACATGGTTTCAAAAAAGGCGTCCGTCAGGTTTGGTATTGAACCGCTGAGAAGGTAGGGAAGACTTCCGAAAAAAGAAAAAATGACCCAGACCAGGCTTACAATCACAAAGCCGTCGCTTTTGCTGATGTTCTTTCCCGCATTTCTGGTCAGATAAACAGTTATGCCACCGGTTACTATACATATGAGTGATGCCTGCAGCAACGGAATCATATCAGCTTCCTGGTAGATGAGCGTGACCCCAAACGCCGTCAGCATCGAAATGCCTTCAACAACAAGTAAAAAACCAAGAATTTTAATAATTAGTCCGACGTTCAGCATAAGCAGGGATCAGCAAAACTATTTAAAATATTTTTCCAGTTTCCGTATGGCAGACGGAAGTGCGAACACAACAACCTTATCGCCCGGTTGAATCAGGGTGTCACCTTTCGCCACATAGGCGCTCGTTCCCCTGATGATTCCACCGATCATCATGTCGACAGGAAGAGACAGATCCTTAAGCGTCATATTGGTGATTTTTGAGCCCTCTTTGGCGATAAATTCAAATACCTCAGCGTCTGATGCAGTAAGGCATTTTGCCTGGGCCACTTCGGCACCCAGTGTGTATTTATAAATATAACTCGCTGCGATTAGCTTCTTATTAATCAGGCTGCCGATATCCATGCTTTCGGCGATTCCCATAAAGTCGATGTTTTCCACTTCCGCCACAGTCCGCTTAATCCCCAGCTTCTTGGCCATGTGGCAGGAGAGAATATTGGTTTCGGAATTTCCGGTAACCGCAATGAAAGCGTCCATTCGTTCAATCCGCTCTTCCTTCAGAAGGTCCAGATTTCGTCCGTCTCCATTAATGACCAGCACATTTTCAAACCGGTCGGCAATAACCTGACTCCGCGTCTTATCCGCCTCAATGACCTTGATATTAAAATGGTCGCCAAGCCGTTCGATGGTTTTTTGTGCAATCCGGCTGCCTCCCAGGATCATAATATTCCGGACCGGGAAAATTTCCTTTCCGGCCAGTTCAAAAACCCGGTTCTGATAGGTCCTCGTAGTAAAGAAGAAGATAATATCGCCATCCCGGATGAAATCTTTTCCATGGGGAATGATCGTCGAACTGGCCCGGTTAATGGCAACAGCACGGACTTCACTTTCTATCTGGGCAAGTTCCTCGAATTGTTTATTCAGGATTGGCGCATTTTCCCGGATTTTTATTCCCATCAGGACGAGTTTTCCACCTGAAAATTCAATTAACTGCCTCGTGCCCACCTGTTTTACAGAAGATGCTATTTCCTTGCCTGCAAGGCTTTCCGGATAGATCAATTCATCTACACCCAAATTCCGAAGTTTTTCCTTGTATTTGTCCAGGAGGTATTCACCGTTATTGATCCGGGCAACTGTTCGCAATGCGCCCATGTCTTTTGCCAGGATGCAGGCCATGATGTTTCTTTCCTCATAAGGAGTTACTGCTATCAGCAGATCTGCCTTGGAGATACCGGATTCTTTCAGGTCCTTAAACGAATTGGCGTATCCTGTGACTGTTAGCAGATCGACCTGACCTGATAACTTCTGAAGCCGGGTTGTATCATCATCCATCAAGACAATATCATGATCTTCATTACTCAGCATTTTTGCCAGATGAGTACCCACTTCTCCCGCGCCAACTATAACAATTCTCATTGTCCTTTCCTATCAGTCATTAAAAAAATAAACAAACAAAGTAAAGGATAAAAACCACAAAATCCATCTCCAAAAGCCTTTTTTTTAAACCTCAAAGGCTTTCGCATAATTATTAACCGTTACTTAACGTGAAGTAGTTTCGGTTGTTCATTTACTGGTCAACTTAGTACTGTTTTTTTCCTTTATTCCCGTTTCGATGTGAATTAAGCGACCCTCTGTACGGGTTAAATCGATAAGTCCCTGTGAAAAAGAGACCGGTGCTTCATGCAAAATTTCATCTTGTTTAATTCGTCTCAACACCAATGTTTTGTCGGAAAACTGGATCATATCCCGCCGAACGATCAAATCAATGCGTGTATTTTTCCCCGAATTTAAAGGTACGACAGTTGGCTGTTTAAGCCTGAGATTCAGAAGGACATTCTGATAAAGATGTGGATTTGGGGCGGCATCGGTTTCGGTGATCAGGTAGTTTGTCCGGCCGTTGATTAAATGGATCAGGCGTTCGCCGGAACCGGTTTGATAGACAATTAACTTCCGTTGATCAAATAGACTGATCTTTTGAGTCACCCCAGCTAACTGGAACAGAAGCAAAAATGACAACGCAGTAAAGAGGAAGCTGTGTCTTTTGTGAGCAATAAAAGCCATCGAAAATGACAAGGCCAATAGTAAACAAAAAAACTGACCGGAGGAGATCATTTGGTTATCGATGACTGCAAAGGGAAGTTCGCCGATCCTTTTGAGTATACTGAGTGTAAAATCGGTCAATGTGCAGATAATTTGGGCCAGAATTGAACTTAGGTGGCTGACAGGAAGCAGGATAAAAAACGTCCCTGTTAAGGCAAGAATTACCGAGGAGGCCGGGACTACAAATAAATTACTCAGCCAGAAGTAAAGCGGAAACTGGTGGAAATAGAAGATGGAAAGTGGAAAAGTGCTTAATTGGGCAGCGACAGAAACACAGATCAATTTCCACCCAAAATCCAGAATCCGGTTGCGTACGGTTAACAGGGCAGTTAGTCTTGGATAAAAGAATACAATGCCGACAACTGCCAGGTAGGAAAGTTGAAAGCCTGCATCAAAAAGCAAATCCGGATTGAGAAAGAGCAGGAAAAAGGCAGAGGCCGCAATGGAATTATAAATTGATGCCTGCCTGTTTATGCTGTTTCCGATTAAAATAAATGAGAACATGACAGTGGCTCTTTGTACAGAGGGTGAAAGCCCGGTAAGCAAGGCGTATCCCCAAAGGCAGGATGCCATGATGATCAGGTTTAGGATTTTCCCGGCAGGCATCCGGCACAAAAATGCCAGCATTGTTCTCAGGAACATAAAAATCATTCCCACGTGCAATCCTGAAACAGCAAGAATATGCATGGCACCCGTTGAAATAAAATACGATTGGGTTTCTTTTGTCAACTCATCCCGATAACCCAGCGTAAGGGCCGATACGACCTGAAAAGCCGGGTCGCTGCTGAATTTCTTTTTTAGTTCTGAAACCAGTTTTCCCTGAAGCCGTGCAAGTGACATGTGCAGAGGCGGGTTATTTACAGTGATCAAACGGTAATTCGCGGCCGGAATATAGGTGCTGTACCGGATCTGCTTGCGCGACATGTAACGTTGATAGTCGAATTCGAAAGGGTTACCCAGGTTGCCAATCTCATTGACGACAGACCTTGCGTAGATCAGGTCGCCTGGCTGAATACCGCGGGCTTTGTTGGTTTTTTCAAGATAAACATTCAGTTTTAGTTTCTTTACGGTGAAAGAATCGGTTTGCAGCACGCAGGTGACTATCTGAAACGAGTTTGTCTTTTCGACAGGTCTGCTCAATACTCGGGCTTCAAAGGATCGTAACCCAGACGATATTTCCGGGCCATTGTGTTGGTGATCATGAACTCCCGTAAACGAGATCATAATAATCAGAACAGCCAATGCGGATGAATGGACCAGACCAAAAGGATAGTTCTTCTTCCGGCCCAAAATAGCCAGCCAGATGAGCAACACAGGGAGTGACACGAGAAATATTTTTTCCAGGCCGGGTGAAAAGTTGGCGATAAAAATACCAAAAAGCTGGAAACTCAATAACCTCACAAAAGGGTAGCTCCGGGAAAAATTCATCGTTTCTCTATTTAAACGGCGAAACATCTAATCCCGATTTACGAAAACAGTTAAGGAACCGTTACTTTAATCCGGTCTATTTTTATGAGCAGGCGCGTTTTCCTTACGAAATGATTATCCTGAATAAGGAAGCTTATTTTTTTCCGGGAATATTGATTTTATAGGAAGTTTTAACTTTTCCTTTAGAGATAGCGGTCAACTTGCTCTTAAGGAGGCGTTTTTTCAGGGGGAGAATGAGATCTATCAGCAGAATTCCCTCCAGATGATCATACTCGTGCTGAATGACCCTTGCTGCAAATCCACTGTACTCCCCGATATGTTCTTCCATATTTTCATCCAGGTATTTAATCCTTACAGAGGAGGGGCGTGCAATATCTTCATGAATGTCCGGCAAACTCAGGCAGCCTTCATTCATAACGCACGAATTTCCGTATCGCTCAAGAATGTCCGGATTGATGAACACTTTTTTGAAATTTTTAAGCTCAGGTTCATCATCAGCATTGGCCGAGGCATCGACCACAAAGATCCTTAGCGATTTCCCAATCTGAGGCGCAGCCAGGCCGACACCGTCCGAACGATACATCGTCTCAAACATATCGTCGATCAGATCTTTCAATCCTTCAAATTCCTTTTCTATGGGTTCTGCTACTTTTCTTAAAACAGGATCCCCGTAAACTGTTACCGGGTATATCATCATCTATTTTTTTGCTGTTGCATATACGATTGCAGGATTATGGTTGCACTAACCGCATCGATGGTATCTTTGTTCATTCTGGCTTTTTTTTTCAGTCCTGCTTCAATCATGGTCTGAAATGCCAGTTTTGATGTAAAACGCTCGTCAATAAGTTCCAACGGCATTTCCGGATACAACCTTCTGAAACGTTTCAGAAACGGATTGATGTAAAGAACGGCCGCTGATGGCTCATTGTTCATTTGGCGCGGATATCCGATTACAACGCAATCGACCTGTTCTTTTTGAAAATAATTTTTCAAAAAATCCCAGATCTCATGTGTTGATACAGTGGCCAGTTTGCCCGCAATGATTTTTAAAGGATCTGTTACTGCCAGTCCAACGCGTTTTTGTCCATAGTCAATTGCAAGAATCCTGCCCACGCCCTTGAAAAATTTTTGCAAAAATAGTAATCTATTTTCACTTTGAACCCGGGCAGCCTGATAATTCAGTGTGCCGAGGGGAATGAGGGCAATCGTTTTTTTGGATATTACTGATAAGGTTTGTTTTGTTTTGGATAATCATTTCGGTGGTATATGATTGTTAATGAGTGTGTTATTGTTGTGGCACAAACTTTGATGTTTGTAGTTTAACTGATTACCGGTGTGTGCGGAACCAGTTGATTTTTAATTTTTAAACTTTATAAAAACTGAAACCATGAAAGCGAAATTTTACTTGAAACCGGCGCTCCTTGTGATACTCGGCACAGTTATTATAAATTTAAATGCAGAAGCGCAACCTACTGGAAATTCCGGGAAAAGCCACAGTAAAGAGCGGAAAGCATACGCAAAATCCGGGAAACATGGCCCCGGAAAAGAAACTGTATACCGGTATGACGAACACCAGTACCAGGGCAACCGGTACGAAGAGAACAGACATGACCGGTACAGTGATAACGGGAATCATGATCCTTACCGGCATTACGATTATGATCGCTACGGCAACGGCAAAAAGAAGTACAAGACGTATCATGATGCCCGCTACCATAATGGAAAATCGTACACTTACCATCATCCGCAATACGGAACCGTTTATCGTTCATTCACTGAAACACCGGTTCGCCTGAGATGTGAAAGAGGTTATTATTACTTCCATGGTGGTCATTATTATCAGCTTTATCCAAATGTTGGGTATGTGATGGTTCAGGTTCCCAGGTCCATGATATTCTATGAGATCCCCTCACACGCTGTGAGAATCAGAGTTGGAGGTGAGCGATATTATCGATACGGAGAATTGGTATTTGAACGGTACAATCACGGTTACCGCCTGGCTCCGCCATCAGTCATGATCAATATAAACCTCTAAGGTAACGAAATGATTTTTAGCTCATAAATATTTGTAAAAAAGGGTTCTGCTCCGGTGGAATCCTTTTTTTTAATCAGTTCATGATCATCCATGAACACAGCTCCTGCATGTGGGCACACCAGGAATTTTTCAGATGCGTCGGATAAGGAAAATATTTATTTGGGTATAGCCGTTATTTGTTGACAGTTATGCGGTCCTGCCAGGCGATCGGATAACCTTCATGTTGAAAATAAATTGGGATAATTATTGGAGGTATGTATATTATTAAAACAGCAAGATTATGAAAGTTAACAAATCACAGGCAGTTTGGAAAGGCAACCTGAAAGAGGGTAGCGGACAAATGAGTTTCGAACACAGTAAAATTTCATTCCCGTACAGTTTTAAATCACGTTTTGCCGACGGAGATGGTGCAAATCCGGAAATGCTGATTGGAGCGGCTCACGCCGGCTGTTTTTCAATGGCCTTTTCGAATATGCTGACAGAGGAAGGTTTTGATCCAAAAGAAATAACAACACAGGCTGAAGTGAAACTCGACTCGACCGATTCGGGCTTTAAGATCATCTCCAGTCACTTGACTGTAACGGCGGATATTGATGATATTGATGAACAAACCTTTCAGCGGATCGCAAAATCGGCAAAAGACGGATGCCCGGTTTCGCAGGCATTGGCATCACTGGAAATCACCCTGGAGGCCAGCCTGAAGGGATAAAACCTCAGTTCCGGGTTTACAAAAAAGAAGCAATCTGTTCCTGATGAACAGATTGCTTCATTGGTTTGCTATCTCGAAAGGACGAACCTATTTTCAGCGGTTGTTTTTAATGTTGGCCTGGGCGGCAGCAACGCGGGCAATCGGCACCCGATAGGGTGAGCAGCTTACGTAGTTAAGGCCGGCACGGTCGAAAAATTCGACAGAACTGGGTTCTCCGCCGTGTTCTCCGCAGATTCCTACTTTTAATTCCGGCTTGACGGAGCGTCCTTTTTCAACACCCATTTTTACCAGTTGGCCGACCCCGTTCTGATCCAGTACCTGGAACGGGTCCTGTTTGAGGATACCATGGTTCAGGTAATCGGGAAGGAATTTCCCGGCATCGTCCCGCGAGTATCCGAGTGTCATCTGTGTCAGGTCATTCGTCCCGAAGGAGAAGAAATCAGCTTCCTGGGCGATATGATCAGCAGTAAGAGCAGCACGGGGGATTTCGATCATGGTTCCCAGCAGATAGTCGATCCGTTCGCCTCTTTCCTGAAAGACTTTTTCGGCCGTTTCCCTGATTACAGCTGCCTGGTTTCTTAATTCAGCGACTGTTCCTACCAGCGGAACCATAATTTCCGGGCGGGCATCAATGCCTCTTGCTTTCAGGTTAAGGGCAGCTTCGATGATTGCCCGCGCCTGCATGGCTGTAATTTCCGGATAGCTGATACCCAGACGGCATCCACGGTGGCCCAGCATGGGATTGAATTCTTCCAGCTCGGCAATTTTCAATTTTACCATTTCAATTGAAATACCCATTTCACGGGCTAACTCTTTCTGAGTGGCCTGCTGATGAGGTACAAATTCGTGCAGTGGCGGATCCAGCAACCGGACGGTCACTCCAAAGCCTTCCATGGCTTCAAAAATTCCTTCAAAGTCACTTCTTTGGTAGGGCAGCAATTTTAACAGGGCCTTCTCCCGTTCATTCCTGGTTGCGGAAAGGATCATTTCACGCATCGCCTTAATGCGTTCGCCTTCAAAAAACATGTGTTCAGTACGGCAAAGCCCAATTCCTTTTGCACCGAATTCCCGGGCTACTTTTGCGTCGTTCGGAGTATCCGCGTTGGTGCGGACCGACATACGGGTGAATTTATCCGCCAGGTCCATGAGTTTTCCGAAGTCACCCCCCATATCGGGTATCCTGGTTTGAACTCTTCCTTCATAAACTTCACCGGTTGATCCGTTCAGGGAGATCCAGTCGCCCTCACGGAATGTTTTTCCGGAGGCATCCATCGTCCGGTTTTTATAGTCTATTTTAACGGCTCCTGCTCCCGACACACAGCATTTACCCATTCCGCGGGCGACAACAGCAGCATGCGAAGTCATTCCGCCGCGGGCGGTGAGGATGCCCCGGGCGATGTTCATTCCTTCAAGGTCTTCGGGCGAAGTTTCAATGCGGACCAGAATGGTATTTTCATATTTTTGAGCTTCATCTGCAAAGAAAATGATCTGACCAGTCGCAGCGCCTGGCGATGCAGGAAGCCCCTTTGCCAGGACAGTGGCATTTTTGATGGCCTCCGCTTCAAATACCGGATGGAGCAACTCATCCAGTTTATTCGGTTCGATGCGCAGCAGCGCAGTCTCCTCGCTGATAATTCCTTGTTCCAGCATGTCGACGGCTATTTTCACCATCGCTGAACCGGTGCGTTTACCGTTACGGGTCTGCAGGAGCCACAATTTACCTTCCTGAATGGTAAATTCAATGTCCTGCATATCTTTATAATGCGCTTCCAGATTCGCCTGAACAGTCATAAGCTGGTCGAATAACGAAGGCATGGTTTCTTCCAGCGAAGGAAAGTTTGCTTTTCGCTCTTCTTCCGAGACCCCTGTCAGGTTTGCCCAACGTCTGCTTCCTTCAAGGGTGATTTGTTGAGGTGTCCGGATTCCGGCAACCACATCTTCACCCTGGGCATTAATCAGATATTCACCGTTAAACAGGTCCTCTCCACTTCCGGCATCGCGGGTAAAGGCAACACCTGTGGCAGAGCTTGCACCCATATTCCCGAATACCATGGCCTGAACATTGACTGCCGTTCCCCATTCTGCCGGGAAATTATTCATTTTGCGGTAGTAAATGGCACGGTCATTCATCCAACTGTCAAAAACAGCGTAGACGGCACCCCATAGCTGTTCCCACGGATCGTCAGGAAAGCTTTTACCCGTATTCCGCAATACCGCTTCTTTAAACCGGATAACCAGCAATTTCAAATCGGCTGTGGTAAAGTCCGTGTCGAGCTCAATGCCTCTTTCTTCTTTAAGCTTCTCCATAATCGCCTCAAAAGGATCGATATCCTCTTTGCTTTCAGGCTTGAGTCCAAGGACAACATCACCATACATTTGAACAAACCTGCGGTAGGAATCCCACGCAAAACGTTCGTTGCCTGACTTTTTCGCGATGCCTTGAACGGCGAGATCATTCAGCCCCAGATTCAGAACCGTGTCCATCATTCCGGGCATTGAAACGCGGGCTCCCGAGCGAACAGATACCAGACAGGGATTATCCTTATCGCCAAAAACAGTACCGGTCAGTTCTTCAATCAGGGCGACAGCTTTTTCAACTTCGCCTTTAATTGCTTCTGCTACAGCGTCTTTTCCGCGGGTCGTGTAGATGGTGCAAGCTTCGGTGGTGATTGTAAAACCCGGAGGAACAGGGACCCCAATCAGATTCATCTCTGCCAGGTTTGCACCTTTCCCGCCGAGGAGGTTTTTCATATCTGCTTTTCCTTCGGCTTTACCGTTACCAAAGGTATAGACATACTTTGCCATAAAACTTTTTTTTGGATAGTTAAATGATTACCATAAATATTTTCCATCGCTAATGTAGCTATTGTTTTTAGAACCTGAAAGAAATACCCGTGTAAATAGTTGCGTGCAGCGTGAGTTTTTTGTTTTTAACTACTTGACACAAAGTTTGTAACATTGAAAATATTATTTGCTTTCGGAATGGCTGGCGGTTTGTGAGTCGGCAGAAGGATTAACATTTATTAACCTTGGTTGAATGTTCTTAACCCTTTGATGCCCTACCTTTGTATCATTAGTCAATGCATAATTTTTCATAGAGATAGGTTTGGTTAAGTTTAGAGAAGAGGATGGCAACGCCATCCTTTTTTTATGCCATTCATGCTGCTATCTGACTATTTCTCATAATTATTTCCAATCTACCGACAATTTGTCCGAAGAAAACCACCGGCAGGCCGTTTGGTAAGTTCTTTGACAGATAGATATGCTGTTCCAGGTCGAAGTGCACGAAAAGGAACGCTTTACGGAAACAATTAGATACAAGGAGATATGAACTTCAATAATTTTACAATCAAGTCGCAGGAGGCACTGCAACATGCTTTTGAGGTTGCACAGGCGCGGCAACAGCAAGCCATTGAAACCGGCCATATTTTAAAAGGGCTTGTTCATGCTGCTGAAAATGTAACCGGGTTTTTGCTGAAAAAACTCGGGGTCAATATTTCTGTTTTTCAGCAGGCGCTCGACCGGGTCATCGAGTCTTATCCCAAGGTTTCGGGAGGTGAACAGTACCTGTCGGCTGATTCCAATAAAACACTGCAGAAGTCGATTGATGTTTCCCATAAAATGGGTGACCAGTTTGTTTCTGTCGAACACATTCTGATGGCACTTCTTGAAGCCGGAGGTACCGTCGCTGCGCTGATGAAAGACAGCGGGATGAACAAAAAAGATCTGGAAGCCGCAGTTGCAGAGCTTCGTAAAGGAGCGAAGGCTGACACGCAGACTGCCGAAGACAGGTTTAACTCATTAAACCGTTTTGCCATTAATCTCAACGAAAGAGCGAGAAGCGGGAAGCTTGATCCGGTAATCGGGCGGGATGAAGAGATCAGGCGGGTGCTCCAGATCCTGACAAGACGTACCAAAAACAATCCGGTGTTAATCGGAGAACCGGGTACCGGCAAAACGGCTATTGCCGAAGGGCTGGCTCACCGTATTGTCCGGGGCGACGTGCCTGAGAACCTGAAAACAAAGCAGTTGTTCTCGCTCGACATGGGATCGTTGATTGCGGGTGCGAAGTATAAAGGCGAATTTGAAGAACGGCTGAAGGCTGTGGTGAACGAGGTAATCCAGTCGGACGGCGAAATCATCCTGTTTATCGACGAACTCCATACGCTGGTTGGTGCAGGTAAAAGTGAAGGAGCACTGGATGCCGCCAATATTCTGAAACCGGCCCTGGCACGCGGTGAACTAAGAGCCATTGGCGCGACTACCCTGAATGAATACCAGAAGTACTTTGAGAAAGACAAAGCGTTGGAGCGCCGCTTTCAGGTGGTGATGGTCGATGAACCTGATACCCTGAGTGCCATTTCGATTTTGCGCGGGCTAAAGGAGCGATATGAAAATCACCACCGGGTGAGGATTATGGATAATGCGATTATCGCAGCGGTGGAGTTGTCACAGCGGTACATCACCGATCGCTTTTTGCCCGATAAAGCCATCGACCTGATGGATGAAGCGGCAGCAAAACTGAGACTGGAAATGGACTCTGTTCCGGAAGAACTGGATGAGATCGAACGCAAAATCAAGCAGCTTGAAATTGAACGGGAAGCGATTAAGCGGGAAAAGGATGAAGTCAAATTAGCCTCTCTGAGTAAGGAAATTGCCAATCTGAAGGAAGACCAGTCACGTTACCGTGCCCAATGGGAGATGGAAAAATCGTTGTTAAACGGCATTCAGCAAAATAAAACGGAAATAGAAAACCTGAAATTCGAAGCTGAGCAGGCCGAACGCTCAGGCGATTATGGACGCGTGGCAGAAATCCGCTACGGAAAAATTAAGGATGCGGAAGAAGAGATCGTCCGTTTACAGAAAGAATTAAGAGAAATAAAAGGACAATCACTGATCAAGGAAGAGGTTGATTCGGAAGATATAGCCGGAGTAGTTGCCCGCTGGACCGGCATTCCGGTAGCGAAAATGATGCAGAGCGAGCGCGAAAAACTGCTTCATCTGGAGGAGGAACTGCACAGACGGGTTGTGGGGCAGGATGAAGCCATAGGTGCTGTGGCCGATGCCGTACGCCGAAGCAGAGCCGGGCTTCAGGATGAAAAACGTCCGGTCGGTTCCTTCATCTTCCTTGGAACAACAGGGGTAGGGAAAACCGAACTTGCAAAAGCGTTGGCCGAATACTTGTTTGACGATGAAAACATGATGACCCGGATCGACATGTCGGAATATCAGGAGAAGTTTTCGGTGACGCGATTAATCGGCTCCCCTCCGGGATACGTGGGGTATGATGAAGGTGGACAACTGACCGAAGCAGTCAGGCATAAACCTTATTCCGTGATCCTGTTTGATGAAATTGAAAAGGCTCACCCTGATGTCTTCAATATTCTGTTGCAAGTGCTCGACGACGGCCGGCTGACTGACAACAAGGGACGGGTTGCAAATTTTAAGAATACCATCATCATCATGACTTCCAATCTGGGCTCGCATCTGATTCAGGAAGGTTTTGAAAAGATGAATGAGCAAAACAGAGGAGAAATTTTTGAACAGACACGCACTGCTATTTTTGAATTGCTCCGCAGGACGATACGTCCCGAATTTCTGAACCGCATTGATGAAACAATCATGTTTACGCCGCTGACAAGGGAAGACATGAAACAGATTGTCCGGATTCAGTTTGAACGTATCATTAAACGTTTGGGTAACCAGAATCTGAAGTTGAGCATTTCGAACGAGGCCGTGAACTGGATTGCGTCGGTGGGTTACGATCCGCAGTATGGTGCCCGGCCGGTAAACAGGCTGCTGCAAAAGTACGTTCTGAATGAGCTTTCCCGCGAACTGCTTTCGGGCAAGGTTTCAGCAAATCAGTCAATCGAAATTGTCATGGAAGACGATGAACTAAAATTCAAACAGCTATAAAAATAGAAGAGGCGCTTCCGGCGCCTCTTCTATTTTTGCAGATTCTTAAGATCTTCTCTTAACTCCTGTTCCGCAGTTGTGATAATCTCTTCAAATGTTTCAACATCTGCCGGGAAAGAATCAACATCAGTGAGTTGTTGGGTCTTGATCTGGAGTTGCTTTAAATGTAAACCCAGATCGTTCAATCCGAAAGTCATTACAGACGATTTTGCCTTATGTGCCGTTTTCCCAAGTTCGTTCCATTGCCGGTTTTGCAGGTGAATGCGCAGTTCATTTCTGAATTCGGGGATCTGTTCCAAAAATAATTCAATGAATTCTTTCATAATCGCGGTCTCTCCGCCTGTTATTTCCTTCAGATAACTAAGATCGGTAATTCGTTGCGTACTCATGAGGTATGGAGGTATTTGCGATGCAATAATAATAAAAAATATTAAATACAGAACAAGCTTATTCTCACACTGCTTATGATATTATTCAGCATTTCATTGATGGTTATTCTTTATTTTTATGATCTTTGAACTTTTATTTTTGAACTCGGAAAAACAGAACAGCTGCTGAAGAAGCGTATCGTTTGCAGGACGACAGCTTCTTTCGGGCTTTTAAAAATTTATTCGTACATGAAGAAGACCGTATTTAATCAGATACACCGGAATGCCGGTGGTAAAATGGTCGAATTTGCAGGTTTTGAAATGCCTGTGGAATTCAGTGGTATAAAAGACGAGCATCTGACAGTCCGCGAGGGCGTTGGCGTATTTGACGTTTCCCATATGGGGGAGATATGGGTGAAAGGGCCTGGAGCCGCTGATTTGGTTCAGTATGTGACCAGCAATGATATTACCGCGCTGACTCCCGGACAGGCTCAGTACTCCTGTTTTCCAAACGGCAAAGGCGGCATCGTCGACGACCTGCTTGTATACTATTTTGGCCCCGGTCAGTATTTACTGGTGGTTAACGCCTCGAATATTGAAAAGGATTGGGACTGGCTGGTTTCCCAAAACAGATTTGGGGCGGTACTCGAAAATGCTTCCGACCGGACCGGACAACTGGCAATACAGGGACCGAAGGCGTCGTTAGTTTTGCAAAAGCTTACCGATACCGACCTGAGTTCAATCAGCTATTATACCTTCGTTACCGGTACGATTGCGGGTGTAAACCAGGTGATTATTTCAGCAACGGGTTATACCGGTGCGGGCGGCTTTGAGCTTTATTTTGACAATAAAGAAGGAGAAAAAATCTACCAGGCCATTTTTGAAGCAGGAGCGGAAGCCGGAATAAAACCGATCGGCCTGGGTGCCCGCGACACCTTACGTCTGGAAATGGGCTACTGTCTTTACGGAAACGATATTGACGACTCCACCTCGCCTATAGAAGCGGGTCTCGGCTGGATCACCAAATTCAATGATAAGAATGTCTTTATCGACAAAGAATATTTGTCGGTGCAGAAATCAGAAGGTGTCAACCGTACACTGAGAGGTTTCGAAATGGTTGACAGGGGTATACCGCGCCACGGATATGAACTGACCGACGCAGCCGGGGATATCATTGGCCACGTAACTTCAGGAACACAGTCGCCGGTACTAAATAAGGGCATCGGAATGGGCTATATTGCCAAAGCCTATTCGGCATTCGGTACGGAGATCTTTATCCGGGTCCGGAATAAGTTGCTGAAGGCAACCATCGTAAAAATGCCTTTCATCAACGGACAATAAGACGACTGAAACATCTTTTTTATTGTATTTGTTCAATTATCTTTGCGGCAAACAGATTTAGAAGAATGATCAACGCTCAGCTTCGTTTGGAGACCTGCATCTCGCCGGCGATCTACCCCAAACATGCCAGTGACGAAAATATCGTTGTTGTGGTCGATATTTTCCGGGCTACGTCGGCCATATGCACCGCTTTTCATAATCAGGTGAAACGGATCATCCCGGTCTCCACGGTGGAGGAGGCCAGACAAAAAAAGCTGGAGGGATATCTGGTTGCGTCCGAACGCGACGGATATGTCCTCGATTTTGCCGATTTTGGAAATTCTCCGTTTAACTTTACGGCCGATAAGGTGAAAGGAAAGGAAATCGTTTATTCCACGACCAACGGTACCCGTTGTATTCAGATGGCCAGTCATTCAAAAGCTGTGGTAATCGGATCTTTCCTTAACCTCACCGCCCTGAGCCGGTGGTTAACCGAACAAAGGGCACCGGTACTGATTTTTTGTGCGTCGTGGAAGGATCGCTTCAGCCTTGAAGATTTCATTTTTGCAGGCGCCTTATCCCAAAAACTATTGGCATCCGGACGGTTTCACTCCATTTGTGATGCGGTAACTGCTTCGGTCGATTTGTGGCAGATAGCCGAAAATGACCTGAACGGTTATATGCAGAAGGCCGCACAAAAGGAACGATTGGCCGAAAAAGGGTTGGACGATTGTATCGAATTTTGCCTTGGGCTGGATTATACGGAGGTGATCCCTATTTATAAAAACCGGGAGCTGGTCTGTGTAAACTGAGTCGTAAAGGGGTTGAAAAGATTTATGAGCTACTGCAATAAATTATGGAACGAAATTCCATTTTTTAAATGATTAATTGCATTTTTGCTAAATAATTTAAAACCTAAAATAAATACACCATGAAGAAGCATAATTTTTATGCGGGACCCTCAATCTTACCCGAATTCACTAAACAAAAAGTTGCCGAAGCAGCGCTCAATTTTGCCGGTACCGGGCTTTCAGTTATGGAAATTTCGCACCGTGAAAAGGAGTTTATCGCGGTGATGGATGAGGCTATTGCACTCGTAAAAGAATTGCTGAAAGTGCCTGAAGGTTATTCGGTCTTGTTTTTGCAGGGCGGCGCCAGTCTTCAGTTTCTGATGGCTCCTTACAACCTGTTCAAATCGAAAGTCGCCTATCTCAATACGGGTGTATGGGCTTCGAAAGCTATGAAAGAGGCAGCTTTTTTTGGTGAGGTGGTCGAGGTAGCTTCTTCTAAAGACAAAAACTTCAATTATATTCCCAAATCATATACAGTCCCTGCTGATGTGGATTACCTGCACATTACAACCAACAATACTATTTTCGGAACCGAATTGAAAGTTGATCCGGTGGTGAATGTTCCTTTGGTTGGTGACATGTCGTCCGACATCTTCAGCCGTCCGGTGGATGTTTCAAAATATGATCTTATTTATGCCGGTGCCCAGAAAAATCTTGGCCCTTCAGGGGCTACGCTGGTCATTGTAAAGAATGAGGCTCTCGGCAAAACTGGGCGTCCAATTCCCACTATGCTTGATTACCAGGTTCACATTAAAGGTGAATCGATGTTTAATACACCTTCAACACTTCCGGTCTTTGCGGCGTTGCAGACCCTGATTTGGCTGAAGGAGCTGGGCGGCGTTGAAGCAATTGAAAAGGTCAATATTGCAAAAGCCGATCTGTTGTATGCAGAACTGGACCGTAATAAACTGTTTATTCCAACTGTTCCTGCCGTTGAGGATCGGTCACGAATGAATGTGACTTTTGTGATGGCTGAGGGATATGAGAATCTGGAAAAAGATTTTCTTGCCTTTGCCAATTCAAAGGGAATGGTTGGATTAAAAGGGCACCGTTCTGTTGGCGGTTTCAGAGCTTCCATTTATAATGCTTTACCCATCGAAAGCGTGCAGGCCCTGGTTGATGCGATGAATGAATTCGAAGCCGCTCACTGATGTAAATCGGGCATATTCCTGTGAAAGCAGATAGCTGAAGCATTTCTGTTTTCACAGGAAAGGTATTTTTTTACGATTTCTGCAGCAGCAGGACAGATGTTTAAAACAGGGAAGTATGAGGAAAGTATTACTGGCAACAGAAAAGTCTTTTTCTACAGAGGCTGTTAAACAAATATCGGATGTCTTCAATCAGGCCGGCTATCAATTTAGTTTGCTTGAAAATTACACCTCCAAAGATGAGCTGAAGAAAGCAGTCGCTGATGCCGAAGGACTGATCGTCCGGAGTGATCTGGTTGAAAAGGAAATAATAGATGCCGCAGGAAAGCTTAGAATAGTCGTCCGTGCAGGGGCAGGCTATGATAATATAGACACGGCCTATGCAAGCCGGAGGGGTATTGTGGTTATGAACACACCCGGACAAAACGCAAATGCCGTTGCCGAACTGGCTGTTGGCCTTGCTCTATATGGAATCAGGGAATTCTTCGGCGGCAAAACCGGCGGCGAGCTTCGCGGACGGACGCTCGGGCTTCACGGGTATGGTTATGTCGCCCGCAATGTTAACCGGATAGCACACGGCATGGGGATGAGGGTCGTTGTTTATACCCGCCACAGCAAGGCACAAGCTGTTTCGGAAGGAATTAATGTTACCGCATCGCTCGAAGAATTGTATGCGGCGTCGGACATTGTTTCCATACACGTTCCGGCGCGCGGCGAACACGTCGGTTCGGTAAGCGCAGACATTCTGAAACATTTGAAAAAGGGTGCTCTTCTCATCAATACGGCACGGAAAGAGGTGATTAACGAGGGAGATCTCTGCTCGTTCATGGAAGAAAGGACTGACGTAAAGTATCTGTCGGATATTGTTCCGGACTGTGAGGCCGTTTTTCGCGAAAAATTCACGGGCCGTTACTTTTTTACTCCCAAAAAAATAGGGGCACAGACCGAAGAGGCCAATACCAATGCCGGTGTGGCCGCGGCAGAGCAGATCATTGCTTTCTTTGAACGTGGAGATGATACGTTCCGGGTAAACCGGTAGTCAGACAGGAAGCGATTAGCCGTTAGGTGTTGGTTTTGTTCTTCCTAATTTTACAATTTGACAATTTTACAGTTTATCTATGGCAAAAATAAAGGCATTTAAAGGACTTCGTCCTCCGAAGGAGATTGTCAGGGATCTGGCATGCCTTCCCTATGATGTTATGAATTCCCGGGAAGCGGCACAAATGGCTGCAGGAAAAGAAAATTCCTTACTGCACATTACGCGGGCAGAAATTGATTGTCCCGCAGATACAGACACCCATTCCGAAACGGTCTATAACAAGGCTGTTGAAAATTTTAAAGCTTTTCAGCAGAAGGGCTGGCTGAGAGAAGACGGGGAAGCCCGTTTTTATATCTATGCCCAAACCATGAATGGAAGGACCCAGCATGGTATCGTCGGGGCGGCATCCTGTGAGGATTATCTCAATGGTATCATCAAAAAACACGAATTAACCCGTCCTGATAAAGAGGAAGACCGCATGGTGCTCACCCGTTATTTAAACGCGAATATCGAACCGGTTTTCTTTTCTTACAAAGCTGTTCCTGAAATTGACCGCCTCGTTGAATCGATTGTAAAAAACGAGCCTGCAGAGTATGATTTTGTTGCTGAAGATGGTTTTGGACATCATTTCTGGCCGGTTACGAACCCTGAGGTCAATCAGCAAATCGAACAGCTTTTTGCTACCCGGGTACCATTTACTTATGTCGCAGACGGACATCACCGGACTGCTGCCGCCGCCCGTATCGGGTTGGAGCGAAAGGCGCAGAATCCTCACCATACAGGAAAGGAATCTTACAATTACTTCATGGCCGTCCACTTTCCGGATAACCAGTTGCAGATACTGGACTATAACCGGCTGATCAAAGACCTCAACGGATTAAGCGAAGACGAACTGATCGGAAAGCTAAACGCTTCATTTGAGATTGAAAAAAAGGGTACTGCCGTCTTTAAACCCTCACGTCTGCATGAATTCAGCATGTACGTGAACGGGAACTGGTACCGCCTGAATGCCCGTGAAGGTACCTTCGATGATCAGGATCCCATAGGTGTACTGGATGTAACCATTCTGTCGCAACAGGTATTGACGCCTGTTTTCAATATCGACGATCTCAGAACTTCAGCACGCATTGATTTTGTTGGCGGAATCCGAGGCCTGGAAGAGTTGCGGAAGCGTGTCGACAGCGGTGACATGAAAGTAGCTTTCGCCTTGTATCCGGTGTCCATGCAGCAGTTGATCAATATTGCTGACAGCGGTAATATCATGCCCCCCAAAACAACCTGGTTCGAGCCTAAACTGCGCTCGGGACTGGTCATCCATAAACTGGACGAATGAACAGGTATTTAATAAAAACAAACCCCGGAAGTCACCTTCCGGGGTTTGTTTTTATCGTTTACAAGTCTTCTTCCTCTTCTCCTGCTTCATCATCGTCGTCGTCATCTCCCGCATCGTCGTCGTCGTCATCGTATGAAGAATCATCCTCCTCTTCTTCAATGTTATCAGGGACATAATCAAGATCAGCATATTTATCTTCATAGGCTTCCCGAGACTCATCTTTCAGCGTACCCTCATCATCATAATCGTCATCTTCGCTGATAATATCGATCGCTTCCTGAGAAGTCATCCTTACCAGATAATATTTTTCATCTGTTTCAAACGGCAGCGCACTGACCAGCAAACCATCCTTATTGGTAAAGGTGATCAGGTGTTGGCTAAAACCATTCGGATAGACCAGTTTTATTTGTTCTTTAATCGACTCTTCAAGTTTTTCGTAATCTTTAATAATTCTTGGTTTACTGCTGGTCGTCATGTTATTATCCTCCTTTTCAACAGGCCTGCTTAGGCACTGACTATTCTAGTTTTTAGTTTTTAATTTTGTCGAAAAATACAAAAATGAAGTAATAAAAAAACTGTTTCTCCTTTATTCATAGAAAAAATATTGCATTTTACATGGCTAGAGAACGTTCTTGTGGTGGCAACTATTTGCCATTCAGATGTTTTGTAGTCGGTGGCGACACTAAAAAATATCTGTAATTTTTACACGTGGCATATTTTTCAAATCAAAAAATACATTGATGATCCCGGCCTGCAGAAAGTGGGGGAGGTTCCGTTCAGTGATCTCTGCTTCTTTGATTAGTTTTTTGTCCAGTAAAGCCTGCCTTTGTGTACCGTTTAACAACGGAGTGGCGGGGGTGAGCCAGCCGTTGCCGTCGTCGAAGACCAGATTGCCGATGGTACAGTCGGTAACCAGCCCGTTCCTGACAATGATAATTTCATCTGCCTTTTCGCGTAGCGAAAACAGTTTCTCCAGCCCCGAACGGTCAGCGAATTTCAGGTGATAGTCGATCAGGTTATCATGTACTATTTTTAATCGCTCGAAATTTTTCGGACTCAGTGGCAGAAACTCAATTTGGTCAATGACGCTGCCATAAACGACCCGGCAACGGTATAAGCCTCTTTTTAACTCTTCGGGAACGGTGATTTCCTTTTCGAGCTGAATACTGTCTGACGTGTTAAACAGCTCAGTTCTGGAAGCGTTCATCCTGCGGTTATGATAGAAGATGTTCTGCAATATTCCGTTTTCAAGTCTGATCGTTTCAAGCAACCGGCACATATATTTTATTTATGAGTTCCTGATATTCTTTGGTGCAACTGCTGGAATGGGTTATTCCTCCGCCGCTTTTGTAAATGAATTGTCCCTGCTGTTTTTCGAGGTAGCGAATCAAAACGCAGCTATCGACTGCGGAGCCGTCAAAAATGCCGAATACGCCGGTGTAATACCCCCGATCGTAGTTTTCAACCGAATGGATGATCTCCACCGTTTTCTGTTTCGGAGCTCCGCATATGGATCCTGCGGGAAGCAAACGTAAAATGATATCTCCCAAATGTTCCAGGTGGTCATTGGGCAGGATTCCGGTGATTTCAGAGCTCATCTGAAGCAGACTTCTGTTATTTGACCGGATTTCATCGAGGTAGCAAAAACGGGCTACCTCCACATTTTCGGAAACCATGCTCAGATCATTCCGGATCAGGTCGACGACGGTTGCGTGTTCTGCCAGTTCCTTCCGGTCGTTTCTTAGCAGATAAGCTGCTTCAGGGATGGCTGCATCGACAGTCCCTTTCATCGGGAAGGAAGATATCCGGCCGTTTTCGATACGTATAAATATCTCAGGTGAGAAGCATAAAAAGCTTTCCCTTAACAGTACCTGATAGGGTGCCTGGCTGCAGTACAGCAGGTCCTCCAGTTCCAGATCGGATTGAACCGTGCTGGGCATAGTCAGATTTAGCAGGTACGTGTTGCCCTTAAGGATGTGCGCCATGACCTGACCAAATGCAAGCCGGTAGCGTTCCGAGGAAACCGGTTCCACCTGCCACTTCCCGATTTGCCTGATGTGGGAGAGCGCGTTAAAGTTGCTGTAGCGCGGCGTTTTCCAGAGTAACTTTTGATTGCTGTCCTCCCAGTTGAAAAGCAAAGGATGCTTCAGATCAAAATCGAGCAGGAAAACAAACGGCTGCTTTTGCTTTCCCATGTCATTCATCCTTGAAATAATCTGTCTCAGTTCCCGCTCCATGGAAGGTAAAGATAAGAAACGGCTATATTCTGCACAAACCCGGGCGGAGAAGAGCAGGCAAAGCACTGGCAGGTAAAGAAAAAAGCCTGAAAATAATAGCTCGTTTCTGAGGCTTTTGTAGTTTTGCAAAACAAACGTACAAGATGGGTATTGCAGATCAAATTAAGAAAATAAAGGAACAAACAAGCAGAGGAGTGTGCCTGGTGGCTGTTTCAAAAACCAGGCCGGCAGCGGAGCTCATGGAAGCTTATGCAGCAGGGCAACGGGTTTTTGGCGAAAATAAGGTACAGGAACTAATCGAAAAATATCAACAGATGCCTCCCGATGTTCAATGGCATTTTATCGGACATCTGCAAACCAATAAAGTAAAACAGATCACTCCTTTTATCAGTTTGATCCACAGTGTGGATTCATTTAAATTATTGAAGTCAATTGACAAGGAGGGAAAAAGGAATAACCGAAAAATAAAATGTCTGCTTCAGTTTCATATTGCGGAGGAAGAATCCAAGTTTGGACTGGACCTGCCGGAGGCGGTTGATATTTTGTCGTCGGCAGAGTACGGCGCACTCGGTTTCATTGAGGTATGCGGAGTTATGGGAATGGCCACTTATACCGACGATGAAAGTCAGATAAGGAAAGAATTCAGGTTACTAAAAAATATTTTTGAACAACTTAAAGAAAGATTTTTTGGCGGACAGGAATCTTTTTCAGAAATTTCAATGGGAATGTCGGGCGATTATCCGATTGCTGTTGAGGAAGGAAGTACGATGATCCGTGTCGGAAGCCTGATTTTCGGAGAAAGGGATTACGGGAGTATGTAGTCGTTAATAGTAAGACACAAGGTAAGAAGATAATAGAAATCTGTTTTCGGTTTCCGCTATGCGCTAAGCGCTTTGCCCTTTGCTTTTTACAATTTTACATTTTTACAATTTATAAGGATATCATGGGAAAGCTTGAAACAACCTATCTAGGTTTAAAACTAAAAAATCCGGTAATTGTCGCCAGTTCCGGGCTTACAGGCAGTGTCGAAAAGATAAAAAGGCTGGAAAAGGCAGGTGCAGGAGCAGTGGTGCTAAAATCACTTTTTGAGGAACAGATCAACAGTGAGGTCAGCCACCTGATCAACACCGATCCTCAAAATCTTTATCCGGAAGCGGAAGATTATATCTGGAATTATACCCGTCATCATTCGGTTGAGGAGCACCTGAATTTGTTGAAACAGGCTAAGCAGGAAGTTCAGATCCCCGTTATTGCGAGTATTAATTGTACATCATCCAAACAATGGACCAGCTTTGCCAGGGAGTTTGAAACGGCGGGAGCAGATGCCCTTGAGTTGAACGTGTTTTTTGTTCCGACCCGGCGCAACGAATCGCCTGAACAGACTGAGAAGCTTTATACCGATATCCTTTTAGCTGTGAAGAAAGAGGTCAGTATCCCGGTCTCTATGAAAATCGGTTTTTATTTCACCAGCCTGATCACGATGTCCGAAAAATTGATGGCCTGCGGAGCAAACGGATTGACCATGTTTAACCGTTTTTACGAACCTGACATTAACATTAACAAACTGGAACTGTCGGCTTCGGAAGTTCTCAGCAGCCCTGCCGACATCAGGCGTTCCCTGCGCTGGATCGGAATTGTAAGCGCCGCTTTGCCACAGCTTGAGATTGCAGCGTCGACCGGTATTCATGACGGAGAAGCAGTCATGAAACAGTTACTGGCAGGAGCAAGGGTGGTGCAGGTTTGCTCATCTGTTTATATTCACGGATCGCAGGTAATTGCCGGAATGCTTCAGGACCTGGATGATTTTATGCGGAAATGGAATTTCAACACGCTTGATGATTTCAGGGGCCGGTTGTCCTATGCACGGATCAGCGATCCGATGCTGTATGAACGTTCTCAGTTTATGCGCTATTTCTCGCATAAAGAGTAAGGTGAACCAGAGTATTCAGACAGACATCGGCGACCGTGAAGTTCTTCGTTCTTGTGTCTTTCGAGTTCTTTCAGAAGCCCGGTTCTATGCCTTGTTCCAGTTCTATAAGGAAATCCAGCAGGTCATTTAAGAGGTCCTGCTTATCATCATTCCGGTTGCGGAGTGCTTCTTCTATTTTCAGGCTTTCCTTTTCACGGATTGACCGGGATATCTTTCCGCTCATGCTTGTGATTACTGTATAGGCTTCAAAGGCAACAACAAAGTCCTTCCCGAGGACCAGATCAACAAAGACCGGCAGGTATTCGCAGTAATCAAGTCCGTTCTCCCAGCAGGCAGAAACGATGAGCGGAAGCTCGCCGGTATACCGTTGGTTTTGAATTGCATTCACCAGGATTGGGATTGCGTCGCGGTGTTTGAGTTCAGACAGCAGGCCCGCAATACTCTTTTTTATATCTGCGTTTGTTGTCGAATGCAGGAGTTCGAGCAGTACCGGGAGGTAATCTGCGTGCCCTCCTTCCCGTATTTCTTCAATGGCCTGCGTCACTATGCCGGGATTCTGAGAATGGAGCCGCCGGACCGTATCCGGATTTATTTTTTTTGAATTCGCTGTCATCCTGGAATTTTTCTGCGTGTGTAAAATTTTACCTGGTCAGGCAGCGCTTCAAATCTGAAGAAGTTCAAGTTTCCGGCTATAGTTTTCAAGCAAGGCAAAAATATCTTCCTTCATTTCCTTCATTTTTTCTCCGTATTTCATGAAAAGCTCTCTATAATAGGAAACACCGTCCAACATGTTTTCACGAAATGCCCGATAATAAGCCACCTGCTTTTTATCTGTTTCATGATCGAACTGTCCGAGTTTGTTTTCCAGGTAGCTGGTATACATTTCCAGTTCCTTAATAAACAGGTTAGGCCGTTTAATTCCCTTCAGCAGGTTCTCGCTTCCATAAATATGGGCTACCATCTTCTTTAGAGAGACCACCTCTCTGAAATACGCGATATTCGGACCGGGGCAAATACTCACACCGGTTCGTTTATATTCAGGGATCATCCCGTTTGCAATATAACCTGTTGTAGTCAATCCTTCACACAGGCATTCCTTTTCCAGCCGCAGGCTGATTTCCCGCTGTTGTTCCTCTTCGGTCAGGTGGCTGGCTTTTATCTCAGCGACCTTTAATTTCAGAAACTGACTTGATGCGGTGCAAATGGGCCGGTCTGTATATTCCGTATTGAAGGTGAGAAAGCGCTTTGTACAGGGGAATCCCATTTTCCCGTCGCTGATAAATTTTTGGATCTGCTTTTGCTGGCTTGAGTTTCTGACGTTGTTAAAAGGAACGCCTAGCGGAGAGGCTTCACTCAGATAAACATCATCTTCCCCTGCATTTTTCAGGAGTTCCAGGCTCTCCTGGTCAATATTGCAGATTTCAGGCACCAATAAAAAAGGAGTTCCCCATCCAATGCTATCGAGCTGGTATTCTTCCAGCATAAACTGATGCTCCTCGTTAGTTCCCACGCCTCCCTGTGCAGTCACTTTAATTTCGGGAGACTGCGGGACATTTTTTCCTTTCTCCTGAAGGGCTTGTTTGTAAACGGGAACCACGGCATCAATCAGTTCTCTTCGTTTTTCGCTGAATTCGTGCAGGATCGGGCCCAGCAGGAATCCCTGAGACGCGAAAGCATGTCCGCCGCAATTTAAGCCTGATTCTACACGGTATTCAGAAACCCAGATTCCTTTTTTTGCCAGCATGCGTCCCTGGATCAGGGCAGAGCGGTAGTCGCTCACTTTCAGAATGATTCTCTTCTTCAGATTGCCATCCTGATCGGGATAGAAATCCTCGAAGTTCTCAAGATAGCTGTAAAGACGCGGGCTCATGCCTGCCGAAAGCACCAACGCGGAAGACAGTGTGCTGTTGGCAAAACCGCGCAGAGCAGCGTGTGCGTCATTGAATTCGATGGGCAGGGCCTCTTGTCCTTTGTAATTCGTCTTATCCAGTTTGGTCATGATATTCACATCAATACTTCCCGGTTTAACGTTTGAGCGCAACCAGTTTTTGATGTCATTGAGGCTTTTACCCTGGATCATGTGGTTGAATTTCTCACGGATACTTGCAGCATCGGGCAACAGTTCGAAATATCGTTCCAGTTCGCTTCCCTTCTGTTGAAAATTCTCGATGAGCTCCTCGTATTTGCGGGTGACGATTTCATCGACCAGATTCAGATATTCTGTGATGCGTCTTGCCCTGAAATCATCCGTTCTGACGGATATTTCATTAAATGGGAGGTTTAGCTTACGACTGTAAAATTCGCGCATTTTCTCAATCAGAAAGTCATCGACAATCGAGATGACCGACGAGATGCCTAAGTGTGCCACCTTAACCGGCGTGTCCACTGTATAGGCCAGTCCCATAACGGGAATATGAAAAGAGTGATTTAAATTCATTTTTTTAATAAATAATCCATGCCAATTGTATCAACAAGTCACGACATCTTGCTAATTGTCTCTTACGGCTTAAACGTTTACGTGGGAATAAAGAAAAGAAGTCTTTCACCATTCCAGTCCTGTCCAAATTCCACTTGCAGTGTGTAAAGATAGGTATTTTAAGCTTGATGTATTAATATCCATTCTAAATAATAAAAACCATCTTTCACAGTTTTGCAGCAAGTGCCTGTCCGGTGTATGATTTGTTCAGCCTGGCCAGACCCTCCGGCGTGCCTTCAAAAAGGATACCTCCGCCGTTTTTTCCTCCGTCGGGGCCGAGATCAATAACCCAATCGGCGCACTTGATCACATCCAGATTATGCTCAATCACAATAATGCTGTGGCCTCTGGAAATAAGCGCATTGAACGAATCCAGCAGTTTGCTGATGTCGTGAAAATGAAGTCCGGTGGTTGGTTCGTCAAAAATAAACAGCGTGGAAGCCTCTTTTTCCCGGCTGAGAAATGCTGCGAGCTTTACGCGCTGGCTTTCTCCTCCTGAAAGCGTGGATGAACTTTGCCCAAGCTTGACATAGTCCAGTCCTACATCCTGCAAAGGCTGAAGTTTCCGTGCTATTTTCTTTTCCGTGCTGCTTTTCCCGTTGCCAAAAAATTCGATCGCTTCATTCACTGTCATTTCGAGAATATCGAAGATATTTTTTCCGCGGTATTCCACTTCAAGGATTTCATCCTTAAACCGTTTTCCCTGGCAACTTTCACAAACCAGGTTCACATCGGCCATAAACTGCATTTCAACATGGATTTCACCTTCGCCCTCACATTCCTCACACCGACCTCCGTCAATGTTAAACGAAAAATGAGCGGGTTTAAATCCCTGGTATTTTGCGCCGGGCAATTCAGAGAACAATTTTCTGATTTCATCATAAGCTTTCAGATAGGTGACGGGGTTTGACCGCGATGACTTTCCGATGGGGTTCTGATCGACGAACTCCACCGCGGCAATCCGGCTGATATCACCTGTTATGGCGTCATGTGCACCGGTTTTTTCACTGTATCCGCCAAAAAATTTGGCAAGGCCGGGATAAAGTATTTTGCTGACCAGTGTCGACTTGCCGGAGCCACTCACGCCTGTAACTGCGGTCATCGTGTTTAACGGGAATTTAAGGGTCAGATTTTTCAGGTTGTTTTCCCGGGCGCCGATCACTTCGATATAATCGTTCCATTTCCGGCGGAAACGGGGGGTGTCGATTTTTTTGGTCCCGTTCAGGTAGTCGGCGGTAAGGCTTCCGGCGGCATGCAGTAACTGCTTGTGATCGCCCTGAAATACCAGTTCGCCCCCGTGTACGCCGGCACGGGGACCAATATCGATGATTTCATCGGCAGCGCGTATAATTTCTTCGTCATGCTCCACTACCAGGACGGTATTCCCGATTTTCTGCAATTTGCGAAGAACACCGATCAGCCTTTGTGTGTCGCGCGAATGCAATCCGATACTTGGCTCGTCAAGTATATATAGTGATCCGACCAGACTCGAACCCAGCGAAGTCGCCAGATTGATCCGTTGGGATTCCCCGCCCGACAAGGTCGATGAAAGGCGGTTCAGCGTCAGATAGCCTAAACCGACCTCACAAAGGAAGTCAAGCCTGCTGCTGATTTCAATTAAAATACGTTTTGCTACGCTTATTTCATGTTCCGTTAACCGGATATCCCTAAAAAATCCGCGAAGTTCTTCCACGGGCATCAGTACCAGATCCTGAATAGATGCGTTATTTACGCGTACGTATCCCGCTTCCTTTTTTAAACGGGTGCCGCGGCAATCATGACAGGTGGTTTTGCCGCGGTATCGGGCGAGCATGACCCGGTACTGGATTTTATAACTTTTTTCTTCAAGCATTTTAAAAAACACATGAATGCCTTTAAAATGTGCGTTCCCGGTCCACAAAAGTTGTCTCTGTCCGTCTGAAAGCTCATAATAGGGCTTATGGATCGGAAATTCGTGGGAGGCCGCATACTGAATGAAGCGATCCTTCCATTTTTTCATACTTTCCCCTTTCCAGCATACGATGGCGTCCTGGTAAACGGAAAGCGATTTGTTAGGAATCACAAGATCTTCATCTATTCCGATTACTTTGCCGTACCCTTCGCAGGTTGGGCAGGCACCCACCGGATTATTGAAACTAAACATGTGCTCGGTTGGTTCTTCAAAAACAATTCCGTCAGCCTCAAAACGGTTTGAAAACCGTTCCTCGTCTATCTGGTCGTCATGGTATACCTTAATAAGACATTCGCCCTGACCTTCAAAAAAGGCAGTCTGGACTGAGTCGGCCATCCGGCTCACATTCTGTTCATCGCGGCTGGCCTGAAGGCGGTCAACGACCAGATTCCAGGAACCGGCATGCAGGTCATCCTGCCTTTCGCGGAGCAGATCCGCGATACGCTCGAGCCGATTATCCGATTCGAGCCGTGTAAAGCCCTGCTGCAAAAGAAGCTCCGCTTCTTCCATGACCGAACGGCCGTTTTTTGTTTGCAGGGGAGCGCAAATCACAAAAAGGGTATCATCAGGAAAACTGCTGATAAAATTTACGACATCGCCTACCTGATGCCGTTTTACCTCTTTGCCCGACACCGGTGAAATCGTGCTGCCAATCCGGGCAAAGAGCAACTTCATAT
>JBCFBK010000058.1:0-32688 GCA_038562555.1 Prolixibacteraceae bacterium | reverse complement strand
GCTGGCATGGCATTCCTGTGGTGCTATCAAACTGCTGATACCTGACTTTATAGAGATCGGACTGGATATTCTGAACCCCATCCAGCCGCTTGCTACAGGTATGGACCCACAGCAACTAAAAAGTGAATTTGGAAAAGACCTTACCTTTTTCGGAGGTATTTGCGTACAGAATCTGTTACCAAACGGATGTCCTGAACAGATACGAGCTGAAGTAATAAAAAGGACGGCTATCTTAGGAAAAAATGGCGGTTATATAATTGCACCAGCCCACAATATACAGGAGGACACCCCCGTGAAAAATATACTTACACTATTTGAGACGGTTAGGGGATTTGGCGAACTGAAAAATGGGTAGGCCATTTTTATACTGGAAGCTCTTTTCTGATTTTATTTCTCAAAGAATCCCTGTTAAATTTTTTTTCCAACTGTAATACCAAGAAAGGATTTTGTTGTTTTATTCCCGAATGCCGCAGGTAAAGGTCTCACTCAATGGTAAAACTAACTGATCATGTGAGGGTCACAGACAATAACCTGTACATTCAGGTTATTGTCTGGCCCGATCGTGGCAATAAAGGAGAACTGGATTGAAAGAACCCCACCGTGATCAGCCACCGAAATTAGGTTTGAATTGCTTCGTATTTTAAGATATAGTAAACAAAAACGTACGATTATGATATTTCGATGTCGGGGACATCCTGATAAACTGTAACCTGGATATTGTGCAGCTTAAAGAGTGGAAAATTGAACACGTTAATGGGTCGTTTGGGAACGAAACACAACTTTTAAAAACCATTAATTAACAAGTTTAATTTTCTTGACATGGACAATTATTTAAAAATCATCCTCGATCTCGAAAATGAATTGGCGGGGATGAAAGATGTTTCAGACAATGTGAACGAACAAATTGAGTATGCGATTGGCCACTGCAAACTTGCTTTGGACCAATTGCGAAAACTGGTCATCGAGAAAGGCTTTCCGGACACGGAGTCCGAAATCCGGTTTTTTAAACAAATAAAGCCGGTTGCGTATGGAAAGCTGCTGTTCTACAGTGCTGTATTTGAACTGGAAAGCTCCAGGTTAAAGACAAGCAGAGAAGGTCACCGGGAGTACCTTCAGAAACAACTGGAAAAGGTAATGAGTTATATGGACGATCATCATGTAAAAGTGCAGTATTACCGGTGCGGGTTTAAACACCTGGACGAGCAATACTTTCTGAGGAAAAACGAGGAAATTCCTTTGGAATTAAAAGACAGCCGCCAGTTACTCGACGAAGAATTTTTTACATGGCACGATCATACCTTTTCGATGATCATGGCCAATGAAATGTTGATCGGGTATATTACAAAGGAAATCGAAAAAATAGATGACCCTAACGGGAGTAAGCAGGTCCTTTCGAAATCGCCTTTGAGATGGACAGGCAACAAAATCGATGTGGATGAAATCATTTATGCTTTTTACTATGCCGAATGTGTCAACCACGGAAAAGCGACCATCACTGACTTGGCCGATGGTTTTGAAAAGATGCTCAACATTGAAATAAAAAGAGACATTTATCACTCCCCGAAAGAAATGATACAAAGAGCCGATCCTGCCAAATTTCTCAGCCGGCTGGTGGAAATAATTCGCAGGAAGATGAGAGACAAACTGGAGTGATCAGTTAGCGCATTGTAAATTATTTAATAGTAAGAGATGTTTTATATCTTTGTAACAATTCATGCAGATGAAATTTCATCGGGATAGGGATCCGGATGAAATGAAAATATAGAAAGCGTTAGCTTTTTATTCTTGCTACCCCAAAAACGCCAAATTTTATGCATAACAGGAATATAAGTATGACGCTCACGCTCTGGCGTGGGCTGTGCTTATTTGTTATGCGGGTGATTGGCGTTACCTGGGTGGCGGATGAGTTATGGTTCGCGCCTCTTTTTTTGCAATAATTCAAGTAACTTACCGAATAAAAACCACCACTATGGTTTCACTTTACACCACAAAAATCCGTCAGAATGCTGACCTGGTAAACCCGATGTCGAAATGCCCCTTTGGCGAACCCGTTTCCCAATGCCCTTTCCTACCCTACTACGAAATGGAAAATGAACAGGAGCAGGTCGCGCAAATCGAAACACTCCCGCAAGAAAAACTCGATGAAATGCGCCGCTTCCACCGCACCTGCATGCACAACCTCCTGAAAAGCCGCCGTGCAAATTTTCTGTAAACTGATCGGTGACGCCCTCTCAACCAAGTGTTATTCACGACGCAAGCCCCAGGCAAGGGAAGGTATCCTGCAACCATCAACGAGAAACTTCAGACAGAATCGCCTGCTGCTATTAATCCGCAATCAAGCCCCGTACCAGGCAGGGAAGACTTTTAAGATCGATCGAGGGATAATCAGCATCCGGACCGCTCCTGCAATCCCACGTCTGCACCGTCGAATCCCCCAGGCCTTTCCCTTTACGGGCACCATCATCTCGATCACCCTTAAAGTCATCACCGGGGGGCCCTACTGCCGGATCCGGCTGGGATGAAGGTGATCAGGAGGCTGGCCGGCCAAAGTAATCCCTATGGCATGACTTAGACAGCAGCCGAAACGGCACGTTGAAAACTACAGAATAAAATAGTGCAGGAAAGAGCCCGACGTTCATCGACATTTTGCAGGCTTTTTGTCTCTCCAAGTCATTGGCTTAACCAAAGTAGAGTATTGGATGCCGTTATCCGGTTTTTCTGCTCGGTGCCGGGCATAGTTTCCCCGTTTGCGCCCAAACTGCAAAGTGAGTTGTTATTCAGGAACAGCAGGCCGCTGGTTTGTAGAAAAAAAGGACGGATTGAAGCGATCCCTCGGTCCTTAGCTCACAAAGTCAATCAGCAACAAAATAGTTGGAAAAAATAATTTGTTTATTGTTCGGATTTTGTAATTTTAAACGTTTGCTACCAACAACCTTTGAACGAACCGGTCACCATAAGACTTCGCAACTTCAGACACCACAACGAGCCTGTGGTCGGGATTTATCTAATTGCTTTGATTTACTCTTGTGGTTTGAGGCGCAGTGTGGCTATTCAGATGAAACTGGAAGATATCGACTCGAAGCGAATGATGATTAAGATCAGGGGTGCGAAAGGCAAGAAGGACCGTTATGTCCAGTTGGCACAAAGCACATTGAATTTACTCAGGCAATACTATCGGAAAGAAAAGCCGGTGATATGCCTGTTTGAAGGAACGAACGGTAAACAATACAGTGCGACCAGTACAGGAATGGCTTGGCCATGAAAGTTCAAAAACGACAGAGATATACACACGCGTGTCTCAGAACAGCTTTACTGAGTTTAAGAATCCAATCGGTGATTTGAATTTTGACGAGGGGTAAAACGGACGATATTTCCGGGAAATGAAACAGTATATTCACACTCCCGGATTCTAAAGCAGAAATAAATTCAGTAAATATCCATAGACGTTATCATGCATTTGACAATAAGCTTATTTCAATGAAATTTCATATCAATAATTATTAATAAATATGACAGCAATTCGAAAAATACTTATCCCCTTCTCATTGGCTTTAAGCATACTATCCTGCTCGAAAAGTGACATAACTACACCTAATGATAATTTGGATTTCATAGTTCTTTCCAGAGATGAAGGAGACTATTCTTCTTTATATCAATTGAGTGTATTTGAATCAGGAGAGGTCATAGAAACAGATCTTGTTTCTGAATTTGGTGGTTTAGAATCACTCAGTAGTATTCCACGCCCCTATCGGGTAGAGGGTGAATTATTCTTACATATGGATCGCGGTCTATTACATATAAAGAATCTAAGAGAAAACTGGAGTACATCGATCAAAACCCTATGTGGTGCTTCTTTAGACAACAGCACTTATCGTGTAATAACTACTGAAAATAAAATTTTATTATCCATTAAATCTTTTGATGGGAAAACAAAAGATTTTCTAACGATTGATAAAAACCTTGAACAATCAAGTTGCAAAAGAATATCATATAGTAAATCGCCATTTCATAGTTCAGCTAAATTCCAATATTCAAGTTCAAAATATGTATTGTTTGATAGAACACATTTGGCAAATGACAATTGGAGCTATAAAACTTTTTTATTTACGTACAATACGGAATCAAATCAACTTGACAGTATAAGTATTGATAAACTAACAGACGTGAAATCTTCCCTCCCTATAGTTATGGATAAAGACAAGTTCTATATTTTCTCAAATAATAAAACGTATAAAATTTTTAGCTTTGAATTTAACCTGTTAGAGGAAGGAACATGTGATGAGTATTTTTCTCCAATTGAAGGAAGCCATATTGTGGAAAATAAAATGAAAGTTGAAATTTTCCACCCAACTACAACTGGCTTTTATACTACAAAAAATGTTTATGATATACATCAAAGGAAATTTCTAATTGACGAAATGCTACTTGTTGAAAAACCAGTTATCACGCCAAATACCGGCCAAATATTAACATCAGAATATGACCTAAAAAGAGAACGTATAATTCTTGGTGTATCTACTACAGAATCTGGCTATAAAATTTTGATTACAGATTTTAACAATAATATCTTGAATGAAATACCGATCAACTCATTCCCAATGAGAATAAGCATTCTTTAGCCCTTCCCTGGTTTTTGAGAAAGATTCATTAGGACAACTTGTTTCAACCGGAAGCGAAATAGACACTGAGGCCGCGTGGATTGATCTGAAAAGGAAAAAAAGAAGCAGAATTCTGTTTTGCGGAACGGAATGCCGGCCGGAAGAAGCATATTGGGTGAAAAATAACGTTGTTTATATTTTAGGGATTTCAAAGTTGGACTACAAAGAGAATATCAAACAGAACACAAAATTATAAATAGGCTGAAGGATAATGGAACTTATAAAAGATTGATTTATGAATCATTGTCGCTCGAATTTAGGTTAATTCTATTGGATAAACAATGAATATAAACGAAGCGGGATCGCTCGCAACCTGAAACGCTTCATGTTACCAGTTGCCATTATTTTAAAAGATCCATCCTATGATATTGATCGCAATTTTTATTTATGCAGTGATTCGTAACAAGCATGATTTGAATGAAGACTACCGGCAATAATTAAACGGGGCAACCGCGCTCAGCACAATGAATTAAAATAATTTAAATAAGCAGACTATGCCATTTCCAATTGACGAAAAATAGTCAAAAAACGTGAGTATAGCTTGAGTATAGGAAGAGTATAGTTAGAGTATACCTACAGAGAGAGTGAAAGATGCTCAAAAAGAGACTTCATTTATCGTAAATGGTAATCATAAGTGCATTATTGAGAATCATTTATTCAGTACCATTCAATTCCACAGCCAGGCCCTCACCCAAGCCGCCGCCTTTGCCGCACCATCATCTCCATCGCCCATGAAGTCATCACCGATCACTGTGGGTGAATCATGCTTGGGACAGAGGTGATCAGGAATTCAGTTAGGTAGAGTTCCTTGAAAAAGAGAAGCTGGGTAACGATTTGACCTTGTTTTAAGCTGAAGTGAAGTATTTTGCTGATGACTGTCTCTGTTGACAGAATTCGGACCTGTTTACACGTTCACTCCCCGGGGGAAAAAGTGCACATATTTTCACAATTTTTGATTTTGTGCGTGGTTTCTGTAAATTTAAACATTTATCCAGCAAATACCTTAGCAACGAAAATGACACTGAGTAAAAACTTTTTACATAAAGAACCTGATTTTATGAAGCTGTCAAGATTCCGGTTGATAGTTGGAGGAATCCTGGGACTATTTTACTCATTCTCCTTTTATTCTTTCCTTTATATTATCAGGGAATCATTCAGGATTTTTTCTACAACAGAGAACTATGATTTGTGGGTTCTTACAGACAAAGAGGTAAAATCATTTTGAATTAAAAAGAATGAAAAAGCTATTGCCAATAATAATTCTTTTAATTGTTTTTAGCCAAGATTATACTTATGGCAAAGACTTACTGACCAATTTTAAAAACGTGATATTAAAGTCGTTATCACCAAAAAGCATACAAAATGATACTCTTAAACATGATGATCGGAGCAATGGAATTACTCATCGGAGTTATTGTTCTAATAGCTGTATTGACTATCGAGGTTTTGTTTATTAGCAAAAGATTATCAAACAACTGGGTTGATATGTACATTCTAAAGATCATTATTTTGTCCAATATTGTAAGCACTTTGGCGGGTTTGCATTTGTCCGGTATATGGAACGAACTTGTTAAGGTAATAAAGGCAATTTTAGATCTTTCTCAGGATTTCACATCACAATATTTCGAAATCGGATTTTTTATGACCGCTTTTCTCCTAACTTTATTAATAGAGATACCTTTTAATATCATAAGTTTTAAATCATATAATAATCGAGCAATAATTATTAGTACGCTGTATGCGAATATTCTTACTTATGTTTTAATTGGATTATTAACTTTGATGTCTTTAGTTTGAGAGTGTTTGGATTTATCTTTCATCGTATTCCGATCATGTGAAAAGGACATGATTATAAACCCTGAAATCCAACACTACATATAGTTCCGAACGCCGGTAATCATCTTAAGAATGAATACGAGAAACATAACATATCTGATTTTGATTCCTTTTTTCAACTCCCAATGATTTTAGAACCGGACAACAGCTTCGGCTGCAATACTTACATCCGACGGGTTACAAACTCCTATCGAGAAACTGGACGATGCTGTCCGGGATCTTAATCAAAAACTGGCGGTCGAATTACTGGACTATATCCGTGAAATGGATCCCTATAAATTTGAGATCCTGGTCATCGATCTTTTGCAGGCTATGGGATACAGGGGTAGCCGTGAAGAAGCAGCGCAGGTAACAAAAAGTTGGGCGATGGAGGCATTGACGGAATCATCAACGAAGACCGCTTAGGTTTGGATAAGATTTATGTACATTTTTTATTATCACCTCCGATTTTCCTAAAACAGCAATTGATGTAAATTGAAAAGACCGGAAACATACAGAATGTGCATTGAAGAGCCTTTCGCACCCTAAGCCAAAGCATTGTTATTTCTTTGTTTTTGACAACTTCTCCTGGACTTCCCGGACAAAACTGACCGGAACATTGGCATATTTTGCAATTTCTTCAATAGAGAAACGTCCAGCCTGAATTAAGTTAGAGACAACTTCAGCTTTCCCTTTAGCTTCTCCTTTAGCTTCTCCTTCTGCTATGCCCTGCTCCCTGGCATGGGCCAAGATATTGGCACGGTCCCATTTCCGTTTTAGTTCTACGTCGTACATCGCTTTCTCCTCCCTGGTTAAATTGCAGTATTCTGATACATTAAAAAACTTCTCAAATATCGGCTTCCTCAAAAAC
Source organism: Prolixibacteraceae bacterium (assembly GCA_038562555.1). Classification (GTDB taxonomy): domain Bacteria; phylum Bacteroidota; class Bacteroidia; order Bacteroidales; family Prolixibacteraceae; genus JBCFBK01. The sequence goes on along the minus strand of JBCFBK010000058.1, from coordinate 25,344 downwards.
AACGGGATCTTGTCCATCTTCGATAGGTTTCTCAACAGATACAACCACCAGTCAAGATCCGTTTTTAATTCAGCCTCGATTTTTACAAAATTAAGCAATTCTATATAAATAAAACCGAGATCTTCGTAAAAAACTTCGCCGTTTTCCCTGTTGCACAAGCAAATATCATGCAAATAACGTTCTTTGGGACTGTCCGGGAAGGTAAAGCCATCCATCAGTACAGAAAACACCAAAAAATGAAATTGAAAAGGCGATGAAGTTGAAGAAAGAGTATTTTGCATTAAAAAACAAAGGCATGACCCATTATAAAGGAATCACAACATTTGATGAACTCATAGAAAAAGAGCACGGCAAAATTGGGACCGACAGCCGGAATGGACACCATCTCTTCCATGCTGATCATAAATAGTTGATTTCTTTCTTCGCCGGTAACATGTGGCATGACAGGTGGCTTTTGATTATACCTTGGTAGGAAGCTACACGCACGGGTAGCTGACGCTAGCTGCCGTAATTTTCTTTCAGTTTTCTCATCAAAAGCCGTACTCCTTGTTGTGTATCCTGATTAAAAGAATTGGTGAAAACGATATACGCTTTTCCTTTAATTCTGTCTATATGTATAATTGTGAAATATGTAAATGCTCCAGTTCCGGAATGCACAGAAAGTTCTTGTCCGTTTTCATAAATATTAAACCACCCCAAGGAATAATTATCAATTCCCTTATGAATGAATTGATAGGTATCACCTTTTAAATAGTTATTTTCACCATTAAGACCTTGTAAATTCAATTGAATGAATTTGATGTAGTCTTTCAGTTTAATGTTTAAGTCACCAGCCGGTTCTGTATAGTCCAAATGATAATCGACTGTTGATGGAACGGGAATGAGTTTGCCATTTTCTGAATTATGTCCCCAGGTATCTTTTGTTTTTTGATTTTCGGGCCAGGATAATTTTACATTTAACTTTAAATCTTTATTGAATACTTTCTCAACTAACTGCTCCCAACTTTTGCCTGTTACTTTTTCTACCATTAAGGTGGCCAACGTATAGCCTGCATTTGAATAAATAAAAGGATTTTGTTCATCAGGAAATACAGGTTCTAAAGTTAAGGCAAACCTCCCGAATTGTTCTCTTTTTTCCGGGTTTGTGCCTTTGAAATCAGGAATTTCAGGGTCGCCTTCTCCCTGAAATGGCCATATTCCTGCTTTATGTGAAAGTAAATCCTGTAGCGAAATATTTGTATATCCAGGGTTGCTTTTCTCTTTCCATTCCGGAAATAAATCAAAGAACCTGGTTGTCCATTTCAACCTTCCTTTTTCCACATATTTAGCAATAATAAACGCCGTCATTGCTTTTGTATTAGAGCCAATGTGAAATCTATCATTTAAAGTTGCCGAATCGCTCAGTGCAACGGAATGTAACCCAAGTGCCTGAATTTCCATTATTGAATCATCTGATACAACCGCATAACTTAACTCTGGAATTTTATGTGCTTTCCGAATTGAGTCAGCAAATTGAATGGAATTTTGGCCAAAGCTTATTGTCGTAATTGTTAAAAATAAAACTATAATTAATTTATTCATTTTTCGGGATTTTATATTACAGCAACCAACTACTAAAAACAAAGCCGATTATAATTATAAAATGGAAATTTTAATTCTTTATTTGGTCTTTTCATAGCGCTTTTTATTGAAAAGAATAAACCATTGCTCCGGTTCCAGATACAAAACTCTGCGTTTTTTTGACTGAATTGTCGACCAGAATTTCCAGAGTTACATTAGAACTTGCATTGGTAGTGCTGTATCCAAACGAAGCATCATCATTTTTGTTTACCGTTCGGGTAATGGTTTTGGAATACGGCAAGTTTACGTTGGTAACCGTTGTCATACTTCCTGATTCATTTTTATATGAAATTGCCTGTGCTGTTGCAGTATTGGTACTGCTCATTTTATAGGTGATCTGAACTTCCTTTGGATAGGTAGTGTTAATTGGGCTGTCATCATCTTTACTACACGAAATAAATAAGATACTTAGAATAAAAAATAATGTCGGAAGTTTAAAAATTTTCTTTTTCATAATTGATTCATTTAATTGTTTGATTTGAATTTATCCCGATTTTCCGGATATGTCTGTTAACTAAAATAGTTGTTAGCAATAGTATGTAGTTGCTTATTGATGCTCGGTTATTTTCTCGATAAGCATACTAAAAATTAAACCCCAAATCGAGCCCGGGCTGAATAAAGTAGTTAGGCCAATTTTTTTCTACTGCTTTAAATGATTCTGGAACATTTGTTCTTAAAGGCCAATAACTAATTCCAATAGCTGGTTCAAAGAAGAAGCGGTTTTTAAAAAACTTAAACTGGTAACCCAAATAGAAGTCCAGGTATAACGTGTATCCATTTCCAATCTTCTTTTTATTCTCGTCCATATATTTTTCAAAGGCATTCAATGCTTGAATAGATGTATAGGCTCCTTTCCACCAGAACCGTTGGTATCCTAATGTAGGTGCAAGTATGCGGGCGTGTCCAGGATAGTTTTCTCCTGGAGCATCAAAAGATGATGACCCAAAAGGGATACCTATTGGCCAGGCATAAATGGATCTTTTAAATCTAAAGGAAACAACATCATTGGGGGTTATCCTATATCCAACATTTAATTGGACATACTCCGGGTTGTTTGTTTTATCAAAATTACCTAACAAATAGAGGGTACTTCCAACAAACCACTTTTTATTGGTGCTATCTTGCTTGGCATACTGTGCCTTCACCTGTAAACTGGTTGCCAACACAAAGACAAGTCCAATCCATAAAATCTCCTTTTGCATATCTTTTAATTGATGTTAAACGATACTGCAATGATAGATTGGCAAGTAGCTTAGATTCGTTCACTTAAGTTAACAAATAAGACTATCCCTTGTCTTTTTCAAGGATTCTTGCTTTTAGTCTGCTTAATGATTGTGGTTTGATACCTAAATAGCTCGCTAACTGATGCTGTGGAACACGCTGAATAAGATCCGGTCTTTTTTGTAGTAAATTCAGGTATCGTTGTTCTGGTGAAGAAGTCTTAAACTCGTCAAAGTCGACTTTGTTTTTGGCCAAAAGTTCTGATGAAAACATTCTACACATTATATCAAACTTAGGAAATTTAGTGTTTACTTCTTCTTCCATATCAGTATTCGAAATTAAAAGTATAGAGTCTTCAATACAGTTTATATAATATTGGGAGGGGGTTTTACTTGTTACACAATGGGGTGTCAAGGCATCCATTTCTGTGTAAAAAGCTGTTGTTTTTTCATCACCATCTAAAACATAATATGTCCGAATACAGCCCTTTAGTACAAAGTAGCTTTCTTTCGAATTTTGCCCTTCTTTAAGCAAAATAGTTCCCTTCTTTACAGAACGAAAAATATCCAAAGAAATAATTGCATTCTTTTCATCTTCCGAAATAGAGATGTATTTTGAGATAAAGTCAAATAATAAATCTTGCATGTCTTTGTTTGTTATTGTTGTTTGTCATATCCTAAAATACGTTGACCTTTTTTACGTTTCCAACGATACCAAAAGTATTTAATTTTAGTCAACCTATTTGAGGTCGTTAAAATTTCTCAAAAAGCGGAAACCTGTCAAACCCAGGAAACCTAAAAACCACTTAAATCCGATGATACCTAACACCGCGAGTATACCGAGTCCGGTTTCCATTTTGTTCGCTTTTAAATTTATAGTCTTATTAAAAATGCTCTGTCAAATCTTTGTGTCTTGTCCATTTTCAACAGGTTCTTCAACAAATATACCCACCAGTCAGGATCCGTTTCTAATTCAGCCCCTGTTTTAGCAAAGTTAGCTAATTCAATAGAAATGAACCTCTTGTTGACCGGATATTGACAAGGTTCGTGATTTCTTCCTGGCGGAAAAAAAATGTTAAAACAAAAAAAAAACTGCGCTTCGTTAAATAAAACGTATGCTTCGTACAGAAAACAGGGGCCTTCGTAAAATAGGCGTCCTCCGCTATTGACTCACATTGTTCAATTACATAAATTTATGTTATAGTTCGCGAACATAGGTAAGCTTCCTGATTCTCTAAAGCCGCAATTAAACTGAATGTTCAGGCGTCAATACCTGCACAAGATGCAGAGCCTTTGTTCTTTTTAATTTAAGCTTGAAGCCCTTATTAAGTTAAGGGCTATACCCCGTTCGTTTACGACGAACCCTGAATGGCGCTATGCCATTACTGCAAATCTACGACAGGCGCTTCCCGGCCTGAGTTCCTTTGGGGAAACGCCTCCGACGCTCTTATTCAGGCTATGGCCAGTCAATGGCCGGCAGAAGGAATTACCATCAATCATTAATCTTTATTATTATGCCTACAATTTTACATCGTGTTAAAGCGTATTTGTACGACAATCCTTTAACCGAAAAGCCCGACGATTACACAGCCCGTGTAAGCGCCGAACGCAGTCTCGACATCAGTCAGATATGTGCTGCAGCCGTAAGTCGCGGCGGGGCCGACATTTCTGCAAGTTCCATGGAACATGGGGTAAGCCTTTTTCTGAAGGAAATGGCTTACCAGCTCTGCGACGGCTATTCCGTCAATACCGGTTATTTCACGGCGGCTCCGCTCATAAAGGGAGTCTTCAGCAGTCCGCAGGAAACATTCGACCCTGAAAAGCATTCCCTGCTTTTCCAGTTCAACCAGGGCGATACCTTGCGTGGCGATCTGTCTTCGGTTGAAATAGAGATCATGGGTGTGGCCGATACCATGCTGAGTGTTCTGCAGGTAACCGATGTTAAGACCGGTTCGGTCAACGATCTGCTTACCCCCGGCCGGAACCTGAAAATAAACGGGTATAAAGTGAGGGTGGCAGGTGAGCATGCCGACAACGGGGTCTATTTCGTAAACCAGACCTCGGGCGAAAGCACGAAAGTAGATCCAACCGATATTGCCATCAACAACCCTTCGGAATTGATGATCGTAATACCAGCGCTGGCTGCCGGTACCTACAAGCTGCAGCTAACCACGCAGTTTAACCGGCCGGTCCCGTTCAAGGAACCACGAACAGTCATTTTTGATAAAATCCTGACCGTGCAGTAATTTGTGCACCAGTCGTAACCGGACGGCATACACAAGATGCATCCGGTATCGTGTTGACGGTGCCGTTATTTCGCGGCACCGTTTTCACACTTCACGATCCTGCAGTAAAGGTATACGGGCGTTTGCACCGGTTTTATACGAAACTATAAACTACCTGTATACGGGTTTATACACCACCTGTATAAACACTGCTAATAAATCTTCATTAATGCGACCATTATGAATGAACTGATCGCACTGAACTTTCAGCACCATCATCCAGGTTGCCAAAGACCTGGTGTAACCGCGGAGTAAAAAGTTTAACAACTGAGGTTTGAAGAATCAGAAAAGTATGGAGCTCTTCTCAAAAAAGTGGGGAGTTGTCAAAAATGCTGTATTGATTATCAGTTGTTTAAAAGATTGCAAATCCAAAAAAGTGGGGAGGTCCTTTCAAACAATTATGAAGGGTCGAGTTAAGTTGAAGCCGAAACGGCAAGTTGAAAACTATTGAATAAAATACTGCTAAAAATCATAACTCTTTTTACAGAAAGCCCTAAATTTGATATCGTTGAACAACTAACAAACAAAGAACCATGCACTCCCAGATAGACGTCCCCTTATTCACGTGCTCCAATGGAACACTCGTTCAATCCCCGGCGAAATTATTTCAATCTGATTGCGCTCCGCCGTCTTCAGCGTAGCCGGGCATGTTTTCCTTTGTCCACATGCGGACAGGAAATCACCTGCAATCGCCCCAAACTTATAAATTTCTTTGGCCATAACTGAAAAAACAGAGATGCAAATAATAAACAATAGGACAAGAAATAACCATAAAGCCTTTTTGATTAATTGCTTTGAAAATTCAGACAGCATAATCATTGTTATTCCCTTTATTTCCAATACTTTCGATTTCTTCCCCTTTGATAAATTTAAATATTTAAGAAAAATAACTTTCCTAACAACTCTTAAACCTAATGATATTGAACAACCAAATAAAGTTGAGTTCTTTCGACAAATTTTCGATTACGGAAAAGTTAGAAATGTAGAAATCGAAATTTTGATTGACAATTCGCTTCATGGAAAGCTCTACATCTGCAGAAAAGACGGGGTATTTCTTAAAGCCCTTATTACTTCTGCAAATTTTACTTCAAATGGACTTAGGATTAATAATGAATGGGGAATTTGCCTCGATAACAGTGTAGATATTGAAAATATTGTTACAGATTTAAGAAACAATGTTGTAATTGAACCTATAACGGAATTAATTTTGGTTGATTTTGAGAATAAAATTAAGAGAGTTACAAAACCACAGCCGACAATAAAATATGATTTGAAGTTAATTGATGGATTAAAGTTGAAAGGTAATCCACTAAACATTCCTTCAAATATTAATTACTGGCTTAAACCCATGGGAGTAAGGGACAAAATCATCCCTCGTGATAGGATTTTCGATGAGATAGATAGTGATTTGCATTTTTCGGATAAAAAACCGAGTGGTGTTAAGAAAGGGGATATTCTCATCGCTTATGCTGTTGGTCATAAGAAGATACTTTCAATTTATAAAGTAAATTCGGAGATTAAGAATACTGGAAATATAGATGATAGATGGCCGTATTATGTTGTTGGCGAGAATCAGACTCCCTTTTACGGGACAAAATGGAATAACTACAATCTTACGATTTCTAATCAGAAACAAGAAGCTTTAAATAGCGGAATTGCAGCGCTGACACCAAGCGGAAAGAATAGTTATGGAAGCTTAATGAGAGGCGCAGACAAACTAAGAATAACTAAGGAATTTGCGGATTTTATGATTAATAAAATAGTTAAGATAAATGATGAAATATCAACTATGGCTAATAAAGAAGGACTCTGAGCGGAATGCATAACCCCGCGATGAGTCGGTGTTGAACGAAACCCTATATAGCCAAATACCAACGTCCAATCTAACTAAAACATAATGACCATTCTTGATTTTTTGAATATTGATCTAAATACCTTTACTGAAGGTGATTTCGAAATAGGTCATAGTGGAGAAAATTCACAAGGAGACAGATATGTTGACTACGAGAAGTTTTTATTTCCCAAATCCGTGAATATTTTTGACAAATTAATCTTAAAAATTTTTGCTGGCAATTTTCAAATAACGAAAGATACCGATATTAATTTGATTCTTTTAGCTGAGAGAAAAGAACCCTCATTAGACCAGATAAAAGGTTTGGTAAACTTATTACACACATATTTTGGGAAAGATTCACAAGGGAATACCAGATGGAATAGTAACGATATTTTAAATTCTAAGCATGGTGTTTTCCACAGACACTGGGATCTAAAAATAGATGACGATTCTCTTAGCTTAAAAGATGATAATACCTATACGATCGACATTAGCTACTCACCTAAAAATGCAATTTCTGTTTATTCAGGAAAAGAATATTTTAGCCTTCTAATCTTAGGAGTGAATAAAATTATTGATAAACCATGTGTCCCGATAGAAACGCCTAAAACAATTTCGAAAAAGGCAGCAAATAAAAATGGAAAACAAGGGTGTTTTATTGCAACTGCTTGCTATGGCGATTATAATTCTCCAGAAGTTTTGGTATTTCGTAGGTTCAGAGACGAGACTCTTGTGCTTTCTAGGTTAGGGAGATCAGTTATAAAATTTTACTATCGAATTTCGCCATTTCTTGCTAAACGGATTGCAAATTCGCCATTTCTAAAGGTAGTTACCCGAAATATTTTCCTTAACCCAATTAAGAGTATAATTGAGAGAAAAAGTAGGAAGCGCTAACATATGCAAATTCATAGCAGCGACGGCGCATTCACCCTACTAAATTGTTACATTTGGTTTTTAAAATTTGTAGAAAAGATAAACATTAGATGGCAAAGAAGAACGGAAACGGAACGGAAGAGCCCCTGGAGAAACAACTCTGGAAAGCGGCGGACAAGCTCCGTAAAAATATCGATGCAGCCGAGTACAAGCATATTGTGCTGGGGCTGATCTTTCTGAAATATATTTCAGATGCATTTGAAGAACTGTATGAACGGCTAAAGGCTGAGGAAGCCCAGGGTGCCGATCCCGAAGATAAAGACGAGTACAAGGCAGAAAATGTATTCTTTGTTCCGCTGGATGCACGGTGGAATTATTTACAGTCGAAAGCAAAACAACCGGAAATCGGAAAGATTGTAGACGATGCCATGGATGCCATTGAAAAAGAAAATGCTTCCCTGAAAGGTGTTTTACCCAAAGTATTTGCCCGGCAAAATCTCGATCCTACCAGTTTAGGCGAACTGATCGACCTGGTCGGAAACATTGCTTTAGGCGATGCCAAGGCCCGGAGCGCCGATGTGCTCGGACATGTATTTGAATATTTCCTGGGTGAATTTGCTCTTGCCGAAGGTAAGAAAGGCGGACAGTTCTATACACCGCGGAGTGTTGTGGAATTATTGGTTGAAATGTTGGAGCCATATAAAGGACGTGTATTTGACCCTTGCTGTGGTTCGGGCGGGATGTTCGTTCACTCCGAAAAATTTGTCACCGAACACCAGGGACGAGTAAACGATATTTCCATTTACGGACAAGAGAGCAATCAGACCACCTGGCGACTGGCTAAAATGAATCTCGCCATTCGGGGTATTGACAGTTCACAGGTGAAATGGAACAGCGAAGGTTCTTTTTTGAACGATGCGCACAAAGATCTGAAAGCCGATTATATCATTGCCAATCCTCCTTTTAACGTGAGTGACTGGGGTGGCGATTTAATGCGTACCGATGGACGTTGGCAGTATGGCACACCGCCCACCGGTAATGCCAACTTTGCCTGGATGCAACACTTTATTTATCACTTGGCACCGAGCGGACAAGCAGGGGTTGTACTGGCAAAAGGAGCTTTGACTTCAAAAACATCGGGTGAGGGTGAAATTCGAAAGGCCTTTGTTGAGAATGGGTTGATTGATTGTATCGTGAACCTACCTGCCAAGTTATTTCTAAATACACAGATTCCTGCAGCATTGTGGTTCATGAGCCGCAATCGTAGAAACGGAAAGTTCAGAAACCGCAGCAACGAAATTTTATTTGTCGACGCGCGAAACCTTGGGCATTTAATAAACCGGCGTACGCGTGAACTTTCACAGGAAGACATTGATAAAATAACTGGCACTTACCATAATTGGCGAAACCCGGACGGCAATTATGAGGACATTGCCGGATTCTGTGCCTCCGCACCCGTTACCAAAGTCGCGGAACTCGATTATGTGCTTACTCCCGGCCGTTACGTTGGTTTACCCGACGACGAAGACGACTTTGATTTTAAAGAACGATTCACCGCATTGAAAGCCGAGTTGGAAGAGCAGCTTAAAGAAGAAGCACGGCTAAATGAAATCATTGCCGCAAACCTTTCTAAAATAAAATATTAAGCCATGTCAAAAGAACTTACCAACCCGCACAACAGTCTCTTCGAGCAGATAAGGCAGACTGATGAAAACGGTAATGAATTTTGGAGTGCCAGAGATCTGGCCAAAGCATTGGAATATTCTGAATACAGGCACTTTATGTCCGTAATAGAACGAGCAAAAGAGGCTTGCGTAAACAGTGGTCAGCAGATAGCCGACCATTTCGAGGATATCCTCGAAATGGTCAATATTGGGTCCGGTGCACAAAGAAAAATAGAAAGTGTAAAACTTTCCCGTTATGCTTGTTACCTAATCGTACAAAATGCCGACCCGGGCAAAGAGGTTGTGGCCTTGGGGCAAACCTATTTTGCTGTTCAAACCCGTTTGCAGGAAATTCGGCAAATGGACGAATATAACCGGCTGAATACCGAAGATGAAAAACGGTTGTTTCTCCGGAATGAAATGGCGAAACACAATATACAACTTGCAGCCGCCGCAAAAGATGCGGGTGTAATTGAACCTTTGGACTACGCCATTTTCCAGAATCACGGCTATATGGGTTTATATGGAGGCCTGGATGCTAAAGCGATTCACAAAAAGAAAGGACTAAAGAAAAGCCAGCAGATATTAGACCATATGGGAAGTACCGAATTGGCCGCCAATCTTTTCCGTGCCACCCAAACCGAGGAAAAACTCAAGCGAGAGAACATACGAGGCAAGCAAAAAGCCAATAAAACCCATTATGAAGTAGGTAAAAAAGTACGCAAGACCATAGCAGAGATAGGAGGCGAAATGCCCGAAAACCTGCCGGCAGCGGATAGCATTAAAAAGATAGAAAAAGTTCAACAGCCCAAACAGATTAAACCCGGAAAGGGAAAAAGATGATGAATAATAACAGCTGCATGCATGAAATCATTTCCGCTAACCTGTTAAAGAAAAAAAATAATGCGTGAGTGGAAGGAAATAAAACTGGGCGAATTACTAAATGTGATCACAAAAGGGACCACACCTCCAAAAGGCGTCGGCTTTGTGGATAACGGGATCAATTATGTGAAATCGGATGCAATTGGGTATGATAGAAAATTGGATAAAACAAAGATTGTTCACATCAATGAAGAAACGCATCAAAGGTTTAAAAGGTCACAATTAGCAGAAAATGATATTCTATTTTCAATGGCAGGAATCTACCTTGGAAAAAATGCAATTGTAACAAAAGACATTTTACCAGCAAATACAAATCAAGCCCTCGCCATACTTCGGTTAAATCAAGAGAAAGCAAATCCTACTTATGTGAGTTTGTATTTGAGCCAACAGATTATGATTGATTACGTCAATAATATGTCTGGTCAATCTGCCCAACCAAACGTGAATTTTGAAGAAATAAAAAGTATTGAAATCATACTTCCCCCCATCTCTGAACAGACCGCCATTGCCTCCGTCCTCAGCAGTTTAGACGACAAAATTGACCTGCTGCACCGCCAAAACGCCACCTTAGAAAAAATGGCCGAGACACTGTTTCGGCAGTGGTTTGTGGAGCCAATAAAGAGAATTACAAATGAAGGAGCAATAATTGATGGGTTTTCGAATGCAGTATTAGGTATATGGATTAAAGAAACGATTGGTGGAGAATGGGGTAAAGAAAATGCAGAAGGAGATTTCAATAAAGCGGTATGTTGTATTCGGGGAACCGATATCGCTGATTTAAATAATGGGTTACCATTAAAAACGCCTATTCGCTTTGTGAAGGAAACTAAGTTCAAGAATATTGAACCACAAGAGGGAGATTTAATTATTGAGATATCGGGAGGCACAGAAAGTCAGTCAACGGGCAGAGTGTGCTATGTAAATCAAGACGTTAAAAATCTTTTCACGTGTCCGATAGTATTTTCCAATTTTTGTCGAATGATTAGAATTAATAAGCCTGAGCATTCATTCTTCTTATATTGCTACATTCGATACTTATATAATCAAGACGAGTTTTTTAATCTTGAGAATGGAAGTTCAGGAATAAAAAATTTAGATTATAAGGCCCTCCTTTTTGAACTCAAGTACCCAATGCCAAACGAGAGTATGATTATTATTTTCCATGAACAAGTAGAAACGCTATTTAGGAAAGTAAATCAAAATAAGTCCCAAATCCGCACCCTCACTACATTGCGTGACACATTGTTGCCGAAGCTGATGAGTGGGGAGGTAAGGGTTGAAGTGTAAAGCGACGATGATGAACTTCTACAAAACACAAAAAATTAGTCGAGTTGAGTGGTGGAAGAACTATTCATCTCAACCCGATTGGGAAAGAGAGCATGAGAAATGGGGCAGGCAGAATAAGGTAAGCTATGCTCATATCACAATTATGGAGAGTTTGATGATTGGCTGACGTATTTAAATGAGAGATATGGCTATATTAATACACTTAAAGGATGACTAAAATCACCGAAAATATAATAGAAGCCTTTGCCATTGAGTTGCTCGATAAACTGGGTTATGAGTATATCTATGGGCCCGATATTGCACATGATGGTGTAAGTCCGGAACGCGACAGCTATGCACAGATTTTATTATTGCACAGGTTGCAAAATGCCGTTAAACGGATCAATCATGGTATTCCAGCCGATGCACAGGCAGACGCCATTAAGGAGATTCAGCGGATTGCTTCGCCGGAATTGCTTACCAATAATGAAACCTTTCATCGGTTATTGACCGAGGGTATTCCGGTGTCAAAACGGGTGGATGGTGACGACCGTGGCGACCGGGTTTGGCTGATCGATTTTAAAAATCTATACAACAACGATTTCGTAGCGGCCAATCAGTTCACCATCATTGAAAATGGAAACAACAAACGGCCCGATGTCCTGCTTTTTGTCAACGGGATTCCGCTGGTCGTGATGGAATTAAAAAATGCTGCGGACGAAAACACAACAATTCGCTCAGCTTTCAAACAGATTGGCACGTATAAAGCCATCATTCCGGGCCTTTTCACCTACAATGCGTTCGCGGTTATTTCTGATGGCCTCGAAGCCAAAGCGGGTACTGTTTCTTCGGATCTCAGCCGTTTTATGTCGTGGAAATCGGCTGACGGAAAAATAGAAGCATCGCATTTGGTGAGTCAACTGGAAACGTTGATTCTGGGGATGCTGAACAAAGAAACCCTGCTCGACTTAATCAGGCATTTTATCGTTTTCGAAAAGTTCAAAAAGGAAGATGCAGCAACAGGCATCACCATTATATCGACCATTAAAAAGCTTGCTGCTTATCATCAGTATTACGCAGTAAACAGGGCTGTTGAATCGACCTTGCGGGCAACGGGCTTTGGCCTGGAAGAGGAAACGCCGTTGGGGGTAGTGGAGGATGATCCAGGAAGTTACGGGCTGCCGGGGGTAAAGAGTCAGCCTGTCGGCGACCGGAAGGGTGGCGTGGTTTGGCATACGCAGGGCAGCGGCAAATCATTGTCGATGGTGTTCTATACCGGCAAAATTGTATTGGCACTGCACAACCCGACCATTCTTGTAATAACCGACCGCAACGATCTGGACAGCCAGCTGTTCGATACGTTCGCGGCGTCGAAACAGTTGCTCAGGCAGGAGCCGGTTCAGGCCGAAGACCGAAATCAGTTAAAGGATTTGCTGAAAGTGGCTTCGGGTGGCGTGGTATTTACAACCATCCAGAAATTTCAGCCCGACGAGGGCAATGTATACGAAATGCTTTCGAACAGAAAAAACATCGTGGTAATTGCCGACGAAGCACATCGCACACAATACGGCTTTAAAGCTAAAACCATTGATACCAAAGACGAACAAGGGAACGTAATAGGCAAGAAAATCGTCTATGGCTTTGCCAAATACATGCGCGATGCCTTGCCTAATGCAACCTATTTGGGGTTTACAGGAACACCAATTGAAAGTACGGACGTGAACACGCCGGCTGTTTTCGGAAACTATGTAGACGTGTATGATATTGCCCAGGCGGTTGAAGATGGTGCCACCGTTCGCATTTACTACGAAAGCCGTTTGGCAAAAGTGAACTTAAGCGAGGAAGGCAGACAATTGGTTGAGGAGCTGGATGATGAACTGGAACAGGAAGATTTAACGAATACGCAGAAGGCAAAGGCGAGGTGGACACAGCTTGAAGCCTTGGTGGGCAGCGGCAACCGGATAAAAAGTATTGCCAAAGATATTATTGCGCACTTTAGCCAGCGGCAGGAAGTGTCGATTGGTGGCAAAGGAATGATTGTTGCCATGAGCCGCAGAATTGCCGCCGAATTGTATACGGCAATGATTGATCTCAAACCTGAATGGCATTCGGACGACCTGAATAAAGGGGTCATTAAGGTTGTGATGACTTCGGCATCGTCCGATGGTCCTGAGATTTCCAAACATCACACTTCAAAAGAAGAAAGAAGAATCCTTGCCGAGCGGATGAAAAACCCGGACGACGAATTGCAGTTGGTCATCGTCCGGGATATGTGGCTCACCGGTTTTGATGCTCCAAGCATGCATACGCTCTACATAGACAAACCCATGAAAGGTCATAATCTGATGCAGGCCATTGCAAGGGTAAACCGGGTGTATAAAGACAAGCCCGGCGGCTTGATTGTTGACTACCTGGGCATTGCTGCCGATTTGAAAAAGGCGTTGGCGTTTTACGCTGATTCGGGCGGTAAAGGCGACCCAACCATTTTGCAGGAACGAGCTGTTCAGATGATGCTGGAGAAACTGGAAGTTGTTGCTCAAATGTATCATGGCTTTGAATATGAAAGCTATTTTGATGCCGACACCTCGAAAAAACTATCGATGATCCTGGCGGCCGAAGAACATATTTTAGGACTGGAAGATGGGAAGAAACGTTACATCAACGAAGTAACGGCCTTATCACAATCCTTTGCCATTGCCATTCCGCACGATCAGGCGATGGATGTAAAAGATGAGGTTTCGTTTTTTCAGGCGGTGAAAGCGAGATTGGCCAAGTTTGACGGCACCGGTTCTGGCAAAACCGATGAGGAGATTGAGACAACTATTCGGCAGGTCATTGACAAAGCGCTCATTACAGAACAGGTCATTGACGTTTTTGATGCGGCAGGAATAAAGAAACCCGATATCTCAATTCTTTCAGAAGAGTTTTTATCGGAACTAAAAGGAATGGAGCATAAAAATGTGGCGATGGAAGTCCTGAAGAAGCTCCTGAACGATGAGATAAAATCGAGAGCCAAAAAGAACCTTGTAAAAAGCAGGACTTTCATGGAAATGCTAGAAAACGCCATCCGGAAATATCACAACAAAATACTCACGGCAGCCGAAGTAATTGAAGAACTCATCAGCCTGAGTAAGGATATTGTTGAAATGGACAACGAAGCCAGACATATGGGCTTGAGCGATTTTGAATATGCATTCTACACGGCCGTTGCAAACAACGACAGCGCCAGAGAACTTATGCAACAGGACAAACTGAGGGAACTTGCCGTTGTATTGACCGAAACGATCCGGCAAAATGCCTCAATCGACTGGACCATCAAAGAAAGCGTAAAAGCTAAACTGAAAGTTGCGGTAAAGCGGATTTTACGAAAGTACGGATATCCGCCCGACATGCAAATGCTGGCCACAGAAACCGTTCTAAAACAAGCAGAACTGATTGCAAATGAGCTGACGAAATGAAGAAGTTCCGACTCAGATTAGGCTGAGTTGAGTACTTTATTTTTCATCATCATCCTTTTGGGTAATAGGAAGAATATGGCTGACATTAAAATATTTCGAAATTTCCGAATTTGTTTTCAATCCTTCGAATCCAGTTACAACTCCTATACTGGCATCACTAAACAGTTTAGTGTAATTATCTGTAATGCTATCCAATGAATCAAAACTTCCACTGGACAGAAGGGTGTTCTTGGTTGATTCAATTACTCCCAATGATTTCTTTAATGATTCTGGGATATTTAAAGAACCAAGCGAGGACGAATCAAGTATTGCACTAATGGGTCTTGAAATGGGGTCGATGTTGGTAAATATTTCTTTGTTTTGATTGATTATTCCTGTTAAGCCCGTATTAAAATTGTGATAGTCGTTTATAAAGGCTCTTGTTGGTTCATGAACTGTAGCAATTGTATTTAATGATATGTTTTCAACTTCTTCTTCTGGTATTTGAATATTGTTGAGACTATCAAATGCCTTTTGCAATATTGGCTCTAAGAATTCACATAATTCAATTCCCTCATTGAAGTCATCAAGTAATAAACTATTATTATGCGCAACCATACATCTAATGTCGTACAGCTTCGCCCATTTCTTTTTTAACTGGTCAGACTCACAAGCAACAATTCCTGAAATGTACCTATCCCAGTTATTCTTTGGAATGAATTCTAAAATCTCTTCTCGTTTTCCGTCTGTTAATTCTCCTTCTAAAGCACTTGCAATTACCTCAGGTAATTTACTTGCATCTTTAAAAGCATATGGCTTGAATAAAAAATTTGATAATTGAATAAAGTCAACTTCGTACAATATACCGTGATTAACTTTTGCTTTCGGTGATTTGACTGAATCTTTTACTTCCAATGGAACTGCTGATTTATACCAACCTACCCCTAGATTGATAAGCATAAATTTACTAATCAGCTTTCTCATCATATTCTCGATTTGATAAATTCGAGGATAATTCTTTACTCCATTCGAAACCGATTCCATCCCAAATTATTTGAATATCGTCCTTAAGATGTACTCCAACAGTTTTCTTAAATGACTTGAGCATTTCCCTAAATTTATCAGTCACATGGTTAATCTCAAATATGACATGAAATACCGTATAGTCCTGATTAGAGACCTCATTCATATAGACAGAATAGCTATAGTTAGAATTTTTATATCTAAGTTTCTTTTCAGCTACTGAAATATCGCTATGAGAGCACAATAATGAATTGAAAGAACTAACGTTTCTACAAATTCCATCTTTAGTATTGAATGGTAATAAGTATTCAACTTTTATCATACTTGATTAATTTAGTAGTTGTGCGTATTATGGTCAACGTCGTAAATAGTATAGATTTTATTCTGCTTTGGAATCCGGGAAATGTGAATATACTGTCCCATTTGCCGGAAGTACATGAGTGTTAGCCATCTTCCATGTTTAGGTTGCCATCCTGATCTTCGAAGAGGTTTTTGAACCATTGAAAATTGGATACTGCTTGCGGCACAATCCAACATTTTATGGGTTTGCTCCACCTGGGTATTGCATTCCTTTTTGAAAATGATTCGCTTGAGATTGCGTGTAAAAAATAATCCAACAACAGATTCGCTGTTGTGATTAAAATTTTGAAATATTATGGCGTTAGGTTTGATCAACGGTTATTGTTTACAAGCTTAAATTTACGAAATCGAACAATAAAACAATGTAGGTTTTAAACCATTATTTCTGAAGTTAATCAAAACTTGTAAAATACTGTAAGATACCCGACAAGCTTTGCTAAAAATAAAGACGATTGAAACAGGCGTTCATTCTCTGGTTTTCTTTTCTTTCTTATCCTGGACGGTAACCTTCTCCAGTATCTCCGGATGCTTTTTAAGATCAAAAGAGATTAGTTTGTCCAATGAAATGTTGAAATAATTCACAATTTTCAAGAGAAAGTGAAGCTTAGGTTTGGACCCCCTTTCATAAGAGACAATATTATTCCGATTCACCCCAAAAATCGCAGCAAAAGAATCTTGTGTCTGATGAATATGTTTTCTCAATAACTTCAGATTTCCGGACAGGAAAATACTGTTACTTATCTTCTCCAAGGATTCTTTATCTGGTGAATTTACTTCGTCGTGTCTATTCGTTTCTGTTTGATTAACAGTCCTATTGAACGGCTCTCCCTCGCCATTCAACAGCCAAGTTAGGCTTATTTCAGGGTAAGTATTTATTATTTTTTTTAATGTTGAATAAGAAGGATCACTTCCCCGGGAACCGACTATTCCACTTATTGTAGTAGGCGGAACATCAATGCTTTTAGCAAAAACTCTTTTATTCCCTTTTGCCAAATTTGCAATCAAAAATTCAATACGTTTATTGATAGACATTATTTTCTTGTGAAATAATTTTGTATTATCAACTCAATTGAGTATATTTGCTTATCAAAACATCCAACACTGTTTGCCTATGACCCAAACCTAACCTTAACCAATTTTACAATACCGGGGTCCATTAAGCTGCCATCCCGGTATAAAACCTCCTGCGGTTCCCCTAAAAAGTATGGACGTACTAAAAGGAACCGCAGGATTAATTGCGAACCAACGAAAAACGTTAATTCCTTTCAAAGGTATTAAAATCTGCTAAAACACACGCTCCCGTGTGAACAGAAAATCTTTATGTTCTTTTTAAAGATTCTTCTGACTTTGCCATGCCGCCCCTGCCTGATTGTACCTGTCGTGGCACCGCCATGACCTTATGTCAGAACACAAAAAAACAATTAACCTTTCTTATGCATTTAAAACTGTTTGTTACTGCATTCCTGCTTTGCCTGTACGTTTTCAGTACAGCCCAGACCAAAACATTGACAGGAGTGGTAAAAGATAACACCGGCGCCAGTCTGCCCGGGGTATCAATTGCCATCAGAGGAACCCAAAAAGGGACCATCACCGATGCCAACGGCGAATTCCGCATCCAGGCGTCACAGGGCGAGGTCCTTGTCTTTTCATTCATCGGTAAAACGCCCGTGGAACAGCCTGTGGGCCGGCAAAACATTATCGATGTTGTTTTATATGATGATAACACCGAGCTGGAAGAAGTCCAGGTGGTGGCTTTCGGTACCCAAAAGAAGGAGAGCGTGATTGCCTCGATTGAAACAGTAAAGCCGGGCGAACTGAAAGTACCCAGCAGCAACCTCACAACCGCCTTTGCTGGCCGGGTATCGGGACTGATTTCCTACCAGCGAAGCGGCGAACCGGGCGAGGATAACGCCAGCTTCTTTATCCGCGGGATTACCACCTTCGGGGCCGATGCCAAAAAAGATCCGCTGATTTTGATCGATGGCGTTGAACTGAGCACCGATGACCTGGCGCGCCTGAATACCGACGATATTGCCAGCTTCTCGATTATGAAAGATGCCACCGCTACGGCCCTTTACGGTGCCCGTGGTGCCAACGGGGTCATTGCCGTTACCACCAAGGAAGGAAAGGAAGGGAAGGTGCAGCTCAATATCCGGGTTGAAAATTCTTTTTCCAGTCCAACCGAAAAGATCGACATTGCGGGTCCCATCACCTTTATGCGCATGCACAACGAGGCCATCAAAACACGCGATCCGCTGGGGTTGTCGCTCTACAGCCAGGAAAAGATCACCATGACCGAAAACGGCGCGTACCCCGATATCTTCCCGGCAACCGACTGGTATAAAACCATGTTCCGCGATGTGATCAGCAACCAGCGCCTGAACATGAGTATCAGCGGGGGAGGGCGCATTGCCCGCTATTACGTGGCGGCCAATGTGTCGCAGGATAACGGGAACATGAAGGTGGACAAGCGCAATAACTTCAACTCGAATATCGACCTGAAAAAGATTGCCGTGCGCTCGAATGTGAATATCAACGTGACGGGGACAACCGAACTTGTTCTGCGCCTGAGCACCACCTTTGATGAGTACACCGGTCCTATTGACGGGGGAACAGCCATGTACAACAAGGTGATGCAGGCCAACCCGGTCCTCTTTAAACCCTACTATGAACCCGACGAGCAGTTCGCCTATGCCAAACACATTTTATTTGGCAACTACGGGAACGCCAATTACATCAACCCGTATGCTGAATCGCTGAAAGGTTACCGCGACTACAGCAAAAACCTCACCCTCTCGCAGTTTGAAGTAAAGCAGGATTTAAAGATGATTACCGAAGGGTTGAAGTTCAGAGCCCTTGTTAACATGAACCGCTATTCGGAGTACTCGGTGAACCGCAATTACAATCCCTTCTTTTATAATATTGCCACCTACGACCTGGTTGAAAACAGCTATACCCTGGAACGGCTTAACCCGACCCAGGGGACGGAGTACATTAATTATAACCCGGGTGAACGCTACATTAACACGACCTTTTACCTGGAAGCGGCCACCGACTATAACCGGGTTTTTGCTGAAAAGCACAGCTTAAACGGACTGCTGGTGTATACCATGCGACAGGAGAAAAAAGGCATCGCCGATGACCTGCAGCTTTCGCTTCCAAACCGGAATATGGGCCTCTCGGGCCGTCTGGCTTACAACTTCGATACCCGCTACTTTGCCGAGTTCAACTTTGGCTATAACGGTTCGGAACGCTTCTCGAAAAACAACCGCTGGGGCTTCTTCCCGTCGGTGGGTGTGGCCTGGATGCTCTCGAATGAGCCCTTCTTCAGCTCGCTTTCAAACGTGATCACCCAGTTTAAGCTGAAAGCCACTTACGGGCTGGTGGGCAACGATGCCATTGGCAGCAACAACGACCGGTTTTACTACCTCTCGCAGGTGGATATGAATGCTTCGCGCAATGTGAACTGGGGAACCCAGCTTACCTATAACCCGGGAGGGATTAGTGTATCGCGGTATGCCAATGACAAGATCGGCTGGGAAACAGCTTATAAAACCAATATCGGGGCTGAGATTGTGTTGAAAAACGGCATGTCGGCCAACGTGGACCTGTTCCATGAGAAGCGCGAAAACATTTTGCTCGACCGGGTGCTGCCCGCCACCATGGGGGTAATCCCGGCGGTAAAGGCCAACCTTGGGAAAGCCTCGGGCAAAGGCATCGATGTGGAACTGAACTATGAGAAAAGCATTAACGCTCACCTGTGGCTGACCGGCCGGGGTACCTTTACCTATGCCACCAGCAAGGCCGAAGAATGGGAAGAGCCCGATTATGCCAATACCCCCTGGCTCTCCAGGGTAGGGCAGTCGCTTTCGCAAACCTGGGGTTACATTGCCGAGCGCCTCTTTATTGATGATGCGGAAGTGAAGAACTCACCCGCCCAGATCGGCAAATACCTGGCCGGGGATATCAAGTACCGCGATGTGAACCGCGACGGGAAGATCTCGGAACTGGATAAGGTGCCCATCGGCTTCCCGACCACCCCGGAGATTAACTACGGCTTCGGGCTCTCGGTGGGTTGCCGGGGTCTGGATGCTTCGTTTTTCTTCCAGGGTTCGGCCCGGCAATCGTTCTGGCTCGACTTAAAAAAGGTTACTCCTTTTTTGGACGGGAACTCCGGGATATCGGGAGAAGATGACGGGCTGACGGGGCACAATGCCGTTTTGGAGGTCTTTGCCGGCAATTACTGGTCGGAGAATAACCGCGATCCGTATGCCCTCTGGCCCAGGCTGGCCAACTACACAGTCGACAATAATTACCAGACAAGCACCTGGTTTATGCAGGATGCTTCGTTTATCCGCTTAAAATCGGTTGAACTGGGGTACACGCTGCCTCAAAAGCTTTCCAGGAAGGTGCATCTGGAGAACCTGCGCCTTTACGTGAGCGGAACAAACCTGCTTTGCTTTTCCCGCTTTAAGCTCTGGGATCCGGAAATGGCCGGAAACGGACTGGGATACCCGGTGCAGCGGGTGTTTAATGTGGGAGTCAATGTAGGTCTCTGACGGAGACCGGAGACCGGAAACCGGAGACGGGAAGAAGCTGTTAGCTGTTAGCTTTTAGCTTTTAGCTTTTAGCTTTTAGCCGTTAGCTATTAGCTTTTAGTAAATAAGAGGCATAGAAACTATTAATTAATAACGAAGATGAAAAAAATATACAGAGCATTTTTAATAATAACATTCGTGGCGGGGATTGGCGGGTGTGAGTACCTGGATGTGGTGCCGGATAATATTGCCACGATCGACAATGCCTTTTCGGACCGGTATACGGCCGAGAAATACCTGGCCACCTGTTACTGGGGTATGCCCAAGTCGGCCGGGTGGAATGAGAACCCTGGCATTTTTGGCGCCCTCGAAATGGTCTTTAACAAAGAAGACGGCTCGTCGGGTCTCAAGTTTGGGCTGGGACTGGACAGTCCCACATCGGCCCTGATCAACTACTGGGCCGGAACGGGAACTTATATCCGCACCCTGTACGGCGGTATCCGTGAGTGCAACACTTTTCTGGCAAACATCGGGAATGTAAATGACCTGAACCAGTACGAGAAAGACCGGATGATTGCCGAGGTAAAACTGATCAAGGCCTATATGCACTTTTACCTGCTTTCGTTCTACGGGCCGATCTGTCCGTTGAAAGATAACACCGAAATCAACGAATCGACCCAGGGCATCCGGGTTTACCGCGAGAAGGTTGACGATTCGTTTGCCTACGTGCTGGAACTTCTGGATGAAGTGATCCAAAGTGAGGCGCTTCCCAAAATCATCCAGAACCGCACAACCGAGCTGGGCCGCTTTACCCAGCCTGCAGCCTATATGCTTAAAGCAAAAGTGCTGATGTACTGGGCCAGTCCGCTTTTTAACGGCAACACCGACTACAACAGTTTTACCGATCATAACGGGGAGCCGTTTTTCAACCAGACCTACGATGCCTCCCGCTGGGAGAAAGCGGCCACGGCCTGCCTGGAAGCCATCGACATGTGCAGCCAGTGCGGGATACGCCTGTTTCAGCAAAGCGATTATATCACCGCCAAACCCATGTCCGATTCCACCCGCATTGTCAATACCCTTCGCAGTTCGGTCAGCGGACGCTGGAACGTGGAAATCGTCTGGGGAAACTCATCCTACCCGGTTAACTCAGGGCTGCAAAGTCCCTGTCTGCCGCTATTGGAGTCGGCCACGTCAACCTCCACGTCAGGGAAGATGAGCGTTGCCCTGGCTACCGTGGAAAAGTTTTACTCCAGGAACGGGGTACCCATTGATGAGGATCCCGATTTTGAGTATACCACCCGCTACGTCATCCGCACGGGTGATGATGCGCACCGCTATTACATCCAAAAGGGAGAACAGACCGCTTCCTTAAACTTTGACCGGGAACCGCGGTATTACTCCACCCTGGGTTTTGACCGCGGCAAGTGGTATGGCAATTCCTATAAAAATGAGCCCGATAATGATGCCGACTGCCTGTATCCCAAAAACAGGTTTGGCGAGTATTCTTCGGTCTTTAATCCCGGGAACTACAACGCCACGGGTTACTGGCCCAAGAAACTGGTCTCCATCAACACCACCTTTCGCGACCCCAATTCGGTAACCTACGAAGATTATCCGTTCCCCGACATGCGTTTTGCCGATCTGCTCCTGCTGTATGCCGAAGCGCTCAACGAGACGAAAGAGGCTCCGGATGCACTGGTGTATGAGTATATCGACCTGGTGCGTGCGCGGGCCGGTCTGCCGGGTGTGGTGGAAAGCTGGCGGGAGCATTCGATCAATCCCGATAAACCTTCAACCAAGGCGGGCATGCGCGAAATCATCCACCGCGAGCGGGACATCGAGCTGGCCTGCGAGGGGGTGTACTACTGGGACAGCCACCGCTGGAAAACAGCAATGAAAGAGCAAAACCGTCTGATCCAGGGCTGGGATGTCTCCAAAACCGACATGAACGACTATTACACGGTGACAACGGTTTATACCCAGGCCTTCTCCTTTCGGGATTACTTTGCCCCGATACCTGAAAGCGATTTAACGAAAAATCCGCAACTGGTGCAAAATCCGGGATGGTGATGGGAAGCTGTTAGCTATTAGCTGTTAGCTATTAGCTTCTTGTCTTCTGTAAGTTTAATACTTAATTTAAAAGGAATATGAGAACACAGATATGCTATTTTATTGCAATGCTGGCGATGGCCGGGTGTGAGGAGAAGGTGCTGGAGCCGATATCGGAGAGCCTGGGGAAGCCGGGTGTTGTGACAGAGATCCAGACCAAACCGACCCCGGGCGGGGTGGAGATCACCTACCGCATTCCGGAGGCTGAAGATATTTTATCGGTCAAAGGGGTTTACACCTTATCCAGCGGAAAGACCTATGAGGCCAACACGTCCTTTTACGAAAACAAACTCGAAATTGCGGGGTATAACGACCAGCTTGAGCATACCGTGACGGTCTTTGCCATTAACCGGGCACAGGAGAAATCGGATCCGGTGAGCGTAAGCTTTACCCCGATGGAATCGTCACTGAGCCGGGTATCGAAAACCATGGAGATTGTCAGTGCCTTCGGGGGAGCCCAGTACAGTTGGCTGAACCCCGACAATGCCCCGCTGACCTTCGAGTTTTTGGCGCAGGACTCGCTGGGGGAAATGAAAACCATGAAGATCATCACCTCCCGGGCCGATACCGTAAAACAGGCGTTGCGCGGATACGAGCCCGAAGAGCGCATCTTCGCAGCCCTGATCCGCGATAACTGGGAAAATGCGTCGGATACGGTCTTCCCTCCGGGCAAAACCATCCTCCCGCTTTTCGAAGAGAAGCTGGACAAGGGAATCATGTCGGTGATGAAACTGGGCAGCGACGCCAGCTTCACCAACTTTGAAGGGGCCGATGCGTACCTCATTGACGATGTGTACACCAACTTCGGGCATTCGCAAAGCTCGACCCTGCCGGCAGCTTTCACCATTGACCTGGGTGTTACCGCCAAACTAAGCCGGCTGGTGATGCATCAGCGCGATAACCAGGTTTACGCATGGGGAAATCCGAAAAACTTCGAAGTGTACGGAAGCGATCACCGTCCTGATCAGAGCGGAAACTGGGCCGACTGGGTGAAGATTATGCACTGCACGGTTATCAAACCTTCGGGTTCACCCCTTGGGACCAATACTGATGAGGATGTGGCGGCCCTGAAGGCCGGGCATGAGTTTGCCTTCGACCTGAGCCAGGCGCCGCTTCGCTATGTGCGCATCCGGGTGCTGGATACCTGGGCAGGGGCTACGTTTACGCATCCGGCGGAGGTTACGTTTTATGGGGAGGTGGTGGAGTGAGGGGCGTTGCCCCTGTGAGTTCTGTAACTTTTTGGCTTGACCCAAAAAGTTACCAAAAAGGTCAAGGCTTGGGTTTCTCGCCGACCCATCACGGACAAGAGGATTAAAAGAAAAGAACTCCTCCCTGCGGTCGTCAAACAGCTTTTCTTTTCCCTTCGGGACATCCTTCTTGTCCTATGGGTCCCCGGCTGCGAAACCTCAGGCCGGTACAAAAGACAGGCCTGGTAGTTTAAAATATTATTTACCAAATTACTATTTGACATGAAACGAATACAATACTATTTACCCATTATACTGACCCTGGCGTTTGTGGCGGGGTGTGAGGAGTTTACGGATATTCATCAGGAATATGTGGAGGGCGGGGAGATTATCTATGCGCCCAAAACCGATTCGGTTGCCTTTATTGCCGGGAAAGAGCGGATCCTCTTTCGCTTCTGGCTCTATAACTCACCCAATGTGGAAACGGTGAATCTCTACTGGAATAATGACCTGGATTCGCTTGTAACAGCGGTTACCCCTTCAACGGGATTGGACAGCACCGACATTGTGTTACCGGCTATGGCCGAAAAGTCGTATACCTTCCGGGTAAATACCCGCGATAAGTATGGTCATCCTTCGCTTTCGGCCACCGACTTTGGCACAGCCTACGGCGCCATCTTTCAAAGCTCACTCGTGCAGCGCCGGGTAAAGGCGGTTTCCATTTCCGATAAGGGCGGACAAATAAGCTGGTACTCGGCGGCCGAAAACCTGGTGAGAAACGAGATTCGTTATGAAACCAATGAGGGTACCACCAAAGTTGTAAAAATGCCGGCCAGTGCAAACGCGGTGCTGTGCCCGGGTGCTAAAACGGGTTCAACCTTTGAATTCCGCTCGCTCTACATTCCCGAAGAGGAAGCGATCGACACCTTTACTGTGGATTGGACAACGCACCCAACTCCCTTCCCGGCCATTTATGAGTACGACAAGTCGGGCTGGACTGTTGTCAGCTTTTCGGACCAGGAAGCCGGCGATGGAGGTGGGGT
>JBCFBK010000057.1:0-32899 GCA_038562555.1 Prolixibacteraceae bacterium | reverse complement strand
ATGCATGACCACCGGAACGTTTGGCACAAGCGGAACCGCGCCCGTGCTTGCCGGTTTGCTTTCGATGCAAATGCCGTTAAAAACAGTGATCGGTACCTCCATGCTGATCGTCCTTGCCAATGCCTTTTTCGCGGTAGGCGCTCATTTTCTGGTGGGCCGGATCGATCTGACCCTGGTGGGATTTCTCACTGCCGGTTCGGCAATCGGGGCGCTTATTGGTCCGAAGTTGCTGGCAAACGCCAAAACAGAAAGATCCGAAGGCAAATTCAGGTATGGCTATGCGGCGGTTATGCTGGCATTGGGCATTTTGATGATTGTTGGTTAAAACACTGATAGTAAAGAGTAAAAAGTATTATGATTCGTGTAATTTATCTTATTATTCTGATTTATTTCCTGCTGGGAGGTGTCGCCTTTTACGTGATCAACCGGAAGAAAGATCCGCTGGTGGCCCGGAAAAGCTACATTAAGTTCATCAGCTATTTCTTCATCATCAATATCTTGTTTTTCAGTATTATTATTGAGCCGGAGGTTTTTCAGTATCTGGTTATGCTGATTATCGGCGCCGGATTCTATGAACTGTACCGGTTATTCCGGATGAACGGTTACCGTCCTAAAGGTTTCTTTCTCCTGTCGCTTGCAGTTTTTACCTTGCTCGCGGCCGGATTTTACCGTTTTGCCGGTTTAAACGAGGAGCTAATCCTTTTTTCATTCCTGGTGCTGTCCATATTCGATAGTTTTAGCCAGATAACAGGTCAGTTGTGGGGGAAAACAAAATTATTTCCTGTAATAAGTCCCAATAAAACGGTTGGGGGCCTTGCCGGAGGGTTTGTCG
Source organism: Prolixibacteraceae bacterium (assembly GCA_038562555.1). Classification (GTDB taxonomy): domain Bacteria; phylum Bacteroidota; class Bacteroidia; order Bacteroidales; family Prolixibacteraceae; genus JBCFBK01. The sequence goes on along the minus strand of JBCFBK010000057.1, from coordinate 32,067 downwards.
TAGCCATGGCCAGTGCGTTTTTACTTAGTGATCTGTATGCCGGGTCACCTTTAAAATTGTTGTTGCTCGCGGCGGGAGTCGTGATTTTTGCTTTTGCAGGCGACCTGGCGGCGTCGTTTTATAAACGGAAATATCACGTCAAGGATTACAGCGACCTGATTCCCGGGCATGGCGGCTTTCTTGACCGTTTCGACAGTCTGATAGCAGGGGGAGCCTGGGTGACATTCAGTGTGTATGTTTTGAATTTTTAAACCAATTGGAATAACATGGTCAATACAGCCGTTTTAGCGTTTGTGTATTTACTGGGGATCAGCATCCTTTTAATTTTTAATGAATTAAATTACCGCCGCCTGAAAATAAAAGGAGAGATCACCCGTAAATTCGCGCACTTCACTGCCACGCTGGCCACGGTTCCTTTTCCTTATATTTTCAGCTCACACTGGTACGTCCTTATTTTGGCCGCCATCTTTTTCATTACCCTGTTTATTACCCAATACAGCAAGCAGTTAAAATCGATTCACGATATCGAACGAAAATCGGTGGGAAGTTACCTGCTGCCGGTTTCGATTTACCTGACGTTTCTTATTTCCAGTTTATCGGGAAACAAGTTCCTGTTCATCCTTCCGATGCTCATCCTCGCCGTATGCGATCCGATGGCGGCTATACTGGGTATGAGTACGACGAAAAACAATGGTAAGATTAAACTGTTTGGTATAAAAACCAATAAAACCGTGATTGGGACAAGTGCTTTTCTGGTAACCAGTTTTGTCATTAGCCTCATCGCCCTCTATTTTCACAGGGGGGTATTCGACCTGAAGACCTTTTGGCTGGCCGTGGCGGTTGCCGTGACGGGTAGCCTGGCTGAGCTGATTGGCTGGAGAGGCTCAGACAACCTGAGCATTCCGTTAGGCGTTGTGCTCATATTAGTACTTTTTTTGTAACGGAAATAACAACAGATAGTTGCATATAGAAATTCAACGGACAACGATAAAATATGAAGAGAATAATTATTAACGGAGCCAATGGCTATGTAGCCTCTAATTTCATCAATGAACTGCTTAACCGGAATTATGAAGTGATTGCGTTGGTGAGGGGAAATCATAAATATTCGGCACACGACAGGATGAACGACGCATTGGCTGAAATTAATGATGGTGAATACAGCAAGCCGGAGAATCTTAAAATATATCCCTACAACCTGTTTAGTGAAGATTTTTCCATCCCCGCAAAAAAGCTGGAAGAGATTTTCAGCGTTGACGCGGAATACTTTCATTTTGCCGCCAGCCTGAAATATGATTTGAAATCGAAGGACGAAATTTTCAGGACCAATATCAACGGTGTCGAAAATTCCCTGAATATCTTTTCAAAACAGGCCACCAAAAACTCGCGCTTCTTTTTCATCAGCACGGCTTATTCATGCGGGAATATAACCGGACCGTTCAGGGAAACATTTTACGAAAATGAGGATATCACGGCCTTCCGGAACTATTATGAGCAGTCGAAGCGCTTTGCCGAAAATGTCGTGAAAAAATTCATCGACGAGCACCAACTTAACGGTCATATCATACGCTTGTCGCAGGTGGTGGGGAACAATAGAACAGGAGTCACAAAAACAGACTATGGTATTTTTGATTTTGCGAAAAGGATATACAGCCTGACGTACCGGTATCCCAACCGGACAATTCGCGTCAAAGTTGACCCCGATTCCACCCAAAACCTGATCCCGATCGATACGGTGATCAGCTATTTGTTAAGAGTTTTGGAGGTTCAGGAGTTGCCTGTGATCATGAATTTTATTGCCCGGAATGCGGTTAAAAACAGCCATATTTTGAACAGCCTGAGCAAATTGCTGCCGGTCACGATTATCCCCGACAAATCGCTCTCGAAGGTAGATATGAACTCTTTTGAACGGATCATTTCAATCGGCATGTCGTTCACCAGCAGCTACACGGATACCAATATCCTGTTCGATACCAAAAACCTGGACCGCGTTATTTTGTCGGACGGGAACCAGCCGGACGAAGAGTCGGTGTACCGGATGCTGGCCTATTTTATAAATAATCTTTCGGAAAAGAAAAGCAGCGTTTATAATTCAGCTTCCTGATCAAACTCATTTTACAATCTGTAATCAATTAATAGTAAAGAAAATGAAGAGGATTATCGTTAAAGGCGAGAATATTCTGAATGTGCCTAATCTGATCAGCCTTTACCGGCTGCTGGTATTTCCGGTCATTCTGTATTTTGCCCTGACCGGACAGGAAAAGGGATTTGTAATTCTTTTGTGCATCAGTTTGGTGAGTGACGTACTCGATGGTAACATTGCCCGCTACTTTAAACTGCAAACCAATTTTGGTGCCGCCCTCGACAACCTGGCCGATATCTGCACCTATGCCATGGCTTTGCTGGGCCTGTTTCTGTTTAAATGGACGGAGATCGAGCCTCACGCCTGGATCCTGTACCTGTTTCTGACCGTATTTATTCTGAGTTACTTCGTCTCGTTTTTCCGCTTCGGTAAAATACCAGGACTGCACCTGTATTCAGCCGTGTCGGCCGGATACATTCAGAGTATCTTCTTCTTTGTGCTGTTTGTCTTCGGGTTTTATCCCTGGATGTATTACCTGGCCGTAGGTTGGGGAGTAATTGCCTATATCGAGAAAATTTTTGTATTGCTCCGTCTTGATGATATCAAAATAGGGGTGAAGGGCCTTTACTGGCTCTTGAAAAAGCAAAAGAGCAATTATTGATTTATAGCTGATGTTAGTTCGATTTGTTATAATTGTTTTGCTGGCGGTTGCCGGTTCTGGCGCTTTAGCGCAGGAGGTGTCGGGTTATGTGAAAGATGCGGCCACCGGTGAAGCGCTTCCCTATGTGAACGTCTGGATCAAGGGCACCCAGCAGGGCACCATGACCGATGTGAGGGGCTGGTTTAAAATAGCATCACCGGCAAAGGATACCCTTGCCGTATCATCGGTCGGTTATGTGCCGGAAGAAATACCGATAAATAAGAACGGTAATAATCAGCTTACCGTTTCATTGAAAGAGGATGTCAGGGAAATCGGAGAAGTGACGATAAAGCCTGAAATTCCGCGTGCCAAAGTGATCTTTAACGAGATTCTCCGGCACAAAAAGGAGAACCGGGAGGAGGTTCTCGGGTTCAGGAACTATAAAACCATGGAAATGACCACGGTCTATATTGCCGTCGACACGACCTCCAGGATCATTCGTTCGTTCGGCAACCTGGAAGATGTGACAATGAAGATGGACGGGCAGGAGTTACGGTTTTCTCCGGTATATCTGGCCGAACGGGGACAGGATGTCACAACCGACAGCTCCCGGGTGGTCTATCAGCGGAAGAACAGTATTTTCCCCCGCCTGAACCAGGCGTTCGAAACTGTTATCCTGAAGAATGTCGTGGTCGACCTGGATTTCTACAAAGATCAGATCTTTATCCTCGACCGCGGTTTTATTTCGCCGCTGAGCAACGGCGCCATGCCGTACTATAACCTCTACCTGAACGACAGTACCGAGGTTGACAATACAAAATACTTTAAGTTTTCATTTGCGCCAAAGAACAAATACAACCAGTTGTTTTCGGGCAATTTTACCGTCGAAGACAGCACGTTCGCCCTGGTCAGCATCAATGCTTACATTCCGCAGGAAGCAAATCTGAATTTCGTAAATGGTTTTGAAAGCCATGTTGCTTATGCGAAACGACCCGATGGCAAAAGGTTTTACAATGAACAACGAATCGCGATCAATCTGGCGCTTACGGTCAATAAAGATTCTGTTTCCGGCTACAGTTCCAAACGGATGGACCATGTAACGCAAGGGAACTGGCTCATCAACAAGACAACCCGCTATTCGACGGCGGCACGGTTAAACACGGTCAAAGCCAACATGTGGAAAAGTCAGCCGGAGTTTAGGGCGCAGCAACCCGAAGCCGATCCGTATTCGCGGGTAGACAAGTTAAAGGAACACGATGTGATAAAAGGGATCGATGCGGTTGGGGGCGTGGTGCTCAGCAGTTATGTGAACGCGGGGAAAATCGATATTGGACCTGTTTTTGATATCTACAGTACCAATACCATCGAAGGAAAGCGCTTTACGTTGCCGTTGCGAACCAGTGAAAAAATGTCGAAGCATGTTTCGGTTGGCGGCTTTCTGGGGTATGGCACGAATAGTGACGAATTCAAATATGGTGGAAACCTGGTCTACCAGCCGCTCGAAACCGACAAGTTTGTGTTCAGGTTTAACTATTCGAACGATTACCTGGTGGTATCGCAGGACAAATTTCTGCGCTTTATCAAGAACAACCCAAACTACCGGGGCACCGGGAACTTTATCGCCATCTTTACCGGCCGGGAACGAAATCCTTATCTGAAAGAAGAAAAGAGCTTTGAATTCCGGGCGCAGTACAATTCTCCGAACGGAACGCAAATCGAAGTATCGCCTTATCTGTTACAGAACGAAAGCACGCCTGACGTTCGCTTTACAAAGGGCGACACGAAATATGGCCAATACAAAAACTACGGGGTTTTAACGAATTTCCGGTTTACGTTCGGGCAGCATTACGACCAGTACTATTTTGACCGGGTTTATTATGTGAATCCAATTCCGGTGGTTAACCTGAGCCTGGATATCGGACAAACGCTGCTGCCGGGCGGGAGCATGAACGATGCCGGCCTGTATGCCCAGGTGCACGGCTCTATGCAAGGCCGGATCAATATGGGCCAGATCTTTATGAATTACATCTTTAATGCCGGTTACCTCACCGGAAAAGCGCCTTACGACCTGCTCGACCAGCCCGTGGGATCCATGTCGCTGGGGTACTCCAAAGATCGCTTTAACCTGCTGCATTTCGCTTCGTTCGCCCACAACCTGTACACGAACACGCATCTGCATTTTAACGGCGGCGGTGTAATCCTGAACCGCATTCCGGTGGTGAAGAAAATGAAGCTGCGCGAGACCGTTTCATTCAAAGCCCACTACGGTAAGCTGGGGAGTTCCTACAAAGGCGTGTTTGATCTGCCGGATTATTACAGAAACGAATTTAAGACGCCTTATATGGAAATCGGCGTCGGGATCACCAATATTTTCAAAGTATTGCGGGCCGAATACGTGCACCAGTTGGGTGGTACCTATATGAACCGTGACTTTACCGATAACAGCGGATTCCGGTTCCGGGCCGAAATGAGCTTTTGATTGATTTGCCGGTTTGGCGATAAACTGTTACATTTATTTTTTTACAGCTTAAATATGAAAGATTTCAGGGGTAAAATTGTCTGGATTACAGGCGCCTCATCGGGCATCGGTGAAGCGCTGGCCTATGCCTTTGCGCGCGAAGGAGCCTTTCTGGTTCTTTCGGCGCGAAACCACGAACGGCTGGAGCAGGTTAAGACAAAGTGCCTGGAGCTTACCCCGGGTTGCCTGGTTCAACCGCTCGACCTGTTAAACGAGGCTGAACGGGAAACGGCTGTAAAGGCGGTACTGAGCCAAACCGGGCGGATTGACCTGCTCATCAACAACGCGGGACGAAGCCAGCGTTCGCTCGCTAAAGAAACGCCGCTCGAGATTGACCGCACCATCATGGAGCTTAATTTTTTCAGTGTAATCGCCTTAACCAAACTGGTTTTGCCGCATATGCTTGAAAAGGGCTCGGGTCACCTGGTTGTGATCAGCAGTATATCGGGAAAATTCGGCGTTGCCATGCGAACTGCCTACGCGGCATCGAAGCATGCTGTACAGGGCTATTTCGAATCGCTGCGCGCTGAACTGGTGAACGACCAGATCCGGGTGACCATTGTTTCGCCGGGAAGGATTAAAACGAATATATCGGTGAACGCGATCACAAAAAATGGTTCAGCCTATAACCAGATGGACGCAGGCCAGGCAAACGGCATGGACGCTGATGTATGCGCTGCGAAAATCGTCAGGGCCATAAAGAAAGACCGGAAAGAGCTGCTGGTCGGACAAAAGGAAATTCTGATGGTTTATATCAGGCGTTTTCTGCCTGCCCTGTATTACCGGATCATTGCAAAAATCAAAAACTAACCACCATGGAGAAAAATATCTGCGGCATTCAACAAATCGGCATCGGTCTGCAAAACGCCCGGGAGGCGTGGAAATGGTATCGGAGCGTCTTCGGAATGGATATTCGCGTTTTTGAAGATACAGCTGTTGCCAGACTCATGTTGCATTATACCAACGGAAAAGAATGCGCCCGTTATGCCGCGCTGGCCATGAACATGGAAGGGGGAGGGGGATTCGAAATCTGGCAGCATACCCAATTGACGCCTAAACCGCCTGTTTTTGACGTGCGCCTGGGCGATTGCGGGATTTACATCTGTAAGATGAAGTGCCGGAATGTCGAAAAGGCGTTCCGGATGCATCAGGAACTGGGTGTAAACCTGCTGGGTGAATTGAGCCGGGATCCGCAGGGACATTTGCACTACTATCTGAAAGATCCTTACACTAATATTTTTGAGGTCGTTGAAGAACCGGTGCATTTCATGAAGCAGAAATCGCCCACTGGTGGTGTGGCCGGAACCGTGATCGGCGTGTCGGATATTGAACAGGCGAAAGAGGTGTATGCCGGGATTCTCCGGTACGACCAGGTCGTTTATGATGAAACCGGAAGCTTTGCCGACTTTGCCGTGCTGCCCGGCGGAAATGAAACCTATCGGCGGGTTTTGCTGAAGCACAAACCGCGGACCGGGCCCTTCAGCAAACTCCTGGGACCCACGCAGATTGAACTCGTACAGCCTTTGGAACGGGTACCCCGGAAAATTTACCAGGATCGCATCTGGGGTGAACTGGGATACATTCACCTGTGTTTTGATATTGTGGGCATGGAACACCTGAAAGCTGAATGCGAACAAAAGGGATTTCCGTTTACCGTAAACAGCGCCGACAGTTTCGATATGGGTTCGGCAGCCGGTCACTTTTCCTATATTTCCGATCCCGACGGTACACCCATCGAGTTTGTGGAAACCCATAAGCTTCCCATCATTGAAAAGCTGGGCTGGTACCTGAAGCTGAAAGGAAGAAATCCGAAGAAATCGTTGCCCGACCTGATGGTAAAGACCCTGCAGTTTAGCCGGGTCAAAGACTGATCAGGCTTTTTCGCGACCGCGTTTTTTTGTCAATGGCAGGTATTCCTTATTCGGATGCCCAGCGTCCGCTCGATCGTTTTGAGTTCCGGAAGTTCGTCTTTGGTGATAAAACTCAATGATATGCCTGTATTTCCGGCCCGGGCTGTCCGCCCGCTCCGGTGCGTGTAATAATCTACCCGTTCCGGTATTTGAAAATGCACAACATATGCCAGGTTGTCGATATCCAGCCCGCGGGCTGCAATGTCGGTTGCAACCAGGATCTGTAGTTTTTCTTTTTTAAAGGCCCGCATGACCTTGTCGCGTTCTTTTTGAAGCATATCGCCCTGTAAGGCATCGGCAGTATATTTCTTTTCGGTTAACTGAACAACCAGTTCCCTGGCTCCGGCCTTTGTCCGGCAAAAAATAATCCCCCGGTTTTTCGCCTGCGATCTCAGAAAGCTAAACAGTACGGCCATTTTATCTTTTGCATCGCAGGTCACGTACTGGTGTTCGATTTTCTTGTTGATCACTTCAGAGCTGTCAAGGATAATCCTGAAAGCATCAGCGGCCAGGTAGGTCTTTATAATTGTTTTGATCTCCTGGGGCATGGTTGCCGAGAATAACCAGGTATGCCGGCTGCCGGCAGTCTGGTTTAAAACCTGTGTCAGTTCGGCTTTGAAGCCCATGCTGAGCATTTCGTCGGCCTCATCCAGTACAATCGTTTTAACATGGTTCAGGCTGACCGCTTTACGTTCCAACAGGTCGATCAGACGGCCGGGAGTAGCCACCACAATATGCGTCGGGCGCGACAGGGCCCTTATTTGTTCTTCGATGTGTGCCCCGCCGTATACGCATTCAACGAAGATTTTCTTGTCGGCGTATTTGGTAAAACGGAACAATTGTTTTGCAATTTGTTGTCCCAGTTCGCGGGTAGGAGTCAGAATCAAGGCCTGGACCTTATCTGAGCCGGGATTAACAGCATGCAGGAGGGGGAGCCCAAAAGCAGCGGTTTTCCCGGTGCCGGTTGGAGCCTGACCGATAAAGTCAGTTCCTTTTTCAAGTAAAAACGGTATGGATTTTATTTGTATCGGGGTCGGAGTTACAATTTTTAATTCATCGAGGGCTTTTATAAAAGCCTCGGAAATGCCTAATTCAGAGAACGTTTTCAATATAATTTTTATTAATTTGCCGGCAAAGATAATGAATTTATCCGGGCAAAGCTGAAGAAGGTATAAGATGATCGTTTCGCATGTTCCAAAAATAAGCTAGTTTTAAGAAAATTATTAACCTGCTAAAAATGAATCTGCATATCACGCTTCCCGAGTTTAAGGAAATCGACGAGAAACTGCTTTCCATCCGGCAACTGGCCCGGTATGATCCGCTCATTGCCTTTATACAGGAACGGTTCCAGATTCAAATTACCAATCACCTCACCTCATTGAAAGTTAAAACACCGGTTTCGTCTTCTGGCTTAAAGCCGGGCACACGCGATGAGATGAAGCAAATGTATCTGGGCATAGGGAAAGAAAAAGCCGTGGCCCAGTTGTTTTTTGATATGGCCGGAGAAACGCTGTCGACCTGCCGGATTTTGCTGTTGGCTGAAATCCTGCTAGGTGAGCTGGACTACCGGCAAAAAGACAAGTATATCGTGAACATCAGCGGCGACCGGCAAAAAACAACACCTGCCGGGGCAGTTGCGGCTGAGATGGAAAAACTGGTGGACTGGTACAACAACGAGAAGGAGGCCAATTCGCTGCATCCGCTTGTGCTGGCTTCCTGGTTGCACTACCGCCTGACCATTATCCATCCCTTTAAAGACTGGAACGGGCGTATTGCCCGCTTAATGCTGAACCTGGCGTTGATGCAGGAAGGATATCTGCCGGTCTTGATCGGTAAGGATGACCGCATGATGTATTATGAAAGCCTGAAGGAAGCCGATCAGGGAAATCTTGAGCCGCTCATCCGGTTCGTTGCGCGGAAAGAAGAGGAAACGATCGGTGATTTTATGTCGAGTCCCGATTACCATTCCATTCTGGGGAAATATGACCTTGAACGGAAACTCAAAACCATAGACCAGGGCGAAAAATGCATTGTGCTTACCGAGGACAGCGCGACAAGCAATTTGCTGGGCATTTTGCTCGAGTCGTCGGGATTTAACATGCGTGAAACCACCATCATCTCTTACGAAGGTTGCTCCAAGATCAGCTCGGCAAACCTCTTCTCTGTATTTGTAAAACAAAAAATGCCGGGAGTGAAAATTCTGGTCCACCGCGACCGCGATTATCTGACACCCGCTGAAGTGAAAGAACAACGGGAATCATTCAGCCGCATCGATACGCACCTGTTTGTTACCGAAGGGACCGACATCGAGAGTTATTTCCTGAACAGCACCCATATTCATTTCTGCTATCCCGCTTTGAGCGAGGAAAAGGCCGGACATTTAATAGAAAGAGCTGTGGAGGAGGTTTTCCCGAAATCGGTCGATTACCTCTGGAAAAAAGAATTTGGCCGGCATAAGACCGAAGATCACAGTCACCTGAGTAAGGCCGTCGAAGATCTGGTGCGGATGAACCTGCGCCGTTTTACACACGGAAAAACGGCACTCAAAGTGCTGACCCTTTATCTTCAGGATGAACTGAAGATAAAGGTATCTATCGAAAAGAAATCGGCTTATCTGAGCATCAACGAACTCACTCACATTGCCCGCTCGGTGTGGAGCTGACGGCCAGGCATACCTGTCGGATATGAGCGTTACAATAACTGATATTGCCAAACAATTGAATATCTCCGCTTCCACGGTGTCGCGGGCGTTGCATAATCACCCGGCTATCAGTTTAAAAACCCGCCAGGCGGTTGTGGAACTTGCCGAAAAGCTCAATTATCAGCCAAATATCCTTGCACTGAATTTGCTCAGGAAGAAAACCAATACCATTGGCGTGATCGTCCCGGAAATTACGAGCTACTTCTTTTCATCGGTCATCGGAGGAATCCAGGATTTGCTGAGTCCGTACGGGATGAATATGATCATCGGTCAATCCAACGAATCGTATGAAGAAGAAAAAGCCCTCGTTCAAAAATTCGCTGCTATCCGCGTCGACGGCTTCCTGATCTCTCCGTCGCAGGAGACAAAAGATTACGACCACCTGCGGGCCTTGAAAAACGCTGTTATTCCGCTGGTGATCTTCGACCGCGATTGCGACGGACTTGAGGCTGACAAGGTTTTTGTGGATGAATACAACGGTGCTTTGCAGGCAGTTGAATACCTGATCAGCACCGGATGCAGGCGCATTGCCCATATCGCGGGTTCATCGTCGCTGTCAACCGCCCGTCACCGGCTTGGCGCCTATAAAGACGCTTTACACAAACACGGTCTTCCCGTTCAACCGGAATATATTGTCGAAACTCATGGGTTTACCCCGGAAGCAGGGATTAACCCGGCAAAAATGCTGCTGGCGCTCCCCAGGCCGCCCGATGCTATCTTTACAGTGAATGACGGTGTTGCCATCGGCGCCATGTATGTCTTGAAGGAAGCGGGCATCGCGATCCCTGATGAAATTTCGGTGATCGGTTTTGACGACGATCCCCATTCCTGTTACTTTAAGCCCTCCTTATCCACCGTCTGGCAGCCTGTTTATGAGTTGGGTATGCTTGCTGCACGCATGCTGACGAAGCAGATAAATGCCGGAAACGAGCAGTTGCCTCCCCGTGTGGAAATGCTCTTTCCGGAGCTGATCATTCGCGGATCTTCCCGGTAAAAAAAGCCTTCAATTTTGTTCGAAATGCTTTTTGTAAAGGCGGTTTATGCAAACCTTTGCATAAGGATTTATTCCAAAATGCTTGTCTTTCAGATCCCTTCCTCCGTAAATTAGTACAAATCTGAATGGCGAAGGATGATTGTTAGAACAAAGGATTTATTTGACCATTGTTACGGCAGATATGGAATTGCTGCTGTGAATGTTTGGTGCATGGAGCAGATCCATGGTCTTTTTAGCGCAGCACAGCACGCAAATGCCCCTTTCATTGTGCAGTTGACTCCCGTGGCCCGGAACTATGCTCATCCGGATATGCTGATAGCCATGATTCGTGCGGCCGCCGGCATTTACAAAGATACGGTCTTTGCGATCCATCTCGACCACGGAAACCCGGAACATGCCCTTGATGCCATCGGGTCGGGCGATTATACCTCTGTGATGATCGACGCATCGCACGAAGCTTATGATCAGAATATCAAAATAACGCGCGAAATTGTCGCCGCCGCGCATGCCCGGAATATCGGCGTGGAAGCAGAACTTGGTGTTTTAAGCGGGGTGGAGGATGATCTGGTTGTTGACAAAGGTAAGAGCAAATATACCCGCCCGTCGGAGGTTGTGGACTTTGTTGAGAAAACAGGATGCGACAGTCTGGCTGTTGCCGCGGGTACCAGTCATGGCGCTTATAAGTTTTCCGGAAAACAAGGCTTGCAATTTGACATTTTGAAAGAAATACAGGAAAGGCTGCCGCGCTTCCCGCTGGTGCTGCATGGCGGATCGGCTGTCAGCGTCGAAGAAATACAGCGCATTAATGCTGCAGGCGGACAGCTTGGCACCGACGCCAAAGGGGTGTCGGACGCCGAACTGCAGAAAGCCATTGAATACGGAGTCTGTAAAGTTAATATTGCCACCGACGCACGCCTGATCTGGACCCGCGTGCACCGCGAATTCTTTAAGCTTTCTCCGGCGCAGTTCGACCCCATCGTTCCCGGCGAGACTTACAGGAATGCCTTTGAAGAATTCAACATCCGGAAGTTTGAACTGTTAAAATCAGTTGGTAAGGCAAGTGAAATAAAATCAAGTTATTATGATCAGAGATAAAAGATATCCGCTGCTGGCAAAGCCGCAGGCGGGAAAAGGGATTTATCAGAGCGTGCTCCGGGAAGACGGCGGCTGGCAATACCTGAACTTTCAGGCCAGACTGATGGAAAAAGGGGAGACCTGGTCGGGCAACACCGGCGGACACGAGTATGGCATCATTTTACTTTCGGGTAATTATACGGTCAAAACCAATCGGGGAAGCTGGGAAACCGGCAATGGGCGCAAAGATGTATTCAGCGGGATTGCCCATTCGCTTTACCTGCCCCGGAATACCACTTTTGAACTCACCGCCTTAAGCGATCTGCTCGATATCGCCTATGGCTGGTGTGAAACCGACCAGGACCATCCGGCCTGTTTTAAACGCCCCGAAGAAGCGGCTATTGAAATCAGGGGAGGAGATAATGCCACGCGGCAGATCAACAGCCTGATCCAGCCTGGGTTTGACTGTCACCGTCTTGTTTCGGTCGAGGTCTATACCCCTTCCGGAAACTGGAGCTCATTCCCTGCCCACAAGCATGACGCCAGGAAAACCGATTTCGCAGGAAGGGTAACGGAAGCCTCGCTCGAAGAGATTTATTTTTACAAAATCGACAAGCCACAGGGCTTTGCTATTCAGCAGATTTATACCGACGACCGGAGTCTGGATGAGATAGCGGTTGCCCGAAACAACGATGTTGTTATGGTCCCGAAAGGCTATCACCCCGTTGTTGCAGGGCATGGCTACAACGTTTATTATCTGAACTTTCTGACCGGAAGCGACCAGTTGCTGGCCAATACCGACGATCCTGACCACAAATGGATCTACAATTCCTGGAAAGGCGTCGACCCGCGCGTACCGCTGGTGACGGCTGACATGAACAAACTAAATCAATAAACATGGAAAAAAAATTCGACGCCATTTGTATGGGGCGTTCGTCAATCGATCTGTATTCTCAAAGTCCGGGAACGCCGTTCGAAGAAATTAAAGGGTTTAATGCCTATGTGGGTGGTTCGCCGCTGAACATCGCCGTCGGCTGCCGGCGCCTGGGATTGCAATCAGCGCTGCTGACCGGCGTGGGACAGGATAAAGTGGGTGACTTCATCCTCCATTTTTTGAGGCAGGAACAGGTCGATACCTCGCTGATCCCGGTCATACCCGGCACGAGAAGCTCGGCGGTGATTCTCGGGATCGAGCCGCCCGACCGCTTTCCCCTGGTTTATTACCGCGATAACTGCGCCGACTCCCAGTTAAACATCGATCATGTGCTGGCCGCAAATATACCCCAGGCCAGGGTTTTACAGATATCCGCTACCGCACTGAATAAGGAACCCACCCGCAGCGCGTCTTTTTTGGCCGCAGAAATAGCCAACGATCATCAGGTGCCGGTCATTCTGGATGTCGACTTCAGGGCCGATCAGTGGCACGACCTGCGGGCTTTCGGGGTAACGATCCGGGCGTTTTTACACAAGGTGGACCTGGTGTTGGCAACCAAAGAAGAATTGCTGGCCGCCTTTCTGAAAGATGTGACTCAGCTCAGGATCACGCATCAGCAAATCTCGGCGCCTGAAATTACCGGGAACCTGGATGAAGCAATCGAAAGCGTCCTTAAGAATAAACCTGAGGCCCTGATCCTGAAAACGGGAGAAAAAGGCTCCCGGGTTTACCTGCCCGACGGTACCGTCACCGAGGTGCCGGGTTTCCCGGTTAAGGTGCTGAATGTGCTGGGCGCAGGCGATGCTTTTGCTGCCGGTTTTATTTACGGGTATCTGAAAAAATGGGACTGGTACCGGTGCTGCCGGATGGCCAACGCCTGCGGGGCATACCTGGTGACACAACCGGGATGCGCGAATTTTACACCTTATGAGGATGAGATATTAAGCTTCATCGAAGCCCGGGGCGGCTTTATACAGCTTGAAGAATCGTTATAATAAAATCAGGCAACAAATGGAAACTAAAAAATTAACGGTCGCCCAGGCAACCATCGGATTTTTGAAAAATCAGTACTCGGAACGGGATGGGGTTGAACAGCAGTTTTTTGCAGGTTGTTTTGGTATTTTCGGTCATGGAAACCTGGCCGGTTTCGGACAGGCGTTGCAGCAGAACGCGGATTTCAGGTACTTCATGGTCCGCAATGAGCAGGCTGCTGTCCACACGGCTGCCGGATATGCCAAGATGAAAAACAGGCTGGCAACATTTGCCTGCACTTCGTCGATCGGGCCCGGTGCTACCAATATGATCACGGCCGCTGCGGGGGCGACGATAAACCGCCTGCCGGTTTTGCTGCTTCCCGGCGATATTTTTGCGCAACGGCTGGTAGCTCCCGTTCTGCAGCAACTGGAGTCACCGTTCTCGCAAGACTTCTCAGTGAATGATTGCTTTAAACCTGTTTCCAGGTACTGGGACCGGATCAATCGTCCGGAGCAGCTTATCACCTCGCTGCAGGAAGCCATGCGCGTGTTAACTTCACCCGCCGATACCGGCGCCGTTACCGTTTGCATTCCTCAGGATGTCCAGGCCGAAGCGTATGATTTTCCAGTCGCCATGTTCCGCAAGCGGGTTTGGCATGTGCCGCGCCCCCGTCCTGATATACGGGCCTTAATGCGCGCTGCCGGGCTGATAAAGAAGGCTTCCATGCCCATGATCATAGCCGGAGGAGGCGTTATTTACAGCGGGGCGGAACAAGAACTTAAGAAGTTTGTGGACAGGACCGGCATTCCGGTAGCCGAAACTTTTGCCGGTAAGGGGTCTTTGCGCTATGATGATCCGCACAACCTGGGAGCCGCCGGAGCCACCGGGACGGAAGGAGCAAACGCAATCAGCCGCGAAGCCGACCTGGTTATCGGCATCGGTACACGTTACAGTGACTTTACGACGGCTTCAAAAACGGCGTTTCAAAACCGAAACGTCAGGTTTATCAACATCAATATCACCGAATTTGACGCCTTTAAGCATGCCGCTTTGCCGCTCACAGGCGATGCACGGGTGATCCTGGAAGAGCTCCTGACATACCTGGGCGACTATCGGGTGAGCGATGCTTACCAAAGCAAAGTGGCCGTCTTCAACCAAAACTGGGATGAGAAAGTAACGCTGGCCTACCGGGCGGAAAATAAGGAATTGCCCAGCCAGTCGGAGGTGATTGGCGCCGTGAACGATTTTGCCGGACCGCGCGACGTGGTGCTGTGTGCATCGGGCAGTCTTCCAGGCGATCTTCATAAGCTCTGGCGCTCCGAAGATTCAAAAAGCTTTCACCTGGAATACGGGTACTCCTGCATGGGCTATGAAATATCAGGCGGGCTGGGTGCCAAAATAGCGTGTCCCGACCGCGAAATCTATGTGATGATGGGCGATGGGGGTTACCTGATGATGCCCTCTGAAATTGTCACTTCCCTGCAGGAAGGCTATAAGTTAACGATTATCCTGATCAACAACTACGGATTCGCCAGTATTGGCGGCTTATCCAAATCGATCGGCAGTGAAGGATTCGGAACGAAATACGTATATCGCGACAGCGACTCCGGAATCCTTGATGGCGAGCGGTTGCCGGTCGACCTGGTAAAGAATGCGGAGAGCCTGGGCGCTAAAGTCTATAAAGCCACTGATATTGAATCGTTCAATGCTGCGCTGAAAAGTGCAAAAGAAGAAACACAGACGACGGTGGTCTACATTGAAACGGTGCCCGAACGGAAAATTGCCGGTTATGGCTATGCGTGGTGGGATGTGCCGGTGGCAGCAGTATCGGAAGCGGAACCGGTTCGCGAAGCTTACCGAAGCTATACGGAGCAGAAGAAAAACCAACGGTATTTCCTTGATTAACCGCTTATGCTGACACTGGCTACCTTTATCGGATTTACAGCTTTTGTTGTAATCTATACCTGGTATAAACTCCGGAATGAGCATCTTGGCTCGTCGGAGGGGTATTTTCTGGGCGGACACAGCCTGACCGGCGTGATCATAGCAGGATCCATGCTCCTCACCAACATCTCCACCGAACACCTGATCGGGATGAACGGATCGGCCTACAAGAACGGGATCATCATTATCGCGTGGGAGGTGACCTCTGCGCTTGCGCTGGTGATTGCAGCCATTTATTTTATTCCCCGGTACCTCCGGATGGGACTGACTACGATCCCCGAATTTCTGGAGAAACGGTTCGACCGGACAACGCGCAGCCTGGTTGCCTTTTTTCTGGTTGTTTCGTTTGTGGTGACCCTGCTGCCGATCGTTTTGTATACCGGAGCCATCAATATGGAAAATATCTTCGATATTTCAGGAGCCCTGGGCGTCAGTAAATCGCAGGGACTGTGGATTACCGTTGTCATGATCGGGGTGATCGGCTCGGTCTATGCCATTTTCGGCGGACTGAAAGCTGTGGCGGTTTCCGACACCATAAACGGCTATGGCCTCCTGATCGGTGGGTTGCTGATCCCTTTTCTGGCCCTGTGGAGCATTGGGGACGGGAACATCCTGACCGGGCTTGTCAAGGTGTATGACTATGCCCCGGCAAAATTCAACATTATCGGCGCAGAAGACTCGGTGATGCCTTTTAGTGTACTGTTTACGGGCCTGATTATCAACCAGCTTTATTTCTGGGGTATGAACCAGACGATCGTGCAGCGCGCCCTGGGTGCAAAAAACCTGAAGGAAGCCCAGAAAGGACTTCTGTATACCGGGGTGCTTAAAATTCTGGTACCGCTCATCATCGTTCTTCCCGGACTCATCAGCTTCTATTATTTTGGCGACTCCATGTATGAAAACCAGGATCATATTTATCCTGCCCTGGTCAAGAAAGTGCTTCCCGTGTGGATGACCGGCTTTTTTGTTGCCGTGGTCATGGGGGCTGTATTGAGCACCTTTAACAGTGTCCTGAACAGCGCGGCGACAATTTTCAGTATCGACGTGTACAAACGGCTGATCAATAAGGGGGCTGATGAGCACAAACAGGTCCGCACGGGCCGGATCACTTCGGTTGTTCTGGCCGTGTTTGCCATTCTGTCGGCTCCGCTTGTTGCCGATGCGCCCGAAGGCCTTTACCAGTTGCTTCAGCAACTGAACGGGATCTTCTTTATTCCGGTCGCCTCCATTATGCTGGCCGGCTTTTTCCTCAAAAAGATCTCGGCCGTGGCTGCGAAGGCCGCGTTGTTCTTTGGACTGGCTTTTTACATCATTACGGGCTTTATGCTGAACGTTGAGCTCCACTTCATTCATTTATGGGGAATTGAATTCGTACTGAACATGATTCTCATGTTTGTGGTATCATATTTCTACCCGAGAAAAGCCGTTACCGACGATAACCGGGTCGTGCTGATGGATATGCAGGCCTGGAAATATACACCGCACTTATCCGTATTTCTGGTCTTCATGACCGTTATGATTTATATCTTACTGGGAAACACTTAAGAAAATATAAGCGGATGGAAATATTAAGGAATTATATTAATGGTAGCTGGATCGAAAGTAGTGAAAAGTCAACGATCCCGGTTTTAAATCCGGCAAGCCAGGAAATTCTGGCCCGGGTTCCCTGCGGGGCCGGAACGGCAGATGATGTGGACAAAGCCGTTGCTGCCGCGAAGAAAGCACTGCTGGAGTGGCGGAATGTTCCGGTCATGAAACGGGTTCAGCCGTTATACAGGCTGAAACAGTTGCTGGAGGAGCATGCCGATGAAATTGCCCGTCTCATTACGCTGGAATGCGGAAAAAGTTTTGCTGAATCGAAAGCTGAGATGCAACGGGGGATTGAAAATGTGGAAACGGCCTGTGCCACTCCGGTTTTAATGCAAAGTGAGTTTTCAGAGAACATTGTCAGTGGCATCGATGAGTTTATGATTCGCCAGCCGGTGGGGATCTGTGCCTGTATATCTCCCTTCAATTTTCCCGGAATGATTCCCTTCTGGTTTTTGCCTTACGCGATCGCCTGCGGAAACAGCTTCATCCTGAAACCCTCGGAAAAGGTGCCGCTCACTATGACCCGGGTGTTCGAGCTGATTGATCAGCTTGATTTGCCGCCCGGCCTTTTGAATCTGGTACAAGGAGGAAAAGAGACTGTTCAGGCCTTGCTTGAACACCCGCAGGTGAAGGCAATCAGTTTTGTAGGCTCTACGCCTGTTGCCCGCTACGTTTATCAGCAGGGCACTGCTAACGGAAAACGGGTTCAGGCCCAGGGAGGGGCAAAGAATCCGGTTATTGTGATGACTGATGCCGATGTACCCATGACCGCCCGGATTATAGCCGACAGCGTGTACGGCTGCGCCGGACAAAGATGTCTGGCTGCTTCAAACATCATTACGGTAGGCGACAAGGAAGGCGTGATCAGGGATGCCTTGTTTGAGGCGGCTAAAGCAAAAACCACGGGGTTCGGGCTCGATGAAGGCGTGGAGATGGGGCCTGTGATTACAGCCGAAAGTAAGAACCGCATCGAAAGCCTGATCGCCAAAGGAGTGGCCGAAGGGGCAAAGCTGTTGCTCGATGGCCGGAATACCCGGATCAGCGGCTATGAATCGGGTAATTTTATCAGGCCCACGATCCTCGAAAATGTGGCGCCCGACGGCGAGCTGGCTAGAACCGAGATTTTTGGTCCGGTGATGAGCCTGATCGCTATGGATTCGATCGCGGAGGCGATTTCCTTTGTGAATAAAAACAACTTCGGGAACATGGCCTGCCTGTTTACCTCCAGCGGACTAAACGCCCGGACCTTCAGGAATCAGGCCAATGCCGGAAACATCGGTATTAACATCGGCGTAGCTGCCCCGATGGCCCAGTTCCCCTTTAGCGGCTGGAATGACAGCTTCTTTGGCGACCTGCACGGGCAGGGGCGCCATGCCATCGAATTTTTCACACAAACCAAAGTGGTTATTGAACGGTGGCCACAGGAATGGGCCCGTAAATTTTAACATAAGCGAATATGATAAAAGTAGCCAACGCCCCCTGTTCATGGGGGGCCCTCGAATTCGGACTGGAAGGGAAGTCGCCTGCTTATATGCAGGTCCTTTCGGAAATGGCCGAAACCGGTTATGCCGGAACTGAACTCGGCGACTGGGGATTTATGCCCACCGAACCGGATAAGCTCCGGCAGGCATTGATCGCCAAAGATCTTGATTTAGTTGGGGCGTTTGTGCCGGTTGCCCTGGCCCGTGAGGAGACCCATGAGGCCGGCGTTGAAAATGCACTGAAGACTGCCGGACTGATGTTTGACGCCGGATACAAGGAAGCGTTCATCGTGCTGGCCGACGAAAACGGATCGGTCAGGGAGCGTACGGAAAATGCCGGACGTGTTACCGAAGAAATGGGACTGTCCGACAAGCAATGGAGGATCTTTGCCCGCGGAGCGGAGAAGGTCGCCCGTGCGGTAAAGGAAAAATACGGCATGCGCACCGTTTTTCACCACCATTGCGCCGGTTATGTGGAAACACCGGGTGAAGTGGCCAGATTAATGGAACTTACCGATCCTGCTTTACTGGGTTTATGCCTGGATATGGGACATTATGCCTTCGGCGGAGGGGACCCCGTGAAAGCGCTGGAGCTCTACTACGAGCGGATCCCGCACATTCATTTCAAAGATTTTTCGCAAACAGTAGGAGAGGAGGCGTCGGCAAAAGCATACGATTATTTTAAGTCGGTCGGAAAAGGCGTCTTTTGTGAGTTGGGTAAGGGAAATGTCGACTTTGAAACAATTACCCGTATCCTGAAAGAAAAGGGATATGACGGATGCATTGTGGTAGAACAGGACGTATTGCCGGGAATGGGGGAACCTAAAAAATGTGCAGCCAATAACAGGGAATTTCTTAGAACGCTAGGACTATAACTAATTTAAAATAAATGGAAAAAATAAAAGTAGCTGTTGCCGGTTTGGGCCGGATCGGTAAAATACATCTGAAGAATCTCTGCCGCAACTTTCCTGAACTGGAAGTGATCGGTGTGATGGATGTTGCAGATGAATCGAAAGCGATTGCTGATTCGTTCAACGTGCCGGTTTTTACCAAAAATTTCGATGATCTGTTGACCCTCGGCGGACTGAATGCTGTTGTAATTTGTTCTCCGACCGATACGCACGCCGACTATTCCATCCGGGCCGCCAAAGCCGGGAAATCTGTGTTTTGTGAGAAACCGCTCGACCTTTCAGTCAGCCGGATTAAAGAAGTTTTACAGGTTGTGAGCGAAGCGGGTGTCAAATTAATGCTGGGCTTTAACCGCCGGTTCGACCCTGAATTCCTGAGGATCCGCGAGCTTGTTTTGGCCGGAGCTGTTGGCGATTCGCAGATCATAAAGATAACCAGCCGCGATCCGGGGCCGCCGCCAATCAGTTACATCCGGGTATCGGGAGGCATGTTCCTGGATATGACCATCCATGATTTTGATATGGCCCGCTATATTTCCGGCAAGGAAGTTGCTGAAGTATACGCGAAAGCGGCTGTGAAAGTGGACCCTGAAATCGGCCATGCCGGCGATGTGGACACCGCCGTCATCACGCTGACCTTTGAAGATGGCAGCATGGCTGTTATTGATAACAGCCGCCGGGCGGTTTACGGCTATGATCAGCGTCTGGAAGTCTTCGGGAGCAAAGGAATGGTTCAGGCCGACAATAACTTTCCCAATAATCATAAGCTTTATACCAGGGAAGGCGTATCGGGCGACCTGCCCTTGTTTTTCTTTCTCGAACGCTACGATGCATCGTACAAGCTCGAGATGGGTGAATTTGTGAAAGCGTTAGCCACGGGGACTGAAATGCCGGTGAACGGGTCCGACGGACTAAAATCGGTACTGATCGCTTTGGCGGCTCAAAAATCATTGGCCGAAAACAAGCCGGTTAAAGTGGAATAGAGCGGATATCAGCCGGATTATGATGAATGCCGGGGAAAAAAATGGCATGAAATTTATAAGTTGTAACTTTGTTAAAGTGATTGCCTGAGTATTCATTCTAAAACACAGACTATGCGTTCAATCAATCCGTTTACCAATCAAACTGACCGCACCTGGCAAGACCATACAGAACCCGAAGTAAGACAGATCATTGACGATGTTGCCCGGGCCTGGCAGTTATGGCGGAGGACTTCTTTCAAGGAACGGGCTGATTATCTGCTCCGGCTTGAAAGTCAGTTGCTGGCGGACCAGCATAAACTTGCTGCCGTCATGGTCGCCGAAATGGGAAAGATTAACCGGGAAGCTTTGGCCGAGATTGAAAAATGCGCCCGCGTATGCCGCTACTATGCTGAAAACGGAGCCGGCTTCCTGCGTAATGATCCGGTCAAAACCGAGGCTTCCGAGTCGTACGTCAGCTTTCAGCCATTGGGAACGATTTTGGCCGTAATGCCCTGGAATTTCCCGTTCTGGCAGGTGTTTCGCTTCCTTGCACCGGCGCTCATGGCCGGCAATACAGCCGTTCTCAAGCACGCCAGCAATGTAACCGGCTGCTCGCTGGCTATCGAAGAAACGGTCAGGAAAGCAGGCTTGCCGGAAAATGTTTTCAGGAGCCTGCTCATCGGAGGGAAAGAGGTGGAACAGGTCATTCAACATCCGCATATCAAAGCGGTGACACTTACCGGGAGCACACCGGCCGGCAAGTCAGTGGCCGCGGCTGCCGGAGTCCTGTTGAAGAAAACAGTACTGGAATTGGGGGGAAGCGACCCCTATCTGATCCTGGCGGATGCAGCGATTGACGAAGCGGCAAAATTGTGCGTCACCAGCCGGTTGCTCAATGCCGGACAAAGCTGTATCAGCGCCAAACGTTTCATTGTGCTTGAACCGGTTTACGAGCAGTTCCGTGACGCCTTCCTGCGATCGATGCTGGAAGTTAAATATGGTGATCCCACCGACGGGGAAACCGGCATTGGGCCGCTTGCCAGGCACGACCTGCGGGATGATCTGCACAAACAGGTAAAAAGCTCGGAAGAAAAGGGGGCCAAGATCCTGTGTGGCGGATTTATTCCGGAACATGAGGCGGCTTTTTACCCGCCAACAATCCTGGAAAATGTGAAACCGGGCATGCCCGCCTGGGAAGAGGAGCTGTTTGGTCCCGTGGCAGCCTTAATCAAGGCCGGAACGGAGGAAGATGCCATCCGGATTGCCAACGACACAGTCTTTGGCCTGGGAGCAGCCATCTTTACCTCGGATATCAGCAAAGGCAAAGAACTGGCGGAAAAGGGGCTTGACGCCGGTTGTGTTTTTGTAAACGATTTTGTGAGATCGGATCCCCGGCTGCCGTTCGGAGGTGTTAAGGACAGCGGTTACGGCCGTGAACTGGCAGTTTTCGGCATCCGCGAGTTTGTCAATATTAAGACAGTTGTGGTCAAATAAAAGAAACACTGAAGGTTTTTGGGCTTCAGTGTTTCCGGTTATTAATCATGGACAAGCGGAATTTTGTAAGCCAGGCGTTCCGTAATCACCCGTGGAATACAATTGGGTGGCGTCACACCAGTTTGAACCCAGCCGGGCACCGGTGATGTCGGTGATTAAAGGCGAAAGCTGCAGCGATTTACCGGCAATCGGTGTGGAGAAGCCGTCAATCCTGAAATCGATACAGCATAAGACTGTTCCGTCAGCGGTTTCGATACTGAGTTCGAGTCCGGTATTAGTCAGATTCAACCAACTGCAAACATAAGCAACGTTGGCGGTTGCAGCGGCTGTTTTTCCAATCACGGTATAACCGTCGGCAGCCACGATCACGTCCGATTCAATGACGTGCGGACTCTGAATATTACTCCGACGAAGCGCCATCCCTTTCAAATTGACGGTTTCGGCCGTGTTGTTGTAGATTTCTATCCATTCCCCTTCCGTATCCGGTAGTTCATCCGGATCGCACATGATCTCGGTGATCAGCAGGTTCCCGTTGCCCGGGCCCGCAGGCACTTCGGGGATAACCGCACCGTCATCGGTCAGGTTCACCAGAATTGTCGAAAAAGATTCATCAACGGAGACCGTAATAGCGTCGTAGCCGTCGGGCGAGGTATCAATGTGGATTTCGTAGTGCTTCCCGGCCGCAGCGTTGCTGATATCGCCCGCGATCTTCTTGGTGACCGGTACACCGCCGGCCAGTGAGGTCAGCTCCGACTCCAGATGGAGGCCTCCGGCTTTAAAAAATCCGGCCCGGGTCTCATTTTTAGTAAAAATGAGGGTATCCGTTTTCGTGCACACAAGCGTGCGATAGTCGGTGAACTTGCTGATTACGCCTTCGGAGTATACAACGGTAAGCCTGACATTGCTGAGCTTACAGACGACACTGACCGTCGAGGTTTGTCCGCTGACAATAGTAAAAGGTTCTGACTTTCCGTAATAACAGGGATTTTCAAAGGCCGATGCTGTGTTGTCACCATAGGAGGCCGCAACATAATACTCGCCTTCGGCAAGTGCGATCGAATCGGGTAACTCGTCGGCCCGGTCGAAAGTCGCGACAGGGTCCGAATTACTCTTTTTTAAAATCTCAACTTTAAAGTCTGCGGCATTAACTGCCCGGGTAGCCGGGGCATCGTCGTAGACTAAAACGGCCAGATCGACCTGGAGCTTTAAGGTACCCTTTAATCCATCAGGAACGGGTAGCATTTCGTTTTTGGCGCATGAATTTGAAAGGAGCACTACTGCCAAAAACAGAAATACCAGTGACGGGATTTTGATTTTTGGTTTCATCTGTTATTAAAATTAGAAAGATTATAAAAGAGGAAAAAATGCTTTTTTTTGCTCCCCGGATTCAAAATCAGCATCTTATCCGATATGAAATTAAAATTAAAATTAAAACAATTGACAGTTTCATGTCAAGAGTAAAAGGCAGCCATTTGATGAAGGGCCGTGATTTCTGTATGAACCTGCGTGTTTATTTTACGAAGAGATCAATACTTCGGATAAACCATTTATTTTTGTTCTTCGAATAAAAGACGTCCAGTGCTTTAAGACGGACCTAAAGCCGGCATTATGAAGATTTTAATCGTCGAAGATAATCTGAAGCTACTTGATGCGATTCATGAAATACTGGTTGCCGAAAAATTCTTGTGTGAAACTTCGGTTGACTACCCGGGTGCGCACGAAAAGATTTATCTGTACAGCTATGACATTCTGATTGTCGATATTAATCTTCCGGGTGGATCGGGGCTGGATCTGATCCGGGAAATCAAAAGCATGAATCCGGAAACCGGGATAATCGTTATTTCAGCAAGAAATTCCCTGGATCATAAGCTTGAGGGTTTTGACCTGGGGGCTGACGATTACATCACGAAGCCATTTGATATGGCAGAACTGGTAGCTCGTGTAAAGTCGTTGATCCGCCGACGGTTTTTTTCCGGGAATAATCTGGTCGTCTATGGAGAAATTGAGATCAATACGACCACCCGCGAGGTCAAAGCGAGGCATAAAAGAATAGAACTGACAAAAAGTGAATTTGACATCCTCCTGTTTTTTTTCTCCAATCCCGGAAGAATCTTAACCCGCGAAAGTATTGCCGAACACATCTGGGGAGATAACATGGACCTGGCCGATTCGTTCGATTTTATTTATTCGCATATCAAAAACCTGCGAAAGAAGATAACGGAAACCGGTTGCGGAAATCCAATCAGGGCCGTCTACGGAATAGGATATAAGTTTGAACCCGAATAAGGAACATTGTAAAACGAACCTATTGCTTCACAACGCCCAATGGTATGATAATAATTTTCAGCAACATAGAGTTCCATACTACCATTAAAAAAATGTATGAAATTAATCAGGCGCACCTATAACTATACCGCATTATCGCTGATTCCCATCGTTATTCTGGGAAGCCTTTTCTGTTATTATATGATTGAATACATTTCGTATGAAGAAACAGATGAATTTCTGACTTATGAGATGCAAAGGCTGATCGATTATCACCGGGAAAACAATGATCTGCCCGAATTTCACCAGGTCACAGATATCATAGCGGGAGTGCGGTATGACGCTCCCATGTTTAAGGATACCATGATCCTTGAGTCAGGAGATAATGAAATGGTGCCCTACCGCGAACTTTATTTTACAATCAGCCACAAAGGCCAGGATCAGACACTTGTGTTAAGGCATTTATTGATTGGCCGGGACGATATTGCCGAAGGAACTATTCTGATAATAGCAGGCCTGATGATTCTCATTACGGTGATTCTCTATCTGATTGTCAATTATATGGCTGGAAAGATCTGGACTCCTTTTTACACAACCCTTGATAAGCTGGTTCGTTTTAAGATCAGCGGACCTTTACCGGAATTCCCGGATACGGACATTGACGAATTTAAGTCATTGAATACGACCCTGAAAATAATTTTAGGGAAAATTTCAGCTGACTACCGGCACAATAAAGAATTCAGTGAGAATTCTTCACATGAATTGCAAACTCATCTGGCCGTTATTCGTGCCACCACCGAAAGATTATTGAATAATCAGGATGCAGCGGGTTATGCGGCAGAATTGCAAAAAGTGTATGTTGCTTCGAACAAACTTTCTCAGGTTCAAAAATCGTTGTTGCTTTTGAGCAAAATCAATAACCGCGAGTACAGCAACGCGGTGGAAATTGATCTCCGGTTTCAGGTTGATCAGTCTCTCCGGCTTTTTGAAGAAGCTATTGCCATTCGCGAAGTCACGGTAACCAGCCAGATGGAGCCCTGCGCGCTTGTCATGGATATGGGACTTGCCGAAATCCTTACAAATAATCTGATCAAAAATGCCGTTAAGCACAATGTCCAGGGGGGAAGAATAAGGATTGTTCTGACACCTGCTGCGCTGACAATTGAAAACAGCGGAGCCGATCTTGCCGCCGATGCGACCAGTATGCTTGAACGTTTTGCAAAAGGGAAAAACGGCAACATTGGCATAGGCCTTGCCATTGTCAAGCAAATTTGTGAACTGTATCATTTTAATATTTCATATGAAGTCACGGAAGAATCTACTCATCGGGTGATAATTTTATTTGGCTAAAGCAAAACCTCCAAATTCTCTCCAGAATCCCCGGGTATATTTGTCTCAGTAATCAATAAAAACTGAGATATGAGAAATTTATATGGTCTTTTAACAGCAGGGATTTTTATACTCCTTGCCGGTCCGATCCAGGCACAATACAAGGGCCCTGGTGCGGCCGGAAAATTGACTACCGTAAAGGAAGTTACGAAAAGTGCCTATAAGCTTGACCGGAGCGACACGCTTGTGAAGCTTCACGGGTTTATAACCGAACAGATCAACGGCGATACCTACTGGTTTCATGATGCCACGGGAAAAATCAGGATTGAAATTGAAAAAGATCAGTTACCGGCCATTCCATTCGATGATAAAACAAAGCTGTACATCGTTGGGGAGGTCGATTACGATCTGTTGGAGGGAACCGAGATTGAAGTGGAGCACCTGGAGATAAAATAAATTTAGTCAATAAATTGAGGAGTAACCCGAAAATCCGGAACAGAGTAGGGTACAACACGAAAAAAGAAAAACATGAAAAAAAGTATTTTAGCGTTTTTAATTATTCCGTCCTTTTTCCTTATTAGCTGCGAGGATGATTCAGATGAAGATTCAACTATTACGTTGAAGGAAATACCAACTGAAATTCAGTCATACATTGATGAACATTTTTCGGAACAAACCGTGAGCCAGGCTATTTTGGAAGAAGACGACGGCGTATTCAAATTTGAACTGTTTCTGGATAATTTTACGATGCTGGAATTCAGTTCAGAGAAGAAAGCGATAGAAATCGATGGTCAGTCCAAACTGCCTGATTCGGTTATTCCGGAAAGCATTCTGAGTTATGTGTCGACCAACTACAAAGACCATTATATTACCGGATGGGAGTTGGAGTCAGGATATCAGCAAGTGCGGCTGGAAAACCAGACTGAGCTCGAATTTGACCTGGATGGCGAATTTTTAAGAATTGATAATTGACCTTGAGGAATTACGTCAAAGCAGGCTGTCCAGGAAACAGGCTTCTGCCGGTTTGTTTTGGACAGCCGCTTTTTTTAGGCTTTAAATTCCGCTAAAATCGATGTTGGTAAACAGGAGCGAGGGGATTCTCCAGGAAGTATTCAGATCGGGGTCATTGCCAACGGCTGCCAGCTCTTTCCAGAATGTATTCATGTTTCCGCTGATGTTCATCTCGGAGACCGGTTTAACGACTTGCCCGTTTTCGATCAGAAAACCATCAATCCCGTACGAAAAATCACCGGTCGACCCGTTTGTGTTACCGCCGTTAAATCCGGTGACCAGAATGCCGTTTTTGACGGTGCTGATCATCTCATTCAGCGCCTGTGAGCCCGGCGTCAGGACCAGGTTAGAGGTGCTGCCGGTTGTGGGTTCCATCTTCAGTTTCTTCCCGTAATAGGTATCGATAAAATAGGTTTTTAACACTCCTTTTTCAAATACGCTTCGTTTTTTTGCTTCCAGTCCTTCATTGTCAAACAGCCTGGAAGCGTTGCCGGATACGATCAGCGGATCGTCGGTCAGGTCCAGCATTTCAGAACCGATCTGTTCTCCGGTTTTTCCGATTAAAAACGAATTTTTTTGCTGAATGTTGTACCCGTTAAGTGCATCCAGAAGCGGACCAAACAAACGGCTGCAGACCCGGTTTTCAACGATCATCTCATACTTACCGGAACTGATCTTTTCCTGTCCGATTTTTTTCAGTGCGCGGGCCAGTGCCACCGACGCTATTTCGGAAGTTTTAAGCTTATCAAAAAACAGCGAACGTTCCGACCAGGAGTCGCTGGGCCGGGCAAGGCCACCATCAACCGATACGGAAGCGTAGAGACCAAAGCTGCTGTTCCCGGTTTCACCTTCAAATCCGTTGCTGTTCATCAGGATCCGGTTTCCGGTATAATCGTTATAACCTGCAGTCACCGAGATCACCCGGGGATCTTTCTGATAGGCTTCCTTTTCAACCTGAAACGCCAGCTCGATTTTTTTTGCGGGGTCAAGCTGGTCATAGGTGCTGTCGATGATTTCCAGGGCAGGGCCATTGCCTTTGTAATATAAACCAGGTTCCGGCAGACTGCGGAAGGGGTCTTCCGAAAGAAACCGCGTACCGGCAATGGCTTCTTCAATAAAACGGGCCAGTTCTTTTTTGTGGAGCCGGTTAGTGGTATGAGAAGAATATTTTTTATCGACAAATAAACGGATATTGAGGTTGCTTTGGATTGCTTCCTTCAAGGTGTCGATTTTTTGTTCGCGAACATCGACATTGCTGCTTTTACTTTCTGAGATGGAAACGCTGACTTCAGCGGCACCTTTTTCAAGGGCATGTTCCATTGCCCACCGGGCTATCTTGTATTTTTCGTCTTGCGTCATGGGAAAATTGTAAATTGGTGAAATTGACAAATTATTAAATGGTTTGCGGGTTAGCCGTTTATTCCGCCAACGGTGAGCTTTTTCACCAATATCGTGGGAAGTCCGCAGGTAACCGGTACGCTCTGACCGTTTTTACCACAGGTCCATGTACCATTGTCAATCCGGAAGTCGGAGGCACACATGCTGATATCGGCCAAAGCCTGCGGCCCGTTCCCGATGATGTTTACATCTTTGATGGGGCGGGTCAGTCTGCCGTTTTCGATCAGGTATCCGGATTTGACAAAAAAAGTGAAGTCGCCAGCGCCGATCTTAACTTCCCCGTTGCTGAAATTATCCACAAAAATGCCATTCTTAACCTGGGCGATAATCTCTTCTTTGCTGTGAGGACCGTTCTCCATGTAGGTGGCCCGCATGCGCGGCAGGGGGACATGGCGGAAAGACTGCCGCCTTCCGTTGCCGGTCGATCGCAGCTTGTAGAAGTTTGCGCTGATCCGGTCGTGCAGGTAGCTGTTCAGTATCCCGTCTTTGACCAGATACGTTTTTTGCGAGGAGTTTCCTTCATCATCCAGATTAATGGAACCACGGTTTGAAGGAAGGGTCCCGTCGTCGATAATATTGACAAAATTTTCAGCCACTTTGCTGCCCAGTTTATCGGCGAAGATCGATGTGCCTTTCCGGTTGAAATCGGCCTCGAAGGTATGTCCGATCGCCTCATGAAGCAGGATGCCTGATCCGCCGGCTCCCATAACCACAGGCATTTCGCCGGCTTTTGGCTTAGTGGCTTCAAATAAAAGGGCAGCTTTACTAACGGCTTCACCGGCAAGTTCATCGACCAGATCGTCCGAAAGAAATTCAAAGCCTTTTCTGAAGGACCTTGAGGCGTAGGCGTTTTCAATCCTGCCGTCTTTTTCCATAATGCAGAAAGCGCCGAAACTGGCCATGGGCTGATAGTCGTACGACAGGATGCCTTCTGAATTATACAGCATGATATACGTACTCTCGTTGGTCAGGGAGGCATTGACTTTCGTTACCCGTGAATCGAGCGAAAATATCGTGTCGTTTATCTTTTGCAGGAACGGAATTTTTTCCTCCACCGAAACGTCTTCCCATGACCGCTGCACGGCATAATAATCGGCAGGTCCGGATTCCGTAAGATCCTGCGGAGCCACTTCTTTCGGGCTATTCGCAATGTTGGCAGCAGTTTGTGCAGCTTTTATCAAAGCCTCCGGACTAATAATTTCCGAATAGGCAAAGCCGGTCTGATCGCCTTTCAGAACCCGTATACCAACTCCAAAATCGATATTGGAGTAGGCCCGGTTCACCTTAGCATCTTCCAGTGCAAGGCTGTTAGTGATCTTATGTTCAAAAAACAGGTCCGCGTAATCTCCGCCTTTGGCAAGTGCGGAAGCAATCACCTTATTCAGCAATTGGGGGGTCACTTCAAAATGATCCAGATATCCTCTGGCGCCTTCAGAAAAAAGAGCCTGCTGGCAGGACTGGATCAATGAGGGGAACAGCACACTTCCTGTAGCTATTGTCCCGCTGGTCTTTAAAAAAAATCTTCGGTCAACGATCATTGTTTCTGGTTTTGCAAAACTTTTATTAAGGAAAATCATCGTTCTATAAAATTACAACTTCCTTTGAATATCGTGTCGAAGCATACAATAAAAAGAATCAACATTTTTCATATTCGGGAAATAAATGTCCGTTTCTCAGTTCGCGATCATAAAAAAAAGTAAAAGACAAACTCAGAACAAGCGATGTGGTCTATCAGGAGAAAGCGGCACAAATTGAAAGATAGATATTTGTCCCCTTTTTTAATTCTGATTTTTTTAGTTCATTTGGTCTCAACGAAAAAAGACAAATATGCATGCACCAACCCTGCTGATCTTGTGTCTCATGTTAGTTGCCTGCTCGGCAGAAAAGGGTACAAAACCCGTTGTGCAGCATGGTGCCGGAAACTCAGGCATAAAACCGGCCGCGGGATCCGGCCCGGCTGATGAAAGCCGCATGGTAAACTTTGAGGGAGGTATTTTTATGATGGGTTCGTCAGCCGGTATGGCTCAGCCGGCCCACCGGGTTAAGGTTGAGGCTTTCAGGCTCGACCGGTCTCCGGTCACCGTGGGCGAATTCAGGCATTTTATATCGGAAACAGGATATAAAACCGATGCTGAGCGTTTTGGTAATTCGGGTGTGTTCGATTTCAACAGTGGTACATGGGAGCTTGTTGCGGGAGCGAACTGGCAATATCCGCTTGGCAGAAATGCTTCGGCGGCAGCCGACGACCATCCGGTGACCCAGGTAAGCTGGAACGATGCAGTAGCGTATGCTGTCTGGGCGGGGAAAAGACTACCCTCGGAAGCCGAGTGGGAATATGCGGCCAGATGCGGCGGGAAGGTCAATTCACGTTTTAGCTGGGGCGACCGCCTGATCGTTGGCGGAAAGTATATGGCTAACGTATGGCAGGGAACAGCATTAACAGACAAACAAGGAGAAGATGGATTTTTGCTGACTTCTCCGGTTGGTTTTTACGGGGAAACTGTTTGCGGGCTGACCGACATGGGCGGCAATGTCTGGAACTGGTGTTCCGACACCTTTAAACCCTATCCCGGAAGCACCGTTCCTGATCCCGGCAACCCCGATTTGAAAATTATTCGCGGGGGTTCGTTCTTCTTTGACCAAAACGGAGAAAATAGCTTTTCGGTAACCGGCCGGGCCTTTAACACGTCGGAAACCTCCCTTTTTAATACAGGCTTCCGGTGCGCAGGCGATATGCAATAAGCTGAATACTCCGCCCGGTAAAACTAAAGTTCATTGATCGGCAGCAGGTAAGGTGAACCGGAATATTGTTCCTTTGCCCGCTTCCGATTCAAGACTGATATCACCACCCATTAATTCGACCAGGTTCTTAACGATCGATAATCCCAGACCAGTGCCGCCATGCCGCCTTGTGGTTGATTCATTTACCTGTCTGAATCGCTCAAAGACGGCGCTTTGCAGTTCTTTTCTTATTCCAATCCCGGTGTCCGATACAAAAAAAGAAACGCGCTTATCACTGATTTCAGCGATCCCAAAGTTAATGTTCCCATAGTCGGTAAATTTGATTGAGTTGCTCAACAGGTTCATAAAAATCTGATAAAACCTCACACGGTCGAGGTTTAAAACGACAGGTTCGTTTACAGTCGTCAATTTGAGTTCAACTTCAGGTTTTTCAAGTTCATCCAGTCTTTTTATAAAAACTTTATTCAGTTCTTCCAGAACGGATCGGGCTTCGAAGCGGCTGTTGAAAATCTTAAGCTGTCCGGTTTCCAGTTTCGAAAGATCCAGAATATCGTTAATGATCTGCAGCAGATTATCGGAACTGCGGTTAATGATGCCTGTATATTCCTCTTTTTCTTCCGCGGTGAGTTCTTCGTCAGAAGTCAGAATGCTTGAAAAACCGAGAATGGTGTTGAGCGGGGTCCGGATTTCATGACTCATATTGGCGAGAAACGCCGATTTAAGCATCTCGCTCTCTTCCGCTTTATTTTTTGCCTTTTCAAGGTCGGATATCACTTTTACCGATTCCGTAATATCCATATTCATTCCCCGGAGTCTTACCGGCTCCCCATCTTTAAATTCGGGAACTGTTTTGTTCATGATCCATTTAATCTGCTTGTCGGGCATGACAACCCTGTATTTAATGGTAACCGGTTTTTTCCGAACCACCATTTCCTGAAAAGCATCATCGATCAAGCTTACATCGTCAGGATGCAGCCTGCTTTTGAAATACCCGAAGGTCGGTGTAATTTCAAATGGTTCCAGTCCAAACAAACGGTAGCAGTTCTCTGACCATTCCGTCCTGTCTTCTTTAATGTCGTATTGCCAGCTACCAATCTGGGCGATTTCCTGCGAT
>JBCFBK010000056.1:0-33182 GCA_038562555.1 Prolixibacteraceae bacterium | reverse complement strand
GCCACGACTGCGCCGGCTCCGTGAACTCAGCCCCCTGTCCGTCAGCAGAATTTACTTTCTCCGCGATTCGCAGGCCAACTCCTTCCTCGTGAAAAATTCCTTTCAGCGCACTCACTTTCGCCTGACTGATCACTGTTTCATTCATGACCTGATAATGCCTCGCCCGGCCCTGCCCGTCTTTTCCTGCCTCCAGCAGCGCTCCCTGCGGAACGACTTCGGCCGCCGCATTTTTGGCCAGCTCAAAAAGCACAAAAACCCGGTCGGGCACCGCCGGCCGCCTGCTTAAATCCAGGATCCGCTCATAATAAAAGTCAAGATGCCGGCGTGTGAATCCGTTTAACTGTTCCTGCGGATACTTCAGCAGTTTTAAAAATGAAAGGAAGAGCGCCAGATGAGGTGAAACGTTGCTGTCGCCATCGTCCCGGAAAGCGCTTTCAAGGAAGCTTTCGATCTCGCTCTCCGACTTCATAAAGGCCTGCCAGTTTCCCGCCGGATTCCGGTCGTCGTGTAGCGGGAAATAATTGAGGCGGCCGGCAAAATGCCAGGCAAAATGCATCCAGTCGCTGAGCGAGAATTCGTGGATCCGGACCGATTCCGGTTCAAGCGCGCCGAGGAACCGCTGGTCCTGGCTGGTACCATCATGCTGCAGCGGATGTGTATGATTACAGGATCCCATATCAGCGGTTTAGATAGATTTGAGAAGCTTCATTTTTATAAAACGGATATACATAATTATAGCGCGAATTCGTATTGCGGACCCGGTAACGGATCAGGATCATCAAAACGCCGTCGGCTTCGGATGAGGTGTCCACATCCACTTCTTCCAGATCGATACGCGGCTCAAAATAAAGGATCGCGTTTTCGATCAGATCGGCCAGACGGGTTTTCAAGGTCAGGTTCATCGCCTCAAAGACCATCTCTTCGAGGTTGCAGCCATAGGCCGGCTGCATGATCCGTTCGCCTACACGCGTTGCCAGCAAGATCCCCAGGCTCTCCTCGATGTCTTTTTCGTCCTCCGCCATGCTGACCGAGCCGGAGGCCTGGTCAAAAACCGGAGGAAATCCCCAGCCTCTTCCTATAAACGGGTTGTCCATTAGCAATAGATTTTCAGATTTTCAGATTTTCAGCACGCCGGATTATCCGCCAATGATCACAGTCGGGCAACCGGCCACAATCGTTCCGCCGTGTGCCGTTGAGTCGCCCATCCGTGCGGCGGGTTTTCCGCCGATCAGCACCGTCGCCGAGCCCTTGATGATCGTGTCGGGCGGTCCCGCACACACACACATGTCTCCCAGTGTGGCCGCGGGCATTCCTCCAATGAGGACCGTCGGCACTCCCGGCGGACTTACCGGCCCGCCCACATGAGGCTTAGGTCCGTCCGACATCGGACAGACATGCATATCAGATACTCTTGCAGCAGATGGCATATTTCTTCAGTTAATTTGTACAACAGATCCTTTCAATACCAGGCTTCCCGAGGCCTTCAGCTCGGCACCCGAAGTTCCTTCCATTTTCAGGGACGACTGTGCTTCGGCGGAGATATTCATGGCCGAGAGTTTAATGTCGCCCGAGGCTTTCAGCTGAATGTCTTTCCCGCTGTCAAGGCTGATCCCGTCACTGTTCAGCACCAGTTTGTTGCTGTTTTCATCCGTTAGGCTGATTTCGCCGGCATCATCATCAACAATAATCTTTTTGCCGCCGGGCGTCTCGACCGTAACCGATTTTTTTTCATCGTTGAAGATCATCCGGATGCCGCTCCGTGTAACAAAACCTTTTTCGGGATTGCTCTCCTGCGCCTGAAGGGGAGCCGGCAGCGCGCTGCTGTTCAGCATTCCAAGCACAACAGCCTGCCGGGGATCGTCGTTCAAAAATCCGACGATCACTTCGTCGTCGGTTTCGGGAAGGAAGAATGCTCCCCGCTCCTTCCCGGCATCCAGACTGGCCAGCCGGCACCAGATGCCCTCGGCGCTTTCAGCAATGACCGGCAGATGCACCTTGATCCGGTGCTCGCCTTCAGGGTCTTCGTGAATCTGAACGACTTTCCCGATCTGCAATCCATGTACCGGCGGAAGCAGACCCGCTGCAGGCTTCGCCGCCATTTCGCTCTGCTCACTGAACCAATTGGGATCGGCACCAAACTGAATGTCCAACTGCCAGTCGCCGGCAGCAATAAAATGCTGAATGGCTGTCACAAAAGCCTTCCCGTTGAAGCGGTCACCCACTCCACCAAGTTCAATGGTCAGTCCGGGTTTGACCGTATCGATTCCCTTACAGCGGACGCGTCCCCGGACTTTTGCCAGTTGCCGCTTCAGCCGCAACGCATCGCTCCAGGCCTGCAACTCCTGTTCATCCAGACTTCCTCCCTGATTCAGCAGAAACTTGTCCGAACCGGTTACCTTTGCCAGGTCGGCCGGCGGAATGTTGCCGTTCAAGCTGACCGCCGGATCTTTCCCTTCCTTCTGCTTCATGGCCTGACCGGCCGGGTCCCAGCCCTGTGCCGAGACCTCGTTTAGCTGATGACGGGCATCGATCTCCGCATCAAGCTCCAGGATTGTGGCCCCGAACTGCAGCGACAAAACAGGCGACCGGCTGAAATCGGGAGCACCCACCGATAAGCTGCCGTCGTCGGTGATGCACAGCATCCCGTTGGCCTCGGCCCGGGCAAGCAGAAAATCCCAGTCGCTGCTGTCATACTGAACCATTCCGCGGTGGGTAACCGAAGTGGTACTGCCCGTAAAACGAGTATCCCCGTACTTACCGGCAACCTGCGACCAGATATCACTGTCGGTCATATCGGTGAAATACCTGCTCTTCCGTCCGATGGTCATTTTAATGGCCTGATCCCTGCATTCCACAACCAGCATGGCATTCCCGCCGCTGCGGACCTTGACGCTGTGCGAGACAATGATCCCCTTGAACAGCGTTCTGGCATCATTCTGGTACCCGCACTGAATTTCCACTTCCTTGCCGGGAACAAACAGGCTTCCATTGCCTGTGCTGAAATTGCCCGACGAGGCATCGCCGTCAAGGATCACCAGTTTGGCCCAGGGAACCCGGTTCACTTCCTTTCGGACGGTGATCGAGTCGATCTGGATGGTGCGGTCAATCTGCGTTCCGCCGATCAAAACAACCGGAGTTACCACTGTTGCCGGCCGGGATGTGGGGATTGTTCTTTCTTCAGGCATCGTTACTTCGCTAAGGGTGGAAAAAAGATCCGCTGACCTGGCTTCAGGTCCCTGAAGTGCTTCAGTCCGTTCACCCGTGCCACATCCGCATAATGCTTCGTATCACCGTAAATCCGGTAGGTCATCAGGGGCAGATTGTCGCCTTCCATAACGGTGCGGACATGAGTGAGGTCGGGCGAGCTCGCCTTTTCCACGGCAACCCGCTTTTCGTCATCCATCGAACCGATAAAACTTACTTTTGCCACGGCGCGCAACGGAAGCCCGTCCGAACGGAACAGCTTGTAAGTAATATCCATGGTCTCCAGACAGCAGTCAAACTTCAGCGTACCCCAATAGATGCTCAGGAAACGCGGCCGGTGCTGATCGCCCTTATACTCCACGGTCAGCTTCTTGAACTCACTGAGCTGTTCTTCAATTCCCTTCGCGTCATTCTTTTTACCGTTGATGACTCCGGTACTGTCGAACAGAAGCTCAAAATCAAGTTTCTGGGGTTCGATTTTGCTGAACTTCGGCATCTTTGCCGAGGTGCCCGGCGCCTGCTTGTCCGAAAATTTTACGCTGATCTTTTGCGTGTAACTTTCCGGATTCACAAGCACTTCCATCGATTCACCCTCATTTTTCCGCGACACGTCGGCGTAGGATACGATCTTTAATTTGGAAACATTATCGGCCATTATCGTTCATTTTTTAGTCTGATCAGTTCCATCACCTGCTCCACGCATTCGGCAATCAGCTCTTCCTTGTCAAAGCCGGCTAAAGCAGCCTGCTGCTCACCGGATTGGTCCTGTTCCTGCTGGTTCTGACTGACGCTTACGCGGATATTCAGCTCTCTGATTTCAATTGGCATGCTGTTAACTATCAAGAATGGAGAAATAATGATAACTAAGTTCAAAGGTCTCGATGGCCAGCGCATTCTGCTCGGCATTGAGATCGGTCAGATTCCATTTTTTCGGGATCGCATGTTTCACGCTCCAGGTGATCAGCGGCACATGTTCCTCATTCAGCAGGCTGATGGTCAGGTCGACAGGTTTCATGTCGAGCAGAAGGAATGCATTGCTGCACCACTTCTTCAGCAATTCCGAATTCCGGATCAGCCCTCTTTTCAGCACCAGGGGTGCGAATTTCGCCCTGACCGGCAGAATATGCTCATACCTGTTTTCACCGCCCTCCTTTCTGGATTCGGTTTCCATTTCCATGCTCAGGCCGGAAACCGACTGGAACCGGCTGTCAATATCTTCCTCCCCGATGCCGGAGAAAACGACCCGGAAATGAAAACCGGCCGGGGGATACGCTTGAGTGCCGCCAGCCATGGTGGTCAGTTGTTTTCAATAACAAGCCCTTCATGCGCCAGCTCGATGGTTTCAATGGCCACCTCGTTGGCATCGCTTTTCAGATCGGGAGCCTGGATTTTCACCGGCCAGGCATTCTTCACCTTATAGGTTACCACGGGTTCATGATTTTCGTTCAGGAGGCTGATGATCAGGTCGCGCCGTTCAATGGTGTTCAGTTTGACGGTATTCAGCCAGGAGTAGAACGAATTGTCCTTGGCGAAGATGCCCCGCTTCAGGGTGATGTTGATGTACTTGTGAAGCCCGGGCATTTTTACTTTGTTGTACTCCGGGCTGTTTCCCTCCCGGTATTCGATCACTTCATTTTCGATGGTCAGGCCGGTGACTTCGGTAAAGCCAACGCGGGTGCCTCCCCATTCTACCAAAAAATGGAACTTCGGTAGCGGATAATTTGCCATAGCTCAGGTTTTTTAAATTATGAATTACTCGTTGTTTCCATCATTTTATGACTAAAGCGAAGAATGATAAATTCGGACGGGCGGACCGCAGCCAGACCGATCTCGACGATCATGCGCCCTTCGAGGAGATCCAAAGCAGTCATTGTTTCGCCCAGTCCTACGGCTACAAAAAAGGCTTCTTCGGGTTTCGCCCCCTGAAGGGCTCCGGCCCTCCACAGGAGGATCAGGTAGTTCTCGATCATCGCCTTTACTTTCACCCAGGTATTTTTGTCGTTCGGCTCAAAGATGAAGGGTTCGCCGGCTTTCTTCACCGACTCTTCAACCATATTAAAGAAGCGCCTCACCGGAACGTATTTCCATTCGTTGTCGTTCCCTGCAAGTGTACGGCTTCCCCAGACCAGCACGCCCCGGCCGGTGAAAGCGCGGATCGCATTGACCGATTTGCCGGAAGTATGGACATTCATCTCTTCCTGCTCGCGGCTGTCGATTTTCACAGCCGGTCCCACCACCGAGTTGATGCTGACATTGGCCGGCGCCTTCCAGACACCCCGCGTGCGGTCGGTTGCCGCATAGATGCCCGCTATTGCACCCGAAGCAGGAATGAGCCTCATCAGATCCGTGATTTTCGAGAGTGCGCCGCTGAACAACGGATGATTTTGCATCAGCGCTTTTTCGGACAAGGAAACCGCCAGCGCCGCATCATCCCTGATTTTCTGAAATGTCTGGATCAGCCGCGGCCGGATCTTTGCCGCGTCCATGGCGGTAATCACCTTAAGCTGCTCGCCCGCGGCATAATTTGTATCGTCGGCGGCAATGTCCGTGTATTTGGCCTTGCCAATCCATTCCGATTTATCGAGCGACGCATAGGCCGACTTCACCGAAGCTGCCGTGTTGTCGTTCAGCACACTGGTAATCTTACCGCTCTTTTCAAAGCCGATCAGCATTTTCAGTGTGTCCTGCAGGTTCTTGTCGCGCTTCAGCACTTCAAGCGTTTTTTTTAGTTCTGCACCCGCGGCCGACTCGAGAAGCGGGAAATAGACGGCCACCGAAGAGAGTATCTTCAGATAGTCGGTCAGCTTTTGCTTTTTTACGGCTTCATCCGCTGCCTCTTTAATCGCCTTTACCGTTACATCCAGGGCCGCGCCGATATCATCCGAATCGCCGCTGACAGCCGACAGTTTATCACTCACCGATTTCTGATCGTTTTTCGCGGCCTGAAAGACACTAAAGAGCGGGTCGGCAGCCAGTTCTGCTGAAGGGTCAAATACATCCTCTGTTCCCTTCTTAAAAAATTTGAGCTGGTCCCAACTGATCGCAGAAAGGAAGGAGGTCTTCAGCCAGGGATAGTAAGCGGCACCATAACTCAGGTTATTCATGCCCACCTCCTGCCTGAACACGGAGACCGGATCAAAGGCAACTTCGGCGGCACGAAAGCCATCCATCAGATCCATGATCGTGAAACGGTCCTGCAAGCGTGCACACTGCGCCAGAGCGGTCTGCTGAAGATTTCCCATGTCGGTAAACCGGTCATCTCCTCCCATCGCCACGGCGTCGGGGAACAGGATCAGGGTGGGCTCGTCCAATGCCGCCACCGCCTGAATTCCTTTTTCCAGATCACCCTTTTTAATGCCTGCAAGCTTCGCTTCGCTGAAAATACCGACCGAGACAATGTAGCACTCACCGCCTCCGTTGTCGTAGAACAGCCGCAGACTGTCGTACAGATAAAAACGGACATCCGCACTGACCGAATCGGCGGCAGGCCCGGCCGGATCAACGTATACGTTATAGCTATCCGGAATGAAAGCTCCTCCGAACAAGGTTTCAAACTCAAGCAGCGAACGGACTTTTGCAGGGATCAGGTTCAGCAGATTTCCTTCCTCATCGGAAGCAAAGGCAGTATACCCGATAAAAGCCGGGATCGCCGTAGCCACTTCCGCGACCGAAGGCGGAAACAAGGCCATTTCCCGGACGTACACGCCGGGTGTTTTGTAAGTAGTCATTTGCTGAAGATTTACCGAACTTATGAAACCGCCATTTTATGTGAAAACCGAAGGATGATAAACTCGGCGGGCCGGACCACAGCCATCCCGATTTCAACGATCATCCGGCCTTCGAGTATATCCAGGGCAGTCATGGTCTCGCCCAGTCCGACGTGCACAAAAAACGCTTCTTCCGGTTTGGCTCCCTGCAGGGCGCCGTCGCGCCATTTCAAGGTCAGGTAATTCTCAGCCATCGCCTTTACCTTGGTCCATGTTTTCTTGTCGTTCGGTTCAAACACAAACGGTTCGGTTGCTTTTTTCAGCGATTCCTCTACCATATTATAGAACCGTCGCACTGAAATATATTTCCATTCATTATCATTTCCGGCTAGTGTACGCGCCCCCCACACCAGCACTCCCTTACCGGTGAAGCTGCGGATCGCATTGACCGATTTTCCGGAAACACTGACATTCATATCTTCCTGTCCCGGATCGTCAATTTTAACCAACGGGGCTTTCACGTAGTTCAGGCTGACATTGGCCGGAGCTTTCCATACGCCCCGTGCATTGTCGACCATGGCATAGATCCCCGCCACGGCAGGTGAAGGAGGCAGAATGACCTTAAACCTGGCCATCTCTTTTTTGATCATCGCATAAATCATGCTCTGCGAGTGATAAAGCGAAGTATCGGGATTAGTAACTTCGACCGAGTCCCCGACAGGATACTTCCGGAGAACCGTACCATTCTTAATTTCATTGGCATCGACTCCCGTTCCCTTTATAATTTTGATGGTCGACTCATCCAGGTAGTAATCGAGTGTGGTCAGCAGCCAGGGATAATAAGCCGCACCGTAGCTCAGGTAGTTATTGCCTATTTTTGTCCTGAATTCGTCCTTTACGTCATCAAAGGGAACATTTCCCTTCTTTGCAGCATCCAGATAAAGATCGACCAGCACCACCCGGTCCATCAGTTCCGAGCTTTGCTTCAGGGCATCAGCATATAAACCATAAAACTCGTCTTTATCGGTCAGCGAAACCGCATCGGTAAAAACAAGGATGGTCGGTTCATCCTCTTTTCTTACCGCATCGAGGGCTTTACTCATGTCCTCTTTCGCCACCTGGCTTCCGTACTTCCCGCAAGAGGAGATGTAACAGGGACCGCCGCCGTTGGCAAAATAAAGCTGAAGGCCATAATAGAGGCGAAATTTAAGGCTGTCAAACGGATCGCTCAGCGCGCCTTCGATCAGGAACACATTGTTCTCCTTTTTGATCCTGATACCGTCGTCAGCTCCGGTTTTAAACGCCACAGGATCGGGCATTCCGAAAATTTCAACGTATTCTGCCAATGACTTTACGCGGACAGGTCGGGCAGTGAGATTCATCCCGTTATAGGAATCATTCTTCGTATAACCGATGAAAGCGGGGATAGCAGTTTCAACCTCTGCGACAGAAGGAGGAAGCTTGGAAATTTCCTCGACATAAACGCCTGGTGTTTTGTAAGTTTTTGCCATAGTACAATCGCGGTTAATTTAATAGAGAATATGAATTTCTGAACAGTATTTTTTTTCATCCGTGCCTGACAGCGCCTCCGTCTTCACCATCGTATTGGAAGGATTAGGCAGATCGTCGATCATTGTGCCGTCCTTGCCGGGAACAGACACGTCGGTTACCAGGCCGAAACGGGTAAGCGGAAGTGGTTCGGGGGTAACAGAATCCTGATTGAAGTTTTTCCCGATATACCGCCAGTGTGTGGCCCGGTTTCGGAACCGGATTTCATATACCGGCGACCGGAGCTCGCCCTGATTGCCGGTGATCCGGTAGGCCGCCACATTGCTCTTCGGCGTCAGATGAATCATCGCGAAAGGAGCTTCACGACCGTGATGCAGGAAAAAGCGGATTTGCTCTGATCCGGCAGGGGATGCCGACTGCGCGTGCAGCGTATAAATGCCTTCCGGGAAGCGGGCCAGGTTGAGTTGGAAAACAGGCGGATTGCCCGGCAGTGACTCAAAGGGGACGGTTAGAACCTGCCCCGTTTCATTGACGAGGGTTAGCTCCGGAGCCAGCCCGGGGATGCCCGGACTGTAATTTACATGGCTTCCCCAAACCGTTATACGGTCGTTTTCGCCGGCATACTGCATGGGAAAACCATCTGCTTTTTTCTCCTCCAGCCAGTCGGATGCAACAGAGGTCTTCTTTTTGGTCCTGACTTTTGCAATGAACAATTTATCGGGATCAGCCGACTTATTGCCAAGGATATCGCCGGGAAGATGCTCGCTGCCGGCCTGATATACCGCCGGGTTCACTGTAAGCGATGGAAACCCGATGGGCACGGCCGCCCGCCGGTTGCTGAACACAAACATTTTGCCTGAATTCCCGGTAAACGGGAGAGCCGTATAATTCCAGAAATCCACGTCTGTGAGACGGACGCTGAAAGCAAAGCAATCGTCGTCGTTAAAGGGAATAAACGGATAATGCTTCACCGGGTCATCCGGATCTTCTTCGGCCCGCAAGGCCACCACGAAGCCTGAAGCCGTTTGTTTAAAAATGCAACGATGCGAGCGGAGCAACTGCCCGCAGGAATCTGTC
The DNA here is from genome assembly GCA_038562555.1 of Prolixibacteraceae bacterium. Taxonomy (GTDB): domain Bacteria; phylum Bacteroidota; class Bacteroidia; order Bacteroidales; family Prolixibacteraceae; genus JBCFBK01. Next base: position 23,685 of record JBCFBK010000056.1, on the reverse strand, counting down.
GGCCTGATTTCAAGAAATTCACGACAATCATACTGCAACATGAGCGCTGCTCTCTCGGCTGCGGGCATCCGATCAAAAACAACCTGCGCCCGGTTCAGAAAATAGTGATGCAGAATTTTAACCTCAAACAAAACTTCGTAAGCAACCGTAACTGACATAACCTGAAACTTATGTTTTACCTGTAGTGTTTTTCGCCTATGGTTCGCCCTCGATGCGAACCTGCCTGATCACTCCTCTCGTTTCCGTTGTGCTTTCCCGTTCAACCTCCACCATCCTCAACTTATAGCATACAAAGGGATGCTGCCTGCCACCGAGTGTACTCCACAGGTAATTGATCTGTTCAAACGAAAGTGAATAGAGATCAAGAATGATCCGGAAGTGATCCGGTAATCCTTCTACCTGCGAAACACTGTTCTGATGCGTAAAAACCGGCTTACCCTGAAAAAACCGAAGGGCATGGGACAGATAGCGCAGTTCATTTTCATAATTCGTCATCAGGGCCGTAACCACCACATACACATTCAGATTCAGAGGCGGATTTTTGTAGACGGCCTCTTCTTCGGTCTGACGAACATAACCCGGATGATTTTTCATTGCAGCTTCTTCCGAAAGATTGACCATGAATAACAGCAGATTATTCTTCTCCTTCAGCTTGTTCTCCTCTATATTTACAATGCTTTCCAGCAGAACCACCGGTGAGGTGACCCCGTCCGTTGCTTTTTTAACCTCATCCATGTATTGATTCAATTGCCCCGTCAAAAATTTAAGGACCGGATAGATCATTCGGAGAATAATTAACTGTTAGCCGTTTAATGTGTGTTTAACATAGTCAATATAAGACTTAAAAGCTACCCCATTTCTTTCCCGTCGGGAACGACTGGTGTATGGTTCCAATTTGCTTATGTAAGTTACGTCAAAAAATAACACCTCCAGGTATTTTTTTCATTTTTTTTAAAAATATTTATGCACTAAGCTATTAATCAGAAACAAACAAACACTCAATACCGGGGTCTCTGTACTGCGGACATCAAAAAAAGACCGGGCTCCTGCTACAAACGCAGGAGCCCGGCAAACCCGTTTAAAGCAATATTATTCTTTATTTGGCGCTCAGCGCGTCTTTCACTTTAAACACCCAGGCGTACTGACATGGGTTGGTAGCCGGTGAAATTGCCGGAGGCGTAATGGTCAGTTTGTTTCCGGAAGCCGAGAACTTTACTTTTCCTTTATATCCCAGCAGGCTGACATCGCTTGCTTTTCCCACTCCTTTCACCGTAATGGAAGCATCCTGCCATTTGGTTACCAGCACGTACAGGTCGTTTCCCTTCGTCGTGAAGTAAACCGTGCTTGCCGACGAAACGGCCGGCGCATTGTCCCAGCTGCGTGTTCCGTAAATGGCTTCGCCGTTTACTTTCAGCCAGGCTCCCATATCCAATAACCGTTGTTGCATGATGACCGGAATACGGCCATCGGCTGTAGGGCCTATGTTCAGCAGCAGATTGCCGCCACGTCCCACTTTATTAATCAAAATATGGATCAGTTCTTCCGAACTGGCATAATCTTCCAGGTTTTCCTTCCGGTTATAACCAAACGATCCGCCAATTCCGCGGCATTCCTCCCAGGGGCGTTCAAACTTCATGCCTTCGGCATTTCCGGTATGAACCAGGTCATATTCGGTGGTGTAAAAGCCGCCGTGCTTGCTTCTGGTCTCTTTTCCCCAGCGGTCGTTTACCACCACCTGATCTTTTACCGGAGAATCGTTGAATAACCACTGCAGGAAATGCGTACTCTTTAAAATATCAGAAGGATAATCCCATTCGCCGTCGGTCCAGAAAATGTCGGGTTTATATGCGGTGACCAGTTCCTTCATCTGCGGGATCATGTGCCCATCGACATACTGGCCGATTGTTTCCTTTTTGTATAAGGGGTGATACCACTCCAGCAGCGAATAATAATAGCCCATTTTCAGTCCTTCTTCGCGAACAGCAGTTGTCAGATCACCCAGCAGGTCGCGGTGCGGACCAACATCAACAGCGTTCCAGTTCCAGGCCAGGCGCGAAGGCCAAAGGGCAAAACCTTCATGGTGTTTTGAGGTAAGCACCACGTATTTCGCTCCGGCATCCTTAAACAACTTTGCCCATTCCGCCGGCTCATAAAGTTCGGCTTTGAAGTCGCTCACGAAATCCTGGTATTTAAAATCCGGTCCGTATACCCGGTCATGAAACTTCTTAAAAAAATGGGTCGTGCTGGTCGGCTCCGCCCACCTCCTCCAGTAATGTTCTGCGTAACGATCATAAATACCCACGCTGTCTCTTTCGGTCGGACTGTAGGCAGGCACGGCATAAAGGCCCCAGTGAATAAAAATCCCGAAACGGGCATCCTCGAACCACGAAGGCACGGGCCGGCTGTCGATTGACTCCCAGTTTTCCTGGTAAGGTTGTGCACGAAGTGTGATTAGTCCGGTCATCGATAGGATCAGGATTAAAAATGTTAAATGTTTCATACGTAGATAATTTGTTTTTTAATGGTCGTGTGGAACTCCCATGTTGCTGAAAATGATCACCAAATTTTTGGGTATTGTGAAGCAACATGCTCGTTTCATGACGTAATAAGTTTTAGTTTAGTACCGGCATAAATTTACAATAAAACCGATAATAAAAAAGATGGTGTCTACTGATTCATCCCAATACCGAATATTCTGTCAGGGTAGAAACTTCTTCATGGCCCTTTAGTGGCATTATCCTGCCTTAGTCTATGTATGATCCTGCCTTGATCCCGTTATGACCCCGCCCTGGCAGTATGTCCTTCTTTCAGCCTGATTTCCCGGAGCATTTCGGCGGTTGTTCGTTCCAGATCGTAAGCCGGTTTCCAGTCCCATTCTTCCCGCGCCTCACGGTCGTCGAGCGACATGGGCCAGGAGTCGGCGATGTCCTGCCGGAAATCGGGCTGATAGTTAATCCCGAACCCGGGTATCTGCGCCCGGATGGAGCGCGTCATCCCGGCCGGGGTGACACTGAAGCCTGCCACATTGTAACCTGTGCCCTGCCGAAGTCGATCCTTGCCTGCATGAAAGAGTTCGGTTGTGGCCCGGATACAGTCGGACATGTACATCATCGGGAGCATGGTGTCTTCCTTCAAAAAACACGTATACGAACCTGTTTTCACGGCATCGAAATAAATGGCCACGGCGTAATCGGTCGTTCCACCACCGGGGAGGGTTTTATGGCTGATGATACCGGGATAACGGAGCCCGCGGATATCCATTCCAAAGCGACGGTTATAATATTCACCCAGCAGTTCGCCTGCCACCTTGGTCACCCCGTACATGGTAGCGGGACGGAGAACAGTTTTCTGAGGGGTGCTCATACGGGGAGCATCGGGACCAAACACGGCGATTGAACTCGGAACCAGCACCCGTGCCAGTGCTTTTTCACGGGCCACCTCAAAAACATTGACACTGCCGTTCATATTGACATTCCAGGCCAACTGCGGATTTTTCTCACCCACGGCCGATAAAACAGCCGCCAGATGGACAATCGCATCGATGCGGTATTCGTCCACAACTTCGGCAATCTTCTTTTTATCGAGTACGTCGAGTACGACGAAGGGCCCGCTTTCCACTACCTCCCGGTTGATGTTCCCGGAGATATCTGATGCCACCACGTTGGCATCACCGTAGATTTTCCGGAATGCCAGGGTCAGTTCAGAACCAATCTGACCGCCGCAACCGGTAAACAAGATTTTCTTCATTTGCAAGTACCTGTCTGTATGAGGTCTATTTCAGAACACCTAACTCTTTGCCAACCTTACTAAATGCGGCGATGCATTTATCGAGGTGCTCTTTTTCGTGTCCGGCCGACAACTGGACGCGGATACGGGCCTCCCCTTTTGGAACCACCGGATAATAAAAGCCGATCACATAAATGCCTTCTTCCAGCAGCCTTGCCGCCACTTTCTGTGACAGGGGTGCATCGTACAGCATCACGGCACAAATGGCCGACTGCGTGGGTTTCATGTCAAAGCCGGCGGCTTTCATTTTGGAAACGAAATAGCTTACATTTTCGTGAAGTTTATCCTGCCTTTCATTGGTTTCCTCCATCATCTCAAACATCCTGATCCCGGCACCTGCAATCATCGGGGGAATAGAGTTCGAAAACAGGTACGGGCGTGACCGCTGACGTAACATGTCGATAACTTCCTTCCTTCCCGTGGTGAATCCGCCGATGGCGCCACCGAAGGCTTTTCCCAGCGTGCCTGTAATGATATCGGCCTTTCCGCGGCAATTATGAAGTTCTGTAACACCGCGGCCCGTTTTTCCAACCACGCCGGCCGAATGACTTTCGTCGATCATCACAAGCGCATCGTATTGTTCTGCCAGTTCAATGATTCGGTCGATGCGGGCTACATTGCCATCCATGGAGAAAACCCCGTCGGTGACAATGATCCTGAAACGTTGTTCCTGAGCCTGGCGCAGGCATTCTTCCAGTTCTTCCATACTGCTGTTGGCATAACGGTAGCGTTTTGCCTTGCAGAGCCTTACCCCGTCAATAATCGACGCATGATTGAGCGCGTCCGAGATAATCGCGTCCTGCTCGCCCAGCAAGGGTTCGAACACACCTCCGTTGGCATCGAAACAGGCAGCGTATAAAATGGTATCTTCTGTCCCAAAAAAATCAGCGACTTTTTCCTCCAGCTGCTTATGCAGATCCTGGGTTCCGCAGATAAACCGAACCGACGACATGCCAAACCCCCGCTCATCCATTGCTTTCTTCGCCGCTTCAATCAGCTGTTCATTGTCCGACAGCCCCAGATAGTTATTCGCACAAAAATTAAGGACTTCCTGTCCTCCCTTCACTTTTATCTCCACATTCTGAGGTGAAACCAGAACCCGCTCATTTTTAAACAGTCCCTGGTCCTGAATGGACGCCAACTCACCCTGCAGATAAGCCTGAAATTTTCCGTACATAAGCTAACTCTTTAATTATTCATTTACGTTGTTATAAAAAAACACTGCCCGGAACCACCAGCAGACAATGAATTTTCCCGTAAAGATCACAATTATTTTCGTTGCATATACTGAAGAAAAGTCATGGAAATAAAGAGATACGAGCTCATTTTGATAATTTGAAAGAGAAGCATCCCTGTTCAAAGTCAATTTTATCCGGCAACAGCTTTCAAACCGTCAAAATAAAAGCAGAAGCAGGAGATGCATACAGAAAAAAATTTCGGCTTTGTCGTGCCGCTAACTCTCCGGGTGCCTGAATTCCAGCGATCCGGCAGGTTTAATAGGTATCGGCAACGCTTCTGGGGTCGACCAGTTGCGGGAGCCAAACCCGGAAATGAGGATATCCCTCGCGGGTGTTTCCGGCCGAGGCATAATCGCAGAGCATAACCCGGACCGGCTCACTTCCCCCCTCTTTATACGATTCGGGGACAAACAATACATTGAAAGCCATCCAGACTTCCCGATCCGGTTGTTCAACGGGTTCAAGCCCGATATAACCGTCCTTGTCCGCTACCGGTTTCAGTACCGATTCCAGGGCAGGTTCGCCCAGGCGGGCATCGCGGGCCAACACAACAGGTCCGCGTACAATGGCCACGTTTTCAGGAAGCTGCCCCATCCGGACCACCCGTCCCCGCATGTCCGTTTCCAGGACGATCCGGTCGCCCGGGTTCCAGGTTCTTTTAATAGCAGCGTATTCTCCGCACTTCAATCCTTCAAGCTTTTCGCCGTTTACCGTGAGGCTGGTTTGCCTGCTCCATTCGGGGATCCTGATGTGCACGACCAGCTCTTCAGGCCGTTTGAGCTGCAGTTCAAAGGCAATCTGTGCACCGGCCGGATAGTTTGTTTTCTGGATCAGCTTTAGTTGTTGTTTTTTCGGGCTTGTCAGCGTCCAGCTTCCTTCGGCAAAGAAGTTCACCTGCACACCGTCTTTGGCCCGCATCACCGCTGTGAGCGGAAAGGTGAACAGACCTCTGGGTCCGCTGGCCACGCAGCAGTTCAGTCCCATGTGGCACTGTTCGCTGCCTTCGAGCCGCTGCCCCGATAGTGGGGTGTATTTGGCCCAGTCGGAGCCGTCGGGTTTCATGGCTCCCAACAAGGCATTGTAGTAGCTTTGTTCGATGGCATCGGCATATCTGGCCTCTCCGGTCAAACGCAGCAACTGCTGGCTTAATTTGATCCAGGTGGCCGTGACGCAGGTTTCCTGGTAATGGGCAACAGGAAGGGTTTGCAGGGCCGCCCCGCCAAACCAGGCCTCCATGGCCGATCCTGAGCCGGCAATATTGATTTCTGTTTTACGAATGTTTTCCCAGGTCTTTTCAACTGCCTCGCGGTAGGGTGCCTTGCCTGTAAGCCTGTACAGTTCCAGCAGCCCCTCATAGCACGACATCATCTCGTAGGCCTTCTGTCCCTGTTCCCAGCCATACCAGCTTTTCAGAGGCTTTGGAAAGCGTTTCGAAACATCGGTTCCCGATTTCGACAGCAGTTGCGGTCCGTCGGGCGTTTCCCATTGCCTGACAATCTCCTCCGCAAAATCCAGGTACCTCTTCTCCCCTGTCCGGGCATATAACCGGCACACCGGTTCCAGCACCGAAGAGGCTGCCATTCCGCGGTGATTGCCCATTTTTACGATCAGGGCATTCCGGTCCTTCAGCTCCTTCATTAAATGGTCGGCAACCTTACAGGCCGCCTGCAGCGACTGCTTATCTTTGGTCAGGTCATAATAATCCAGCAGTCCCAGCATGCAGTACTTGCGGCCCCAGATATCCCAGCTTTGAAGATGGTGGTCGTCGGCATAGTTTCCGATGTAGCCATCGGGAGTCTGTGTGGCCAGCAGTCCGGCCACGGCCTGATCCAGTTTTTCTTTCAGTTCCGCTTCCGGCCGGTACTGATAAGCCAGTACGGCCGAGGTGAACCATTTACCCCAGAACTCGCTTTGCCAGCAACTGGTTTCGGTGTGCGTATGAAATGCACCTACCAGCCGCTCCACATCCTGCGCCAGAATCCGGTTCTGATACGAAGCATCGAGTTTGGCACCAATATAATCGTTTACGGTGGCCGAAGCAGCAGGAACAAGATAGTCCGAAACAGGCACAGCCGGTTGGGAAAACAAAGGCTGAACCAAAACAAGGCAAGCAGGCAAAATCAAAAATTTCTTCATCTCTGTTGGTAAGTTAGTTTTATTTGATCCGGCAATTTACAAAATTGCTGAAACCCTCAGGCCTTTACACACCTGATTTTATTTCGCGAGCTGAAAAAATTGCAGCCATCGGGGGCAGCCGGCCGGCAAAAAATTCGTCACTCCAGAACCTGGCAGGAAAGCGATTGTTATATTAGCCGTGTTTCCGGTCGCCGAAATATATGCTACCTTCGGGCGTAGGGAAGCAACTGTTTGTTTCAAAATAACCGACTATGAGTAACAATAATATCTCGGAATGGATCCGCAACAGGAAATCCACTTTTATCCATGGTTTAAAGGAAGGCGGAAAAATTGATGATGCGGTGATTGTAAAATTACTTGAAAACGCCAACCTTGCGCCGTCGCACGGGCTGGTTCAGGCCTGGCACTTCAAGGTTTTTGCCGGCGAAGGGGTAAAACGTTTCTTTCAGGTACAAAAGGAAATCTACAAGGAAATCACGCCTGCCGACAAATTCTTCGAATTTAAGTATAACGATTACGACAATAAGTGGCTGCGCGTGTCGCATATCATCGCCATTATCATGCGGCGCGATCCCCGCAAACTTTTTCCAAAGCAGGAAGACCTCGTATCAACCGCCTGCGCTGTTGAGAACATTTACCTCAGCCTGCAGGAATTCGGTATCGGCGGATACCTGAGCACGGGCGAAGTGTGTTACGCCGAACCCATGCGGAGGTTCCTGGGATTAAATGCAGACGATGAGCCGGTCGGCTTTTTTATACTCGGCATCCCCGACGAGAACGTAAACACCCCCACCCGCAAGCGCATCGATGTTTCAGAAAAAACAGAGTGGATCAGAGAATAAGGTGATTCATGAATTCATAAAAATAAACAAATAAATGTTGTAGCAGAAATACCTGCGCTCACGCAACCATTCAGAGCATAAGATCATCTGTATGCTATCTGAGTTGATACCATCGTAAAGCGAACCAATGATATCATTGTTGTTAAAAATAGGTCCGTGACCTTAACTCATTGAGATTATGAAAATAAAAAGCTCATTTGAATTGCTGCTGGTCTTTATGACCATTTTTATCGCAGGATGCAAGGATGACGAACCTGAGCCTCTCCGGTTTTATGGCGATTCGTACGAAGTGCCGGTACATGGTGTCCGCTATATCGGCGTTAAAAGCGGAAGCGGCGATTATACGATCCAGATCGAAAACACAGGTATATTCTCCGCTTCGGAAGACGAAGGCTGGTCCAACCCGGCCGGCACGCTTTTAGTCCGCGGTCTGTTAACCGGCGAATCCACCCTGTATATTACCGATAACAGCACCGGCGAAACAACTACGCTTAAAATTAAAGTGGTTGATCATTATGAGATTCTTCGCGTATCTACTTTCGAAAACAACCATCCGGTGTTAAGTAAAACGCCCTTTATTTTTCTGATCAGCAATCAGTCGCGCGACCTGTACCTGGCAGACATGGAAGGGGAAAAATCGGTAACTGACAATGGTCTCCGTATCCGGGGAAAAGGTCATTACGCATTCTCCCTGGAAGACAACAAACCATACCTCACGCTGACATACGCTACCGACGATAAGGGTGCAATAACCAACGATCCGGCCTATTCACCCGAAGCTCATAAGTTTCAGATTACCCAGGGCAGCGAGTTTATGCTTCACTACCTGGATGAGAATCTGAATCTCGGATGGGGAACCGTTGCCAAAAACTTTTCTGAAGACCAGTGTTCCCTGGTCATGAAAATGGACCAGCCAGAATCCGGCTATAAATTTGAGACAATCCTGGAACGGATCGAAATACCTGCAGGCATCTTAAACTAATCAGAAAACCCATAGGTGAAAAATTCGGCTGTCTCACTGACCAGGCTTTGAGGTCCGCTCCGTAGCTTCGCTGATTTGGTATCCTATCCGCTTAGCCCTGGCAACGAGCTTCTGCCCTTTCTTTAGACGGATGGGGCCATGGTATACCATCCACTGCTCGCTTCCAATCCGGTCATCGGTCTGGTATCCGATCGACGCGCCTTCCGTACCACATGTCAGTTCGATCAGTCCACCGCTTTCCCTGATCACGACCTTTTCCGTTACCGGCTGGATCAGCCCGGGCCAAAACAATTGCACCAGGTTGTACTCGTCGATCAGTCCTTTGTCATTCACGGCCAATTGCCAGGCGGCCAACTGCTTTCTCATCTTCAGCAACTGATCCCGGTACGCAGGCTCCGCCGCAAGATTCCTGGTCTCATCCGGATCCTTCTCCAGATCATATAATTCTTCCACGTCCCGGGTATCGCGGAAAATATAGGCTGCCCCATCACGCAGTTCCCCTCTTTTGTCCATTTCGATCAATGTCCGGGTCATCTCGATTTGCTCCCGGTAGGCATTGCGGTAGATCAGCGGCAACTGCGGTTCAAAATTCCGGATATACGAAAACCTGCCGTCGATGACCGACCTTGAGAAGTCATACACCTCATCGAAGCGGTCGGCGTTGCCATACACTGCTTCTCTTTTCTGTGCGGATACATATGCTCCGAGGAATGCTTTTCCCTGCATGTATCCGGGCGGCTCTATTCCCGCCAGTGACAACACCGTCGGCCCGAGATCCATCAGCGATACCACATCGTCGTAAACCTTTCCCGCCATTTTTTTGTCCGGGAACCGCACAATCAGCGGAACATGAAGACCGGTATTCCCCACTGCCCTTTTCTGGCGCAGCAAGGGTCCGCCGTGATCACTCCAGAAAAAGATAATCGTCTTGTCGAGCAGACCCTCTTCCTCCAGCCGTTTCAGCCATTCCCCGATCTGCGCATCAAGTTCTTCGATGTTGGAGTAAGCACGCGCCAGATCTTTTCTCACCACCGAGATATCGGGATAATAAGCCGGAATTCTCACATCCTGAGGATCGGCCAGCATCGGATGATCCGCATGCTTCCAGATCCGGGATTCATGGGTCACCTCATGGTTATAGACCGAGAAAAACGGCATTCCGTCCGGCCTGTTCCGGAAGTCGGCCTTCTTGTTGTTCTCATCCCAGGCCGTGAAAGGCGGATAAAACTGGTAATCGCACTTGGCGTTATTCGTACAATAGTATCCCGCCGCACGAAGGTATTCCGTGAAACACTTTACCTGTGCATCGGGCACGGCCGAGTATGCCGGTATATTTTGCCCGTTTTTTCCTGCCACCGACCGCAGTGCCGGATACTGTTCCCCGTCAATCCCGTTATAGAAGACAAATCCGCTGGTCCTCATGTTATGGGAGCCCAGACTCACCGGGTACATTCCCGTGATAATGGATGAACGACTGGGTGCACATACACCTGTTGCAGCATAGGCATGCGTATAGCGGATACCTTCCCGCGCCAGCCGGTCTATGTTTGGCGTTTCAATTCCTTTGGTCCCGTAGCAGCCCAACAGCGGACTGATATCTTCACAACTTAACCAGAGGATGTTCAGCTTTTCCCCCGTCTTCGGCGTCTGGCGCACCAGGTGACCCGCTTCGGCCATGCCTGCCGAAAGTACCGGGATCAGCGTAACCGCCAGTTTAATGTTTGAGAAAAGATAATCCGTGCATTTCATCTTATACTTTTATTTAATGGTTTCCGGAATGACGTCCCGGTGTCAATCCCCTTTAAAGTTTCCCGTCCGACATGGATGGAGGCAACTCTCCGTTCGCTGCCCACGAGGATGGCCGATCGCCCATCACAAATTCAATGGTGGCCCCGTTCGCGATATCGCTGTGACGGAACCAGCAGTTGTTAAACGGTTTTCCGTTGAACCGGCACGACTGCACGTAAATATTCTTTTCACCCGCATTCTTTGCCGTGATCACGACCTGCTTCCCGTTTTCGAGGGTGATGGTCACCTTCGGAAATACCGGACTGGAAATCAGGTAAACATCCTGCGCCGCATTCGGATAAAAGCCCATCGCATGAAAAGCGTACCACGCGCCCATCGAACCGGAATCATCATTCCCCGGAACCCCCGATCTTGTCGAATTGTACTGGGTAGCCAGGATCTGTCGCACGATCCGGGCTGTTTTCCACGGTTGGTTCACATAGCAATAAAGCGAAGGAGTCAGAAACGACGGTTCGTTCGAGATCTGACACATCCCCACCAGCCTGGTATAAAAAAGCAGGTCATTCCTTTTCCCGGGGAACGACCGTGTGAAGTAGGTATCCAGCCGTTTGGCAAAAGCCTCTTTTCCTCCCGTCTTTTTAATTAAACGCTTCATATCATGGGGAACATAAAAGGAATATTCCCACGAAAAGGTTTCATAAAAAGGATGCTCGAACGAACCGGAAGCAAATACATTGAATTTAGTGGTATCCATCCAGGTTCCGTCGGCGTTGCGCGGCCATATAAAGCCTTTGAACCCCAAACTTTCGATATCCGGATTCCACAGGTTTTCCCAGCTTGCCGCCTTTTGCCGGTATTGTTCGTACAGCTCTTTCTTTCCCAGTCTTTTTGCAACCGTGGCGATGGCGTAATCATTTGCCGAATATTCCAGCGTGCGGGTGCCGCAGCGTTCGAAAGCGGTCGAGACGTAGCCGATCCGGTTATAGTCCGGCAGTCCTCCCCGCCCCTGCTTCCGCTCATCATCGCCCGGAGGTACCGTGGCATTTTTGAGCATGGCCTGCAGGGCTGTTTCGTAGTCGATCCCTTTTACCCCTTTCACCAGGGCGTCGGCCACCAGCATGTCGCAGTTCGAACCTCCCTGTGTACGGCCGTTATCATGGCTGGTACGCGCATCGGGCATATAATGACCGAACCGGTAAATATCCACCAGCGATTCCACCATGTCCGCTTCCAGCGAAGGGCGAAGCAGGGTAATGAAGGGATGGGTGGCGCGGTAGGTATCCCAGATCGCGTGGTAATCGCCGTAATAGGGTTTATCCGATTGCCAAACCGGGTTTTCGCCCTTATAGTTGGTTGGCTGCAAAAAAATCCGGTAAACCGATGAATAGAAAATCTTCCTGCTTTCTTCGCTGCCTCCTTCCACCCGGATTTGACCCAGTATTTTGTTCCATTCCTTTACTGCATTCATTCTGACCTGATCCAGGTCCCAGTCCGGCATCTCTTTCATATTCTCCCGCGCCTTGTTTACGCCCATGTACGAAATGGCAACTTTCACCCGGATCGTCCTGGCCTCACGCGTGTCGAATGTCAGCCAGGCTCCTGTTTTCTCATTACTGTCGTACTGCGATTTTGTGCCGGGGTATGGTTTCCCGGACTTCCATGTTCCGTATGAAGTGGCCGGGCGTTCAAACCGGGCGTAAAAATAAACCGTGTAAGCCCGGCCCATGTTCCATCCCCCGCGAATGCGGCTGTAGCCCTCCACTTCCGTATCGGAAAGGATACGCACTTCCGACCCCACAAACTCCTGCCGTTCGTACGACGATAAGAAGCTGCCCATATCCATCAGGACATTGGCCTGATCAGTGGCCGGAAAGGTGTACTCGTGAAAGGCTGCATGCTCACCGGCCGATAACCGGACCGACGTGTTGTACCGGGTCAGGTTAACACTGTACAGGCCTGCTTCGGCATACTCATTGGCTCTCGGCGAAGAATAATCATTGGGATTGACCGCACCAACCGTCGGCATGAGCAGGATATTTCCATATTTGCATCCCCCGCCCGATCCGTTAATATGTGTATGACTAAAGCCAACGATATTTCCCCTGGCATCCCAGCCTGAATTTTCGGTCAGCTCATTGCAATCGGGACCAACTTTGACCATTCCCGAAGGCAGTGCAGGACCCGGAAAAGCATACCCTCCGCCGTCAGCCCCGATAAAAGGATCGACATAACGGGTATAATCCGTTTCCTTTTCCTGTGCGGCAACATTTAGCCACACAAAAATAAAGAGCATAAAGACACTGATTTTCATAATCGGTTTGCTATTATATGGTTCAGTTATTTTTGAACGACCTCTTTAATCGCGGAGATGCAGTCCGGATTATTTTTTATGCCATCCCAGTTATAGATACACAGATACCTGATCCTGTTATCCGAAAGCGTGTTCGTTATTGCGGAAATCCATTGCTCCCTGGTATTACTCCCCTGGTATAACCATTCCACGGCTCCCCAGTAAGGGGCATCGCTCCGTTCAAGCGCTTTCATTGCCGTTGTATCCTTCCGCGGGTCCGTAGCATGCTGATAAAAACTCCAGCCGGGGCAAGAATAGGAATTCGCAGCCGCCGAATAAAGGGATTCTCCCCGACTCCATCCGCCGCAATGGGTGAATAACCGTTCGCGGGGAACGCCCAGATCCGCTGACAGCCGGCAAAGGTCTTCCAGGTGCCGCCGGACCACTTGAGTCACATCGGTTTCTTTTAGTTTCCCCGACGAGGCCAGCCCAAGGGTACTGACAGCCGCGTAACCTATGGACTGAACGCCCCGGTCAGGAAGCGAATCTGTTTGCACCCCGTAATCCGGATCTTCCCGTTCCGGCCGCTCAAGCAATTTATTTCCGTTCGGATAATACCAGTTATTGACACCAATGGCGCTCTCCCAACCAACTTTGATCCCTGCCAACAGGTATTTTTTCTCTTCCGGGAGTGAATTCCACCAATCCACCACAATGGGGACCAGCTTCTTCATTTCGTCGTGACAGGCTTTGCGGTAAACCGGGCTCATCAGGTTGGGCATCGGCAGCACGCGGATCTGCTGTCCCCAGTTTCGCCATCCGATCTTCACGGCCGAATCGGGCGTCCATCCTGTCCATTCCACGTTGTGACGGTTGGCAGGATCATAACCGGGCTTTGTTTCATCCCACCAGTTCCACAGATCAGGACGGTTCTCCCACCATTGTTCCCCGTCTATCTGGACAATGACCGGCAGGTCGAATTGCCTTGAAAGGGAAAGGTATTGTTTCAGCCTGGCCGCTGTACGCTCGGGACTCATCTGAAAATAAGAAATAATGAATCCCACGCCGATGGCTGTCCTGCCATCTGTTGTCTTTCCGAAAACCGACGCCACCTCTCTAAACGATTCGGTACCGGCGCTAACCCCGTTCAGCAGGATGTATTGCAAAGGTTGGGCTGCCGATCGATCCTTGTTTCCGGCAAATCCAAAAATAAGAGTAAGGATACTGATGATGCATAAATTCTTTATCATGAAGATCGGATAAATTCGAAAAATTTGAAGAATGATGGCATATAGACCGTTCGGTTTTTTTAAGAAACGATCCGAAACAAAACTTGATTTTAGAGGCTTATTTATTCAACCTGACCGATTTCCAGTTCCCTGAAAAGTAGCCTTTTGTAAGCGCTTCGGCCATGGCCGGGTTGTTGTTGCGGACAGCCAGTTCCTTCAGATCGCGGTACAGGTAAAGCTGAAGCCAGTAACCCATGTGATATTTCTGCCTGACCGACCGCGGATGCATCAGCAAGGCATACCACTGCACGTTGATCCCGGCCTGCGAAGCGACTTTCACGGCCGCCTGCGCCTGCTGCCATGTATCTTCCGCCACCTTTGCTTCCAGCGCGGTGAAATCCCGGTAGTCCATCGCAGCCGTCTCGATCACGTCACTTTGATCGTCCATGTCCAGTTCCGGAAGCGAAACCACTTCGTCCGCGACCTGGTCACCGTCCAAATCATATTCCACCCGGTCAAAAAAGCCGTTGCCGTTGGTGTCGGTATATTTCACCAAAGGAAAAGGGTCCTTCGCTTCCCGCGAAAGCCTTTCCGGTCCGTAGCCGTCATACAATCCACCCATCCCCTGGTAATAATACGCATTCTGATCTACCCGCCAGTAGCCGGACTCCGCCCCATGCAGGTGGATCTTCCCGTCCAGCCTGCTCACGTAAAGATTTCCCTTTCCGGAATTGTCCAGGTCCCATTCGCCCCGGTCGCCCACGGCATCAGTCTGCGGATTGTCGTCCAGTCCGCCGTTCCGTTTCCCGGTCCTGTACGGGTCTTTGGGATCGTATAACTCCACGCGTTCCCAGCGGTTGCAGTCATCGTCTTCATCATAGACAAAATAAACCTGGTCCCATTCGCCTCTTTTAAAAACCAGGTCTTTGATCGACTCATGATCCGGATAGATCAATTCCGTCAACTGCCGTACCCGCGGATCCATGAAAAACCGGTCGCTTTCGGGCATTCCCCTCATCTGCGGAAAGCAGTGGACCTGGTCCATGTAGTTGAACCCTTTTCCGCGGAAACTAACGGTCATATCAAAATCGAACTCATTGCCGGGAGCATTGTCGTTATCCAGGTCGTACGACATGGAGATCCAGCTCACATTCCCGGTCAGGCGCGTCAGGTATTGATCACCGGGTTTTCCTTTCTCCGGACTATCGATCACCCGGATCGCATATTCGCTCAGGCCATCCTGATCAGGATCATAGAACAGGAACGGGTTTTCCCAGTTTAACCGGAGATCATTCATTTTTTCGGGTGAAGTATGGATCTTCAGGAAAAGGCTTTTCCCCAGGTAGTCCTCATAAAAATCCGACTGCCCGTCGTGCAGCCAGCCCCGCAGGCTGAAGGTATTCCAGTCGATGTAATTCATAACGTTGTCCCGGTCCAGGTCCACGCTGATCATCAAGTGACCGGGTCCCCAGGGTACGTCTTTCTGATTTTCACCGGCGTACTCGGCATAGATCTGCATATCTGCCAAATCATCGTCGTTGTTGTCGACCCAATCCACCACGACATCCCCGTACGAGCCGTACTTCCCGTCTTTATTCCGGTCCACCATCAGACAATCACTGTCGAGGTCACCCTGCAGGTCACCCTGCTTCATATCGTCATCGTCGTCGATCCACTGAACCGCGAGACCATTCACCGTTGCCTGCAATACGTCCGGGTCACCATCGCCGTCCAGGTCAAGGTATTTTACTTCCGTTCCGGAAGTTGGGAAGGGCAGCCGGTAAGGGTTCAGAACTCCGGTTGAAGTGGCAGGATTCTGCGCATCGACCATACTGATCAGGGTCAATAAACTTAGGAGAAGCATAAGAGATTGTTTCATAAATAGATGTTTAGTTGGTTCGTCTTTATTACAGACCGTTAAATTTATTACTTTTTGGCTTGATCCAAAAAGTAACCACCATTCTTATTTTAACCGGATCTCTGTGTTGAAAACCATTGGTAACCTGCCTTTTGCCGATACCTTAACCGTATAAGCGGGTTCAAGTTTCCCATAGGTATCGGAAAACCAGCCCGACAACGGTTCCTTCGATCCGATGGCGCTTTCAACACGAAAAGGCTGATCGCATGTGATATTGAACCGTGCTTTCGCTTTCCCGTTTTCAATCCGGAAACCCCAGTCATCCTTTTTGAAAGCAGCCCCCGGCGGCAACTGCCAGTGCAGGTCGATCACATGTTCGCCGTCTCCGGTAAAAGCGTCCCTGATCATAAACCGGTCTTTAGTCCGGTCATAAATGATCTCTCTTTTGTGGGTGACTTTGATTTTCCCGTCCTTACCGTATCCTAAGTCGTAAATACCTTCCGCTTTGGCTACGTTCCCCTCATCGCTCCAGTGATAGCTCCCGGGGTGTTTGTTAACTGCCAGCGATTTGCCGGGTTTGTAAGAAATCTGGTTCTCCCCGTCCACCAGGGCGACATTATGAGCGGCCGAAGATCCCAGGTATTTGGTCATCCGGCCATCCTCCCCGGCATTCGAATAGGTGTAGTAGCCCGGGTCGGTCAGCAGCCATTCCCCTTTTGTCTGAAGCTGGATATTCAGGGTGGCGGGATGGGCATGCCCGCTTCCCCGCGGACCCGGCTCAAAGAACAGCCAGGTCGCATCCTCACTCCAGTCGGACCTGAAAATAATATGTCCCGCCCAATTCCAGGCCATCGACAGGAAATCCGGCTTCCGCCCTTTTTTCCCTTTCGAATACACATACTGAACCTGCTCATCCCCGCATCCCGGCCCGAGCTTTTCAATCAAGGGATAAACCGAGCTCTTCCCTCCTTTGGCTATGCGGGGCGGATACCCTCCCGGATCGGCCGAAAAAGTAAAGTAACGTAATGCCCGGCAGATGTTATCATTCAGTGTTTTGTAAAGCTGCCCGCCCCTGTCCTGATCTTCCCGTACCATTTGAAAAACCCGGTTCAGGGAGCCCTTTGAATAATTCGGCGAACATTCGGCCATCGATCCGTCCGGATATATTTCCGACTCAGCATAGCGGCGTATCCTTTCCAGGCCTTCTTTCTCGACCTCCTCCGATCCCTTCAAAAAGGGATAGTACCACCAAAAGTGAGCCAGGGAGCTTGCAATGGAAATAAACTGGTTCATCTGCCGGGGATGCCCCAGCATCATATTGCGGTGATCACCGGCCATGCTGTTAAAAATAACGGACAGGTTCCTGTTGGTCGTTTGCGGTGAATCGTAAATCATCGCGAGCAGGTAAGTCCAGGCATCAAGCCTTACATGGGCGGATAAGGATGTCCACGGCCCGTCAGCATAACCGGGAAAGAAGCCTTCCCTGATGGAGTCGGGATGATTGCTGATCTTCCAGTCGCCGCTCCCCCACCAGGTCAGTTTATCCCTCCCTATCCGGTTGTGCTCAATCCAGTCGAGCAAAACGTTCATTAATTTTTTGCTGTAGACAGGATCCTTTGTGGCCCGCCAGGCATGCGCCAGCGGTTTCAGCCAGTAATGCCGGGAAAGATGGGTCGGCCATTGCAGATCTCCTTTGGGTGCACGGAACCAGTCAACCGGGCTCCCGACATCCTGCGGGCCATATCCGCTGAGCAGCGAAACCTGGTTGCGCATGATCCGCTCTACCTGTGCCGACTCCTTTTTAAACACTTCCGCGGCTTTTTGGCCGAATGCCTTCACATCGACCGGGCCATGAGCCACCACCTCGTTCAGAAACAGATCGCGCAGCTCATAGCCTTCCGGATCAAGGTCCGGGCTGGCTTCATTCAACCGGCTTACGCTTTGCTCACTCAGATATGCGGACGGCGGGATTTGCTGAGCCGGCACCGTACCGTACAGGCAAAAAAGTGTCAGAAATACCGGTAAAATCCGGTGATATATGGATCGTTTCATTTGAATAGGATTTAAAGTTAGTATCTGTTTATTGCGGGACGCTCCGGTCCCGGTTTAGCAACTCGTTTAATTTTTCTGCCATTTCCCGGACAATAGCAGGATATTCTTTGGCCAGGTTGCAGGTCTCCCCGATGTCCTCGTTCAGGTTATACAACTGTACTCTGTCCGAGAGGCCGCTCTCCACCCCCTTATCCTGCATCCATGCGGGCGTTCCGCCGCTTTTGGGAGCCATGTACTTCCAGTCGCCCATCCGCAACGCTAAGGTGTTGGCCCTTTCCAACAGGAAATTTCTGCCTTTCCCGCTCCTCCCCAGCCAGGTATCCAGGTGATCTTCACTGTCAGGAGCCTCTCCGGGGAGGACCTTTTGTCCGGCAAGATTTGCCAGGGAAGCATACAGGTCAACCTGCGACAGCAGCGCTGAACATGTCCCGGGTTTCACCGTCCCCGGCCAGTAAACGATCGTGGGCATTCGTGTGCCCGCTTCGAAGATGGAGTATTTCGAACCCCGGAACGGACCGGCAGGCCGATGGTCACCTAACCGTTCCACGGCCTGGTCAGCATAGCCATCATTCAATACCGGTCCGTTGTCACTTGAAAACAGGACCAGGGTATTTTCTGCAACACCAAGTTTTTCCAGGTGCCTGATGAGTTGCCCGACACACCAGTCCATCTGGGCAATGGCATCTCCCCTCGGGCCCATCGTGCTTTTCCCAACAAACTTCCTGTTCGGGACCCGGGGAACATGGATATCATGGAAAGCAAAATACAGGAAGAAAGGCTGGTTGCGGTGCCTCGTCATAAATGTTTTGGCCTTTCCTGTCAGGACAAACGGGAACTGCTCATCTTTCCTAAGGGCTTTCTTCCCGCCGCTCATATAGCCAATGCGGGAGACCCCGTTCACGATCGTCTTGCTGTGGTATGGATCGGCCTGAACCTTCAGCATTTCGGGATTTTCCAGTCCTACAGGGTATGCTCCAATCCGGTTTTTGTAATCGATCTTAACCGGATCGGCCGGATCGGCTCCCACCACCCGCTGATTTTCCAGGAAAACACAGGGTACCCGGTCGCCGGTGGCAGGGATCAGGAAACTGTAGTCAAAGCCGATTTCCTTTGGGCCGGGCTTAATTTCCCTGTTCCAGTCCGGCTTTCCGCTGCCCAATCCCAGGTGCCATTTGCCGACCACTGCGGTAGCATAGCCCGCCCGTTTCAGCATGGATGCCAGCGTACCCTGTCCAGGGGTAATGATCAGCGGCGACTCGCCCGACGCCACCGCTGCTTTCCCCAGCGGGTAACTTCCGGTCAGCAGGGAATAGCGGGAAGGCGTACAGGTCGCGGCAGTGCAGTGGACATCTGTAAAATTGACGCCATGCCCGGCAAGCCGGTCGATATTCGGGGTCTGCACACCCCTGGCCCCGTTCACACCAATGTCGCCATAGCCCAGGTCATCGGCATAAATCAGGACGATATTCGGCTTTACCGCCGGCAACTGTCTTTTCACCCCGGCATTGGCGGTAAGGACCATCAGGCCGGCAGCTCCCAAAATTAATTTCTTCATAGCTGTTCAATTTTAAATCAGGTTAAGTATTCCTTTCCCAGTTCTTACAAAGGCAAAATGGTTAAATTGTCAAACGTCTATTGTCTTGTGTCTTGTGTCTGTTTTTGGCCTTTGCCCTCGCTTAATTGAAACGTGTAAATTTGAAAGCATCGGCGATGACGATCCCGTCTGCGCCCCTGTTGGAGATGGTCACCCGGGTTTGAGATCCTTTTTCACAGTCAAAAGTTCCCAGCAGCACCCAGCCATCGCCGGTTTCCCGCTGGTTGACAAAGACGGTTTCACTGCTTTGACCACAGGTAATTTCCACGGGCACTTTTGTTGCCGACGTCTCCTGCTTTGCCCACCATCCGTAGATCCTGTATTTCCCGGATGCCGGAAGATACGGCTGATAAGTCATGCCGGCATATTCCCGGCTGTCCGTAAACCGGTAGGTGATATCTTTTCGAGCCACATTCGGATTTTCCGAGGCGTGCCAGGAACCTATCCTTTTCACGAACCGGCTCAGATCATCGTCAACCACAACGGTATTGCCCTGCTGAAAAAAGCCGTTGGGATTTTCTTCCAGGCTGATGATCTGCCCCTGGTTCGTCAATTTCTTTTGCAGGGAGGCGATATCGATCCGGTGCACCGGAAGCTTTTGCCTTACGGCCATTGCTGCCGCCACGCCCGCCGCCTGTCCCAGGATCATGAACTGCGGTTCCATCCTGACTGAGGCAAAAGCCAGGTGGGAGGAGGAAATACACACCGGGACGATCAGGTTGGCACACTCTTCATACCGGGGAAGCAACGACCGGTACGGGATCTCGTAGGGTTTAACCGGTATGGAGATGTATCCTTCGTTGCTGGTTTCGGGAAAAAGCTCGGGGAAGTGCGATGCCCAGATCCATGTTCGTTGCACATGCCTGATGTCCATGTTGTAGGAGCCCATCCCGATCGCGTCGTACTTGAGCGAATTGGTCTGAAGATCGTGTTGAGTCAGCACGTATTCGCCCAGCATACGCCTCGCCTCCCGCACATACAACTGGTGCGGCCAGTGGTCCGTGTCGGCAAATTCGTCTTTGCAAAGGCCCCATTCCTGTGCCTGTCTGCGGATCTTCTCCGGAACTGACGGGTCATTACCGATAAAATAGAGCAGTCCGTGGGTATAGGCCAGGTGATCGGCCCAGATTTTGTCCCGGAGCGGATAGTCCGCATCGGGGTATGCCCAGTTGCTGCCGTCATAAAGGTTGGTGGAGATGGGACCGGAAGAGTTGATCTCGGCTTTGTTGCCGGGCAGATTGATAAACGGCTGGATCACGCCGGTCCCGTTCAGGTCAGCCGGCCGGAGCTTTTTTAAATACCGCCTCAGCAGTTCGTACCGTGCCGGATCATAGTTTTCAGGGCGTTCAATGGTGATCCGGTTGGCCGGATCGTTGGTCATGATCAGCCGGAAGCAGTAAGCCTGCACGGCGCTGTCGGCCTCCCCCTCCTTCACCATCGGTTTGTGATGGATCAGGGGAAGCAGCTTTTCATTTTTTTCATCGGCAAAGGGGGAAATGCCGACGCCGAAATTGTGCCTCATGCCATACAGCGGTTGCCGTCCGGCCCATGATTCATGATACTCCGAAACACTTTCCCTTCCTACGGTCCATGAAACTCCTGCTCTGTCTATTAAGTCACCCTCATAGGTGGCATCGATCAGGACGCTGGCACGGAACGTCCGCCCCGACGACATTTCGACCGATCCGATCATCTTCCCGCTTTTCCGGACCGATTTCAGGCGCTCATTGTAAATGACCTTTACCCGCGAGTCTTCCAGCCACTTTTTCAGGATCTGCTCGCCCACGTGGGGTTCCGGGCCTCTCCAGAAGTAAAGCGGCTTTTGGTAGTGGTCGGCCACCCGTTGGTAAAATTCCAGGGCCAGGCCGCCGATCACAGCCCGGTCGCCGTAGTCGGTATGTGAAAGTCCGCCGGTGAGCATGCCGCCCAGGTGGCTCCCGGGTTCCACAAGCAGCACCGAAGCGCCTTCCCCTGCTGCGGCAATGGAAGCCATCACCCCGGCAGCCGTACCCCCGTAAACCAATACGTCGCAGGAAGGCCGTGATTGGGGAAAGGCCTGATAAACAGATAAAAACCCGATAATCAGGAGTTTTAGTTTATTGTTCATATGTTTTATTCTCATTCAAAAAATTAATTAATACTATTCATCAGGAGACAGGACACCGGAGACAGGAGACCGGAGTCCGGAACAAGCAAACCGGCAGAAGAACAAGATGCCTTGCTTCTAACCGGGTGTGAGATCCAGAATATAAAAAGCCCCTCCCCTGACCGTTTATGATCGGGGTAAAGGGAATACCATTTATTTTATTGGGAATAAAGACGTGGGGTTTTCAGGAAGGTCGCCCAGATCAACACGAACCCTTTTTTGTGTTCATTTTTGTGTTCATTTTCTACGTCACTTTCTACGCCATTTTTCTACGCCACCTTCTACGACATTTTCTACGACATGTGGCTCTTTTTCATTTTCTACCCCATTTTTTTACCTCATTTTCTACCTCATTTCTTACCTCATTGACGTCATTTTCTACCTCATCCGGGTCATTTTCTAGGTCATTTTCCAGGTCATCCTCAGCCGGAAGAAAATCAGGATGAATTAAGGTTATCCAAAATCATGTCTGGTCTATGGCTGTTCCGTATCCGTTACTTTCCAGTATCCTCCTTTAGCCGGGCCAATTCTTTCTATAAATCCTTCTTTTCTTAGCCTTTGAATATCTCTATCAATCGTGCTTTTACCTGAATGTGTTAACGTTACAATTTCCTTTTTAGAAATAGCCGGATTTTCCTTTATTAATTTCAGGATTAAAGAAAGGCGTTTTTCTACCTCATTTTCTACCCCATTTTCTACCCCATTTTCTACCCCATCCTCCACGACATCCTCCACGACATCCTCATCCTGAATAAAATCAGGATGGATGGGCAGGGTTACACGGAACCAGGTCCGGTCTTCATCTGTTTCGAATACCGGATCGGGAGAACCGTTGTTACGCATAATCTTGATGATGGCAGCAATACCCGTAGCGCGTCCCTCCGTCAAATCGAGCTCTTTTAGAAAATCGCCCAGGCGCCTGTTCCTGTACCTGGTGGGAGCAAGATGTCCGGTTGCAAAATCCTCCATACGCAAGGACCGGTCGGGTCCGCCCAGGTTATAGACCATGATCTGATCCGGTTCAATCCGTATGGTCACCGGTTCCCTTTCCTGGTACTCTCTGTGATAGATCGAGTTGGCCACGATCTCCTCCAGTGCTTCGTAGGGATAATTCCAATTCCGGTCGGCTTCCGCACGCCCGGGCACCTTGGTCACTTTTTCAAGCAATACAATTGTCTGTATAAACGAAAGGGCATCTTTTATCTGCCGTTGTACCGGCCCCTTAAACTGCTTCTCGGTGAAGGGTTCCGTTCTTCCTTTCGGAAAATACACTACATCGATATAAGAATAGGGGAAGAATTTATCCGGATAGTCGCAAAAGAGCATCAATGCCACATTTTTAGGATAGAGCATTTCCGGAGGACCGGCCAGAAGATCCATTTGCGCCAGTAAACTTACTTTCGGCAATTCTTCAGCCGACTCATACAGCCTGCTTTTCACCTCCCGTAAATGATCCCGGACCAGGGTCAGCGAAATATCTTCCAGCGAAGAATAGGTATTCACCCGGTCGTCGAAAGGGACCCTGTTCGCCAGCGACAGCAATTCCTGTTTATCCTTTCCTCTGGCCTCGATCGTACTGGAATAACGGCGGATAAAGTACTTCCACTGCTTGTGGGTTGTCGTAACGCTTTCCGGCACTTCATAAGGCCGTTCATTGCCTCCGGTTATCCACAAGACCAGTATTTCGCGTGTGTCTGCCGTTTCGATATAAAGCTTGGGCGCATAATAGGGCCTGATCAGGTTATTGAAGCCCACCATTTGTTTTTGGATGAAATCCAGCTCG
>JBCFBK010000055.1:0-35486 GCA_038562555.1 Prolixibacteraceae bacterium | reverse complement strand
TCTTCAGCAGAAATACCCAATAGCGTTTGAGCAATTCCTGATAAAGGTAAACCGAATGATGCGATACCGGCCGAGCCCGTGGTTAATCCGATAAATTTCCTTCTGTCCATATCTTTCTGCTTTTATTGTTAATTGTTGCATCTACTTGCCTTAGAAACAATTATTCGTTTAAATGTCATTGAAATAAAGTATTATGAACGTCGTCTTATTCGATATTTAATTCTATTGCTGATACAGAGGCAGCAGGGAATTCAATTGGCTGATCCTTTAATAACAACCTTTCTTTCGAAATTAACGGATCGTTTGATGCACTCATTATTTCAAATTCAGGTTCCGCGGACAGCTCAAATATTTTTCCCGACTTAATTACCTTATTATTAATACTAACTGAGGTTTTGATTGATTTTGCTCGGTTTGTATTTACAACGTGCAGATAAACTGTATCTCCGGAACGGCTGGCTGTAATATCCAACTCATGAGGTATGCTGGTCGTTTCAATATAATCTTTCCCTGTATGTTTTCTGTATAGGCTCATAATTTTAGCTACAGGCATCAAAAACGACCTGCCTTCCGGTACAGGAATCATGATCGCATTCACTTGCCATCTGGTGCCGCAGAAATCGGCTAACGTGGCAATTTTTAATAGATCGCCGTGACGTTCATGCAGATTCATCAAACGCGCGTATGAAACTCCGGCTGCCCATGAGGACAATACTTCACACCGGTTTCGTCCTCTTATAGAATAGTGACATTCTGTAAGAGCGAGGTGTTTTCCTGAAGACGCGACTTGTTCTCTCATCCCAAGAATCTTCTGTTCGTGAATTTTGTATCCGTTCATTAAAATATCCCACGACGCATCCGGATCATCTCTGTAGTGATTGTCAAAAACCACTGAATTTTTATTTCCTTGTCCAGGATCGAACATGTGATGGAACGCCACGTAATCAATATGGTTACCAGCACTCTCAATCATTTGCTTTGCCCATCCGCTATCTCCCCACCCAATCAGCTTTAAAGTAGGGTCTACTTTTCTCATCGCCTTTGAAAATTCAATTGTTTTTTGGGCTGCAGTTTTTAAATCAAACCGATCTTTACTGTAGGATGTTTCATTTCCCAATTGCCATATTTTTATCGGCATTGGTTCGTTGAAGCCGTGGGAGATCCGATCTTTGTTGGATGGATTATTGCAGTAATCAACCCATTGGGCGGCTTCATTCGCGTTGGCGAAGCGTATTTCTCCTCTGGAAGTTTTGGCCCAGCGAACGTATCCTTCTGATTCAAAATTAACACACATTAACGGATCAGCCCCCACTTGATTGCAAAAATCCACGAATTCGGCAGTTCCGATCTGGTTGGATTCAATCCCTCCCCAAACAAGATTTCTCATTGATTGTCTTTTGTTTCTTGGGCCAACACCTTCCTTCCATTTGTAATATGCACTCAGTAATCCGCCCCATCTCATCATTGCAGGGGAAAGTTCTTTGGTTGCATCAATTACGTCTTTTCTCCAGGAATCGTTGTTATGGTCCCATGCCGCTTCAACAGAGCTGTCGGTAACCCCCAGCGGCTCCATGAACTGCATGTAAAGCCACGGAGATAACTCAAACCTGGGATTTGGATCTATGATGATCGCAGATATGGGAAGGTCGTTATTTGCCAGCAGTTGGTTACCTGCCGGAGCTAATGCCAGGGAAGTGCCGCTTATTCCGGCTATTCTTACAAAATCTCGTCGTTTCATGGTATGGCCTTTATTTTAGTTTACGATTAATAAAGTAAACTTCTGCACTGTTCCAAACCCGTAATTTCATGACGATCAATCTGTTAAGTGCAAAAGTTCATTTTGTACTACTCTTTTACAGGTCTATTTTTTTGACCGGTGTGTAAAAACGTTCCGCTATCCCTGTTGCTTTCACGCCCAGCCTGACAAAAATATACTTCTGCTGCTTCAACGTTTCACTGAGTAATAAAACATTGCTTTTGGGGATATTTAAATCAGTCAGCGACGAAGCGTTTAGCGTATTTGAAAGGACATTATTGTTGGCGTCTACGATATTGGTAGTTCCTATATATAATGTAAGACTTTCGATACGTCTCGCTCCTAATTGCGTTACGGTACATAATGATTTTATTTCATCCCCGGTTTTCTGAAATGATTCTCCCGAAATAATAAAATAGGGTTCTACCTGTACATTGACAAAAGTTTCCCCTTTTATCTGTACATCGATACTATCGGTTCTGTTTTCCCAGGGGGCACCGCTTAATCTGACGAGCTTATAGTTCCCATCAAACAGCCTGGCCGAAAATGTCCCGTCCTGATCAATGGATATATCTATCTTTTTACGCAGTGCAAAACCATATTGCCAGAGTTCAAGTTTAGTTGCTCCCGATCGTACGCCAACAGGAACATTATGATATGTTACTGTCCCCGATAAAAAAGAAGCAGGCGGATCATAGTTGTCATATTCGCAATTCGTAACAGCGAGAGCAAAGATTAACAATATCAATGATGAGAATATTTTTTTCATAACGCGAAGGATTAATGAAACGGGTTTTTTACAATTAATGAATTGTTATCTAAAATAGTCTGGCCGATTCTTGAGTAATAATTTCCTAACTGAAAGAATCTGGGAGTTTTGAAATTGGGAGCTACGAATTTATCGAAGACATACTTCCCATGATTAGGGCTACCCGGATGAACAATACGATAGCAGTATAGGGCATAGATATTTGCATCGCGATTGGTGCTTGTGCCATCCCACAATTTATGAGCAACCCGCCAGCGCTTTACATCCCATAACCGATGATCTTCGAATGCAAATTCAACTCTACGTTCATTCCTTATTCGATCGATTGTTAGTGTTGATGCATTAAGGCTATTTGGAGGAAAGCCAGCTCTTTCTCTTAGTTCATTCACATATCGAACAGCATCCTCCATATTTTCACCTCCCAGCTCAAAAGCGGCCTCGGCTGCATTTAACAAAATTTCAGCATACCTGAATTTTATCCACCAGACCGCAGATCCGATGCCGCGTGCGCTTGACATTGGTTCCGGGTCAATATACTTTCGCAGGTAGAAACCGGTGTTGGATACTTCACTTCCTGAGCGTACAGGTCCGCCTAAACCGGTGAGCGTCTCTCCGTCGGTATACTTTGACCCTAAAGTTGATGATTCAATCCGGTCGTATTTATTAACGGAATTATTCCAGACGTATACCCCTGCCTGAATATTTGCATTAACCCCCTTAAATGAGGTTCCCGGATAAATGATCGTCCCGTAAAGCCGGGCATCCTTGTTGGCAAAGATATCGGCAGGATTGTCATAAAAGATCCAATTAACCTGACCGCCTGCTGTATTGCTTCCGTCGCCAAGCCCATGTAAAGTACCGGGCGTTCCATCGAGGTATTCATATGCTTCAACCAAATTAAGGGAGGGAGAAATACCGGATGAGGAAAGGTTATCTTCCCGCATGGTACGGCATATTTGGTGGTAGGAAAAATTGTGCTTTTTCACAATATTAAAATCCATCGCTAAAATAACTTCCGGATTGTTCGATTTTGTGACGATAGCCTGATAAAAGTTTTCCCTGGGATCGGCATCATTCCGATAGAGTGCAAAATTGTTGCTGGCAATTACCTCCTTTGCTGCCTCAAGCGCCGCTTTGTAATATCCATTTGCCTTATCCGCAGAAATCCCGACTTCAGCACCAGGCAATGTTATCGGACTCTCCATCAGGTTATTATACTTGCAGATTGACGCAGCATACAACATGGCCCTGCTCTTCAGCGCGAGGACAGAATACTTATTCGCCCTGGTCAGACTTTCGCCATTGCCGATAATATCTTTAATCTCATCACATTCACTGGCAATGAAATCATACACTTCTTCTTCCTTACTGCGCGGTTTTGCAAGATAGCTTGGGTCGCCATTGTAATCGTATATTAATTGTTCTTCAATAATGGGGACCCCACCCATCCTTTTTACCAGTTCGAAATAACAAAATGCACGCAAGAACCTGAATTCGGCATAATAGGAGTCTTTTTTGACAGAAGTAAGTTCTTTCGAGTAATCCCTGATTCCTTCAATTGCAAGATTGATATCTCTTATCAATGAATAGTTCCAAAGTGTCCATCTGTCGTAAGAATATGAAATAATGTTATTGTCATCTAAATTCATTCCGCTTTCCGGACTATTTACAGCAACAGCTTCATCTAATTCGGCAAAATACCTTTCGTTTTCGTAAAGCGAGTAATTTGTTGGTAGTCTGTTATAATAATTTGCTAACAGACTTTTTATCATGGACTCATCATTCCACACCTGGTCTTCCAGCAGAATGTTCTTGGGCTTCAATTCCAGAAAGTCATTGTCGCAACTTAAATTTATCTGAAAAAGGATACCGACTAATAAAAACTTGAATATTTTCATGATTCAGGATGTTAATTAAAGAGATAAAACCAGACCGAAATTATATACCCTGGTTTGGGGATAGACTCTACCACCAAAATCAGCAACCTCGGGATCAATGCCAAATTTTTTCCCAACATTGTCAATTGAAAACAGGTTTGAGATATTTGTATAAATCCTGATATTGGAATCGGTGGTATTTCCAAAAAATTTAAACGGAAAGTCGTAACCTATTTCGAAATTTTTCATTCTGAAATAGGTCATATTGACATGGTAGAAATCATTCGTTTTAAAATTTGAATGACTCGTCATATTTTTACGAACAGCAGGATAGGTTCCCGGGATCCAGGCACTGCTTGGGTCAAACGGATCTTCACGATGCCATCGGTCTTCTAAAAGGAAAGCGGGCGAGTTCCCATTGTCGTAGTAGGGGATCTTCAGTTCTCTGTTAAGAAAAAAGGACTGCATGGTTGCTCCTGAAAAATCCATGGCGATACTGAAACCTTTGTAATAAAAGGAGCTGCTTACTCCAAAATTCAGATACGGATTATCCTGTGTGGTCCTGTAGGAAATTGGCTGTTCGTCGTATGAATTGACAATGTTATCTCCATTAAAATCTTCATAGATCAAGTCCCCGGGCAAAAGAGTCCTGTTCCCTTGTCCGTCAATATTTACAGGATGAGTATCAATTTCTTCCTGCGATTGAAACTGTCCGATACAATGGTAACCCCAGGTGTTTTCCCCCCACCGCATTTCGGTAGAATTCCGGTATTCATCATATAGATTGCCAAATCTTGGTTTGTATGTATGTAATAGTTTCTGACGCGACAGTGTTGCATTTATGCCGACTGAATAGTTCAAATCTCTGACATTCCCCCGATACTGTATCATTCCCTCAATTCCGAGATTCGCGGTGGAATTAAGATTTTCATTGGGTAAAGTATAACCTACCTCGCTGGGGAGCAATACATCGTATTTAGCTGCGGGAATACCTGTAACTTTTCTTTTAAAGAGATCAAGTTGTCCTGATAATTTATTTTTCAGGAAAGAAAAGTCAAGACCTAAGTTGATCGATTCCATGGTTACCCACGAAAGATTTGTCACTGGTAGCCCTCTCGGTTGAATCCCGGTCACCAGATTCCCGTCAAACATATAATTTCCTTGTGCCCAGTTAAAACCACCCAGGTAATCATAGGCGGAAACACCAGTTTCACTGCCTACCTGCCCATAAGAGACTCGTAGTTTTAAGTCGGAAAAAACATTAGCTAAGGTTGAAGTAAAGAATGACTCGTCAGAAATTCGCCAACCCATTGATATGCCCGGGAAAAAACCCCATCGTTTGTCAGAAGAATATAAATAGGAACCATCGTATCTGCCTAAAAATTCAAGAAGGTATCTGCCTTTATAGTTATAATTGAATCTTCCTATATAGCTGGCTCTTGCTTGTTGTGTCCATTCGTCAGTAAATGAATTCAATTCTTCGAAGAGCATGATAGGCATATAATTCGTCTTAGGCACAGTACGGGCAAATAGATAAGTGTTGTCATTTTCAGATCGTTCATAAGCGATCACGGCAGAAACTGAATGGTCCTTTATGGTTTTGTCGTAACTCACCTGAAGTTGCGCAAATTTATCTTCTATGTTTCTTCTGCTTGTTCTTCTTATCGGATTCTGATTTCCTCCACCCATTACAACATGATAGGTATCAGAAGCCGGATCATATTTATAGGCATCGTATGTTTTTTCCTGACCATCATCAGTCCATCCTGCATATTGATACGAATACGTTCCCTTTATTTGAAGCCCAAAATCAAAATCATAAATACCATAAAGATTCGTCCGGACAACACGGTTGAGGACATCATTCCAGCCTGTAACATCTTCCACATAAGTAGCCGGGTTGACATTAATACTGTGGGTGCTGTTAATGTACTTTGGATTATCGTTTGCGTATGGCCTTTCGGTGGGCCACATTTTGGTAATAACATTAAAAACGGCGCTGTAGTCGTCGCCGGGTACTCCCGCCTGATGCCTGTGTTCAACGCGTCCGCTGATTTGTGTTCCTATTCTAAATCCTTTCGCAAGGCTTGCCTCCAGATTCGCCTGTACAGAAGAGCGTTTAAAAAAATAACTTTCGATCGTTGCTTTCTGATCCAGATGGCTTAATGAAAAATGATATTTAAACCGGTCTGTCCCGCCGGTGGCGCTTGGATTGATATAGATTTGCGGAGATGAGCCAATCATATAGTCCAGATAATCCATACTTCGATAATCTCCATCCGAAAGTTTTTTCCCTTCTTTCCATTTACCAAGTTCCTCTGGTGTTATTGTTGTTGCCTGTCGCAGGTTTTGCGATGACTCGGCAAGACCTCTCATGTACTGATATGCATTTGCCTGCTGAGGAAATCTTGTAAATCCTTGTAAGCCATAATAAGCATTGATATTTATTCTGGGTTTCTTTTGTTCAACGCCTAATTTAGTCGTTATTAAAACAACCCCATTGCCCGCCCGAATTCCATATATGGCAGCAGAAGCATCTTTTAGAACGGAAATATTTTCGATATCGTTGACATCAATATTGTTAAAATCACTGGCTGTCCCTGGAATACCATCAATTATGTATAATGGTGTTCCGAGGTTGCGGATTTGTAACTGAGCGCTGGCCCCTGGCCTTCCGTCCATTAATCTGGTCTGAACTCCGGCCATTTTACCTATTAATGCCTGGGAAACTGTTGATGTACGGCTTCGGTTAAGATCTTCGGATTGTATGTTACTGATCGCGCCTGTAAGATTCACCTTTTTCATCGAACCGTACCCAACAGCAACTACTTCTTCAATCCCGATTGTCTCTTCTTCCAGTTCCACATTAACCAAGGCTTTTCCGGCTACCGAAATTTCTTTGGTCCTCATCCCCACAAACGAAAATACCAGTATTGCATTATCCGGAACATTGGAAAGAGTGTACTTCCCCTCGAAGTCGCTAACGGTTCCCTGGGTAATTCCTTTTATAGTAATTGCAACTCCGGGAAGGACGTCACCGGAGGAGTCTGTGACCGTTCCACTTACCTTTCCGACTGGTTGCATTGAACGACCTTCACTTACGGTTAAAGCGATCTGCCGGTTATTTATTTCAAAAATGACGTTGGTGTCCCGGAACAATTCCTTCAATATTTCAGAAACAGGCATGCTCTCGCACTCAATGTTTACTTTTTTGCTGACATTGACCTGTGCTGCGTTATACATAAAGAAGAATGATGTCCTGTTTTCTATTTCCTGCAGAACATCTTTAATCTCAGAATCTTTCATATTCAGGCTTAAACGAGTGCTTTGAGAATACAGGTTTGTCGCAAATACCTGCGAGACCGCTGCAAATAGCACAAAAAGCATTATCCTCATACTCCTACATAGTTTGGATCTCCAGATTTTAGCATAACCTGAAGTCATTAGAATTTGATTTTTTTTCATAAATTTGTTTTGATTTGAAGTTATCTATCAAATTATTCTGCCTGTCAATTTTTCAGGCAGTAATTAAAGGGGATGTGGGTAGCATCTCCTTTTTTTTACTTATCAGTTGTACTTTCGCATAGGCTTTTAGTTATTGTTTTTCGTTATAATTACTTTCGTTTTTTTGTCGGGATTTTTAATTATTTTGAAATCAGCCCGGCATGTGAATGCGATTGATTTTATAATTTCATTGAGCGATTCATCTGTAATGGTTGCCGTAAACAAATAACTATCCAAATTTGGAATGTCCATCTCCAGATCGATATTGTATTTCCGTTGTAATACCGGCACAACTTCCGACATGGGGTCTTTCCTGAAAATTAAAATATTATCTTTCCAATTTACATATCGATCCAGTTCAACTTTCCGGATAATAACTTCGTCCGAAACGCTATTATAAGTCAGTTTTTGACCCGGTTCCAATATGTATTTGAAATTATTATCAGAGGACTTCAATAATTCAACCTTCCCAGTTTCCAATATGACCTTGACTTCCTGGTCCTCCGGATATGCATTTACATTAAAACAGGTGCCAAGCACATGTACTTCAATATCCCGGCAAAACACCTTAAATGGCATTTTTGCATTTGTCTTTACCTGGAAAAAGGCTTGACCTTCAAGAGAAATCTCCCTCCTCTTCTTTGCAAAATCGGTTGAGTATTTAATTTGAGTTCCTGAATTCAGCCAAACGACCGAACTGTCCGGTAAGATTAATTTGGATATTTGCCCGTTTTCAGCGATTGCTGTGGTATAGCTTTCAACATATGAATCAGGATGATATTGATCATGTTTTAAGTAAAAAAGCAGAAAACCCAGGGCGATAGCTAAAATAAAGACAGCTGCATACTTCATCATCGAGCTGCTAAATGTAGAAATGCCGTACGAGCGTTTCTTCTCTTTTATTTGAGCCGCAATTTTTTGGGCAAGTTTTGACTTCTGATCCTGACTAATACTGTGTTTCTTAATGCGAAAAAGTTTAAGTTCGTCTTTTAATGCTATTATGATGGGTTTCTCTCCGGGGTTTTCTTCCAGATAGTAATCCCAATACTCGTCGGTACTCCCATCGCTCTCATAGACCCATTTGAGAAACAGCGGATTATAAATATACTTGTTGATTTGATCCATCTTCTTTTGCTTATTCAATTAGATAGTAGGGAAAAGCAAAAAAAGTCTACAAGAAAACTGAAATTATTTTTCTTAAATGGACAGTCTATTCATAATACAAAGAAAATCCACACCTTGCATTTTTTAAAAAAAAGAAACAATAATTCAATGGCGTGGTCCTTTACGATTTCATGGAAAGATGATATTACACGGTAAACAATTTGCTTAACAGACGACGGTTGTATTCCTACGATCTCAGCTATTTCGACATAACTCAAACCGCTCTGGAATTTTAAAAAGATAACTTCTTTCTTCTTTGGATCTAACTTTTCAATCAGAGATTCAATCAAGGTAATCTTTTTTTCCTCTATTTCCTTTTCTGCAATACCTTCTGTTTCAATCTCCAGGTCGAACCCTATCGCTCCATCATCAATTTTGGTCTCGATTTTTCTTTCAGCCCTGATTTTCTCAATTAAAATTCGTTTATATGCTTTTAACAGATAGTATTGAATGTAATCCGGAGTAATAATCTCATCTTTTTTGGAAAACACATAGAGAAATAAATCATGAATTGAATCTTCGATTATTTCGACATTTCTGGTAACGCTTCTTCCATAATTAAACAAGAAATCGATATGCTCGCTGTAAATAATTCCGAATGCATTAGTGTCACCTCTTTTAAAATCCATCCATAAGTCACGTAATTTCGATTCCTTGTCTTTCTGTGGAAGCTGGTTTTTCACGTTTATTTATTTGGTTGAGCGTTACAAATATATATAAACTCAAATCTCCCGGCAAAATACCAAAATTATTTTCATTGGGCAGATTAAGGATTGAACAGCTGTATGTTATTCAATTTTTTGAAGAATTGTCCAAACATACGTTGGATTGTCCCCTCACAAGCCCCCTGATGCCGGTCGGCAGTTGTTCCTCGAAAAATAAATCGTGCTTGTCTAAAACTACGTAAATAACATTCAGAAGGTGTCGTGTTCAATAACTAGGGATTTAAGGAACGATATTTTTGATGGGACCAATCCCGCACTTAGGTGGGACTTTGGGTGGGAGATCACTTTTTGAAACAACAAATCCTCCCAAATCGTTGATTATGAGAGGACTTTTTGTACCCGGGGCGGGACTTGAACCCGAAATCGTCTGAAATTACCTTGTTTTCTGCCATTTTTCGCCGGTTTTAGGCTACAATTATAAGCAATTTTGGTGGGAGTTTCGGTGGGGGTTAGGTCAAGATATTTCTTTGGTATTTGAATCCAACAATATATTTCGAATAAGCAAATTACATTTGTCATCCTTTCAGATCGTAGAAAGCCATACGGAGTTTAGACAAATAATGCCAAATAATTTTTCCTCTCGTATTATTCCTTCCAAATTTCTAACTCATATGATTAAAAAAGACTTTTACGTAACAAATATCTAGCCGATCTGCCGCACACCCAGAAAGCGATAAAAGCGTACAGAAGGTCCAAATGTTCTCGCTAAATGCTGAAGAAATACGCGATGGAAGAAGGCTTCATTGATTGTAAATTGAAAAATGATTTCGACAGCCATATAAAAAATGCATGCCAATTTGAAGGAATTGCTTTTGTTCCCGTTAAATTTGTAGTTTTGCCTTTCAGTCGGAAAAGTTACATTCAAACAGATGATCCCTGTCGAACAACGGTTGTTAACAGATTTGAGAGAAGGCGACCAAAAGGCTTTTGAGGAGCTTTTTGCGCGGTACAGCAGGCAATTATTCCAGTTCTCTCTGAACTTCCTGAAATCGAAGGAAGCAGCCGAAGATATTGTGCAGGAAACGTTCGTCCGGATTTGGGATAACCGGATGCAGGTCAGGACCGACGGCTCTTTCCAGGCTTACTTGTTTACAATTGCACTGAATGCGATCCGAAAGCATTTTAACCGCCTGTCCAAAAGCAAGGAGATCCGGTTCAACGTCTTAACCGATCTTTTGGACGAAACTGCTGCTCCAGACGAACGAAATGATTTCCAGTTCGTTATGGATAAACTGGATGAATTCATTGCTGCCATGCCCGAAACCAGAAGAGCAGTATTCGTGAAGAAAAAGCTCGAAGGAAAGTCGCTTCGTGAAATAGCTGACGAAATGAATTTTACCACAAAATCGGCTGAATACCACATCACCCAAGCCATGAAATTCCTGAAGGCGGAATTTGAGAAGCTTCAGATTAAAGGCATCATTTTCTATTACCTGTTTATCCGCTGATCCCCGATGTTGTGGCAAGACTGAACAGACAACTCCTATCAGCCAGCGTCGTATCAGGATATGGCATCCCTCCCTATCTGTTTTTTCATCCTTTTCTAAACTTCCGTAAAAATTTCCGGTTTTCTGTTTAGGGATATCGGCTATGCCCGGATATATAGGGTAAACAGCACCGGATAACCCCTTCGCTTATGAAGAAAGACATTGGTAAAGACATGCTTCCCCGGTTTTTGAAAGGCAATTACTCTTTCAACGATCATGTAAGGATCAGGGACTGGCTCAACGACCCGCATGGTCAGCAGGCAGTTCACGACGAGCTGTTTCATTTAATGAAGGAAACCGACACCTCCGAAACCGGCTCGCTTGACTACCTCTTTCAGCGAATAAAGCGTCAGATAAACAAAAGCTGGCCGGCAAGGCGATTGCCGCTGTTCTACTGGAAAGCGGCTGTAATGGTCCTTGCTGTGCTCCTCGCTTCAACTGTCTTCTATTTCACTGCATCCCGCGATCTTCCGGCCGGTCAGTCGTGGGTCAGTCTGAGTGTACCCGAGGGCGGACGGCTGGAATTTATTTTGCCCGACAGTACACGGGGCTGGCTCAACGGCGGGGCAAGCCTGCGCTATCCGGCCATCTTCGCGCACTCACGTGAGGTGGAACTGGAAGGTGAAGCATTCTTCCATGTAAGCCGGCACCTTCAACGCAATTTTATTGTCCACGCGGCAGGGCTCAATGTCAAGGTCACGGGGACCATGTTTAACATTTCAGCCTATGAATCAGATAAACTGACGGAAGTTGTATTAAACGAGGGAGAAGTTGAGTTGACCGGCAAAGAAGGATTGACCAGGAAGATGGTCCCCGGAGAGAAAGTCAGTTACGAGCGTCTGTCGGGCAACATGGAGGTATCGAAAGTCGACGCTTCTCAATACAACGCATGGAAAGACGGATACCTGGTCATTGACAATGTACCGCTGGCAGCAGCATTGAAAAAAATAGAACGGTGGTATCATGCCGACATCGAGATTGCGGATGAATCGGTGATGGAATACAGGCTCAGGGGAACCTTCCATGAGGAGCCGCTGGAGGAGGTGCTGCGACTCGTTGCCATGATCGCGCCCATTCGCTATGAACTGGTGAAGCGGGAACCCGATCAGCAGGGCAAGGTAAACAAAAGAAAAGTGATTATCATGAAAAGATAATTGATAATAAACTGCAAGCAGGAAAGTGCGGCAAACACTTTCCTGCGGAATTTGCAGAGCGAAAAGTCCATATTTATTCACTCTAACGGAGGTAAATTTATGAAAAAAGTTCCAAAGCGGGAGGGGCCGGCCGGATTATTCCGTTCCGGTTGTCCTTCTCTGAAAAAAATCTTACGAATGGCAAAATTAACAACATTTATTTTTTTTCTGGGTCTGGTTCAGTTGATGGCCGTTGAAAGCTATTCGCAGCAAACCCGACTGTCGATCCATCAGGATAACCTGCGACTGGAAGCCGTGCTGAAACTCATTGAAAATCAGTCAGAATACTTTTTCCTGTATAACAGAGACATGGTCGACGTG
Organism: Prolixibacteraceae bacterium; assembly: GCA_038562555.1. Lineage (GTDB taxonomy): Bacteria > Bacteroidota > Bacteroidia > Bacteroidales > Prolixibacteraceae > JBCFBK01. The sequence continues at coordinate 22,690 of JBCFBK010000055.1, read as the reverse complement.
GAGCAAACCGTACGCATTCATGCAACCGACGCGACCATCCCTGTCATTATGGATCAACTGCTCAAGGAGACCGGCATCCGGTACTCCGTCGTAAACAGGCAGATTGTTCTGACAAAAGCGGAGCCCGAGATGCGGCGGGGTTCTTCTGCACAACAGGCTGTCATCGGCAGGGTGACCGACCAGGAAGGCGCAGTTTTGCCGGGAGTGACTGTGGCTGTAAAAGGAACAACAAGCGGGACCATTACCGATGAAAACGGAATGTACACGCTCGGACAAATTTCCAATGATGCCATTTTACAGTTCTCCTTTGTCGGTTTGGAAACGCAGGAGATCCCGGTGGCGGGAAGGAAGCGGATTGACGTGGTGATGATCGCACAGGAAATTGGCATCGAGGAAGTGGTTGCTGTTGGCTATGGGACAGTGCGCAGAAAGGATCTCACAGGCTCGGTTGTATCAGTAAGCGGAACAACTTTGAAAGATATCCCTGTAACGTCTGCGGCTCAAGCTATCGCCGGCCGGCTGGCAGGTGTTCAGGTTACAAAAACAGAAGGTTCTCCCGACGCTGAAATAAAAATCCGGATACGTGGTGGCGGGTCAATTACACAGGACAACTCGCCTTTGTATATTGTTGATGGATTTCCTGTTGATAATATCGGCGATATAGCACCAACGGATATCGCCTCTATAGACGTCTTAAAAGATGCCTCTTCTACCGCAATTTATGGTGCTCGTGGTGCCAATGGCGTCATTTTGGTTACAACGAAGGGGGGTGGTTCCGATGGTAAATGGAAAGTTGGCTACAATACCTATTATGGTGTGAAGGAAGTCACAAAAACACTCGATGTCCTGGACCCATATGAATATGCATTTTGGCAATACGAACATGACAAAATCACTGGATATGGAAAGTATGAAAATTATTATGGTGTTTTTCAGGACGTAGATCTGTATAAACAAATGACCGGGACTAACTGGCAGGAAAAATTATTTGGAAAAACAGGTACCAGCAGCTATCATAATCTTAACATTTCAGGCGGTACGAAAAAATCAAAGTATAGCGTCAGTCTGACCCGAAATGACGAAAAAGAGATTATGCTCGGTTCCGGTTCAGAAAGGACTAACTTAAATGTAAAAACGACCAGCAAGGTAAAAGACTGGCTTTCAATAGACCTTAACGTGAGGCTTTCTGACAGCTATCAAAGAGGTGCAGGGACGTCGTCAAACTCACGGCTTGCTCATGCTGTTCAGTATCGCCCTATCAACGGTTTATCAGATTACGTCGATGCTGAGCTGGTTCCCGCAGGCGATTATGAAGCTTTTATGGCCAACAACAGAGAACCGGTTAAACAAACGAATGACGATTATCGCCGCTTGGCGGACTTAAATTTCAATTTTAGCGGAGCCGCCATCATCGAATTGTCAAAAAATCTTAAATACCGGTTTGAATACGGATCGCTTTACCGGCAAAGTACAAATAAGCACTTTTACGGTTCGAACACGTCAAATGTTCAGGAGTACGGCGGATTGCCAATCGCCCGGATAGACGAAACAGATGCCAAAAGTTACAGGCTGGCCAACATCTTGTCTTACTCAAAAAAGAACACCTTCGTCAAGGGGGCGAATTTGGCGGTGACATTGGGGGAAGAGCTTAACTCTTATAAGTCTGAGTCGGTTATTTCTTCATCAAAATATTTTCCGCAATATATTAGCGCTGTAAGTGCGCTTAGTATGATGCAGTTGGGGGCTCCTGACCCTACCGTAACGGCTGACAATCCAGCCAGCAAGATTTCATCTTTTTTCGGACGAGTGAATTACGACTTATCCGGGAAATACATGCTCTCTGCTGCGTTGAGGGCGGATGGTTCCAGTAAGTTTGCTAAGGGAAACCAATGGGGATATTTCCCTTCATCTGCGCTTGCCTGGCGAATCTCTGATGAGACACTCCTGGCAAACTCTGCCCCGTGGTTGAGTGACCTTAAATTACGCGCCAGTTACGGTAAGTCCGGGAATAACAGAATTTCAGATAATGCGTGGCAAAAGACCTTTAATGTGTCTACCGGCGACGTGTATATCGGCGATGAAGCAACCCCTACTGCGTTCTTAGCCCCAAACAGTATTCTTTCCAATCCGAAATTAAAATGGGAAACAACGGAGACAAAAAACATTGGACTTGATTTTGGCCTCTATAAACAGCGTTTGTCGGGTTCAGTAGAGATTTATAAAAACAAAACAAAAGATCTCTTGATATCTGCAACTATCCCTTCCAGCAGCGGTTACGCCACTCAATGGCAAAATGTAGGACAAACATCGAATCGGGGCCTCGAAATTACACTGAATGGGATTATCGTTGAAAAACAGGACTTTCAACTCTCTGCTTCATTCAATATTGCATTCAACAGAAATAGAATCGACAAGTTAGGTGAGGCGAAAGAATGGGAGCAAATAAGTATGTGGTATGGCTGGGTGGGAACAGGCACGGTAGCCGGCGATTATCTGGTGAAAGAAGGAGGCCAGATCGGACAGATGTACGGCTATGAAACGGAAGGCATGTATTCATTCAACGACTTCAATTATGACCCGGATACCAAAGCTTATGTGCTTAAAGAAAATGTGGCGAGCAATCAGGCCCTGATCGGATCGCTTCGTTTTGGCCCAGGATCGTTAAAACTGAAAAATCAGAATGAAGATTTCGTGGTAGATGCCAGCGACAAAGTGATCGTAGGAAATGCTAACCCGAAGCATACCGGGGGTTTTAATCTCGCTTGCCGGTATAAAGGATTCGATTTTTCAACCTTTTTTAACTGGGTATATGGAAACGATATATACAACGCCAACAAAATGGTATATACCAGTGCTTTCGCTTACCGCTTCAGAAACTTATTAAGTGTTATGAATTCTGATGACCGGTTTACCTATATCAGCAAAGAAACCGGAACGCTGGTTACTGATCCTGCCGAACTAGCCGAAATGAACAAGGATGCTAAACTATGGTCGCCAGGTATGAGCTCACTTCAATTGCATTCCTGGGTCGTTGAGGATGGTTCTTTTTTGCGGTTAAATACCCTTACCCTGGGATATTCATTGCCGAAGCAAATTCTCAATAAATTAAAAATAAGCCAATTACGGATTTATACGGTTGCATATAATTTGTGGACATGGACCAATTATTCAGGGTACGACCCGGAAGTAGATGTGGCGAGACGTACACCGTTAACTCCTGGTGTGGACTGGTGTGCCTATCCGAGAAGCCGCTCATATAACATCGGCTTGAATGTTGAATTTTAAAAAGAACTATGATGAAGAAAAATATATTAATTACGATTTTCTCGTTGCTCACAGTTTTATTCATGTCCTGCGATGATTTCCTTGAAACAGAGTCAAACTCGGTGTTTACGGAAGAGACCTCGTTCGCTAATGTAGATTTTGCAGAGAAAGTGGTAAACGGAGTCTACAACAATCTGGCCTCAGTTTACTTGTACGGTTCGTACCACCTCTGGTATAATTGTGATAACGATATTGAGTTTGTTATCGCTGACGATAATAACGGCACATACAATCTGGCACATTACTCAGCAAATGATGGAATTGCCCCGTTAAACAACTGGTGGAATCTTTTCTATTCCTCTATTGAGAGAGCAAATATATGCATCGACAATCTGCCTGATAGTCCTATATGGGAAGGAGAGTATGCAGATGAAGCTCGTCGTATTTATGGGGAAGCTGTTACTCTGCGCGCGTTATGCTATTCCGAATTAATTAAGATCTTCGGTGATGTCCCGTTTAAAACAAGGTCAACACAGGCTGGAGACGACTATTTCATGCAAAAAACAGACCGGGATTCCATTTATGAGTATTTAATCCAGGACTTGAAAAATATAGAAGAGTATGTGCCATGGTTAAGCGAAACAGGTACAGCAGAAAGGATAAACAGAGGTTTTATAAAAGGACTAAGAGCCCGGATGGCTTTGGCATATGCCGGATTCTCGCTTCGCAATAAGACATTTGAAACAAGACGCGGCCGATATTGGGAGGACTATTATAAAATTGCGAACCAGGAGTGCCGGGAGATCATTCAGAGTGGGAAACATTCACTGAATCCCAGTTTCGGGAATGTTTTTAAAACGTTGCACGCCTATTCTCAGGATATGATCCATCGGGAGATCTTTTTCGAGATCGCATTCGGCAGGCTGCAAAGCGGGCGTCTGGGGTATGATATCGGAATGTACTTCGGATATACAGCTCCTTCACCAAAATACGGACGAGGAAATGGCACAGTGCGGACTTCCCCCTATTACTATTATTCCTTTGACACCAGAGATACCCGCAGAAACGTCTCGGTTGAACTGTACAAATATGGTACGTCCGGCGCTTTGGACGTTCAACGGCTGATCTCCGCAGGCGGGACGGAGTTCCGTCCTTCCAAATGGCGGAAATCCTGGATTAATCCGACGATGGGAGGAGACCTTCAAACCGGTCAGTTCACGGGCGTTAACTTACCCCTAATGCGATATGCTGATATCCTTCTGATGTACGCAGAGACGGAGAATGAAATTAACGGAGGTCCAACCCAGGCTGCGAAAGATGCCCTGGCTCTTGTTCGGGAGAGAGCCTTCCCTAACGATTTACAGACTGAAAAAGTAACAAGGTATGTTGAATCAGTGGCGTCCGGCAGGGAAAGTTTCTTCGATGCCATTGTAAACGAGAGAGCATGGGAATTCGGCGGAGAAATGCTGCGCAAAGGAGACCTGGTACGATGGAACCTTTTGGGACCCAAACTGGAAGAAATGAGAGGGGAATGTCAGAAAATTATTTATGATGATCCAAAATATGCAGATCTCGTCCCTAACTATATCTTCTGGAAAACCGAAGCTGACGGAGAAACAATTAACATCCTTAACCCCGATTATCGGTTGCCGGGAACTGCAATAAGCGGATATACCCGTGCGAATTGGCTTCCACTGATGTCCGCTTCTTCTAAAGCAGGATTTACCAGGAGTATGGATATCGTCGCCCACGGATATGATGAGACGAAGAACAACCACTTGCTCCCAATCCATATTAATACCATCACATCAAGTAATGGAGTGTTGAAAAACGACCAACTCCCTTGAGAGTCAGGACGTAGACGACTTTAGATAATTAATCGCTTTAATTTAAAAGTTATACACCAATGGCAAAAATTAAATACCATATTATTCAACTTTTTCTGGTGCTGTTTCTTTCCTCGTTAATTGTTTCCTGCGACGAGGACCCGGAGTTAAGTCAAACGACTGACCGGTTGTTTCGTCCGGCTTTATTCACAACCGGTATTAACGGGAATGAAGTTACTTTCTCATGGGTACCTATTTCAAACGCCACTTATATTCTGGAAATCAGCCGCGATAGTCTCTTGTTCCAGACGGACCTGCAGGTGGTCCCCCTTGGTAAGGTTACCATCTTTGAAGTCAAGGATTTATGGAGTGCGTCAAGGTATTCTGCACGAATCAAGGCTGTAAGTGATAATTCCGCAATGGGAGACTCTGAATACAATCAAATAACTTTTCGGACGGGAACGGAGAACATCTTTTTCGCACCCACTCCCGAAGAGATATCGGCGACTTCTGTGATTCTAAGATGGGATGATCAGAAAGCTGTTTCGAAAATTGTCGTCTCAAGCCCCGAAGTTGCGGAGTATATAAGGCCTTTGTCTGAGGCTGATATAGAAAATGGTCATGCCCTTATTAGCGGACTAAACGCAGGTGTAACGTACGTGTTTAAAGTCTATAACGGAGAAATGCTCCGGGGTACAATTTCTGTGAAAACAAAAACAGAATAATCAAGGAATCTCAAACATAAGGCAATACTGACCTCTCCGTTTGACTCAGAAGTTGGTGTTGCCAACATTTTCAACACAGAACAAGTTCTCTGCCGGAAAACATAAAGAAGGTCATACCAAGGAGCCTGCTTTAGGAGACTTCATGTTTATATCTTTCAGTGTTGAAGGTTTCTAACCCCGAAAAAGGTACGCGTGAAACGAATTAATAAAAAGAGCATTTATGAGATCATTTTTTGTGAATATCAAAGCAAAAGCAATATTATTCCTGTGTGTTTTCTCAGCCTTGTCCAATCAAGCCTGCGAAAAGGAACGAGCCGATTTTTCTGAAGATCCGGTGGTAAAAATTTACCCGGAGATTAAAAGGCAAATCATCACTTCAGTAGGTGGAAATTATTGTCAGGCCAATTATACCGGAAAAGCCTGGGACCTGGTAGGAGAAACCACCTTACAAGAATTCAAGCCGAGCCATGTTCGGGTGGCTTTGCCTCTGCAATTTGTAAATCTGCAATATGAGGCGTACAAAGGCGGGAAAATTCTTGGGCAACCCGCCGTTGAATCACTGCTGAGGGCGATGAAACTAATGAAAGAAGAATACGGCGTAACCAATTTCACCGTTTCAGTGTGGAGAGTCGCCGACGAACTGGTGGAAAATCCGGAGAACCAAAACAAAAGGCGAATTAAGCCGGATAAGTATATGGCCGTGATCGACATGATCGAGGCCTTTCTGGTTAAAGCTAAAGATACTTACGGGGTGGAGGCCGACTATTTTTCTTTTAACGAATCGAATGGCGGTTACATGACGATTTTTTCGCCCGAAGAAACCATTCGCTTTGTGAAAATGGCGGGAGAGCGATTCGGAGAAGCAGGTCTGAAAACCAGGTTTCTGTGGGGTGACACCTCGTCAACAAAAACGACAGTAGATTTCGCATCGAAAATCGCGGCCGATTCTTCTATCTTGAAATATCTGGGACCATTGAGTTTTCACAGTTGGTGGTCGGCCGATATTCCCGACACGGAGTTTGAACGTATTGCCGGTTTGGCCGAAAAATCCGGGCAGCCTGTGTGGTGTACAGAACTCGGCTTCGACGCCATGGCACACCGCACAAAAGGAATATTTGAGACATGGGATTATGCTTTGCGTTTTGCGCAGATATCACATCGTGTTTTCAGGTATGCCAAGGCAGAAGTGTCTATGTTCTGGACCTGGCAAAAAAATTACGAGATTATGTCGGCCGACGCAAAAATCAAGTATCCCATCTATTACATAACGAGGCAGCAGACTGATTTCCTGAATAACCTTCAGGTTGTTGGCTCGCAAAGTTCAGATTCCGATATTCTTCCGCTGTGCGGCTATGATAAAGACAACAGATTGATCGTACAACTGGTAAATGTGAAGAAGAAACCTGTATCGGTCAGACTGGAGAACATAACGGGCAGAAAAGCCAAATTAGTAACCACAACACAGGATGAATTGTGGAAGGAGAAAAAAGTATCCCTCAAACCATGGCAGGATGCCGGAGTCATCAACTTAGAGGCAGAATCGGTCAACACCTTGATTTTCTGATCAGGTACAGAAAATCAAGATCATCAGGATACTCACGGAACAGAAACAATAAACCTAACACGGTGAAGATAAGGGAAAAAAACCGTACCGCAGATTTATTTAAGAGAGACAGTAAGTGATACTCTTTTCGATGATAATTGGGAATAATTGTCAGTAGCAAGCTGACAGTCGAATTAGAGTCGGCGAGACCGAGAGTTTTCAGAAAAATGAGATGGCTCTTTTTTGACAGCATGTAAAACGATAAAAATAGAAAGAATGGAAGAGAATAAACGAAAATCAGGATTAACACGCCGCGAGTCGCTACAGATTGGTGCAGGGCTGATAGCTGGTATGGCCTTCCCGTTCTCAGGATTAAGCGCAGGTAAGATTGAAGAAAATCTGACTCCCCCCGCAGCAATATCAGCTAAAAAAAGTGTGCCAAACAAATTGCCTGAGAACTGGATTCATGATCTCGTCGTTGTATCGATGCCTGCGGCAGCAATCGGGGGAAAAAAAGCTGGCGTATACACCGCTGCAGAGAACGGGGTAATCCCCTGGAATAAAGCGATTATACGGTGGCTTACAAGTAAGAGCGTGCGAGGTAACGGAGCGGTCCTGATCCGCCAGGAGGGACCTCAAAGTGGTGGTGGACTTATAGCCGTAATTGATCCTTTTGCCGATTATTATTTTGAAGTGTCAGTGCACGTTCCGGGAGGCCATTATTTTGGAACGGCCCAGGAAGATAAGATGCAGGTTTGGTTGGCTGTGCTCGATTTACAGAATAACGTACTCGTTGAAGAACAAGTAGAGCTCGTTAAAGGACAATGGAAAACCAGTCGGGTGTCCTTCTCAAGTCAATCTTGCAGGAAAGTCAGGTGTGTGGTTTATGCAAAGTCAGTTAACAGCTTCCCCTGCGTATATTACGCTGAAGGTTTCAGGTTAACCAGGAAGGATTATTTGTGGTGGGATCCGCAGAATTATTTTAATAGTGCACGAACTGCTGATCAACTGACCGATAACCGAAAACGGCTGCTGGAATTGGCTACCCCTGATGCAGTCGCGGGTCATAATGGTGTTTATCTTAACTGGGATAATTTTTTTACCAATGAAGGGATGTTGGTGGGAGGCGGAAACTGGGAACAGGAGTACAACCATGTTTCGATAGACGACCCGATGTTGGAGGAACTTGAGGACAACGGAATAGCACGGGAATTGGATGAAAAAAAAATCGGTACCAGTTTATTATGGCCTGGTTATCAGATGTGTCATCATGCTCCCGCATACTACAAGTACTATATTGATAGAGTGACCAGAATAGCGCCGGAAGTGAACTTATTCACTCAGGATAATATAAACAATCCTTCATTTCAGGCATGGGGGAAAGGCTGTTTCTGCAAATGGTGCAGGGAAAAATTCCAGGATTGGCTTGAAGAAAACAGGAAGTCAGCGATCGTTAAACGAACGGGGATTATTGACTTCCGATCGTTCGATATCGCGCAATACGTAAATAAAGTCAAAGTAGCTATTATTGAAAAGGGAAACGATGCGGTTCTTAAGGACCCGATACTTAAATCGTATATCCTATTCAGTTATGTTTCGCATGCTGAACTATGGAGAGATTCGGTAAGCAAGATTAAGAAAGCTGCCAATCATCCGATCGCCGTAATGGGAAATCAATACGGCAATAACGGAGAAAAGCCGTATTCGGTGGTGTTATCGCGAATAAGTGATGTGGTATGTACAGAAAGCAATATTGGAGCCAATACCAATTTTAAACGCTTCGACAGAATAAAAGCTGTTCTTTTAATAAAACTGGGTCTTGCTTCAGGAGAGTTTCGGCGACCAGTTTGGCTCCAATTTTCCTCTCTTTTTCATTCACCTGTCGCTGCGAAAAGCCGGCTACGCTTTGTTTACGCACAATCCCTGGCCAATAACGGGCTTCCGTTAACATGGGCGACCTCTCTTGGCTCCAGCGGCTGGTTTTTCGACATAGAAGCAGAAGTCTGCCGATTTATGCAACGGTATCGTTTCCTGTATTCCCGTTGCCAGGGTTATTCCAATGTCGGTCTGGTCTATTCGCTGCCAACACATCTATGGAGAAAATTCAGCGCTTTTGAACTCGCTTCCGAAGAATACCTGAAATGGTTCTATTCGTTTGCTAATCTGCTTGAAGACATGCATGTACCGTATGAGGTGAATTGCTGGTGGCATCCGTCATTGGGAACTGATGAAGTATCGCTGGAGCGGCTTTCACGTTATAAACTATTAATACTACCAGGAGTAGACTGTTTCACGGATGGACAACTTGAAGCCTTGCAGATGTTTCAAAAACAGGGAGGGCACGTGATTAACATAGAACGTCCCTCCTTATACGATCAGAACGTTGAAGCCCGTTGTGGCGTCCGGTTAAGCTGGAAAAGTCAGCTTGTGAGTGTCGAACCCCGGATCATGGACGATCAGGCTCTCTTTACCGAAAAGCTTATTCCCCTAATAGCCGGCTTGCTGGGTAACAATAAGACGATAGAAACGGATGCCCCGGCCGATGTTTGGTCAAGTTTACAAATAGGCGAAACAGGGGAAGTATTGTCATTACACCTGGTTAACGGTAACATTAATGAAATGGATGACAGTTTTTCTCCTCTAAAATTCAGCAATTGGAAAATTCGGTTGCCGAAAGGTCTGAATGTCGACAAAGCCAGGGTGGTCCGTCTTGAATCGCCTGATGACGAACAATACATACCGGTGAGAGTTACAAACGGCTGGGCGTCGGTTATCGTACCTCTCCTTGAAAGCTATACGGTTATCAACTTCTATTCCGGAAATGCACTGATAAGAAATGAAGAAATGGCGAGGAGAAGACGGTCGGATTTAATGACCATCGTTAAAAATTCCTAACAGTAGTTTCTGAGAACCGGCTTTCTCTGATAGATTAAGCAAAATCTATACGTAAATTCAAATGGTTATAACATGTTTGTGAATGTCCACTGGAGAAGCATGCCGTTTGATTGAAACAGTAGAACAGGATACCTCGCTGAAACTCCAACCGGGCGGGATCCTTGAAAAAATATTTTAATTCGGAGAAGAACGTCATTAAAGATCCTTGTAAAAGCCGATTTTAATTGACATACTCCCTTTTTTGCTGAATACAATGTAACAGCGAAATTTACTCACGGAATTTTCAACAGAAGAAGATGATGCCCAGAAATTACTCAAGAGCAACGGGAAATCGGGATTGTTAGGGGTGCCCACTGTAACTGACCACATATTGCAACAAACCGTAGGTCATGTTCAGGGCGTCAAATTCGAGATGGAATTTACCTCGTAATCGGACCTAAAGAGATTACACCTTCTTCGTTTACATAGGCTTCTTTACCAAAGATATGCCTCTGCTGATCTTGTTCAAGCTCTTTACGAAATTCCTCAACCAAATGGGTACCTCGGGATTAAAAACAGAACAAAGCCAGGCTCAAGATACGCTCACACTCCCAAAGCCAAATCTTTCATCTGTATTATTTGCATTTCTTTCATCGAACTCACTTTAAACTATACTTTCTCTTTCATCCAAGTTTAATGCATTTTGCCATATTCCCACCTTAAATTCTCTCCCCAAAAGGGGAGGATGGTATTGTTACATTTAACGGTAGGCAAATGCTCAAGTGTTTTGGTGATCGACGCCTGACCATGCGGATAAGGATCATGTCTCAATTCAATCAAATGCGACAACACCGCGCAATCGGGCACTACTTGCCCTTCACCTGTTCCTAGAATATTATTTTCCCGGAGTGCTCCCCACCTTAAGATTAACATGCTTACAGCTCCCTGAACATTTGTAAAACACTTCGGATTGAACCCTGAATCTCCACAGTGAAGCATGGAAAAATTCCCTGAATCTTCTCCTCCCTCGATTCGGAAAACAGTAACAAAGTCAGGAAGCTCCGGATTGGCAAGGTGATCCGAGATATCAGTGCGGATAGAAAAATTACCGATTTTATAAGTTGTCGGTGTCATTGAAAGGTATTCGCTACTTCCTTTGTAGAAATTTGACAACACCGGCTTCCCATGCCTATTCATTGCCTCTACCAGCTTGTTGCTATAATGATCTCCGTGGTTGTGGGTTATGCAGAGAAAATCAAGATAGGGTTCCAATTGTTCAGCCAGACGATGATCGATATCAATACCAAAACAACCGGAAGGAGTTTTCACCACAAATCCCATATTATACAGCATCCAGACAGATGTATTCCCATATTTAACTTTTGTGTGTTTTACCTCATCAAGTACTTTGTCGAAAGCCTCCCTGTAAAAATATAGCATGGGAATTGTATCTTCCATGTTGATGGCTTCATCCTCAGGCTTATTCAAATATTCTTTGAAAGTGGTTTTCTCCAAATTATCCGAATAAACTTGAAATTTATCCCACAGCATTAACCTCTCAGTATCAAGTAAAAACGGAGAGGTTTTTCTGAACTGAGTCATTATATGAACGGCTTCGCTCACCTTGTCTTCACTATCATTCCGGCTAAAAGCACCACCCTGACAAGAAACAGCAACACTAATAAACAGCACGAAAAGAGTTATACCTGTTTTTCTCATATTAGTATACTTTAAATAAATACTGCTATTATTCTGTTATGGATGATTGGCCCCTTCCACAAATCCCTACCTTGAACATTGGCAACACAAATTTGCGGAAGGGACTCAATGTCAGTTCTGAGGAATTATTGTTTCCAGATATTCCACTACTTCAAGTGTATCAATATCCGTTTCTGAGATAAGATATCTCGTTTTAGTTCTTACTATACCACCCGGTTTCGCATCGGTAAGTGGATAACTGTTGTCTGAAACAAATACTTCTTCCGTAAAACCACCACTGTTTTTTTCGTAACTGAGCAGATTCCCAACTGCTCCAACCCTGGGTTCAAAATTGATGTTTTTGTTGCCGGTTGAAAAGCTGATCTGTGCGTTAATCAAGGTAGAGGTATAGTTCAGGCCATATATGTAGGCACTGCCATTTACGATCAACGATCTGTTGCCGAATAGATCTACATTCTGACCACCGATCTGCAGGTTTCCCTGAATATTCTCTTCCGACAGAACATTAATAATTGCGTAGTAACATTTCAGATCATTGTCAAAGTTCTCTTCATTGTAATCAATCCTCACTGAATCTTTTAACCCTTCCGCGTTGTTCCAGCTCAAAATACAAAATGACCGGTTTACATCTTCTGCAGGGTGAATGTTTACTCTGAATCGGTAATAGCCCGATTGGGTATTAAGTTCATTTATTTTTGCAGCATAGATAATAGGTCCATTCTCGATGTATTGATTCAATAAATCATTAGCATTGTCACAACTGATCAGAAAGAGGAAGCAGATTACTGCAACTTTGAAAAAATAGTGCTTTATCTTTTTCATATTGATTCCTTTAACTAGTAATACTGTTGAATATCTCCGTACATCTCGAACTCATTGATCGTATAGAAAGTTGTTTCTTGCACATATGATTCCATCAACTGGAGGCGCATGTACCGGAAGGTTGTTGTGGTGCTCGCTGCAGGGTTCACATTGTCTTCACTGATCGAATATTCCTGATTTAAGTTGAAATAGTCAATTTCTTCCTGAGTAAGATTATCCCTGTTAGCCGGTTCTCTCCCCACATACTCTCCAATCAAAGTCCAATTACCCGGGAATTTCGTCCATCTTTCACTATTCTCATCGTTGGTGCCCCAAATACGGAAACGTTTCACACTTGAACGTGTATAGGTATAACCTAAACCGGTCCTGGGGAAAATTTTTACTCTACTAATGCGGGCTTCCATATTCAAGTCAAAAGTTACAAATACATCATGCACCAGGGAGCGGGTAGCGGGGTCAGGATTCGTGAGATTTCGCATGAATTTATAGATCAAAAAAAGGTTGCCTGTTTTGACACCATTGAACATCGTTTGCGGAGCAAAGGAGGTAGAATGAGCATTCCCATCATTTTGGATATTTGTGATGGGATTGATGCCATACGTGCCAAAATCCCGTACACCTCCGTAATAGGTGGGATTGAAAAATGTAACTGCTTTCACACGACCGTATTCGATCAATTCTTCTTTATAGGGCTTCAATACAGAAATCAATGTATCCGTTCTGTTTCCCCATTTATCCGATACGATAAAACCAAACTTTTGTTCTTTTGAGGGATATTGCCGAACATAAGCAAATGTTTTCAACGAGTCGCTCGAGTAGATCGCTTTACTCAAATCTTCCGTTAGTGAAGCTACACCCTTCTGTAGGGTATCCTCAGCTAAAACATGGATTATAAACGGGTTGGCATGTTCATTTTGCCATTCCACCTTGATACCTCCAAATGCCGGTTCAACTTTCATTGTCTGAAGTGCTATTTCAACGGGGGAGATTAACGGCGCAGCCTTTACAACTGTGGTATCCGATTCATTTCCGCTGCTGTCGATACAGACCAGTTCCACAGTCATTTCTTCTGTGCCGATAAAACCTTCGACCAATATCGAAGAGCTGTATCTGGAGACCTTGAACTCCATTTCTTCACCACGTTTGTTGGTGCAGATTGCAACTACCTGAACAATGTTTGGGTTTCCTTTGGGAAGCGTGAAATGGATTTCCAGAGCACCCGATTTCGGTATTACCTCCCTGACACTGATTTTGTCCGGTTTTTCCGAACTGGTCTTTATCTGCTCTATGCCCATATAGGAATCAGTACATGTAATCATCAGCAGGGAACCGATGATTACCGCCAGCAATAGGTGTTTATTTATCATCATTTTCATAAATTTGCATGTATTCTATTGTAATTACCAGCCTGGATTTTGTACCAGATTGGGATTTTGTAACAGTGAATTGGTCCTGATAGGCATCAGGTAATCCTTCATCGAGAATCGGGGTACCAATAAAACCTTGATGTTGTAAAAATCTTTCTTATTTTCCCCATCCTTGTTCCAGCCCAATATTGGCTTATTGAACATTTCCTCAGCCAACATCCACCTTCTTACATCATAGTAAAAATGTCCCTCAAATGCCAGTTCGTTTATTCGCTCTTGACAGATAATATCTCTTAAACCGTTGATGTCATTGGGCTTTGTTTTGTAGCTGTCAAGTGCGTACTTATTCCAGCTCTCCACAACACCCTCCATGCCGGATCTTGCCCTGATCTGGTCCAGGTAAACGAAAGCATTGTTCCCTTTTGAGTCGGTTTTTGTCGGACCACCTACCTCATTGAGACACTCAGCCAGCAGCAAATACATGTCAGCCAGTCGAATGATCGGGAAAGAGTAGTCTTCCCTTATCAGTGTGATTCGGGTTTCAGTATAGGTTGTTTTCAGGTGGCTCAGTTTTTTCGCCAGATAACCAGCGTAAGGATAGCCGCCATAAGTTTCCGAATGCTTGTAACCACTTCCAGAATGTCTGAACATGTTGGGATAAGATGCCTCTGTCAGGCTCTTTTCTCTCCCTTCCCAAATACCGCCATCAAAACCAACCGATGCATAAAAACGGAGTGAACGGTTGAAATGAAGAATTGCTGTTTCTTGACCCTTTTTGATAAAATACTTGCTGTGCTCTTGATCAGGGAGCTGTGTATTATACCTGTTCTGATACCAGCTATTGTGTTCCCAATCGGCATCTTCGTCGATGGGAATCCCGTTGGACGAATAAAATTGCTCAACCATATTCAAGGTTGGCGAATGCCTTTGGCCCAAGTCATTTCCAGCCGTTCCCCCAAAGTTGAACCACTCGTCGTTGCTCAGCATGGTGCTCCATCTCTGCAACAGGGTGGTGCTCTCATTGACAGCCCAGATTACTTCCGGATTCCACGATTCTGTTACTGCCTGACGAAGGCTTACCATTGCCTTGGTGGTATCACTGATATTGGTCATGTTAATCCCCCTGATCGCATTGTTCCCGCCATCAGTAGTAATCAAAATAACCGCACCCTCATCTTCTGCAGCCCGACAGGCTGCATCACAGGCCTCCAAGGCCCTTTCCCATCTTTCTCCACTATCACCGGCAGGAAAGAGTTCTACCCCTCTCCTATCCTTGTAACCCGCGTAATAGTTGTTGTTGTTGAATAGCGGACTGGCTGCCAACACGAACGTTTTGGCTTTGATTGACAAGGCGATGGTTTTCGTAAACCTTCCAAATTCACTGACAACATCCAGCTCGCTCATGGTCGGCAGATCTTCAATCGCTTCATCCAGTGTGCTCACGATATAATCGACCACTTCATTAACCGGTGCCCGGTACACATTCACTCTGTCTCCTTTCTCGGAAATGGGAACCGCTTTGTCTACAATCGGAATCGGACCGTAAAGCTGGAACAGGTAAAAGTGCAGGTATGCTTTAATGGCCTTGGCTTCAGCAATCCACCTGGTTCTGAGCATCTCATCCACATCACGGGGTCCGCCATTTTCAATTAGTATTCCCTCTAAAAAGGTATTGCAATGCCTGATCCCTTCCCATAAATTTTTTGGAGCACCATTCAATCCGTCCCAAAAGTTCATCAAAGGATTGATCGTGTTGTTTCCCTTGAGAAAAGCCATCATGGGCGCCGGAGGTCCAGATGATAAACCACCACCCGTATTTCTTTCCGAATAGATAATATCTCCTCCACCGGAAAGCCCCAAGGTGGTGGTAGGTGAGACAAAATTGGGAAGGCTATTGTAGCAGGTAAACAGGTATTTCTCTGCATTGTATTTGTCTTTAAAAGCATCTTTCAGTTCTGCTTTGTCATCCGGCAAAATATCAAGGAAACTATTACAGCCAAACAAAGCAAGCAGAACAATAAATGTCAGGCGATTATATATTTTTCTCATAATGTTTGTTTTTATGATTAAAAATTAAGTTGAAGGCCCACGTTAAAAACCCTTTGTAAAGGATATGCCAGTCCATTCCCCTCCATTTCAGGATCCCATAATTTATAACTTGAAAATGTCAGCAAGTTTGTTCCGCTGGCGTAAAGCCTTGCATTAATGCCTTTGAATTCTGGTATAGAATATCCAAACTCAACAGACTTTAAACGCAGGTAGCCGATTGACCGCAACCAATAGTTGCTTCTAACGAAGTTATTATTGTTGCCTAATGCTGCTGAACCTGTATCCGGAGAAAGACGGGGCCAACTTGCATAAACATCCCTGTTCGTTTCTGTCCATACACTTTCAGCGATATAGCTTAACATTGCCCTATTCCCTTTTTTCCCTCCGGAATATACTTCAACAAAGGGAGCCATATGCTCAGCATCCAGAAAAAATGAAGCCCTGGCAGAACCTTGAAGGAACAATGAAAAATCAAGATTTTTGTACCCAATTGACCCCCCGAATCCATACTGAATTTCAGGATTTGCCGAGTATCCCATTGGTACCATATCAAATGAGTTGACAACCCCGTCACCATTGATATCACGGTATTTTATATCACCTGCCTGATATTCTCCAATACCACTGGTAACTTGTTGTACAGGCGAGTTACGTACTTCTGCATCGTCTATGAACAAACGTTCAGCGACATAACCTCTCTGTTGACCAACTTTTTGTCCAACAACAGACAACCATGGAGCTATTCCGGAGTAATCCAATTCATCATACTGGGTTATTTTTGATGTTCCGTATGTAAAATTACCTCTAACAATGAACCACATTGAGTTACCATAAGCTTTATTAAAATCCAGGCTTAAATCAACTCCTTTCCCAACAGCTTCGCCATAGTTTGTTTTAATACCGGTAGTTAACCCCATAGTAGACGGAATATCAGGTCTCAACTGAACAATGTTGGTACGTTTTTCGTGATACAACTCCCCAATGAACTTCAAATCATCATTTAATAGTCCTATTTCAATTGCAAGATTGGTTTTGTAAGAAACCTCCCATGTGATATCAGGATTGGCATATCTCAAAATATCTATTGTGGGACGACTGAATGTTTCATACGGATTATTTCCAAACCTACCGGCAGATGGCCCGTTTAGATTAATATTTGACGTAAAGAAGAAACGATCGCTGTTGGATACAATAACATCGTTCCCAACCAAACCATAGGTGGCCCTAACTTTAAAACTGGGAACAATCGTTTTAATATCGGTCCAAAAAGGTTCATTTGATACTTGCCATCCGGCACCTATAGAAGGGAAAAAGCCCCAACGGTGTGCCGGATCAAAACGCTCTGAACCGTTTAGCCCAAAATTAAACTCAACAAAATAGGTCTGCTCAAGCCCATAGGTAAAGCGGCCTGCAAACGACATGTTTCTCGATGGCAGCGAAGTGTCCAGATTATTAGGGCTTCCGTCCATACTTTCTTTAAACGAACCGACCAAAAGGCCTCCAACACTATGCTTGTCCGCAAAGGTTCTGTTATATAAAACAGCTCCCTCTCCATAATAACTGGATCTTACAAATTTATCACCTGCACTGTAATCGATAAAATCAGAACCGCCTTCAGGATTTAGTACCGCTAGTTCATATGGGAAAGAGGTATTTTGAGGATCGTAGGTCCCTTTGATATACTGGTAGTAAAAAGGTTTGTAGCTGCGCTGGATGTTGAATCCGGAATAACGTGTAATACTGCCTATAAAACGGGCCTTTAACCCTTTGGTTATCATGTTCAGATCCTGATGAAGCTCCAATTGTGCTAAAAAGGTATTATTCCTCACATCTTCATACCCTTTCATTATATCGGCATATGGGTTGATGTATTGATCGGAGCCTATTCCATAAGCATCATCAGAATAGTTACCAAACAACAGACGATCAAGATATTGAGTTTCCCTGTCGGGAGCATAAACAGCAGGAAATAATACAGGATTCGCAATTAGCGTTTTCCCATAAGTATTGGCTCCGCCACTTCCAAATTCTCCGATGGGGCCGGTGTAGTCTTCAAAACTTCCGTTTACCCTAACCTTTGCTTCCAATGATTTGGTTAAATTAAGATTGACGTTCGACCGAACAACATACGATTTCAAATTGATATTGCTATTGAATGGATTCACAGGATCGACCTGCAGGATTCCCTTGTCTTGTGAAAAAGATCCGGCAATATAATAGGTTGCAGCCTCTCCACCACCGGTAAGGTTAATATTTGCCCGCTGATTTACAGAGTAATCTCTTGTTAAAATATCTTTCCAGTCAACTGCCGGATAGACATATGGGTTTCTATTCGGGTTTTTTGTTTGGTCGATTTTACTTTGTGGATAGGTCAATTCGCCATGACGTGTCAGGCTTGCGATGTTTGAGTACTCCATAAATGCGACAGGATCGACAACATCGACCTTTGTTGTAGGAGTAGAGACAGAGGTTTCGACGCGTACCTGGACATCTACTTTCCCCTTCTTTCCCTCTTTTGTCGTCACCAGTACAACCCCATTAGCTCCCCTTGCTCCATAAAGAGCAGTTGCCGAAGCATCTTTTAAGATAGAAAAACTTGCAATATCATCAGGGTTTAGCCGGGACAAATCCCTTGAGGTCATTTCAATATTATCTATTAAAATTAATGGCGAAGTCAATCCGCTGCCAAAGGAAGTAACACTGCGTACAAAAAACTGAGCATCCTCTTCTCCTGGTGCCCCGGTTGTTTGGTAGGCAATCAAACCTGCCATCTTCCCCGACAAAGCTGTAGTTAAATTACTTGATGGTACTTTTAAATCGGCAGTGTTAACCGTTGTTATGGCAGAAACAACGCTTTCCTTGCTTTGCTTTCCAAATGCCACAACAACTGCCTCCTCTATCATTTCAGTTTGTGCCGAAAGTCTTACATTAACAATTTTTATTTTCCCGACTTCAATTTTCTGCACTTCATAACCAATGAATGAAAAAACCAATGTATCTCCATCATTGACCAACAAGTCGTAAATACCATCACTATTCGTTGTAGTACCGATAGTAGTACCTGCAATTATTACATTGACCCCCGGAAGTGGTTCATCATTATATGCATCTGTTACCGTTCCGGTAACTGCAATATTTCTGGATTGTTCTTGTGCAATCTCTGTTTCAGCAATTGACTTGTTTGGTTCACTGGGTGTTTTAACCCGATCATTGTCTACAATAACAATTTGCCGGTCATAAATCCTGTAATCGTTTGTTGTACCTTCAAAAACCTGGTCGAGGACAGATTCTACCGTTTCATCCTTTACTTTTACACTTACTTTCCTCTCAACATCTACAAGTTTTTCGTTATACAAAAGAATAAATTCGCTGTTTTCTTCTATTTGCAGAAATACCTCTTTAACGGTGGCATTAGTTAGTCGAAGGTTGAATTTTGTCGCCTGTGAGTAACTGTCGGCCGCTGAAGCCGCTAAAACGGCAAGCATCAACACGGTTAGTAATTTCATTCGTAACAGAATTTTGGCCATGCTTCCCCGGGGAAAGCGCAGCATGATTCGCTTTTTTTTCATAATTTTGAACTGTTAAGCTTAATTATTTATTAAATTGATCCGGAGAGCCGTAAGGGCCTGCTCGCCCATCGGCTCTCCTTTTTTACCTTTGATTTATCTCCTCCATTTTTTTATCAACAAATACGCTGTTATCATCGATCCGGCACTCGATTTTTGCAACATCTGATAAAGCCACCAATACCTCTTCCAGAGAATGCTTCATATCCAGTTTTCCGGAGATTAATTCATCTGAAGGAAAGTTTTTCGGAGTTATTATTTTAATATTGTAATACCGCTCCAGCTTATAAAAAACAGTCATCAGGTTTTCTTTAGAGAATTGCAACCAGCCTTCTTTCCAGGTAATATACATGGCTGCTTCAGGTACATCTGCCACAGTAATACGTTTACTTTCTTTATGGAAGTCTGCTTTTTGATTGGGGATAAGTACAGTTTTTTCTTTACCGACGCCAATGCTTCTTTTTCTGTTCACGGAAACACTTCCTTCCAGAAGAACTGTTTCAACCAATTCTGCATCAGGGTATGCAGAAACGTCAAAATGAGTCCCTAGAACTTTAATTTCCAGTTCGCCGGCGTTAACAACAAAAGGCTGATGGGTTATTGTTGCAACCTCAAAGTAAGCTTCTCCTTCTAAATAAACTTCACGTACGTCTTTCGAAAAACTTGAAGGAAATGCCATACGACTTCCCGCATTAAGCCATACTTTGGTTCCATCGGCCAGTAGCAACTCCGAACTTTTTCCGTAGGGAATTACCACTTCGTTTATCTCAGTTTTTTTCTGTTGGTCGCGCTCATGCTCCACCAGATTAATAATGCTGTCATTTACAATCACCTGTTTCTGCGTGTCATTTAGTCTGATCGCAGAATGCTTTTGCTCCAGTGGAATTTCTTCTCCGGAAGAAAGCACCATGTATCCATTGGGGTTTTCACTACCAAGAGACGAGGAAAATTGATACACTGGAGCTTCCTTAATCAAATAAAAGTATCCTCCCAAGCCGATGGAAACGACCAGCAAAACCGATGCAGCCCATGACAAGCGACTCCACAGTTCTCTTTTCTGGGACTTTTTTTTCCGGGCTTGATGGTACCGGTCAATACCACGCCACATGGCAAGAAGAGCATCTTCTTCCAACTCGTCATGCTTGTCGGCCAATAAATGAATTATTTCTCGGGCCTCTTTTACTTTACTGTTGAACTCAGGATGCTTTTCCAGAAAAACTTTCCACTCCCTGTTATTTTTATTATTTAAAATCCAGGCAATGAAGTCCTTTTCTTCAAGCAATTGTTCGGTACTGTATTCCAAAAATCTTTGCTCCATCTATACAGGCGTTTGTAAATTACAAAGACATAATTGGATTTTTTGTGGACAAAAAAATCACACTTCTTTTAAAAAAATTTTATTGAGTAAAGGACCTCTTATCTTTTTCTAGGCAGGAAACGGCAGGAGACAAGCAAAATGCGTTCAATAAACGATTGTATCTTTCTGAAAGAAAACGAAAAAAAGCACAAACATGTCTGAAGAAATAAGTATTTCTTTTAAGCCTTTTAAAGCCCGGAAAACCTGCTTTCTGGCCGAGTCATACTGTATTTGCATTATTTCACATATCTGATCGTAATCAAAATTACACGAAAACCTGTAAAACAGTATTTCGCGCTGCCTGGGACTAAGCTTTGCCAGCGCCGCTTTCACAGTTTGTTCCCGGTGAGACAGCTCCTCTTTTTCAATGAGTTCGTGTTCTGCCGAATAAATAATTTCGGCCGTCAAAACTTCACGGTCAGAGTAACTCAGAGGTGCTTTCTGTTTCTTTACGTTGGATAATCGTCGCCGGAAAGAAGCAATTAAATAAAAGCGGATGTTGTCGGTTGTACCAAGACTCTCTCTGGCACTTATCAAATAAAGAAACAAATCTTGAATAACATCTTTGATCATTTCCTCGTCCAACGAAAATTTTCGTCCATAACGAAAAAGGAATGGGGTATATTGGAAATATATACGAGAAAGTGCATAATCTTCTCCCCTACGAAAATCATCCCATATCTGTTTATCCACCTTCATGTCATATAGCCAGGCAAGCGCAATTTTTGAACAGGTTAGTGTCCGGCTAAAGTATGCAAAAAAAAGTACACTCTCTCCCTTTTGCCTTAAAATTGCAGGTTGATTTTTCAGACAGCTATGATATCCACAACCTGCAAACCGTCATTTGAATATAAAACTCTTGTTTAAGTTCATCGTGCAAGTAAATTGTTGTCCGAAAATGAATCCAGCTCATCAGTCCCTATTTTTTGGAAGCGATTAGGAGAACTTGGCGACAAGCTACATCGTCGAGCCGCAACTACCAAATAATAACTTCCAATGTTTTTAGTTTGTATTGCAGAAAAAATTAAAAACAACAATTTGAAAAATGATACCCTTCGCTGCGCTACGTGAAACTAAAAGATTCAGCCCTTTCGCTCTTCACATCCCGTGAAATATTTTATTCGGGTATCTTCCACTGTAAATTGCCAGTTAATTTTCCTACTGTACCTGTTTCCATGTTGGCGGTAAATTTGCCGCAGTCTTTGGATGGGGTCAACCATTCTTTTCACTTCGCAGTACTTAGGTACTGCGCGGCAAGTTCGCACGCTCAGATCGGGCAGTGAACGGGAATCCAGACCTCGTTAATTCCCGTTCCTGCACATAGTCTTTGTCAAAAACTCCTGACAGGTCAGCCTCTCTTTTTCTCAGGCATTTACTTTCTGTGCTGAAACTCCTCCCTGAGGCGTCCAAAACCCGTTTTTTTCTGCGGATTAAAATCGTCCGACTCCATGTAGTGAAGCACCGAATGCATTAATTGCTTCGCCTCGGGACTGTCCTGAAACAGATCCACCGACGAAAAGAGCAGCCGGCCATTCCCGGCTTTTACTTCAAAAAGGTTCGTCAGGCTTCTGTTTTTGA
>JBCFBK010000002.1:0-282065 GCA_038562555.1 Prolixibacteraceae bacterium | reverse complement strand
TGGGAGAGTAGGTCGTCGCCCTTCTTAATCAGCCCTGTGTTCAAACGAGCACAGGGCTTTTTTATGCCTTTTGCATAGCGACACCGGAGGCCGGAAACCGGAGACCGGAGAAAGGAGGGCGGAAGAGGGTGACAAGGTTGCAAGTTTACAAGGTGCTTTTCCTGCCGTGTGTTATCCTCCTGTCTTATGCCCTCTGCGCTTTGCTCCATGCAAAAAAAAGGCACAACCCTGTCGGGCCGTGCCTCTGCAATTAATTCTGATGTGTATCTAAGAAAAAATTTGCCTTATCTCAGAAAGCTGAAAAATGATTTTTTCTTCATTTCTGCTTTTTTTCCGCTTATTAAGCCATATGCGATTGTCCATTCAAACAACCCGCCCAGATTCCGGTCGTCAATATAAATATCGGCATGGATCTTCCGGCTGGTTGTGTTGTCGAATATTTCTTCCGGATAACTTTTATTGACCGCATAAAATTCCACTCCTCTTTCAAGGCAGTAGTTCACGGCGTCATCAAGTTCTTTCCCGCATCTGAATGTCCAGAGAATAAGCTGGTGCCCGTCTTTTTGCAGCAGCTTCAGCGTCTCAATGGCAAAAGGGACGTCCTTTCCTATTTTAGGATACTGGTGTTCAACAATGGTTCCGTCAAAATCAACCGCAATAATCATTTTTGTTCTTAATTAATTTTCCGCAAATTATAAAAATTCTGCGGAATAATGGCCGGTTAGGTTGCTTCGAGGTAATAATCGTATCCGTAATTGTGCTTGTAGATATATTGGGCGCCGTAATAACCGACCTGGGCATGTTTGCGGATGTGGATGTCGTTCAGAATAATGCCCGCATTTTTCATGGACTTATTCACATGCATGTGGTTGATGAATCGTACTTCCCCCTTCTTGCTGTAATCCTGTCGGAGTACAAACAGGTTGACGTCGGCAAACTGGCTGACAATAATTCCGTCCGAGACGAGGCTCAACGGAGGGTTGTCGATGATAATATAGTCAAATTCGCTGCGCGCTTCCCGAATCAGTGCTTCCAGCCTTCCCGTTTCAAGAATTTCCGAAGGGTTAGGCGGGACAGGTCCTCCTGAAATGAGATAGAGATTTTCCACCCTGGTTTTCTGAAGAACATCTTCCCGTTCGTGTTGGGAGATCAGATAGGTACTTAGTCCGGAATAGTTCTGACAGCCAAATTGTTTATGCAAACCGGGTTTTCTTAAGTCGCAGTCGATCAGCAGCACTTTCATGCTGTTCATCGCGATCATGGATGCCAGGTTAACCGCCGTAAAAGATTTCCCTTCACGTGGTATGACTGAATTTACGCTGATCACCTTTGAGTTGTCGTGCGAGTAGAGGAAACGAAGATTCGTCCGCAACTCCCTGAACGATTCGGCCAGCGCCGAGCGTGGATATTTGATGGCTGGCGTTGGTTCTTTCCGGTGTGAATTATTGACAATATTTCCGATAACCTGGATCGATGTAAGGTGTTCTATTTCTTCGGCCGAATTAATGCGGTCGTTAAAATAGGAGCCAATCAGCATGAAGAGAATGGGTATTGCCAGTCCTGCCAGTCCTCCGATCGTGATATTGACAACAGGCTTTGGTCCGATCGTTACGGCGGTATCCTCTCCGGCCTGATCCACCACCTGTACATCGGAGACGTTCGAAGCATGGGTAATGGCCGCTTCCGCACGTTTCTTCAACAGGTAGGTATAAAGTTCATTGTTCAAATCGAACGAACGCTGAATGCTCATTAGTTCCTGTTCGGTCTTCGGATAGGCCTGGAGTTGTGACCGCATACTTCCAATCCGGCGGTTCAGATTGCTAATGGTAATTTTTGAATTATTCAGCAGGTTGCTGAGATTCTCCTTCAGATTTTTTGCGGTCATGGCGATCTCGTTATTCACAAGTACAAGACTTGGAGTTTTTTCCTTTACCGTGTAGGATAAGACCTCACGGCGGCTGTAAAGGTCAGAAAGCCTGTTAACCATATTGGTCAGCGTTGGGTCGGTAATTCCGGCAACAGAAGGGGAAATGATCTGGCCCATTTTGTCGGCATCGTCCATATAGCTGTTCAGATTTTGATAGTAGGCCAGGCGGGCCTGTTCCTCCTGACGTTCCGTTTCCAGTTGGCCGAGTTTCTGCATGATCAGGTCACCCTCCTGTCCAATATTAATAATCTGATTTTGAGATCGAAAGGTTGAGAACTCCGCGCTGTTCTCATTCAAGGTGTCGATAACACCGGTTAACTGATTATCAATGAACTTAACGGTGCTTGCCGATTTCCGGTTTTTCTCCAGCAGACCGAACTGAATGAAAACTTTGCTAAGTTCATTCAGGTAGTCGGCTGATTTTTTTGGATCGGTGTCAGTCAGCGACAGGTTGATCAGGTTGGAATTGGTTTCTTCGACCGTGACCTCAATTTTTGAGGTATACTCCATGGTTTGGGTACGGGGATTATTAAACTGAAAGTAAAAGGTTCCCTGCGGATTTTCCTCCTTACGCCAGACCGTAAAATTAAAATACCGGTTATTGAAGGGTTCGCCGAATCTTTTTATTTCGGAGATATCGACGTTGGCTTTGACGCCATTATGGATAAAGGAACTGCTGATTTTTACCCTGTACCTGAGCGAGTCGATCATCGAAATATAAACAGGAACATCGTAGGTATTCGATTGCTGGCCATTCATTGTTATAACAAAGGGTTCATTCCCGTAAAGTTCCTTATCCCTGAAAAGTTCTTCGCGGTACCAGGTCGTCGCCCAGTCGAGGTTATCGAGAACCTGTTTGTTGAGTGAAAAGGAGGTCAGTACCCCGATGTGGTTATTGATATTGATGTTCTTGGTAAACACCTGGGTGATGTCTCCCTCCCGCATCACGTTGGGATCTGCTTCCTCCTTGATAAGCACCAGTGCCCTGGTCTGGTATGCCGGCTTCATAGATTTTGTAACGACTATAGCCGCCAGAACTCCAATAGCGATGGACAGGAGAAACCACGGCGAGTTTCTCAGCAAACGGTGGAGGAATTTTTTAACAGCGACAGAATCTTCCTTTTCCAGCACTGCATTAAAGCTTTCTATCTTTTTCATGACAAATTTTTTTCTGAAATTAAATACACATCATCAATTCATTCGGAATATTACTTATTCCAGGTACTTTAAGATAACGATCAGCGTGGAAACGCTTGAGAGAAACAGCGCATACATACCCGAATTTAGCCTGGTGTTTTTGAGCGATTGCGGATCGATATAAATGGCATCGTTTGGGTAAATATAAAAGGCTTCAGACCGGAGCGCACTCTTTTTGGTCAGGTCGATCCTGAACGCTTTTGTTCCGGCATCCGTTTTACGGATAACGGAAACATTTACCAAACTTGCATACTCGGTAATACCACCTGCCATACCAATCGCTTCCAGAATGGTCATTGCATTGTTGTAGTTATAGTAAACACCGGGCGATTTGACCTCGCCCATAACACTTATCTTGTAGTTTAACAGTTTTACCTGGATACTCGCTTCGTTCAGGTATTCATCTGCCTGTTTCTGAACGGCTGCCTGCGCCTGGCTCAGCGTTAAACCTGCCACTCTGACTTTTCCGATAATTGGCAAGGTAATGTTCCCGTCAACGTCGATCTGATAACCATAGACATGCTGCCCGGCCTGTGACTCATAGCGCGGACCTGATGAACTTTCGGTCGTCGCGCTGGTGAACAGGGCATTGATCTCAGGATTGATCGTCTTTACGCTGACAAAAAGATTATCGTTTGGTCTGAGTCGAACCTCTTCGGGAGGTGCCGGGGCGCCCTGCTCGGTCATCTGATTTCCCAGGTCTCTCAGGTACGCCATGTTTTTCTTCGTGTTACATGAAGAAAAAATTATCGTGACCAGCAACAGCATAGTCATCACATGTAAATTTCTGTTTTTCATAATCAATCGGTTAAATTTTTAATTAATCAATAGGAATCCGCGCATGGCGGAAAATTCATCGCGAAAGGTTCCGCGAGGTCAGTGTAAAAATGGAAGACAACCCTTTTCAGCGTTTGTCCTGTATTTATTTACCGTCGCCGGTAATCATGACTTTAATTGTTTTTAAGATCAGGATCAGATCCAGTTTCAACGACCAGTTGTCGATGTATTCCATGTCTAATTTCATCCATTCATGGAAAGGTATATTATTCCGCCCTGAAACCTGCCAGATGCAGGTAATCCCCGGCTTCATGCTGAGCCTCCTGATTTGCCAGCGTTCATATTTTTCAACCTCCGAAGGAATAGGAGGCCGGGGACCGACGACCGACATTTCGCCGCGGAGGACGTTTATAAATTGGGGTAATTCGTCAAGCGAGGTTTTCCTTAAAAATCTTCCTATACGCGTAACCCGCGGGTCAAGGCTGATTTTAAAAACCGGACCCTCCTGTTCATTCTGTCCCATTAATTGTGCTTTAAGTGCTTCTGCATCAACTACCATGGTGCGGAACTTCAGACAATAAAACCGCCGGCCATTCAGTCCAACCCGTTCCTGTTTGAAAAAGGCGGGACCCCCGTCGTCCAGTTTGATTGCCAGGGCAATGAAAGCCTGAATAGGAGAGCTTAAGATGATGACGACCAGACTGAAGAAAAAATCGAAGGCCGACTTGATCTTTAACGACAGGTAATGGTGGTGACTGTTCTTATACGAGATAAACGGTAACTGATTAAAAAGGGAAATCCGGGGTTCTATTTGCTCCACATCGACTACACGGGTCTGATGATGGAATCCGATCCCGATTTCAGCACAGTCGCTGATATACTGTTGTATTTCTTTTTGATTGAACGCCGACCGGCAATAAATGACATCATCTATCGGATTGTTGTCCAGCAGCGATTTTATGTTGGCTGAGAGCGGAATGACATCATACTCGTCCGAATACCTGGATTTGATTTTTTTACTTCCCGTCATAATGGCACGGATCTGTAAACCCCAATCTTTTGTATTGATTATCTGGTCGATGTAATCGGACGATTCTTCATCAGCTATAATCAGGATTTGGCGCTTATTAAATCCATTCCGTCTCAGAAAGCGCATCATCACAAACAGGAAGTTTTTGTATGAGGTCAGGACAAGGAAGTTCAGCATTGCGAAAATACCCAGCCGTTCCGGTCTTAAAGATTCATAATCAAGCAACAGGTTTATGGCAAAGAGAGAAACGATTCCCGTGAGGATTGCTTTCAGGTAGTTCTTTACAATCGACAAATAGCCGGCTGTGCGAAAGATTTTTCCAAGGTTGTACTGGTCAAAAATGATGTACCAGAGCAGTGCGATAATAACCACCGTATTATTAATTTCTCTGGATGCGATCAATCTGCGGGCAGCCGATTCCTCGGTCATATACCAAACCAGCAGAAAACAAGCAATGGAGAGAATTACCTGCAGGCTCACGCTTACTTTTGCAATAACTGATTCACGCTCTTTAAACATGATTTAAGGTTTTAATGTTAAAAAACTGTCCTCGTTTTTCTCCGAAATGTTTTATTAAGAGTTTATAGGTTTGCAGACGCCAGGAAAAGGCTTATTCTAGCTTCCTGCCAGGAAACCACGCACCATTCAACCCCTAATGCAGATGAAGCGGCAGATTAATAAATTGATTTAGAAAGTTTCCGGCCTGGATCGGAGAATGATCTCCTGAGGCCGGGGAGCAACGACGGAAATACCGTCGCCAGCGACTGAATTAGTTATATCTATAACTCGGATCGGACGTCTTTTATTGTTTGTCCAGGTAAAACCTTCACCACCTGAAACAGAAGAAAACCGGTTGCTATGCCACTCAAGTTAGCCAACAAATCTGTCAACGAAAAAGTCCTTCCGAATGGCAGGATGCCTTGCATGATTTCAATGAGTAGGCTAAAAACAAAAATACCGGTCATAATCAATATTTTACCCCGAAGTTTGGGTTTACGGTAAACAATCAGGCTCAACACGGTCAAAACAAAATAAAGTGAAAAATGGACCAGCTTGTCTAAATGCGGAATCAATTCAGTTTGTGGAAGATCATCCTGCGGAATTAAACACAGCAAAGTTATCAGGATGAGCCAGACAATTGTTATTGTTTTTAACAGCGGGAAATATTTGTTGGCGATGCTGATAATGGTCACTGAAATCATGTCAGTTTTTTGATGGAATCGTTCAGGAAAATTTTAATACGCTGTTCCTCTTTTTTACTACATATGAGCAGCGTGTTATTCGCTTCCACGACAATATAGTCAGTCAGTCCCTGAATAACGACCGTTTTTTCCGGTGAAACATGTACGATATTATCGGAACTCTCATAGAAGGATGAATTCGGGGAAAAAGAAACATTTCCAAATTCGCCCTTTCCTGCTTTTTCCCATAAAGCACTCCAGGTACCCAGGTCTGACCAGTCAAAATTAACCCTTTGGACATATAGGTTGTCTGTCTTTTCGAGAATACTGTAGTCAATTGAAATATTTTCGCATTCCGGATAAATCTGATTAATGTAATCCTGTTCCCTGCCGGTGTAATAAAAAGGGATTCCTTCTTCAAATACACGGGCCAGTTCCGGACTGTACTTTTCAAATGCCCGAATGATTGCGTCGATCGACCACAGGAAGATCCCCGAATTCCAGAGGAAACGATTTTCACTCAGGTATGAGATGGCAGTTGCCAGATCGGGTTTTTCACGGAAGGCGCTGACAGACGAAATCTCCTTATTCTTGTCGTTCATCTGGATGTACCCGTATCCTGTTTCTGGATGCCGGGGCTGGATACCGAGAGTCAGGATAGCCGGGGTTGATTCGACAAAGTCAAGCCCTTTCAGTATCGCATCCCGGAATGCGCTCCTGTCAGCGATCAGGTGATCGGCCGGAGTAACGATAATCGTCGCTTCGGTATTGATTTTTTTGATTTTATAGCTGGCATAGGCAATGCAAGGGGCTGTGTTGCGCATGCAGGGTTCGGCCAGGATGTTTTCATCCATGAGTTGCGGACACTGTTCTTTCACAATCGCCAGATATTTTCCGGAAGTTACCACCAGTATGTTTTCAGTCGGACAAATGTCCTGAAACCGGTCGATGGTTTGCTGAAAAAGCGTTCTTCCCGTTCCCAGCATGTCGAGAAACTGTTTGGGTTTCTCCTCCGTACTCATCGGCCAAAACCGGCTGCCGATTCCTCCGGCCATTACAATCAGGTAAGTATCTTGTTTCATATTTTTAGAGTTTCAACCCCGGGAATAAAGGCAAATATACAAACTTTTGAGCCTGGAACTGCTTTCGTTTTAAACCTCATTCTTTACTGTTTCTGACTTGATTTCACGAAGGTTTTTCAGATACCAAGCATAAAGCCGTTCGATACCACTTTCAATGCCAACCGTATGTTTCCATCCCAGACTATTCAGTTTTCCCGGGTCGGTCAGCTTACGCATGGTACCATCTGGTTTGGAGGTATTAAAGCTAAGACCGCCGTTAAAGCCAATGGTTTCTTTTATGAGCGTTGCGAGTTCCCGGATGCTGATTTCCTCTCCGGTTCCAATATTGATATGGGTATTCCGGATTTCCGACTGGTTTTTGGGGATCAGATCCCTGAAGTCAATGTGTTCCATAACAAAGATACAGGCGTTGGCCATGTCCTCGCTCCAAAGAAATTCCCGCATTGGTTTGCCTGAGCCCCAGATTTCGACGAACACGTTTTTTGCACCTGCTTTTTTTATGCCATATTTTAGAAGAATACCTTCAATCTGTTCGTCCGAAGCATTCCCGGAGACTGACTCTATTGGTCTTTTGTCCAGGTCTCTGCGGAGGTCTGTCCAGTTGTTTTCTTCCAGACATTTCCCCAGGTAGATTTTCCTGATCAGGGCTGGAAGAACGTGCGATTTTTCAAGGTCAAAATTATCGTTTGGCCCATACAGATTGGTAGGCATTACCGACAGGAAGTTTGTTCCGTACTGGAGATTATAACTTTCGCACATTTTTATGCCGGTGATTTTGGCAACAGCGTAAGGCTCATTGGTATACTCCAGCGGAGATGTCAGTAAACTGTCTTCAGGCATCGGTTGCGGTGCTTCCCGGGGATAAATACAGGTGCTGCCGAGAAACAACAGCTTTTTTACGCCGTTCAGCCATGCCTGATGAATCACGTTATTCTGGATCATCAGGTTTTCGTAAATAAACTGCCCCCGGTAGATTGAGTTGGCCATAATGCCGCCGACACGGGCTGCGGCCAGGAAAACATATTCCGGTTTTTCATTGGCGAAAAATCCGGCCACAGCCTGCTGGTTCGTGAGATCCAGTTCCTCGTGTGTCCTCAGGACAAACTGATCATACCCTTTTCCCGTTAGTTGTTTGTAAATGGCCGAGCCCACAAGACCCCGGTGGCCGGCTATGTATATCTTGCTATCATTTTTCATCCAGGAAATAAATTTAATTTTCTTTAGTTGCCAGAGCGGGCTAAGAGTCCCGCGTTGTGCTTGATCATGCCGCTTCTGCGCAGATTGAGTGATTTAACAGGACAGCAAGATACGAATCGGTTAAAAATAAATCAACACAACGCAGAAGGATAATTTTTGTTATTCAAAATAATTCAGGATCCGGTATCCGCGATCCTGCAGATAGGCGTCTTTCTGCATCAGGTTGATATCCGATTGCATCATGTCCTTTACCAGGCTTTTCAGATCGTACTGAGGTTGCCATCCCAAACGGGTCTGGGCCTTGGTCGGATCGCCTATGAGCAGGTCGACTTCGGTTGGCCGGAAGTACATGGGATCAATATTGATCACCTCGGCCGTGCCATCTTCAATTCTTTTCTTGATTCCTGCCAGATAAGCATAACCTACTTTTTCCATGAACAGTTTCTCATCAATACCGGCAAGATAACCCTTCTCGTCGGCGCCTTCACCTTTGAATACGATCTCAAGTCCGA
The DNA here is from genome assembly GCA_038562555.1 of Prolixibacteraceae bacterium. GTDB lineage: Bacteria > Bacteroidota > Bacteroidia > Bacteroidales > Prolixibacteraceae > JBCFBK01. Next base: position 273,162 of record JBCFBK010000002.1, on the reverse strand, counting down.
TCTCGAAACAGGCCATTTTGATGAAGTCACGGATCGTTGTTGTAATTCCGGTGGCAATCACGTAATCGGAGGGCTCATCCTGCTGCAGGATGAGATACATCGCTTTTACGTAATCCTTGGCGTGCCCCCAGTCACGTCTTGACGACAGGTTTCCCATAAATAGTTTGTCCTGCATGCCCAGGGCAATACGCGAGATAGCCCGGGTAACTTTACGGGTGACAAATGTTTCACCGCGGATTGGTGATTCATGGTTGAACAAGATCCCGTTGCTGGCATGCATGCCGTATGCTTCTCTGTAGTTTACCGTAATCCAGTAGGCGTAAAGCTTGGCAACCGCGTAAGGTGAACGTGGATAGAACGGTGTCTCTTCTGACTGAGGCACCTGCTGAACGAGGCCGTATAACTCGGATGTTGAAGCCTGATAGATCCGGCTTTTCAAACCAAGCAGCCGCACAGCTTCCAAAATACGGAGCGTTCCTATGCCGTCTGCATTGGCGGTGTATTCGGGGGTGTCGAAACTGACTTTGACATGACTCATGGCCGCTAGGTTGTAAATCTCATCAGGCTGAACTTCCTGAATGATCCTGGTCAGGTTCATACTGTCGGTCAGATCGCCGTAATGCAGGATCAGATTACGGTGATTGGCATGCGGATCCTGATAAAGGTGATCGATCCGGTCCGTATTGAACATCGAAGAACGCCGCTTAAGACCATGAACGATATACCCTTTTTTCAGGAGGAACTCTGAAAGATATGCCCCGTCCTGGCCGGTGATGCCGGTGATTAAAGCTACTTTTGCCATACAGTGATTATTTTAGAATGATCGTTTTAATCAATATTGTTGGTTACCTTTTCTTTTATTTTCAATGCTGAGATTAATCTGGCTCAAATGGATATAATTGTCGAGTATTGACTTCATTTCGTCGAGACGATTGAGGTATTCTGAATAATATTCCAGTGGAAATGTTTTCCCGATCTTAATCAACATTTCTTCCACAATCAGGCATGATGATTTTGCTTTCGAAAAATAGTAGAGGATAAACTGCTGATCATGATGTGAATAAGCTTCCTGGATATCCTGTTGAATTGAAAACACCGCCATCTTAAACTGCCGAAACAATTCATTCTGTGGTTCATCAGGAAGGGGTTCAAGTGAACCTGTCTTCTCAATCAGTTCTCCCGATTTTTTCCAAAGGTGGGAATTTTTGTAAGAAAGTGAACTTACATTCATCCGCTTAAATTTTTAAAATGACGGTTATTAAATAGGTATAGACTCTGGTGCTCTGCGCAGGAATCGTTTTCCGGGAATTCCTGCGCGGATGGCGGTAATCAAAAATGTTGGGGGAAATCAGCTTAGGCCGGCTTTTGTCCAGACGACGTCCCACATGGTTTTAATTTGCGTGCTGAGCGCGCCTTTCCTCGTATTAAGATGCTGTCTCATTTTTTCGTTCTCCGACGGTGTAAGCAACGCTTCTATTTTAGTCCAGGTTTGTTGCGGACTATGGTTGACATCGATGATCTTTCCTGTCAGACCGAAGTCCTGGAAAAGCATTTCGTATTTATGGCTCCAACTGGTGGCAAGGCAGGGAACACCCTGATTTAGCGCACTCGCCACACCGTGATAACGGGAAGAAATGACCATCAGGGAGGCGCCGATGACCCCTTTTATTTCCCTGGCATTCAGGTTTGTGAGAACAGGTAAGGGTTTACTGAAATGCCGGCTTATCTCACGGCAGATCTCCAGGTCACCCTCAGCTTCATGATTGAGCAGGAAAACCTCCCTGCCCGTTTTCAGGATCTTTGCGATGATGACCTTGAGATTGAAAAGGTATTCTTCAGCCTCCAATACCGTGTGCGTGATCATTTTTTTATTGGGGATGACGCATACCTGGCCTTTAATGCCCTTGTACCGGTCGGGAAACACCCCTGAGGTCTGTATCGTGAAATCGGGATATTGAATAATCTTAGCCGCATCGGCGCCTGCTTCCAACAGGTAATTCTTTGATACCGATTCGCGTGCGATCACCAGATCGGTATACTTATTCAGGATATCAATGCCCCGTTTGCCCAGTTCAGTGTTGAACGGGCCAAAGGCTTGCGGCAGCAAGATGATTTTGGTTCCGCTTTCTTTCAGTTCTTTATAGTAGTTCTCCAGTCTGTCGTAATACCCGATTGAATAATTCCATTGGTCGCTTAACCTGAATCCGCTGGCATCCAGTACCAGATCGATATTTTTTAACGGATTGAATTCCGAGAAAAGCGGGAGATCGGGATATCCGAACAACCTTAAAAGCGCTGTCGTATAACGTCCTCCCAAACGGACAGCGAGGTCACGTCTGAGAGAAAGCCGGGTATCAATTTTTTTCGCGCTGCTGGTAATCGAATTAAAAAGTACATCCGCCTCCGGGTGTCGTTCTTCAATTTGTTCCAAAATGGAAATGAGCATTAATTCTGCACCTTTGTTTTGTGTGTTCGTACCGTCTATCTGAATTCTCATATGTCTTTATTGTCCCCTGTTATTCCCCTTAAGCCAATGATGGCATTGAAAACAAGATAACGATGATTTACTGTTTTTAATTATACCTGACTACTGTTTTTATATCTTTCTTGACCGATGACGGGATGCCTCCGTTAGGATCGGCATAACCCACCGAAATGGATAACACACATCTTTCCCAATCGTTTAGTTTAAGGAACTTTTTAAGACCGGTATTATTCACGGGTATGTCCGACCAGTTGATGATGCATGAAGACAGGCCAAGCGTTTCGAGGGCTAAAATAAAGCTCTCTGCCGACAAGGCGCCGTCAATGTATATCAAGTGCTTGTCGCGTTCATCAAAATAGTTACTTAAATCACCGATCAGAAAGATCATCATCCTGATATTGGCAGAGAATGATTGTGTGCCGATCGGAAGTAAAGCAGCTTGTTGCACCCGCACCGGATCGTCAATAATGTGATAGCTGAAGGGTTGCCGGTTACAGGCGCTTGGCGCCTGTAATGCAGCTTTTATAGCATCCTCTACCAAATTCCGGGGAACAGGCTTGTCCTGGTAATACCGGACTGACCTGCGTTGCTTGTTGAGCTGAAGAAAATCCTCGTAGCTGATATTACTCTTCGTTCTGGTGAATGACAGATAGGTTGCCGGCAACACCGAGGTTTTATCGCGTCTAAGCTCTTGAAAAACAGCATTTGCTTTTGTGGTGATTTCCGTTTTCTGCACAGTGTTGAAATATTGCTGAAGAATTCCCGTTGCCCAATCAACGGTGGGGATATCAATAGGTTTTTGCATCAGGTTTTTAAGTGCCAGGACCGTTTCAACGATATACGATTCGGCAAAAACCGCTTTAGATGGTGAGGTGATCAATCCCTTTTCAATCCGGTGAATACTTCTCCTGAAATTGCCAATATTGGCGGCCTCTGTCTTGTTTTTATAAATCCCGGATATAACAGCATAATGCTCCTGATGAAAGCCGTCTGAAAAGAAGGAATAATAAAATGAACTTAAACGCGGCGATCTCAGGGCGAATTTATTCAAAAATAGTTTTGTCCTGATTTTATATTTAGTCAGTATGCTCATGCTTGCTCTTTAAATGGTTTTAATTGAATCGTGGGGTTCAGTCGGCAGCTTTTTTAACAACTGAATGGTCGACTTTCCCTAGACAAGCGTTTTTCAAAACAGTAAGTGACCCTAGTAATTGATATTTGTCCGCTGAAGATACGGGAGAATGTATTGCGGGATTTTTCTTCCGATTTTGAATGATAAGGTCAGATACCACCACAGCCGGTATTTTTGAATAATCCTGAAATCTTCAGCCGATTTTTTCTTTTGAAGGCCTGGGCTGGTACTCTTCCCGCCAAGGCTCATCTTTACCAGATACCGGTCGATGAAATGCTTGGAAATACCCGGGTTTGTAAACCAGCGCAGCGATATCTCATAGTCGCTGGCAATGGAATAACTGGTATCGTAGAGACCAAAGCTTTCAAAAATCTTGCGCCGGACATAGATCGTCGTATGCAGCGGAATCCATCCGAAGTACAGGTAGAAGTGTTTGTGATTTGTTGCCGGATAGATCCGCCTCACCTTTGACGGCTCATCGTTGGTAATATACATCCCGTTCCCGTATACGAGATCGGCGTTGGTCTTCTTAAACTCACTCACAACAAGTTCGATCGTTGTGGAGTCATAAAGTGTATCGTCAGAATGCAGTAATCCGACGATGTCGCCTGTGGCAGCCATAATTCCTTTGTTGAACGCTTCATACATTCCGCTATCCGGTTCGGAAATAAGGATGTCGATCTGTTCCTTGTACTGATTGATGACTTCCATGGTGCCATCGTTGGAAGCCCCGTCAACAACAATGTACTCGATATTCGGGTACGTTTGGGAGAGCACACTTTCAATGGCCCTGCCGATTGTCTTTTTCCGGTTAAAACACGTTGTGATAATTGATACTTTCATGTGCAGGTAATTTTTTTTTCATCGCGTGAATAACGATGAAGGCGTTAAACTCACTTTCAATTAATGGTGTAACACCATCGCTATTTCAGTTGTATAAATTTTCAATCCGGCTTTGCGTATCAACTTAAGAACTCCGTTGATCCTCTTTACTTGTAAAGGCTTTTCAGGTGACTGATCAGTTGCTCCCTGTTGTGGTTGTGTTTTTTTGATAATTCATAAATTTTGGTATCAACCAGGAAACGGTACCAGAACCCCTGTAAGAAGTTCCAGATCAGTCCCTGCTTTCCATCCAGGAATCCCAGGCGGAAAAAATACCTGTAGATGAAGTTGATCAGGGGACGCACAAACAAGGGCAGATTGACATACCTGATCTTTAGCCAGCGTTTTCGCTGTTCATCCGATCCAAACAGCCTGGGAGGAATCTGATTTTCAGAAAAAATCAGATATTTGGTGTCGAGCATGTCAATGACTTCGCGTGAAGCATACGAGTTATGTTTCTCGGTCCACCAACTCAGATCATTCAGGTTCCAGTCGATCTGATTACAGTCAATTTTTATGCTTTCACCTTCGGTGAGCTTAATGTGCTCATCCATCCAGCGGTTTTCGCAGTATCCTTTGCCATATCTCCATATTTTAAGATGCCACACCGGAAACCAGCCACCATGCAGCAGTTCGCGGTCCAGAAATACGATCTTTCGTTTGATATAGATGCCGGTAATGTGATCCGGAAGTTTTTCAATTTGCGCACGAACCGGGCCGCCCGATTCTTCGATAAACTCATCTGCATCGATGCGCCACACCCATGTTGACCTGATCGGGCAGTTTTCAAGTGCCCAGTTGAACTGGGAGGCATAGTTTTTCCACGGATTCTGATAGACCTTTGCCCCCAGGGAGGATGCTGTTTTTACGGTGTTATCGGTGCTGTATGAATCGATGACGAAAATTTCGTCGGCGATCCCTGTGAGCGAACGGATGCAGCGGGTAATATGTTTCTCTTCGTTGTAAGTCAGAATAATGGCCGAAATTAACTGTTGCATGATCATTTTTTTATCGTTCTGGCTTTAATGAATCCCGCCGGATTTCCGCCGACAACAGTCCAGGCGTCAACATCTTTAAAAACAGCCGACCTGGCACCGATCACCGCTCCCTGCCCGATCCGGACTCCCGGGCCAATAAAGGCGTCAGCAGCCACCCATGCCTGTGTTTCGATTACAATTGGGGCGATGATCAGGCTGTGCAATGAGTCGCTGATATCGTGCGATGAGGCGCACAGGTAGCTTTTCTGTGAAACGGTCGCATGCGCGCCAATCGTGATCTTTCCCTGGTTGTAACAATCGACATCAGGTCCCAGACAGGCGTACGTTCCCATTTCGAGATTCCAGGGTGCCCAAATCTTTACGGTAGCGTGGACCAGGGAACTCCATTGTAATTTTGCGCCGAAACATTTAAGCACAAGCACTCTCCAGCGCCTGAAAAACCGGAGGGTAAAAGGCCGGAACAAGAGGAGGGATGTAACCTTCCACAGCACCCTGCCGAGTTTGTTCTTCAGGGAAAAAGTGTTCCGGACGTAATGGGTCTTATCCACGAGAATTTGATCCGTCGTTACAGTAGTTTCCATGGTCATCTTATTCATATTAACGTAAAAGGTTCTTCCCGTTGTGAGCGGTAGGAATTACCTGTTTCTTCTGTATTCCCGACGTTTCCTGATAAGGAGTGTTGAGTGTTCTGCGGGCGGCTTCAGTATCCAAAGCATTAGTCAGGAAATCAACCGACCGTGTTCTTTCCTCATTCAGGATTTCGCCGGCTCTTGAAAAATCGCAGTTCAACTGTTCTTTAGAAGGAAATGCCGATCCTTCCCGGAGGAGGCGTTCGCTCAGTTCCAGGAGTTCCAGAAAATTCTGCTGGCGACTGTTATTCGACTTGCTTTTTGGCGTAATTGTAAAGAACGGTTTTTGAAAGGTAACCGAAAACGTTGTTCCGTGAAAAGAATTGGTCAGGATCATTGATGCACCCGAAAACCATCCCAAAAACTCGAGCGGCCCGGCATCAACAACCGCCCGGACGTCTGCGCTTTTATCCAGATAAACCGGACCGGGACAAATGCGGACAATCCGGTAACCCGTAATGCGGCTGATATGGCGTGCCAGCCTGATAATATAAGGCGAATGGGTCAGGATGTAAAGCAGAATATAGGGTTCGCTTGTTTTCGGACGGATACTGATTTTTTCCCAATCTTCTTTTTTGAGCAGAAGGGTCGGATCCAAAACCTGTGTCGCATCTCTTCCGGTTAACTGTTTTATAATTTCCACGCCTTGTTTCTCGCGACAAGACAAGAAGTCCAGATTATTTAAACATGCGGTGTAAATCGCCTGATCCTCTTTTCTGATGTCCGAAACCCCAAAACTGGACGCATAACTGATCTTTTTTTTGTTCCGGGGAGCGAAGGTCAGGAAATAAGGCTTAAGCGATGTCAGCGTTGCCGGATTCCAAACCTGGTCGCTGCCGGCCATAAAAACATCATAGCCGAACTTTTCATTGTAAAGCTCATCGATGCTGCGGTATGTTCTTTTTGAAAGCCGGTTTAAGGTGCTGTGGAAATGATCGAATTTTTTTTGTTTTGCCGTCAACGTTTTCCTGTTTAACAACCAGTCGGTTTTTTCGAGCAAAATCAGGATTTTTCTTTTGATCCTGTCTTTTACCGGAATCCTGATCATTGGCTTTGATTGTTTCAGGGGAATATAATCACGGTGCTTATAATACAAATAATCGATGTTTTCACTGTCATATCCCAGATCGTTCAATGCTTTAGGCAAGGCATATGATTGCAGTTCTGCGCCATAATTATTGACTTTAAGGACGGTCATAATGCCGATTTTCAATCTAGACTTCATAACGGGGGATTGTTGCGGGGACACTGCTGTCTCCCAGTTGCGACTTGTATAACTGAATCATTTTTTTACCCATCGCCTCGGCAGTGTATTTTTCGTCCACAAGCGCCGATCCGTTTCTTCCCATCTGTTCCAGTTCATGCTCGGTTAGTTTCAGAAATTCCCTTAATGTTTTCTTCAGCGGTTCAGTCCCTATGTCAATCCACCATCCGCATTTCCGCCGTCGCAATTCTTTCCATGGCGCCCCCACCGTTGTGATGACCGGTGTTCCGCAGGCAAGCGCTTCGGGGATAACAATCCCGAAATTCTCGGAATGGGTTGGCAGGACGAATAAGTCGGCGCTCCGGTATAGTTCCCACTTTTGGTCGCCGTAAACGCCTCCCGGAAAACTAAACCGGGTTCCCACACCATGCCCGTTGGCTTTTTGTTTTAACGTGTTAATGTATTGCGGGCTCCCTTCACCGGCTACTATAATCCGGTAGTCCGCGATTTCTGCTTTCAATCCGGCGATTGCTTCGATCAGAAATTCAATTCCCTTTTTGGGGTTGATCCGCGAAAGGAATAAAATAGTATGGGTCCGTTTCCAGCTCTTTTTAAGAGATAAATGCGCGGTTGAAATCCCATTTTCAATAACCGTTATGGTGTTTGTATAACCCAGTGTCCTGATATTTTCCATCTCTGCGGGTGCTGTGGCGTGCAGACAACTGGCCTGCCTCAGCGACCGATCCTGGTATAGCCATAAAGCCACTTTTTTTTTTAGTTTATTGTGTTTCATAATCCAGGGTTCCAGCATGCCGTGCGGACTGATAATGACCGGGATATTTCTCCTTTTTGCGCTCCGCTGGATAATGGTATTGGGTAATTCCCAAATTCCGTTAATATGGAGAATGTCGGGTTTCAGTTGATCGAGCAGCTCCCCTGATACAGACCTGAAATTCATCAGCTTCGGCCGGGAAAGATCCACGTGAATGACCCGGACTCCCTTTACCTCAACAGGATTGGGAGTTATGCCGGCTACTATGGTCACATCGGCCTGGCCGGCGATCGCTTGTGTCAGTAATTGCAAGTAGCTTGTTGTTCCTCCCGACCTGCGATCGATGGAGGTTATAAAATGAACTACTTTTAGACGGGGCATATTGGCTTTATTAAAACGTTCGACAAATGATCCCGATTTACCGGGAATAAAGAAGATTGACGACAGCGGCTCACACCGCTCGGGCTTTGTTTTTCTTAAAAAGCCGTTTCATATAGATTTTGGAATTCCACAGTCTGAACAGCATCACTTTTAAGATTGCCTGAAAAGGATTGGGAACCTCATAAGATAAAATCAGTTGTTCTGTTTCTTCCTTTTGAAGTTTCTTATTTGATGACAACTGATCGTGTTGCATGGTGTAGCCCGCGCAGATTTTATTGACATACCTGAATTTTGCCCCGGCGTGGATGGCGTCCAGCCAGAATTTGGTGTCGGCGACCAGTTTGAACTTTTCATCGAAGCCGCCCAGCTGAAGAAATAACTCGCTGCGGGTAAGTGTTGCCTGCTGCGTAAACAGAACCACATTTTGCTGGAGCAAATTTCCAAAATCCTGATAACGGGGCGAACAGGTTTGTTCTCCGGTTATCTTCCCGTTAACGTCCAGAAAGTTGACCCGACCATAGACGACATCTGCACCGCCCTGATCCATTGCCTTGAACAGATACCGGAAATCCGGATACCAAAAATCATCGTCGTTGATGTAAGTGAGGTACTTGTATTCCCTGGCATATAATTTTAATCCGAAATTCACAGCCGCGTAAATGCCTTTACAATTGTCAGGCTCCCGCAAAACCGTGAGGTGGGGGTATTTTTCCCTGATTAAACTGCAGACGCGGGATGGGGCCACGATGACGTGCTTCACCCTGTCTCCGCCAATTGTTTTCACGGAATGAATGGTTTTTTCCAAAGAAGGACGGTTTCCTAAAGTGGCCGTTACCACCAGCGTGTCAGAAAGTGTCATGTTAAATGTAATAAGTGAATGGTAAGGGTCAACGTGTTCTGTTCTCTGTTTCAACCATAACCCTACCTCAGCAGTTGTTTTTTATAGACCTGGGTGTATTTTTCGGGATGTATCAGGTGCGTATCATCAATAAAATGAGTGCTGTCCAAATAGATAATCTTTTCAAAATAATCCGCAAACTCCTTGTTCAGTCCGTACGCCTGAATTTCCTTTTTGTCGATCGTGTCAAGCCACTGTTTTTTATTAATTTTTGTAGGTGTTGGCAGTATGATTAGCCGGAAGTTGTGCCTGACCGACAATTCTTTCATCCTGGCAAGGTATTCGGCCGAGACAGGTGACAGAAAAGAGAAATCAGCGGTGTCGGACGGAACAAAATCCGGAGCCCACGACGTGGCATAGATATGCGGGACCTTTGAATACTGATGGTACGGTATTTTCCCGATCTGTTCCTTTACCGTGGGCGTGAACAAAGCTGAATACTCAGGGGTGTCAAAAGGCTTCAGAAAATAGTGATAGGTGAACCTTTGATCCAGGTTGTTTTTAAAAGATGAAGGTGCGAAAATCATAAAGACGGTATCGACGTTGTTCCCGGCTTTCAGATAGTTGCTCAGCAATAAGTACTGACCAACTACTCCAATGGCCTGATTACAGGCCAGCGAATTGATCGTGTCGTTATTGGTCTTGTTTGAAAAAAGCTGTTGCCCTACACTGTCTCCAAGCAGCAGTTTTTTCGACTTCTTTTTATCCTTGCTCTTGTCTATGGAGTGATAAACGTCCCTCCCGGGATATCCAATCAGATAGAGGTCTGTAAAAATGAGGATGGCCGATCCGACTTCAATGGAAAGAGCTGCAACCACTAAAAAAACGACCACTTTCGAAATAAACGTTCTCATACCACACTAAAACTGAAAGTAAATAAACTCCTGCTTGTCTCCCTGAAACCAGAATATTAAAAAGGAAATCGCCAGATAATAACTCCATCTGACCGTCCTGGGGCGTTTTAACCAGAAATTGGCTATTGCGTATTGCTGTTCCCGTCCATGCCATTCTACCAATATGAAACCCGACAAGAGGATTATGGTCGTTAAAGCACCCCGCAAACCTTCAAATTTGGGCACAGCAAACAATGAAGGTGAAAGGATTTCACCAATATAACTCATCGCGTGGCCAATATTTTCGGCTCTGAAAAAGATCCAGGCAAAAACAGTTAACGTGAATGTGATCACCATCATTGAAAATTCCCTTAAACCGGGCAGGTTTCTGCCCGGTGCAACGATATCGGTATTCACCCTGTTTTTATTAAGCAACATCAGCGGTAAAAAGTAAACAGCATTCAAAGCGCCCCACGCGATAAAGGTCCAGTTGGCTCCGTGCCAGAAGCCGCTCACGATAAAAATGATAAATGTGTTTCTGATCTTCATCCAGGTTCCTCCCCGGCTGCCGCCTAAGGGGATATACAGATAATCCCGGAACCAGGTCGAAAGCGATATATGCCAGCGTCTCCAGAATTCCGCCATATCACGCGAAAAGTAAGGAAAAGCAAAGTTCCGCATCAAATTGATACCCAATAAGCGGGAAGTTCCGATCGCTATATCGGAATAGCCGGAAAAATCGCAGTAAATCTGAAAAGTAAAAAACAAAGCGCCTAGCACCAGGGTGCTGCCCGAATAGTCGGCCGAGTGATTAAAAATATGATTGGCGTATTTTGCACAATTATCGGCAATAACCATTTTTTTAAATAAACCCCAGAGGATCTGGCGCATGCCGTCTACCGCCTGGTCATAATCAAATTTTCGTTTGGTATAAAATTGCGGCAATAAATTTGTTGCCCGCTCAATTGGCCCCGCCACCAGTTGGGGGAAAAAACTCACGAAAGCCGAAAATGCAATAAAGTCTTTCGTCGGTTCCAGTTTCCGCTTGTATACATCAATCGTATAACTTAAGGTCTGAAACGTGTAAAAACTGATACCAACCGGTAAAATAATCTGGAGCGATTCCGCTTTTATCTCTGCCCCGAAAAATGTAAACGCCGTGACAAAATTATCCAGAAAGAAATTGTAGTACTTAAAAAAGCCAAGAAAGCCCAGATTGATGACAATACTTGTCCAAAGTAAAGCTCTTCTTTTTAATTTATTTTCAATTTTTGAGAGACCGAGACCGATTGAATAGTCAACAATGATGCTGAAAAGGATCAGTGACAGGAACCGGTAATCCCACCAGCCGTAAAACAGGAAACTCGATAAAACGATCAGTAGATTTTGCAGCCGCAGGTTGTGATTTGTAACAAACCAGTAGAGCACAAAGACAATCGGCAGGAAAATCGCAAAATCGATAGAATTAAAAAGCATTAGATCCGGAATTTTAGTTTATTTAACAGACCAAACGTTTAACGCAATGCGAGGCGTTTCTTCAGGTTATATTTCAGAAGGGCAATATATAAGCTGCCCAGCGCGACGGTGATGTAGTGCCAATTATAATGGTATCGGGGCAATTGTTCCAGTGATTTCATCCTCAGGCGGTATCCCGGATCGGTCGTTGCATAAATGTCAGAAATCCTTTCCATACCATGATGGATATATAAATAAAGGGCCTGGTTCACATAGGCTATTTTTTTTGCCATCAGTGCTGCTTTCAGAAAATAGTCAACATCCTGATGGCGTTTAAGCGCTACGTTCCAACTGATGGCGTCTGCCAGTTTCTTTTTCAGTAAAGGAGAACCACAACCGAAAGTGCCCCGGGCTTTTAGAACCTTCTTAAGGCCTTTCGCGTTCGAACAATAGATTACCTTGTCATTGTCGTTCCGGTAGATCATTTTAAAATCGCATAATCCGAAGTCGGCATCCTCCTTTTCCATCGCTTTGATCTGGATGTTAAATTTATCAGGATCGACGAGATCGTCGCTGTCGAGGAATTGGATATATTCACCCGATGCATGCCGGTACCCGTTATTTCTCGCGGCCGGAGCGCCGCTGTTGGGCTGGTCAAGCACGTTTATGCGAAAATCATCGGTTTCGTTATTCTCCTTAAATTGCTTCAGAACATTCAGGGTATTATCTTTCGACCCGTCATTGACCAGGATCAATTCGATTGGCCGGTACTTGTTTTCCACGAGATTATCAAGTGTGTCAGACAGACAGGATTCCCTGTTGTAGACGGGAATTATAACGGAAACCAGTGGTTTATTCTTCCTTATCATACAGAACTGTGAATTGAGTGATTAATTACAAAGCATTATTGAACACAAAGTGACCCGATACAAAAAATACGTACTATAAAACGTTTCGTAGTGCCTTTGAGTCTTCGTGCCGAATTATATTTTGACCGCTTTTAGCGCAAACTCGTTTCATGTGCCGGAAGCAGCCGGCTTAATTTCTGCTGAATGCCGGATATGCCGGATCATCATTGGCCTCATCCTGAACGGGCAATTGTTGCCTTTGCAGCAGATAATAGGATGTCAGGAAGATGGCTGCAATATCCGGGATGCTGAATCTGACCTGTTGAAAATTCGAAAACATGAACATCCAGATCATGCCTGCCGTTATTGGAATAAAAATAGGATAAACAGGTAACGACTGGCCCGACTTTATCAGGGGAATAGCCATTTTCATTAACAGGAATAAGAGAAAAATGACCGCTAAAAAGGCAAAAAATCCGTAATTGACCCAGGCTCCCATAATAAAGGAATGGCTGGGGATAAGACCTCCGTATTTTGCCGCTTTTACTTCATTAAATTCATCCTGGTGGTATTTCAGAATGATGCGGTAGTATTTCAACGTTTCGTCTCGTGCCCACGACCCGTGTCCAAAAACCGGGGCGTCTTTAATGGCTTCAACCGCGGCAAATGTTTCTCCCCGGCCTGTCATCAGCAGGGAAAAGGGGTTATATGGGTTTTCCAGCCGCTCCAATTGTTGTGCCGCGTGTTCTCCCCCGAACTTTCCCTTGAGGGCGGCGTTGACGTAGACGGTATAAAGTGCCTGAAAAAGAATGATCATGGTTACCGACCCGGCAATGACATATGCCCTTTTAAACTTGAATCCCGAGTAAAAGAGAAACAATAAAACCGCTGACACGATCATCGTTAATCCTTTCGAACGGAAATCCAGAGCGAAGCTAATCAGTCCGAAAACAAGAAATAAGACAGGAATAGGCTTGGTTTTTCCTTTGTAATGCAACCAAATGGCCACACCATATAAAAAATCGGTAACGGCAGGAGCAATACGGAATTTAAAAAAAGTCATTTCATTGGACGATTCCAGGTCTATTCCCATGGGTTCCGAAACGAGAGCCCGAATTCCTGAAATAACAAGGAACAGGGTGATGGCCTTGTAGCCGTTCAGTACCTTGAAAAGAAAGATCACCGATAAAAGTCCGATAATGGTTTGCGACCATCCCCGGAGATAGTCTTCGGCGGCAGAATTCACAACAAAGATATCCGTGATGATCTGGCAGGCCATCAACGCCAGTAATGTAAGACAGATCTTGCGAAGCAGCGGATATTTTGAAAATTCATTCGACCGGTATAGAAACGGCAAAACGAGCAGTACCATCAGTTCGTTCCCTTTTAACTGACCAACCAGGGGAATTTTGACGACGTCAAGGAGATTATAGAGTATTATAAGCAAATAGTTAATCATCGTGGTTTCAGTTTCTAAATGATTTCTTTGTAGTATCCGTATGCTCCTAAAATATCTTTGAATACAGGGCTGCCAGTTTTGGATACCCCTTTATTTTGTTCCTAAGCCCATGAAACGATTGGACAATCAGTAAACGGTTGTTTTTTGAACAGCTAAAAGCGACCAGAAAGGCACCAAAACTGACCATGAACTTGAGGGCAAACTCAAGGTAAAGGTTATCAATTGCAATTTGGGAAAACAGCAAGTTTGCCACCAGAACCACCGCGCTGATAAAAAGGGGCATCACCAGTGTCGACAGAAACCGTCTGAGCGGAAAGCCGAGCGCCTTTCTGACCAGCAGGTAAACGGACAAAAAGAAAGTCGATGTCCGCGCCACGATCAGGCCTTTTGCAACACCGGCCAGACTTCCTTCAATGAAAATGCCATATAGTATTCCAAGCACGATAAAAGTTGAAGTAATTAAACCCGAAACCAGTAACAGATCGGCCCGGTTGGCCGACTGGTAAATGGAGCCGGAGCTGCTCAGAAGGACCTCCAGTCCGATAAGCAAGGCGAGTAAACGGAAAACAGGAATGCTCTCCGTCCATTGTGACCCGTAGAACAGGTAGATGATCTCCCTGGCAGCGAAAAAGCAGAAAACCGATAAGGGAAACCCAATGGTAGCCAGTATCCGCGTCAATTTTAAGTAGGAATGGTGTATCCGGTCCTTGTTGTGCTGAAACTCAGATAATACCGGGTGCAACACGGGCGTAATAACGTGAGTCAGGTTTTGCACCGGCATCAGCATCAGGTTGAAGGCCTTATCATAAAAGCCAAGCATTGCGGAGCCAAGGAATTTGCCAATTAACAGGTTATCGGTGTTTCTTGCAAAATAGTTAATGAAATTAAACAGGAACTGAAAGGTCGAGAATCGCCAGATTTTCAAAATGGACGACCCCCGGATACGGAAATTCACCTTCACCGGATTCAGGTAATAACTGCCTGCAAACATTAACAACCCGGTTATCAGCGAACGAAAAATCAGTGCGTAATAGCTGAATTCAAGCAGTGCAAGGACCACCGCCAGAATACCGCCTATGACATGGACCACTACCGATAGTAGTCCTACTTGTCTGAATTTTAATTCTTTTTTGTTTAAGGCACTGGGAACCACATTTAAGGTAAAGATCAGCACCGAAACCGAAAGCAGTCTGGTAATTCCTGTTAGTTCCGGGGCAGCGTAAAATCCGGCGATTAAGTCTGCACTCAAAAAGAACAGGGAGGAAAGCAACAGTGCGACCAATATGGAAACAGAAAAGATTGATTCAATATCCTCTTTTCCCAGCTCTTTGTTTTGAATAATGGCTGGTCCGATTCCAAAATCAGCCAGGTAGGTGAAAAATGTTGTAAACACCATAACAATGGCTATGGTACCGTATTCCGCCGGTGTTAATAAGCGGGCCAGGACTGCTGTAATCAAAATCGATGTAACGATATTTGAATACTTGGCCAGTGCTGTGTAAAAGATTCCTTTCCCTATTGATTTTCTGATCGATGGCATAACTATTTTTTAAGATCCCTGGGTAGTCCGGTGTGCTTTTTCAAAAATCTGGCTGACAGGTGCCGGAAAACCGTAAGACGAGTGACCAGATCATTGCTTCTCAACGCCAGTAAGGTTGAAATATTTGGATCTTTCATACTTGAGATATATTTTTTCAAAACTTCTTTGTCTTGCTCACTGCAACTTACCAGAAAATTCCGGATAGCCGTAGTCTTTGCTGCTGTCCATTCTTTCCGCGAACGTTCGGTCGCTGTGCTTGCAAATTCGCGGATAAAAAATTTTTTTTCCGACATTTCAAACTGGAAGCCATTCAGGATCAGCCGCCACATGCTGACCATATCAGATGGTGCCACGGCGGTATCTGTAACGACATAGCCACCTTGCTCCAGAAAACTTTTTCTGCTGTAGCATGTCCCTGAAGGGGTAAGGCCACCCACCATGAAGGCATGAAAAATCTGTTCCCCCGAAGCAATCTGTTCAAGCCTTAATCCGGCTTTTTCCCAGTTTCGCTGAAAATCACGGAAAACACTCTTTCCCCACAACACGTATTTTTCAGGAAAGTTTCTGACTTTCAGCTTGGCATAAAAGTTAGCCAGGGCATCAGGCAGCAGCCGGTCGTCGGAATGGCAGAAAATAATATAATCGCCATGGGCTTCATTCAGGCAGATGTTGTGATTTTCAATCAGGCTGACCGTACGGGGGTTTTTTAAAACCCTGATGCGGTCGTTGTACCTGGCAAGTCTTTCCCCGGTCCGGTCGGTACTGTTGTTATCAACCACCAATACTTCATACTCAAGTTCAAAATTTTGATCGAGCGTACTTTCAACGGTTTCCAGAATAGTATCCGCATGGTTGTAGGTCGGAACGACGATGGAAAAAATCATAGGATCTTATTTTTGTTTATGAGATCTTTTTCAAACAGCTACCATGCTATTATTCTTCTAAGTATTTTCCAGTACCTGCTGCTAAACAGGTGCAGTGGATTTTTTGTCAGTTGGATCGTCAGGTTTTTGAGCAGATATTTTCTTGAAACCAGTCCTTTTTTCCTAAACGCCAAATAAGTGTCAAAATTGTTTGTGCGCGCGGTTCTGATATAATGGATAAACATTTCGCGTTCATGCGGTGTAATAATATCCAGGAATCGGCCGACCGATTCAACGGCAGAATCCATCCAGCTTTTTGTGGCCAGTTCGACCACGGTACTGGCAAATTCACGGACAAAAAAGATGTGGCCGCACATTTCGAATTCGAAATGCCGGAGTACCAGCCGCCAAAGCACAATCATATCAATCGGAGCCAGCCGGTGTTCTACGGTAATAAAACCGCCCGCGTCACGCAGGCTCTCTCTGCTGTAACAAGTCCCGGTAGGGGCGAGTCCGCCGGCAAAGAAAGCCTTGAAACAATCGAATCCTGAACAGATTTGATCGAGCTGGAGCCCGGTTTTCTTCCAATTCTGATAATAATCGCGGTACATACTCCTGCCCCAGAGAACATACTTCTTTGGGAAACCCCTCTTTTCAAGAATCCCATGAAACTTGCTCAAAGCGTCAGATAGAAGCGTATCGTCCGAATGACAAAAAACGATGTAATCGCCTGTTGCTTCCTGGATACAAATATTATGATTCTCTGCCGGTGTGACGGTTTTGGGATTAACAACCACCCTGATTTTGCCTTTATATTCATCGAGCAGCGCCTGTGTGTTATCGGTGCAATGATTATTGACCACCAAAACTTCGTAATCCAGACCGAAATCCTGGTTTATGCAGCTCTCAACTGCTGCGCGCAACACGTAGTCGTTGTTATAGGTTGGAATTGCTATTGTAAAAACCATAGTCTTTTTGTTGATCAGGTACTTATTAGTCCAGACATATCAATTCGGGGAATAAGTCCCGTTCATTCAGCATCTTCCTGATTTCTTCACGGTATACCCCGTTCATGACGAGGACAATATCAGGCTGCACTTCCTTTAGGGCGTCGGGCGAAATATACTGAATGCCGATGCCGGGGATAAAATTGCCCTGCATGTGCGGATTGATGTCGACCACGTGCCTGATCAGTTTGAGATCATCAAACTGGGTAAGAAACCCAACCGATTTGGAACCTCCTCCCCAAATGACAACGGTTTTATGATCACGTTGAAACCTGATCAGTCTTTCCCGCCAGACGGAAAGTTGTTTGCCTATTTTTTCGGTAAAGTCACTGAGCGATGCCCTTAATTTATCGACACTTTCTTCCAGCGGATGAACCCGTGTTGATTTTTCGGAAACAGGGCGGGCTTCGATAAACAGATACTGATTATCGTACTCCAGATAGAGGTCAAGAACTTCAAAATAATTTTGCCTGAACAAGCGGGCCAGGGAGCCCGGACTGAAATAAGAACAGTGCTCGTAAAAGATATCCCAGAATGCCTGGACCTTCAGGATGCGGGTCACATTGGGAACTTCAAAAAAGAGAATGACTTTTTCATCACCCCCGATTGATCTTCTTACTGTTGAAATAAATTCGTGTGTCAGCGGGATGTGCTCCAGGGTATGCCGGCAGCTGATCAGATCTTTCGGGAGATGCCTGTGCCCAACCGAATAGAATTCGCGTATGAATTTCAGGTTCGGATTTGAACTGAGCCTCCCGGGAACATAGGCCGGGTCAATACCGATTCCCCGGTTGTTTCCCAATTCGCAGATCAGGCTTAGGAAATCGCCTTTGCCGCAACCGATTTCGATTATATCCTTGTTAAATACCTGATATTTTTCAATCACCCTTCCGGATACCTCGGTCAGAAATTTCCGGAATGTGCCCGAAAACCCCTGCTGGTCTTCATATCCCTGCGTATAGTGATCGAGGCTTCTGTCGAATGTACTGTTAAAAATAAAACCACAGTCATTGCAGAAAGCCAGGGAAATTTTCCTTCGCGGAATAGCAAGGGCATCCCGGCGGTTTTTGATCGTGATCAGGCTTTTGCTTGGAGCATGCCTGACATTGAAAAAGTTTTCAATTCTTCTCCCCCTGCAGTTGGGGCAACTTGTTTTTCTAAGCGCGGTAAGTGTTTCGCTCAAAGGTAAAAGTTTTATCATACAGTTTTCGTTTGGGATTCGAAAAACGGTGTCCTTTATCCGGAACCGCTAAAATCAGCTCCGGATAAAGGACACAACATATGAAAGCCGGGTCAGACTGCCCGGCCAGCGGGAACGGTTACAGGAAATGCCTCGAGTTGTTCCCGCCATAGCCGGTCACAAAGCCTTCCTTTTGGGAGTTCGACATCATCGAAAGTCAGTACCGTGTCGGCAGGCAGATCCTTTTTAAGCCTGCACCCCTGTGCAAGACCGATCGGCAACAGATTTTCGTTTCTTGCCTGTTCGTAGTTTTCGCAAAGTCCGTAAGTCATATACTCACCAAGTCCGTCGAGAATGGCATTGGCCTTCAACGGAACTTTGGCCGTTGCGACTACTTCTACCGAAGGGCCGGAAACAGGGGCGAGGGCGGCGTCACGAAACAGGACAGCCCGCGCAACGGTTAAAGGCGCTTCGAAGTGGCAAAGATGGTAAGGCGTATAAAACAAATAAAGCGGACCTTCACCAAGCTTGTAAAGATTCAGGTAGTGCTGTTGGATGGGATCATCGTGTGTCCCCAGCACATAAACACCCGGAGCCGGCTGTGGTCCCACAACGTAATCAACAATTCCCGGGCCGCTCATCAGTTGTTCCAGCGGGTACAACTGATGCACAATATCCTGCAGGGGAGTGCCCGGTTTGACCTGAGGGCCGTGCATGCCGCGTTTTCCGACCTGCATACCGGTGCCATTGGCCACAATCGCCTGCTCGAACGAAATTTTTGTGCCGTCGGCAAACGAGGTTACCATAGCCGGATTTTGTCCCCATTTTTCTGCAAACGCCCGTTGGGTGGACGGGTTCCGGTAAGGATCATGGAGGCCCTTTATATTCCCGCATAATACGGGTTTTACCCCGATCGACTTCACGAAGCGGTAAAGATTCATCTCCACACCAGGCTGATCTCCGTCAGCCCCGGTGAGGACAACCCCCGCGCGGTCGGCATATTTTTTAAGAATGGGACCAATTGTGCCATCCACTTCGGCATTCATCATGATCACATGTTTCTTATGATCGAAAGCTCTCAGAATAAGCGCAGCCGAAAACTCGATGGCCCCGGTTACTTCAATGAGGGCATCAATGCCGTCGGCGTCACAGAGCAACTCAGGATTGTCCGTAATACTGAACTTTCCTTTCCGGATGTTGTCTTCAAGTTCCGCCATCTTCTCAACGGCATGGATCTCGTTGATCCCGGCGTCTTTATAGATCGCGGCAGCTCTTGTCAGCGTGCGGTTTGAAATGGCCACCAGTTCCATTCCCGGGACTGATTTGCAAATCTGAACAGCGATCCCGCGGGCCATAAAGCCCGCTCCAATCATTCCAACACGGATCGGATTGTTTTCTTCCGCCCTTTTTTTCAGTGCACTGTCTACAATAATCATAATATGTTGTTTAAAGGCAGTAAGGAATCTTCAAAATCGGGATGATTGCTGTCTTTTTCAGAGATCGATGTCACTTCTGCCGGCCAGTTAATAGCCAGGCGCGGATCATTGTACCTTAAGCCAGCCTCCGCTCCGGGAGTGTAGTACGCGGTTACCAGGTAGGTAACTTCCGAGTTGTCCGTCAGGGTAATAAATCCATGCGCAAAATTCTCAGGCACATACAGCATCGTGTAATTATCGGCCGTCAGTTCCACCCCAATCCATTGAAGAAAGGTGGGTGAATCTTTCCTCAAATCGACAATGACGTCATAAATGGCGCCTTTGGTACAGCGGATGAGTTTTGTCTCCTGATAAGGATGCTTTTGATAATGCATGCCGCGAAGTGTGCCTTTTGTAGCGCTGAGTGAGGTGTTGGACTGAACAACATTGCCATTCAGCCCGTGTTCTTCCATTTCCTTTTTACACCAGGAGCGACCAAAAAAGCCGCGTTCGTCGGTGAGCTGTTTAATTTTAATGATAAACGCTCCTTTTAGTTTTGTCTCTTCGAAGATCATTGCAGTACCTTTGTTAATTGCCAGGTCCAGGACAGATTTTCGTTTAAAAGCCCTTCTTCCTGCAGGCTCGAAAGGATCTTCAAACGCATGTATTTGGATTCCCGGAATTTCGAATCGTTAAGGCCCATTTCGGTGATCCCTTCAAATAAATCTCTGATAGTTGCATGAAGGTCGTGAACCGGCTGGTGGTTAGGAGCAAGTTTGGCGAAGAGATCAAAGTTTACCCGATAAGAACGTTTGTCGGGTGCGGCATTTTCATTCAACTGCACCTCGCAGCCCGGCACGATTTCTGCAACAGCCCGGGCCAGGTCCTTAACCTGACAATTCCATTCGTTGCTACCGGCATTGACTGCCAGAAAGGCTCCGCCGTTCGATTGCTCCCGGCCCACGCCCCATTCAATAGCCCGCGCCATATCCAGAACATTAATAAGCGGTCTCCACGGCGTGCCGTCACTTAAAATGCTGATTGATTTGTTGATGATCGCTCCCGCTACAAAATCGTTCAATACCAGGTCAAGGCGCAACCGGTCGCTCATGCCGCATGCCGTTGCAAAACGGAGACAGGTAATCGTGAAATTTTCGGTAGCCAGCGGCTCAAGTTCCTGTTCGGCAAAGACTTTTGACCGGGCATAGGCGGTGAGGGGGTTGAGCTGGTCTTTTTCTGTTTTTGCATTTTGATCGGCCAGCCCGTACATGCTGCAGCTTGATGCAAAAACGAATGACCCGGCTCCGGCCTCACGTGCCATCCGGGCAATCCGGATACACGACCGGTAATTTACATCGAGGGTAATCTCTTCGTATTTGGCACCCATTGGATCGTTTGATATAGCTGCCAGGTAAACAACAGCGTCCACACCTTGAAGCAGATCTTCGGGGAAATCCCTGACATCGCCGATTATCTGGCTGTTTAACCTGACTTCCGGAAGCAGGCCGGCATTGGTAAGCCGGTTGGCAAAATAGCCGATATCAAAGCCAATCAGTTCTGCATCGGGATAGGATGCACGCAGTTGCTTAACGACACCTGGGCCGACGTAGCCCATGTTCCCAATAATTAAGATTTTCATAGATTAAAGATGTTTGACATTGGTTTTATGACTGATGATTATGAAATAATAAGTTTCTCCCAAAACTCCAAATCAATATTATTTCCAGACTTTCCATGGCGCCTGTTGGCTGTTCCACAATTCTTCCAGGGTCGATTTATCGCGAAGCGTGTCCATAGGATGCCAGAATCCGTTATGCCGGTAGGCGGCAAGTTTTCCCATGGCGGCGATTTTCTCCAAAGGCTCACGCTCCCAAATGGTGCTGTCGTCCTCAATGAACTCAAAGGCTTCGGGTTCAACAACAAAAAAGCCCCCGTTGATCCAGGCCGTGTCGTGCCCGTCACCATTGGGCTTTTCCCTGAAGTTGGCGATGGTGTTGGTTCCCGACTCCAGGGTGAAGGCGCCGAAGCGGCCCGGAGGCTGAATGGCTGACAGCGTAACCATGGCCTTTTCCTGCTTGTGAAATTCCACCAATTGATCTATGTTGATGTCTGAAACTCCGTCTCCGTAGGTGAGTAAAAAAGGTTCATCCCCCACATAATCCTTCACCCGCCTGATGCGGCCCCCGGTCATTGTCTCAAGGCCGGTATCGATCAGCGTTACTTTCCATGGCTCCGCGTGATTCCGGTGATAGGTGGTCGTGTTGTTGGCAATGTCAATCGTCAGGTCGGAACGGTGCAGCAAATAGTTGGAAAAAAATTCCTTAATTACAAAGCTTTTATAGCCGCAGAGGATGATAAATTCATTGTGACCGTAATGCGAATAGATTTTCATAATGTGCCAAAGGATTGGCCTGTTTCCGATCTCGACCATCGGCTTTGGCTTCAGCGTTGTTTCTTCGGAGAGCCTTGATCCCAGACCTCCGGCAAGTATAAGTACTTTCATGCATCATGTTTTTATAGGCCACGCAAAACTCAGCACGATGAAAATGCGATTTGATTCATGGCGCTCCATTCCGGGTGTCCTGATTTGACTTTGGTAAGGAGTATAAAAAGCATTTATGGATTAATAGCCGGACACTGCCCGGGCCATTTTTTTGTGCGATAATACAAAGTCGGGTTTGAAAAGCTCCACCTCCTGCACGCCGATGTCGGTGAGGATGCAATAACCTAAACGTTCGAAACGCAAGGCAATCCGGTTTTTTCCCCGGAACTCGATGAGTTCTCCGGTTATTCCCTTCAGGGGACCCGAGGTAACAATAACCTGTTGCCCTTTCTCCAGGTTGTCACGGATCGCGTCGATTTTTTTATTATAGACCGACATAAATATCTTCAGATCGTTAATCTGTTTTTCGGGAATGGCGGCTGCTTCACCCCGAAACGAAACATAACACACGGCTCCGGGGGTATTCAATACATTAAAGTATTCCCGGTTGCTGACTTTTACAAACAGATAGCTTTTTAAGAGAGGTTCTTCAATCAGCTTGATCCGGTCGCTCCATTGTTTCTTTTCCACTTTTAGCGGTAAGTAACAGGTAATCCCTTTTTCTGAAAGCAGGGCTGCAAGTTTCTTCTCGAATCTTGATCTTGTGTAGATCGCAAACCAACGGTATGTCGAATCAATTAAGCTCATTTTTTTCTCTCTTTAATTTGGGTTTGTTTCAAAGCTTCGCTCTTTCACCCACAAATACCTTTGCAGGGCGGAGTCGAATGTTCCAGGATGATACCTTACAAAAGTCCGCCTTATTTTGAATCATTTCAAGTAGTGATAACACCCAAAAAAGTCGCAAAATGAGTTAATTGACTTTAAATCAATGCTTTAAAAATATGTTTTACAGCATAAACTGTGGAGATATGGGTAAAATCACCCATATGGTTTTTTGAACAATCGGGGGAGAAGCTGCGCAGCGCCTGAGCAAACGGGAGAGAGGATCAAATAAAATAAGAGTTAACCGATTGCTGGGTAGGGATTTGGCAGAGAATGCCATTTGTTATAATAAAATGACGGGCGTCCAGGGGTATGGGTAACTCCTGCGCAGCGCTTTAATCGAAAACGAAGTCCGGTTCGGCAGATAATTCCCAAAATACCTGTTTGTGATATTTTCCGGATACTGTTTTTTTATTCGGCAGGCGTCAGCTCATGGGTTGCCATGATGGCATTGCCTCGAAAGCGGAGCAGTTGAACGACGAGGGCTTTTAATCCGGTTCAGTGTTTCAGGAATTGGTCATATTTCGAGCACAACTCCTGCACGCTCAGATCCAGTTAAAGTGCTGAAACCGGTTGACCACCAGGAGAGTGATGACGATCATGGTGCCGAGTATGGTGAGTATGTACATCAGTTCCCGGTTGTCCAGCGCGATATCGGCCAGTTTAGGACTTCGCAGGAGGAGGAAATTTTTTTCAAGGAAGATCAGTAGTCTGTACATGCCGTATCCGATAAGGATTCCGGCAGCCATGCCGGCGAGGATATCGGAAGGGTAATGCAACCCCAGGTAGATCCGGGAATAGCTGACCAGGGTTGCCCAGGCCAGGATGACCAGGCTGTACCTGGGGTTTTTAAACAGTAGTGCCGTGAAGATAGCTGCCGTAAAGGTATTTGCCGCATGGGATGAAAAAAAACCGTATTGTCCGCCTTTTGTCACCACATAGTGGACCAGACCCTGAAAGCTGGCGTCGTGGGTAGGGCGTAATCGTTGTACCGCATGTTTCATCAGGTTGGCCGACTGGTCGCTGATTACAATTGCCACTGCCAGCAGAACCAGTACGATAATTGCCTTCACACCGAATTTTTTTATGATGAAATAGAGCAACGGAGCGTAAAACAACACCCAATAGCCGGTTCCTGTTAAGAGAGCCATTACAGCATCCCAATAAGGCGTATGGTTTCCGTTGAAATACAGAAACAGATTTCGGTCAAGTGCAGCTATAGTGTCAAACAGTCCGGTCATGCGAGTTTAATATTTGCCAGATTTTATCTTTCAAGGCGAGAATGCCGGTTCCGGTGACCGACGATATAAAATGGTGGGGGATGTCGCGCAACTCGCGGCTGATCTCCTTTTGCAGGTCTTCATCCAGAAAGTCAGATTTGCTGATAACCAGGTATCGCTCCTTGTCAAGCAGCTCCGGGTTATATTTTCCGAGTTCATCCAGCAGGATCGTGTATTCCTTCCGGTGGTCTTTGCTGTCGGCGGGCACGAGGAACAATAACATGGCGTTGCGTTCGATATGCCTCAGGAAACGCAGGCCGAGCCCTTTTCCCTGATGTGCCCCTTCAATAATACCCGGGATATCGGCCATCACAAATGACTGCTGGTCCCGGTAGGAAACAATGCCCAGATTCGGCACCAGTGTCGTAAACGGATAATCCGCAATTTTTGGTTTTGCCGCGGATACGACCGACAGCAAGGTCGATTTTCCGGCGCTGGGGAATCCAACCAGGCCTACGTCGGCTAAAACTTTTAATTCCAATATTTTCCATCCTTCTTCACCCGGTTCGCCAGGTTGCGCATAGCGGGGAGTCTGATGGGTTGCTGATTTAAAATGGGTGTTTCCCAGGCCGCCGCGTCCACCTTTGGCAATGAAGTGGGTTTCACCATCGCGGGTGATTTCAAACAGGAATTCACCGGTTTCGGCGTCTTTCGCTATCGTTCCCAGGGGAACTTCGACGGTTACATCTTTACCGTCAGCCCCAAAACTGCCCTGTTTGCCTCCTGATTCTCCATGCCCGGCAAAAATATGCTTCTTGTAACGAAGATGAAGCAAGGTCCACATTTGCGCATTTCCTTTCACAATCACATGGCCGCCGCGTCCCCCATCGCCGCCATCGGGACCACCTTTGGGCACAAATTTTTCGGTTCGCAGATGCGCCGAACCTGGCCCGCCGTTCCCGGAACGACAGAATATCTTAACGTAATCGACAAAGTTGCTTTCAGCCATTTTCCTCAGTTTGGGGTGATGCAAGTTAATAAAAAAGACGAAATAAACCATAAGCACCGTGCCGTTCCTAAAGGAACAATGATTCCGGCAAGATCCATGCGGCCGGAAATACTGTTTCCACAGAAACATCGCATATGTTCGTCGGGATGCTTAAAATAAGTTTAAAGTGAGTGGACGGTCTCCTTCAGCCTGGAGGCGATTTCCTCGATCGATCCCATCCCGTTAATGCGGAAATGCTTATTCTGCGCGGCATAATAATTTTTAAGGGGAGCTGTTTTTTGATGATAGACGCAGATTCTGTTTTCAATCACGGTAACATCCTGATCGTCCTGTCGTCCCGAAGTTATTCCCCGGAGCTGAAGACGCGCGATCAATTCTTCTTTTGGCACTTCGAGCGAAAGCATACCTGAAACCGGTGTGCCGTTTTCATTTAAAAGCATATCCAGCGCATTTGCCTGCGCTACGGTGCGCGGGAAACCATCGAAAATGAAACCTTTTGCTCCGGAATTTGCCGTCAGCACATTTTTGATCATTCCGATAACGATGGAGTCTGGTACCAGTTCGCCTTTATCCATGAAACATTTTGCTTCCAGCCCCAGGGGTGTCGATGCGGCGATTTCCTGTCGCAGCAAATCGCCGGTAGAAAGATGAATTAGTCCAAAACGCCGGATTAAAAACTCTGCCTGCGTCCCTTTTCCCGCCCCCGGAGGCCCAAATAAAACAATATTTAACATGTGAATTAATCTATTTTATTTTTGATTTTTGGTTCCTCTCGTTTTTTGTATTTCGTGTTCACCGTTCGCTCACCACTTTGTAAATATCGATCAGGTTACGGCCTCTTCCCGCATAGTCGAGCCCATATCCGACAATGAAATCGTTTGGGATTTCAAGTCCGACATAGTCCAGGCGGACCTCTTTTTTCAGTGCGTCGGGTTTTAACAGTAAAGTAGCCACCTGTATCCCGGCAGGATTCATGGACTGTATTTGTGCAACTGTTTTTGCAATCGTGATGCCCGTGTCAACAATATCTTCAAGAATAACAACAAATCTTCCGACAAGGTCTTCGTTCAGGCCGATCAACTCTTTGATCTCACCTGTTGTTGACGTGCCCTGGTATGAGGAAAGCTTTACAAATGTAATTTCGGCATCAAGCAGGGAAATCCGTTTAAAAATCTCCGCTGCGAACATGAAGGAGCCGTTCAGAATACACAGGAACAAGGGATTCTTCCCCTTCAGTTTCTCGTTCATCTCGTCGGCAATCCGTTCGATGACCGAACGGATTTTTTCGTAAGGGATGAATAATTCAAAATCTTTATCTAAAATCGTAATCGTTTCCATGACAGTGATTTTTAGCAGGATCTGGTTTTTGGAATGCGTTTGTTTTAATATTTCTGGAATTTCGGCTATTTTTAGCTCAGATTTTAAAAAGTTGCAAAGTAACGAAAAATATTTGCTCAACTGGAAAGGCTCAATGTTAAATTTTAAAGTGGTCGTGTGGGCACTTTGTTGAGCGATGGCGGCCATTTTTTATGCATCAATGTGTAATTGGAATTTACTAATCGCGGAAATTTGAAATAAATACGGGTCAAAATTCGCTTTAATCAAAAACAGAAAAGACTATGGAACCAAAAGTAAGTATCATTATGGGAAGCACTTCCGACCTGGGAGTGATGGAAGGAGCCGCAAAGATTCTGGATGAATTTGAAGTTCCTTTTGAAATTAATGCGTTATCGGCACACCGTACGCCTGAGGCTGTTGAAGAGTTTGCCCGTGGAGCAGAGGCCAGAGGAATTAAAGTTATTATTGCCGGTGCCGGAATGGCGGCACATTTGCCGGGCGTTATTGCCGCGATGACCCCGCTTCCCGTGATCGGCGTTCCTATCCGTGCCAGTATGGAAGGTTTGGATGCCATGCTGGCGATCCTTCAGATGCCTCCGGGAATACCTGTCGCCACTGTTGCGATAAACGGGGCGTATAACGCAGGGATCCTGGCGGCGCAGATGTTGTCCCTGCACGACGGGGCGGTAAGGGAAAAATTACTTGTTTTTAAGGAAAATCTCAAAAACAAGATCGTTCAGGCAAACCGGGACTTAATGGAAGTGAAATACAAATTCAAAACCAATTAACCGGTTGCAGGCTGACGGATAAGGGGGAAGTATGGGCAGCTTCGCCCTTATAAAAATAAAAAACAGGCCTGACCTTTTTTGTGTAATAAAAATGTTGTAACTTGTAACTACTGGTGCGCAGCGGGCTGAATGGTCCGGGGGTTAAAACCGTTGCGCTATGAGTAGCATTAACTTATTTGTAAAAGAGGCGGAGCCCGGGTTCATATTGCAGACCGGCCTTCTTTTTTCGGCCTTTCTTTTTTGTGTGTCATCCCCTGTTTTTTCCCAGAAACCAGACGAGGGCTTTCGACCGGAGTTGGAAACCTTGCTTGAAAATCAATTCACCGATGACGGGACAACTGATCTGGAACAATTATATAATGAACTACAGGCGCTTCATGAGAGGCCGATCGCGATCAACCAGGCAGACGAAACAGGCCTGGCGGTCTTGCATTTCCTCGATCCTGTTCAGGTGAGAGGAATACTGGAATACCGCGAAAAATACGGAGAATTAAAGTCGGTCTATGAACTTGCAGCTATTCCTGGCTTTGACGAGCAACTGGCGCGACTCACCGGCTATTTTGTGCACTTCGACAGCAAGGCATTACCGACGGCGAGTAGCCGGCCTGCCCGCCATGAAATCCTGACCCGAGCCTCACGGTTGCTTGAAAGACAGACAGCTTATGCTGATCCCCGAAAATATGAAGGCTCGGGAAACCACTTCTACCTGCGTTGCCGGAGTACGGCATCTTCGTTTGATGCGGGTTTTACCGCCGAAAAAGATGCCGGCGAAAGTTTTTTCAGGGCATCAAATCAGGAGGGATTCGATTTTTACAGCGGCTATGTGAGGATCACGCCGCCGGACAGAAAGTGGTCCATTGTTCTGGGCGATTATGTTGTTCAGTTTGGTCAGGGGCTGGTGATCTGGCAGGGCTTTTCGCTCGGCAAGTCGGCCGAGTCGACCCGGATCGGTAACTTCAATGCCGGCGTAAAGGCCTATACTTCGAGCGACGAAAATAATTTCATGCGCGGCGTAGCCGGCTCATTCAACAGGGGGCGATGGCATGTTACGCCATTTATTTCACGCATCAATTGTGATGCAAACCTGAGTCGGGAAAACGGGCAGACGGTTTTTACTTCGCTTCAGACCAGCGGTTATCATCGTACAGCCGGTGAAATCGATGACAAAAACTCCGTATCGGTGCTCACCGCCGGCGGAAATGTCCGATACGACAGCGAACGCCTGTCGCTGGGGGTGACCGGGGTCCATGTGGCTTACCGGTATCCGCTTGTCCGCGATGATGAACCATGGAACCGCTATCTCTTTAGCGGCGACCGGGCTGCCAATCTGAGTGCCGACTACCGTTACGGGGTAAACAGCCTGTACCTGTTCGGTGAACTGGCAACTAACCTGCATGGCGGTCTG
Organism: Prolixibacteraceae bacterium; assembly: GCA_038562555.1. Classification (GTDB taxonomy): domain Bacteria; phylum Bacteroidota; class Bacteroidia; order Bacteroidales; family Prolixibacteraceae; genus JBCFBK01. The sequence goes on along the minus strand of JBCFBK010000002.1, from coordinate 244,156 downwards.
GCCGCTTTGAACGGACTTATTTTTCAGCCTGTTGATCAGGTCGAGCTTTCGTCGGTATTTCGCTGTATCGGCCGGCGGTACAACAGCCCGCTGGCTTCTGCGTTTACGGAAGGCAGTCAGGTTAACGACGAAACGGGTTTTTATCTGGGCGGCAAAATCGTACCTGCAGCCAGAGTCAGCCTGAACATGTATCTGGACGTATTCCGGTTTAACCGGATGAAATATACGTCGGCCGCGGCCGGGAGCGGGGAGGAGTTTATGTTTCAGCTTAATTATCAGCCAACAGAAACCTGGCAACTGTACGCACGTTATTTTTATGAATCGAAACCTGAAAGAGTTTCAGGAATGTATTCCGACATTAATGTTGACCGGCTCCGTCAAAGCATCCGTGTTAATCTGACAGGAGAAATCAATCGCTCTTTAACGGTAAAAAGCCGTTTTGAGCAGTCTTTTTTTCGGCACGATCATTATTCGACCGGTTTTTTGGTGAGTCAGGACCTGGGCTATCATACCGAGAAATGGCTCGCAAGCGTGTGGGGGCGGATTGCCTATTTCAAAACCGGCGATTACGACGCCCGGATTTATGCCTGGGAAAATGATCTGCTTTACCAGTTTTCCATACCCGCGCTTTACGGGGAAGGAATAAGGTCGTATCTGACAGGTAAAGTTAAAATATGTGAAAAAGTAGAGTTCTGGTATAAGGTTTCCCGGACCTGGTTTTTCGGCGTTGACAGCATTGGCAGCGGGAATAGCCTGATAACCGGCAACAAACGCACGGAAGTGAAATTTCAGATGAGGTTCAGGATTTGAATGGCATTTTGTATATTTGCGCCGCTATACTTAAAAGGAGCAATGAAATATGAGCTATGACGATATCCGGCCCTATCAGGATCATGAAGTAAATCAGTACATTCGTGTATTGCTGAACGACGAAGTGTTTAGGCAGGTTTTGACCTATATTTTTAAAGAGGAAAATAAAGTGAACGAAATCTGTAAGCTGCTTTCCGGGATCAATTCAATCAATGAATTACAGATGAAATTCATGTATCCGCTCATTAAGGAATGGATCATCGAAAAGACAACCAGCGGCGTCACTTCCAGCGGACTTGAAAATCTTGATAAAACCCAAAGTTACCTCTTTTTCTCCAACCACAGGGATATTATCCTTGATTCGGCCATTTTGAATTTTATCATTGCCAATGCAGGAATGAACACCACCGAGGTCGCTGTGGGCAATAACCTCCTGATCTACGACTGGATTGAACATGCGCTGAAATTAAACCGCTGTTTCATTGTTCAGCGGAATTTACCGGCCCGGGAGTTGCTGACCGCTTCAAAACAGTTATCGCGGTATATCCGCGAATCGATCAGCCGGAACAATGATTCGGTCTGGATTGCACAGCGTGAAGGCAGGACCAAGGATGGTAACGATCAGACACAGACGGCTTTATTGAAAATGTTGAATTTGAGTAACGAAGGCAGTCTGGTGGAAGGATTCCGGCAGTTAAAGATAGTTCCTTTATCGATTTCGTACGAACGGGAGCCCTGCGGGATCTCAAAAGTGGAAGAAATTTACAAGCGTGAGCACGAAAGCTATATCAAAAAGCCAGCCGACGATTTTAAGAGCATGGCCTACGGTCTGCTCAAACCCAAGGGAAGAGTTCATTTTGCTTTCGGCAGTCCGATTGACAAACAGTTAGACGAGTTGATCAATCCCGACAACCTGAATGAAAGTATTCAGCGGCTCGGCGAATATATTGATGCCTGCATTTATAAAAACTACAAACTCTGGCCGAACAACTACCTGGCTGCCGATTTATTGGCGGGAAGCAACGACCATCAGGCGCTGGTTGACGACGGCATACGTGACAAGTTTTCGGAACTGCTCGAAGATCTGGTAAAAACTATAGGAGGCGGTGACCCAGGCTGCCAGAAACGGCTTTTTTTGCAAATGTATGCAAACCCGCTGCTAAACGCGGAACGAACCAGTAAATCGAAATTAATATTATAAGCAAAAAAGGAGCAAATGCTCCTTTTTTTTATGCCTGGAATATCATATGCCAAAAGAAATGAGTAACTTTGATTAGATTTCGGAAAAAAACTAACGATCAAAATACTTTAAATCTTAACGTATGAAAACGGTATACCTGGCTTTAATGGCAGTACTGCTGTTTGCATGGGGTGGCTATACCCTCGCTCAATCTCCTACCGGCGCCGTAAATGCGAGTGTTATTTATACACCGGCAATCCCTTCCGACATTGAAACGATTGAAGAGGCCGGAAACGAGCTGATCCGGATCATGCAGGAAGAAAAAATGTGGCTCTACATTTATCGCGGATCGGGTACAAAATGGGTGAATCCGCAATCGGTGGCCATCAAAGGCTCACGCTTTGAAATTGACACGGTTGGCGGAAGTTTCATCTTCCCTTATTCGGAATACATCGATCTGCCGGTGCTGCTTGAGGATAATCACGGTAAGCCTTACACGTATCCCTGTTTCGTATGGTTCAGGCGCGCCATTGAGTTTCGGTTTCGGCCAAAGGATATTACCCTTGCCCAACGTTTTACAGATCTGTTTTATTTTATGCAGCAGGAGCTTCTCAAAGAGCGGGAAAAGGAAGAAAATGCTTTTAGAGAAATGGCCGCCGGCTACCAGGCTTTAAAAATAAAGCCGCCCGTATCGGAAGACCAAAGGCGCCTGATTGTGCAGGCCAATGCCATGAACCAGCAAAAACAATATGTGAAAGCGATCCTTCTTTACAAGAGCGTTATCGAAATGGATCCGGTTTCTTACCCGGAGGCCTATTATAACCAGGCGTTGCTGTATGCTCAGATCCGGAGATTGCATTTGGCGATCGGTTCAATGAAGAGGTACCTGACATTAATGCCTGATGCAAAAGATGCCCGTGCCGCCCAGGACAAGATCTACGAGTGGGAGATCATGCTGCAGCCTCAGTAAATCTATAACAGCGAAACCAATGAAACGAACATGTTGAACGACAATGCCTAAGGGTAGGATGATAATTTTCGCCAACATGGAGTTTCATATCGTTGGTAAGTGTCTCAAAGTGACGACGCACTATACGCAAATTGTAGTTGAATAAATTGAAAAAAAACGTATGAAAAAACAAGCCTATCTCTTCCGGTGTTTGTTTGCGGTGGCCGGTATTCTGGCGGGCACAACAACGTTTGCACAAAATATACCCGCTGTCCCTGATCCGGTCTGCGCCTATTGCGGCGCCAAAATGAATGCTCCTCATTCTTCAGGTTGTCAGTATTATGTTGCACCTTCCGGCTCCTCCGGAGCGGTTTCGTCGGCAGTGGCTGCCGCTTCTTTAAATTCGACTGTAAAATCGATGGTCACCGGAGCCGTCATGCAGAGTTTTCTAAACGCGGTCTTTGCCCCGGCCAATCCGGCGGCCGAAGCTCAGAAACAGCAGCAGGCGGCACTTGCAGCCCAGCAGGCAGCCCAGGCAAAGAAGCTTGCCGATGCCCTTGCGCAGGCCCGGTATGAAGAAATGATGAAGTCGTACAAATCGATCGGATCGACAGGTGCCGCCTTCAAGTCGCTCGAGACAGCCAGTCAGCCGGCATTGATGTCGGGAAGGCTCGAAGATATGGCGGCGTCGATTCAGAAACCTTTTGATACAGCCGGCGAGGGATTTGTTTCCGATACCCTGAAAGTAGGCGGGGGTACTCCCTTCTTTGGCGATGTTATGCCTGCAGAAGACCTTAACTTACTCATCGAACCGGAGAATGATCCTTCTGTGGTCGATCTCAGGGATGCGAAAACCTTTATCGCAGACAACCTTAAAAATGACAGTCTGTCGATTGCTTCCGATATCAGCAGGTATACAGAAAAGGGAGGACCCGTTGAAACTACCCCCGATTGCGGCAAGCTTGCTGCCCGGCTGAAGGGTTACGTCAATCAGCGCGCACAGTTTCAAAAGACCGTCTACCTGGCCAAGGATCAGCTTGACACCTGGGAAACGGCAAACCGTAATGCCCTGCTGAACGTGGTTAAAGACGGGATTTCTTATTTTTCAGGCGCTTTGCTGGAAAATTTTAACAAACGGGCCGAGGCTGCCGGACGGTTGGCAACGATTTATGAGAGCAAGTCGGCACAGATGGCTGCAAAAGGATTGAATGTCGCAGACATTGAAGCCAAAATAAAAAGATTGCAACTCTTGTCTTCGGCCGGTCAGATGAATGAAATGATCAGCAATATCAGTGACTGGCAAAGTTTCCTGAGCAATGGGTTCCAGAGCCTGATGGGTCAGCTGAGTTCGTCTAACCAGGAGATTAATTCGATGCTTCAGGATTCAACCATGCAGGAATATTTCGGCGAAGAGGCCCCTGCATTGAACGCGCTGCTCGATATTTCGAAAATCGCTGCTTCGGGTGAGGTTTTCGGCAAATGGGTAGCGAAGAAAATGCCCGTGGTTGCTTATGCGGAACTGGCTGTTAACCAATCGTATAATGCCCTTGACTGGCTGCTCAGTTATAAACGGATCAAGGAAGCCAATAAAATTAACGGCGGCGTACTTGAAACGGCCAGATACATTCAGAATAATATCAACAACACGTATGCTGCCTTGAAAGATTGTCCGTAGTTGGTTAATTTAAAAAAACAAACAGATGAAAATTTTATCCTCTGGCTTTACTGCAGCAGCCTTACTGATGGGAACGCTTCTCGCGATCGCCCAGCACCCGGTCGAGTACGTGCCCGTACCCCCGGACGATATAACAACTATCGAAGCTGCCAATCAGGAAATGGAAGAAATTTCCCGCAAAGCGAAATTTTTTATATACGGGAATAAAGCCTGGACGCCAATTCCCGGGCCTTTTGAAATTGATGGTGAGAGGATCAGCATGAAAGGAGATAAGATCTACGTGTTTAAGGGAAGCGACTATCTGGATGCACCGGTTCAGGTGTACCGGTGGAACTCACCTACTGCGTATATTTTTTCAATCCTGATCGGGGATACCCTGGCGAGCCTGGATTTTCGGCCCCGTGATCTGCCTTCCTTGAAACGGTTTGCCGATTTGCTGTATTTTATTCAGCATCAGTATCAGGTGCAGCAGGATGAGGACCAGGCCCGATTTGAGAAGCTGGCGTCCGAATACCGCTCATTACAGGTGAAGCCTCCGGTGTCGGAGGAACAAAGACGTTTAATTGTACAGGCGAATGCTGCAAATAACAGGAAACACTATGCCGAGGCTCTTGAACTTTACCGTAAGTCGGTCGATCTGGATCCGGTAGCCTTTCCGGCTGCTTATTATAACATGGCGCTGCTTTGCGCGCAGATCAATCGTCCGGCGAAGGCTATAGCCAATATGAAAAAATACTTATTGTTGTTACCTGAGGCGCCGGATGCGCGTGCTGCCCAGGATAAGATTTACGAATGGGAGTACCAGTTGAAGTAGTTCGTCGCACCTGAGTGAATTTGAAAAAATGGCATCCATTTTGAATGGGAATAAACAGACCAAAAAAAAAGATATGGGCAGAATATTTTTTTTCATGTTATGGATGCTGGCAGTTGCCACAACAGGAAACGGTCAGGAACTATCCCGCAAAGAACGGCAGGTGCAGAAGGAAGAGGAAATAAGACAACTTATTGAATCACAGGAATTCTGCTTTGTTGCCAGGTCCGTCACGCCGATGGCCGGACCACGGATCGATCTTACCTCGCGCTACGACCTGGCGGTCGACAGTACCCGGGTAGAGGCCTGGCTGCCATTTTTTGGCCGCGCATACCGTGCGGAATATGGTGGCGGCGAAGGTGGAATCAAATTTAAGGAGGAAGCCGAGGAAATCGATATTCAGTACAACAAACGGAAGAAAATATACCGGATCAGTATGAATGTCGATACGGACAAAGACAATTACCGGGTCTTGATTACCGCCGGTTTGTCGGGCTATGCCGACGTGAATATTACATCAAACAACCGGCAGTCGGTCAGCTACTACGGCGTCATAGAACCCCTGGAGGAAGAGAAAGAGTTGCCGGAATAAAACGATTGCCGGACAAATGCCTCTGTGCCAGGCGTCGTTTAAATAATTTGCAGCAGTCAGGTCTCCGTTTTGTATTATCCCCGGGGACCTGAAAGTCAGCTTAAATAAAATTCACTTTGTCCGTCAAACTCCTTCCCGTAAATGAAATCGTCAACAACCAGCCCTGCCTGAGCAATGAGCGAGAACAAATAACTCTTCTCATAGCGCACAACCTGCAGCGGTCCGGTATACTCCTTGAACAGGTAACCTTCCGGATTAACGGAGATATTCGGCACGTCTTCTTCTGCAAATGCAGTGAAGAATATTTTCCCTCCCGGCAGAAGCATTCGTTTCAGGTCATTTAAGTACACTTTCATGATTTCCCCTTCGAGGTTTGTAAATACCCCCCAGATGTAAATCACGTCGACGCTTTGATCTTTAACGGGAAATTTGAAGTTGTGATCGATCTTAACGCCGCCTTTGTTATAACGTTCACTGCCGATATTAAGGTGTTCAAAATGATAGGAAGGCTGTGTCTTTTCAATATATCGCCTGCACCAGTTAACGGAGGGGAGGTGTACATCCAGACCGGTATAGTTGACCGGACCGATAAGCCTCAGTAAACCGGTTGCCAGGCGTCCCTGTCCGCAGCCAATTTCCAGTAGGCGACTCGTTTTATCGCAACGAAACCGGTCAATTAATCGCCTCGCTTCCGATTCGGAAGTCCGGAGATAAAAAGCATCGTCGGCAAACATCGGTCCGTTAAATCGCAGGTGTTTAGCCGGAAGCACGCTGTTGTCGTAAATAACAAACTGTTTTTGCGGAAACAATTTGCGCCTGGCTGCTTTTATATAATGTCCTAAATTCATAGATCAATGATTTGTTGTTCGCAATTTGTGTGTAAATGCCTTGCGGTCGTTTTTTTTATAGCGTTATTTTCCGTGCATAAAATGCTTCCGCGTTTATTGTGGCAGACTCCATTCCCCGCAGACGAAGTAAAGCGTTAAACAGGGCATCGTCAAACCAATGCTTTGACTGTTGCGAAACAAAAGCTTTCAGCAGGATGCCATTGCGCTTCAGGATATACTTTTCATCAAGCGGGACATAAAAATTAGGGCTTCCCAAATCACCGTCATACTTTGGAATTTCATACTCCAGAATAAAATTGTTCCGCCAGGTATTCCAGGTTAAATCACTAACCAACCGATGGTCCTGATGACGGTCATTGCGATAATGTGTGAAAATTAAATCGGGTAAAATTTCAGTTTTCAGCTCTTCAAAGATTTCTTTAATTTCTGGGGCATGGTAAGGCAGGAAGCCATCACGGAATGAGTATATGGCAATTTTTTTATCCGGTACACCGGCAAGAAATTGTCCGGCACTGTTTATTGCTTCCTGCTTTCTGGTTTCGTTGGACGCGAAAGCCACCCAGTATACCTTTCCAATCGTGTACTCTTCAAACATTTTTAGTAAAGTTCCCCCTGCGCCGATTTCAATGTCGTCGCAATGAGCACCCATGCAGAGAATGTTGAGGGGTGAGTTGTTTTTAAGCTTAAATGGCAACATAACTAAAGAAAGTTTTTCCCATCATGGTTTTTCGCTTTGCCTGTTGATCCATCTTGTTCCACACTTCCCACGGGGCATTCCCCTGTGCGTAAATATCGTCCAGGTTCTTTTTATCCTTGAACGTATCCATGCTGGCCCAAAACCCCTTATGTTCCCAGGAAATGAGTTTATTTTTTTCGATCAGTCGGTTGAACGGCCCGTCCACCAATTCTTCTCCAAATTCCATCGCGTCAAATATTTCGTTCCGAAAGATAAAATAGCCTGCATTAATATGGAGGCCTGCCGATCCGATGTGGCTGATGTTCTTCACAGCGCCGTCTTCCTCCCGCTGCACAATATGGAAACTTTGAGTAGGCTGGTAAACCATGAAGGCAGCCGTTTTATCTTTTTGCTTTTCAAACCAGTCGATCATGGACGGAAGATGGAGGTCGGTTAAACCATCGCTGTAATTAGCGAGGAAAACCTTTTCACCCCTGAGGTATTCCCTGACCTGCATTAAACGCATGCCCACGTTAGCAGTCATCCCGGTATCAATAAAGGTGATTTTCCAGTCTTCAATGTCCGAATTAACAAGCTCAATGCTTTGCCCGCCTTTTGTGTAGATGAAATCATTTGAGATCGTCTCATCATAATGAATGAAATAATTTTTGATAGCGTCGGCCCGATAGCCAAGGCATAAGATAAAATCTTTATGCCCATAGCTGGCATAGTATTTCATAATATTCCAAAGAATAGGCCTGTAACCGATGGTGACCATCGGCTTCGGGATTTGATCTGAGTAGTCTCTCAGGCGGACCCCTTCTCCTCCACAGAATAATACTACTTTCATTTGTATATAATTAATTTTCAAGGTTAAACGGAATTGATATGATCAGACGTTCATATTGATTGGTGTTGTAGAATCATATCAATTTCATGCGTTATTTTTTATATTGTTGCTTCGATTACACTCAATTCAGGAATGGGAATTACAAATTTTCCTCCCCATTCACAGACGTACTGATGATGCTTAATAATTTCGTCCTTTAAATTCCATGGGAGCACAAACACGTAATCCGGTTTGGTTTCCCGTAACCTGTCGGGATGATAGATCGGAATATGAGTGCCCGGTAGAAAATTTCCCTGTTTATGCGGGCTTCGGTCGACGGTATAATCTAAAAAATCCGTCCTGATGCCGCAGTAATTCAGCAATGTATTGCCTTTTCCGGGCGCCCCGTATCCGACGATCTGCTTCCCTTCTCTTTTTGCCCGGATCAAAAAATCGAGTATTTTCCGTTTCGTTTCCTTCACGTTTTCGTTGAAGGCGTCATAATAGCCGAGGCTGTCTAAACCCATGGATTGTTCCCTTTCAACCAGTTCTTTTACGCGATTGTGAACCGTTTTTTCCCGATCCTCCTGATGACGTCCGTAAATACGCAGGGAGCCTCCATGCGTAGGAATTTCTTCTACGTCGAATAACTCTATTCCGTGTTTATCAAAAATTCTGCGTACTACCGAGAACGAGAAATATGAAAAATGCTCATGATAAATCGTGTCAAACTGATTCTGTCCTATAAGCTGTTGTAAGTGTGGAAATTCCATTGTAACTACCCCGCCTGGTTTTAGAAATGACTTTATTCCCTGAACAAAGTCGTTGATGTCGGGGACATGCGCCAGCACATTATTTCCTACGATCAGATCTGCTTTTCCATAGAGACGTCTTAACTGTTCTGCTGTTTCAGAACCAAAAAAAAGGATTTCTGTCCGGACACCCTTTTCTTTTATCGCATATTTGGCAACTTCAACGGAAGGATCAATGCCAAGCACAGGAATATTCTTTTCGACAAAATACTGCAGCAGATAGCCATCGTTACTCGCTATTTCCGCAACCAGGCTTTCTTGGTTGATTCCAAACCGTGGGACGATACCATTCACATACCGCTTCGCATGGTCCAGCCAAAAATCGGAAAAGGACGAATAATAGCCATAGTCTCTGTAGATTATCTCAGGGGAGACACTTTCCGGAACCTGGACCAGGAAACACTGGTCACATACATAGGCCTTCAATGGATAATGGGGCTCCATCCCGTGAAGCTCTTCCGGCCTGATCCTTTCTTCGCAAAGAGGTTGCATTCCCAAATCAACAACCACATGCGTCAGTGGTTTCTTGCAAAAATTGCAGTTATGTGCAAAATCCTGGGGTGACATAATTAAAATATTTTTTACTGATACTTTGATGGTACTGGAAACAGACTTTGGTTAATCGTGCTGTTATTTCTGACAGCGCAATGAACAGGTAAGTTCGGTTCTGTTGGATAGTCAAATATCCCCTGAAAATAATCATGAATCAATGGGTAATTTCACCTAAAACGGCATCCGTGAAATGTGTGCGGAGAAAATGGGGTTAAAAACAGAAAATCCGGGAGAGTGTAAAAATGTTGATAATCTGATCATTATCGAATTGAAATCGCTAAATTTCCGGTTGGTGGTTCACCGGAGAATGATCTGTTTTGCTCAGTTAAATGCCTGCCGCGTTTCTGTCCGGCCGGCAGAAACGCGGCAGGTCTGGTAGTTTTTTGCCGAACGAGGAGGCTTCTGACAATTATCGGTAAAAACCCTACCCGTACTGTCAGTTTTTATTTTTCCTGTGGCAGAACCAGGTTGAGTACAATTCCCACTACTGCGGCCAGTCCGATGCCGGCCAGCGAGAAATTGCCCCAGCTTAGTATCGCTCCGCCGATTCCTACAGTTAGGATGATGGAAACGATGACCTGGCTGCGTGTATGCGTCATGTCTGTTTTCGAATCCAGCAATGACTTTATGCCTACTGATGCGATGAGTCCAAACAGCAACAGCATGATGCCCCCCAGAACCGCCTGGGGAATCGTTTTGAGGATGCCGCTTATTTTACCGATCAGTGAAAAAACAATAGCTGTCACTGCTGCAATCCTTAAGATAAAAGGATTGGTGACTTTGGTAAGGGAAATAGCGCCAGTTACTTCCGAATAAGTTGTATTGGGAACGCTGCCGAAACACCCTGCAATACTGGTGGCAATACCGTCGCCGAGCAAGGTGCGGTGCAGACCCGGATTTTCAACGAAATTCTTTTCGGCAACTCCGCCAATGGCATACATATCGCCGACATGTTCGATAATTGGAGCCACCGCTACCGGGAGCAAATACAGAATGGCCTGCCAGCTAAACTGAGGAGCTGTGAATGCAGGTAACCCGATCCAGACTGCTTCCTTGATTGGAGTGAAATCGATCATGCCGAATGCCAATGACGTAACATACCCCACAATGATTCCGATGAAAATAGGAATCAGTTTTATAAGGCCCTTTGTAAAGACCACAACAACAATGGCTGTTGCAAGACTAACAGAGGCGATCGGCCAGTTGGTTTTAGCCATGTTGACGGCGACTCCGGCTAACGAAAGTCCAATGATCATGATGACCGGTCCCACGACTATCGGAGGAAACAGCCGCTGTATAAACGATAGCCCCCGCATTTTAATCAGGAACGATACCAGGCCGTAAACCAGTCCTACGGCAATAATTCCCGAAAAAGTACCTGGCAGGCCGTATAACCGGGTCGATTCAACGATCGGGGCGATAAAAGCGAAACTGCTGCCCAGGAATACGGGTACCATCCCTTTGGTGATCAGGTGGAAAACTAAAGTGCCGACTCCGGCCGTGAAGAGGGCAACAGCCGGATCAATACCCACCAAAAGAGGTACCAGGACGGTCGCACCAAAAGCTACGAAGAGGAATTGCACGCCTAAAACCAGATTACGCGACGTAAATTGGTTCTGGCTGTTTGTTGTTAGGTTCATAAGGTTTTTTTAAGAATTTGTAAAATTAAATCAATATACTTTTGCAGATATATCGCGAATGTAAAGCTGAATATTGGTTTTTCCCCTGAATTCGTTTTCTGCCACCGAAAAACATATATCGAAAGGTAACCCCTGACTGATTGCTTCGAAATGATCGGCCTGATTGAAAGCGATAGCCGGGAAAACCGGCGAGTTGCCTGTGGGTTCCACCAGATCAAGTTTGAGGTGCTCCAGGTTTCGGCCGACACAGCGGCTGGTGCCGTTATCAAGGACGTCTTCAGTAATAAAAAGCGGGTTCATATTATGGGGGCCGAAGGGTTCAAATTGTTTCAGTATCCGAAAGAATTTCGGCGTGATTTCAGAAAGCTGTATTTTACAGTCCGCCTCAAGAACTTCGTGTTGTTGTGCATCGGGGATTGCATTTTTTACGATTTCCTCAAAGCGGCGGGTAAATGCGGGGATGTTGTCTATTTTCATGGTTAGCCCGGCGGCGTACATATGCCCCCCGTACGACTCGAGCAGGTCGCTGCACTGGCCGATGGCCTCATACAGGTCAAAGTCTTTAACTGAACGGGCCGATCCGGTTGCCATCCCGTTAGATTCGGTTAGGATGACCGTCGGCCGGTAATAATGTTCCGTTAAGCGCGAAGCAACAATGCCTACCACGCCTTTGTGCCAGTCGCGGTTGTACAGTACGGTGGCATTCCGTTCTTCCTGAATGGGATCGTGCGCGATCATATCCAGGGCTTCCTGGGTGATGTCGCGATCGAGGGTTTTCCGGATTTCATTATAGGAGTTGATCTCATCGCCCAGCCGTGCCGCTTCTTCCTCATCACTGACAACAAGCATTTCGACCGACTTTTTGCCGTGTTCGATCCGCCCGGAAGCATTCAGCCTTGGACCGATCTTAAAGACGATATCGCTGACAGAGATATGCTGACCGTCGAGACCTGAACAACTGATAATGGTTTTCAGTCCCAGACTGGGGTTGCTGTTTAATTTCTTTAAGCCGAAATGGGCCAGTATCCGGTTCTCTCCTGTTACCGGCACAATGTCTGATGCAATGCTCACCACGACAAGATCGAGTAAATCGTACAGTTCGACAACCGGAATGTCGTTTTTCCGGACATAAGCCTGAAGAAGTTTAAACCCCACGCCACATCCTGAAAGGTCTTTGTACGGGTAGGAGCAATCGGGCCGCTTCGGGTCAAGTACGGCTATAGCTTCGGGAATCCGTTCGTCCGGATTATGATGATCGCAGATAATGAAGTCAATGCCTTTTTCCTTTGCCTGCCTGATTTTCTCCACAGCCTTGATTCCGCAGTCAAGGACGATGACCAGGGAAAACCTGTTTTCGGCTGCAAATTCTATGCTTCTTGGCGAGATGCCATAACCTTCGGAGTAACGGTCGGGAATGTAAAAGTCGAGATTGGTGATCCGGGTTCGCAGAAACTGGTACATCAGTGCAACGGAAGTGGTACCATCCACATCGTAGTCGCCGTAAATCAGCACTTTTTCCTGGTGCAGGATCGCTTTTTCAAGCCGGTTGACTGCTTTATCCATGTCCTTCATCAGGAACGGATCGTGCAGATCTGAAAGCTGAGGCCGGAAAAATGTTCTGGCATCATTAAAAGATGAGATTCCCCGCTGCGCTAACAAATTGGCAATAACCATGTTAACGTTTAGTGCAGCAGATAGATGCTTGATCACATTAAGATCGCCTTGTGCCTTTACTTTCCAGATTTTGTTCATTCTATTGGTTATTCCACCTTCGTGGCCGCATCGTAAATTTTTCAAAGATAGAAAATGGCGCCTGATCTGGAAAGTAAAAAGATCAGCTTTCATGTATCCTGTGCGGGCTTCACCAGCTAATAACCGACCGGTCAAACTATTAGGGGCTTAATAAAATTATCAACAGGACGCCTGATTTTACAAACACCTGAGTCTGTTGAGTTTGGGGTGCCATTCTGCAGGGATTTAATATTTCTTTTTATCTTTGCACAGATTTTTTCAGAAATTTAAACCGAAGATTAGCAATGAGTATAGCAGAGCTTAGTGAGCAGGAGATCATTCGCAGAAATTCACTGGCCAGGTTGAGAGAGATTGGAATTGAACCATATCCTGCCGAAGAATATCCGGTCAACACGAAAACCGCGCAAATCAGAGCAGGATACGATCCTGAAAAGGGGAATTTTAACGAGGTTTTACTGGCAGGCCGTATTATGAGCCGCCGTATCATGGGCAAAGCGTCCTTTGCCGAACTGCAGGACGATACCGGGCGGATTCAGCTTTATGTGAGCCGCGATGAAATCTGCCCTGGAGAGGATAAGACGCTGTATAATGAGGTATTTAAAAAACTGCTTGACATTGGTGATATCATCGGTGTAAAAGGCTTTGCCTTCATCACACAAACAGGAGAACTATCGCTGCACGTGGTTGAAATGACGGTATTGAGCAAATCGCTGCATCCGCTGCCGGTGGTCAAAGAAAAAGACGGGGTTTTGTATGATGCTTTTTCAGATCCCGAACAACGTTACCGCCAACGGTATGTTGACCTGATCGTAAACCCGCAGGTTAAGGACGTTTTTATGAAAAGGACAAGAATCATCAATACGATGCGTGAGATGTTCAACGAGAGGGGTTATTTTGAGGTTGAAACGCCGATTCTCCAGCCCATACCGGGAGGCGCTGCCGCCCGTCCTTTCATCACCCACCATAACGCGCTAAACATGCCGTTGTATTTGCGCATCGCCAATGAGTTATATCTGAAAAGGCTGATCGTCGGCGGCTTTGAGGGTGTATACGAATTTTCGAAGGACTTTCGTAACGAAGGAATGGACCGGACCCATAACCCGGAGTTTACGGTTATGGAGATCTACGTGGCCTATAAGGATTATAAATGGATGATGAATTTCACGGAAGAAATGGTTGAGCGGGTAGCATTGGCTTTGCATGGAACTACGCAAGTGCCGTTGGGTGACCGGGTGATCGATTTCAAACGACCATATCCGAGGGTAACCATGTACCAGGCCATCAAAGAGCATACCGGCTATGATATTGAGGGAAAGTCTGAACAGGAACTGCGTGAGATCTGCGGCCGGCTCGGTCTGGAAACAGATCCCAGTATGGGAAAAGGGAAGCTGATTGACGAATTGTTCGGCGAAAAATGCGAGCATCATTACATTCAGCCTACTTTTATTATCGATTATCCGGTTGAAATGTCTCCGCTTACAAAGAAACACCGCAACAGCCCCGGTCTGACGGAACGTTTTGAATTGATGGTAAACGGAAAGGAACTTGCCAATGCCTACTCCGAGCTTAATGATCCGATTGATCAGCGCGAACGTTTTGAAGATCAGTTAAAGCTTTCCGAAAAAGGTGATGACGAAGCCATGTTTATCGACCAGGATTTTTTACGGGCTCTGGAATATGGTATGCCCCCCACATCGGGAATGGGGATTGGTATCGACCGTTTAACGATGTTTATGACGAACAGTCCGTCGATTCAGGATGTGCTTTTTTTTCCACAGATGAAACCGGAGAAGAAAGCGGAAGCCGATCAGGATGAGAAGTTCGGAGCGCTCGGCATACCAGCACCATGGATTGACGTTGTCCGGAAGCTGGGATTCAAAAAGGTTGAAACGCTGAAGGAAGCCAAAGCAGGAAAATTGTTTAATGATCTTTGCGGTTTTAATAAGAAAAACAAGCTGGGATTGGAAAATCCGACCATGGATGAGGTGGAAAAGTGGCTTGCCTAACTGTTCAGGGGAGATATGCTTAACAAACAAAAGATAGCTATTATTGGAAGCGGGAGTTGGGCGACTGCCCTTGCAAAAATCCTGCTCAATAATGTTGAAAAAATAAACTGGTTTTTCAGAAATGCCGATAACATAGACCAGTTCAGGCATTTCAGACATAATCCGAATTACCTCAGAGGTATCGAATTCGACATGGGCAGAATTGATTTTTACAGCGATATTAATGCTGTTTTCGAAAATTCAGATGTCCTTGTGCTTGCCACGCCGGCCGCATTTCTGAACCAATCGCTTTCCGAACTGAAATGCGATATCCGGCTGAAGTATATCGTTTCGGCCATCAAGGGGATCGTGCCTGAGGGAAATCAGATCGTTGGGCAATACTTAAATCAGAACTACCAGGTACCTTACGACCGGATTGCTGTGATTGCGGGTCCCTGCCATGCGGAAGAAGTAGCTCTGGAGCGTTTGTCGTACCTCACGGTTGCCTGTCCCGATATCAGAAAGGCGCGCGATTTTGCAGGAAAACTCGAATGCCCCTATATCCGGGCACACGTATCGGATGACATTTTCGGGACCGAATATGCATCAATCCTGAAGAATATTGTTGCGATAGCATCGGGCATCGTCAACGGTTTACGGTACGGCGATAATTTTCAGGCCGTGCTGGTTTCGAACGCTATTCAGGAAATCAAACGCTTTGTCGACAAAGTCCATCCGATCACACGTGACATCAAGAGTTCAGCTTACCTGGGAGACCTGTTGGTTACAGCGTACTCCCAGTTTTCCAGAAACCGTACGTTCGGCATCATGGTTGGAAAAGGTTATTCCACCCGTTCAGCGCAACTTGAAATGCACATGGTTGCAGAAGGGTATTATGCTACGAAATCAATTCATGAAATAAATCAGGTGTATAAGGTGAATTTACCTATTTGTGAGACTGTCTACCGCATTTTGTATGAAAATGCGAGTCCTGCGGAAGAGATTCGTCTGTTAACGGAAAAATTAAGATAATCGATTATGCAAAACATTTCATTTAAATTTGATAAGTCGCTCGGCTTTGTCTCCCGGGATTCAGTTTTTGGTTATGCGCGAGAATTAAAAGAACATAATCAGGCGCTTCATGAAGGAACCGGCAAAGGAAGTGATTTCCTGGGATGGGTCAACCTGCCTTCATCCATTTCTGAAGGTGAGTTGTCCGATTATGAAGCCACGGCAAGGAGGCTTCAGTCTAAGAAAATAGACATTTTCGTGGTAATTGGTATCGGCGGTTCGTATTTGGGAGCCAAAGCCGTTGTGGATGCTCTTTCCGACAGTTTTATCCAGCTTAAAGGCAGTGATAAGCCACAGATCCTGTTCGCCGGACAAAATATTGGTGAAGATTACCTGGCGGAACTGCGCAGCCTGCTGCAGGGAAAAGAATACGCCATAGCCGTAATTTCAAAGTCAGGTACAACCACAGAACCGGCCATCGCTTTCCGGTTGCTGAAACAGGACCTTGAAATCAAATACGGCAGAGAAGAAGCGCGTACGCGCATAGTGGCGGTCACAGATTCCTCCCGGGGTGCCCTGCGAAAACTGGCCGATACGGAAGGTTATAAAACCTTTGTTATTCCCGATAATGTCGGAGGGCGTTACTCGGTGCTCACACCGGTAGGCCTGCTGGCGATAGCTGTCGCCGGTTTCGATATCCGCTCCCTTGTTCAGGGCGCCGCCGACATGGAAAGGGCATCGGGGCCGGAAATACCCTTTGAAAAGAATCTTCCCGCACAGTATGCCGCGGTTCGGAACGAGCTGTATAAAAACGACAAGCTGATCGAGATTTTGGTTAATTACAATCCAAAACTGCACTTTTTTGCAGAATGGTGGAAACAGCTTTTCGGCGAAAGCGAAGGAAAAGAAGGGAAGGGGATCTTCCCTGCAAGCGTCGATTTTACCTCCGATCTCCATTCGATGGGGCAGTATATACAGGAAGGGGAACGCCGGTTGTTCGAAACCGTGATTTCTGTTGGCAAGTCCGGCAATGAAGTTAGGATCCCTACCGACCCCGAGAACCTCGACGGACTGAATTTTCTGAGCGGGAAACGGGTAGATGAGGTTAACAAAATGGCCGGACTGGGAACCATGCTCGCCCACGTTGACGGGGGCGTACCTAATTTGTTAATCGAGCTGCCCGTATTGAACGAATACTATCTGGGCCAACTGATTTACTTTTTTGAGAAGGCCTGTGGACTAAGCGGTTATGTTTTGGGCGTTAATCCTTTCGACCAGCCTGGTGTGGAAGCCTACAAGAAAAATATGTTCGCATTGCTGGAAAAGCCCGGTTACGAAGAAGAAACGAAAGCAATCAAAGCGCGGTTATAACAGGAGGCCGGATGACACCGGCCTTTTTTTATTTACTACTAATCCGTGCTTGTTTTGTGTTCATGAAACGGATAATTTCATCTTTGGTGATCTGCCTGGTGCCTCCCTGCGTGGTTGCTACCAGTGCACCCGCAGCATTCCCAAATTTCAGCGCCTCTTCCGGTGTCCGGCCGCCAAGGTATTCATGCATAAAGCCTGCGGAAAAGGCATCTCCCGAACCTACGGTATCCTGAACCTTCACCAGGTAACCGGGGTCATAGAAGTAGTGCCCTGTTCCGGTTAACTCGAAAGCCCCTTTCTCGGCCAGGGTCACCAATACCAGCCGCAGCCTGTGTTTCTCCAGTAATTCCAACGCAAGTTCCCGGTACGTATCGCCCGATAGCATGAGTAGCGTCCGTAAAACTAAAAGCTCCTCGTCATTGATCTTCAGGATATCGGCTGCTTCAAGGCTTGCCGTCACGCTTTCTTTTGTATAGCAATCCTTCCGGAGGTTAATATCGAGAAACTTCACTGCCTGCGGTGCTGCTTTCAGTAATTGGTAAAGGGTATTCCTTGAGTGTTCTGCCCGTTGACTAAGGGTGCCGAAATAAATGCAATCGGCCAGAGCGGCGAGATGAAGCATGTCACCAGTCAGCATGATATGGTCATAGGCCACATCCGGGGTAATGACGAACTCCGGTGTTCCTTTTGCATCAAGTGTCACAGGTACCGTTCCGGTAGGCAGCTTAGGATCGGTCTGGACATGGTGTACGGCAAGCCCCAGTTCCATTATTTTTTCGCGGGCTTCTTCTCCGTTTTTATCTTTTCCAAGTTTGGAGATGAGAAATCCATTATCGCCGAATAAATTAATCCGGAAAATGAAATTTGTTGTCGCTCCTCCAAGCGCCTTTCCTGTTGGCAACAGGTCCCAAAGTAATTCTCCGTAAGCCAGGATTGTCTTCTTCATACGTTTGCTTTTAATACGGTTATGTTGTTTTCCGGCTGCCGCTGTACCAAATTTAAGCAATATAAACTTTTGTATCAGCAAAATGTGTTATGCAAAAGGCCGGAATAAATAAAAATGGTTATTTTGCAGTGAAATGAGTTCCTGCAGTGTGGCCGCCGGGCATAGGGAAAGAAAGAAATCTCGGCATGACTGTTGCAATGTAAGCGCTCGTACAGTTTAAGAACGAACTTTTTTCTATGAACTTTTTAGCGCATGTGTACCTGTCGGGTCAGTCGGACGGGATCCTGGTGGGCAATTTCATCGGCGACTCGGTTAAGGGAAAGAAATACCTGGAATTTCCTCCGGAAATACAGCAGGGAATTCTGATTCACCGGCAGATTGACTCCTTCACCGACAACCATCCCGTCGTCAGGGAATGCGCACGGCATTTCTCGGTACCCTATGGCAGATATGCCGGAATTGTGACCGACGTAGTATTCGACCACTTTCTTGCCAAATACTGGGGAAACTGGCATGCTGAAACGCTGCCGGCATTTGTCAGACGTGTTCACGCCATTCTGTTTTCAAATTTCGGGCACCTGCCGGCTGAAGTGAAGCGTTTTCTGCCCTTTTTTGTCGCTCACCGGCGGCTGGAATCCTACGCCTGCCTCGATGGCATCAGCGAGACGCTCAGCATTATGGGCAAACGGACCACTCTTCCCGACGAGGCGGATCAGGCAATGCGGGTTCTTTATGAAGAGTTTTTTCAAATCAAAGCGGCGTTTGACCTCTTTTTCCCGGAGCTGATTGCTTTTGTTGAACAATCGTTTGGTCTGACATTAAAGCAGCCTGTTATACACAGGCTTTCGGCAGATGATGTTGTAGCTTGAAATCGGTTTTCTCAAAGAAAAACTGCTCTTCGCTGAACGCGGGTTCCAAGTCATTGAGCCAGATGGCCTGGGGGTTGAAACGCGCAAAGAACGGGCGGCCAACCCAGTCGGGATTTCTTCCCTGCAGGAAATTCAATACGAATACCTTTTCTCCTTTTACTTTTTGAGTGCCCATAATCTGGATCTTTCCGGGAGCACACGACATGGAGGGACCTCTGACCGTGCGGCAAATACCGCTGACCTGCTGGATCGCCTTCCGGTAGATATGCCAGGCTTTTTCGAGGGTAACAGCAAAATAGTCCTGGGCGCCGGTGTTGCGCGCCACGAACATATAATAGGGGATGATTCCCTGGCTCACCTCTTCCTTCCATAAGCTGGCCCAGACTGCCGGATCGTCATTGATGTGCCGGAGCAGCGGCGACTGCGCCCTGATTTGAACACCTGCAGCCTGTATGGCTTTTACGGCCTTTTTCGCAGCGGGCGTGCTCAATGCTCTTGGGTGGTTGAAGTGTGCCATCAGGGCAATGTTGATGCCGTGCGATTTAACCTTTTTGAAAAGCGTGAGCAGGGCTTTTGCGTCGGTATCGGTGGTAAAGCGGTACGGCCAGTAAGTTAAGGCTTTTGTCCCGATCCGGATGTTTTTGATCTGGCTCAAACCGGAATCAAGGATCGCGTTAAAATAGTGTTCGAAATGCCGGCTCGACATCACCGCGGGATCACCCCCTGTGAAGAGGATGTCGGTGACCTCAGGATGTCGCTTCAGATAGCCGATCATCAGATCGCTTTCTTTCATGGCAAACTTGAAGCTATTCAGAGAGAACTGCGGCCAGCGGAAGCAGAACGTGCAGTATGCGTGACACGT
Organism: Prolixibacteraceae bacterium; assembly: GCA_038562555.1. Lineage (GTDB taxonomy): Bacteria > Bacteroidota > Bacteroidia > Bacteroidales > Prolixibacteraceae > JBCFBK01. The sequence continues at coordinate 223,986 of JBCFBK010000002.1, read as the reverse complement.
TTGTCCTTGTGAGGGGAAAAATAAAATGGTTTCACGGTATTTATGCTGGATACCATTCAGACGGACGCCATCGAGTTCCGGAACATTGCTTTCCTGTCCGGCCGGATTCGGATTTAATTGCAACCTGATCTTTTCAACTGCGGCCTTAATGATTGCTTTGTCAGCATTGGATTTTAACAGGTCCGCTATTTGCCGGAAGCGTTCTTCCGAAAGCATTTTTTTCTGCGGAAAATTCAGGATAAAGAAAGGATCGGTTTCGTATTCCTCCCAGTCAATCAGTTCATCGACGACGTAGTTACTTACTTTGAACGGCAATACGGTCCCCACTACGTCGATGATGAATTTTTGATCTTCGCTCAGTTTTTTCATCTGGGGAATTTCACGAAAATTGGAGAGTGTATAGGCTTTGTATTTCATGTTGGAATTCTTATTCACCTTGAAGATAAGGAAAAAATGGCAGGTTTACAAGAAAAACTTCATGCCGTCCCGTCAGTTTATTGGACAGCACGAAGTCTTTGTGCCGGGAATCAGCTCAATAGCTTAATTTCTCGATCCGGCTGGCATCCAATCGGAGGAATATAAAGAGAAGAACAGTAAACGACCAAAGCGATGAACCACCGTAGCTGAAGAACGGAAGCGGAATGCCAATCACAGGAGCCAGGCCGATTGTCATACCAATGTTGATGGCAAAATGGAAAAACAGGATGGCGGCGACGCTGTACCCGTACACACGAGTAAAGACCGAACGTTGCCGCTCGGCCAGAAAGACGAGCCGCAGCAGCAATGCCAGGAATGACAAGATGATAACAGTGGAGCCCAGAAATCCCCATTCCTCACCTACGGTGCAGAAGATAAAATCGGTACTTTGCTCGGGTACGAAGTCAAATTTTGTCTGTGTGCCTTTCAGGAACCCTTTCCCTGCGAATCCTCCGGATCCGATCGCTATTTTCGATTGGTTCACATTGTACCCGACACCCAGCGGATCGGATTTTATCCCAAGCAATTCTTCTATACGTGATTTTTGATGGGGTTCCATGACTTCTGAAAAAACATAATCGACCGAGAAAGTCATCATTAACATGACCAGATAAACACCGGTAACGATTAACAACTGATTAAAGCCCTTCCGGTAGGTATAGACGATAAAGACTATGGCTGAAGGAATGGAAGCATACAGCAGCAGGCTGGAGAGATCACTGCCAAGCTTAAAAACAAGATCGGTGAGCCAGACAATGCCAAATGCGCCCAGGCAAATCGCCAGGGCCCTGGCCGACTCATTGAGCTGCAACCTGACGAAATAATGGATCAGCAGGCCGGTGCCTGCCATGATCAGGATGGTTACAGCCGAGCCTAAGACCAGGGTCAGGATAAAAACAATGGCCATCAGAACGCCCATAAACAGGATGATCCCGGGGAGCCCCTCACGATAAAGAACAAGCGAAAACACCATGAAAACGATCGCCGAACCTGTGTCGTTTTGCATAAAGATCAACAAGACCGGCAACAGAATGATCACCGCAACGCCCGCCAGCGATTTAAACTGGAGCAGCTTAAAGTTATAGGAACTGGTAAATTTAGCCAGGGCCAGGGCTGTCGTGAATTTGACGAATTCGGCAGGCTGAATGGCAAATCCGCCAATCTGAAACCATGAACGCGAACCTTTTATTTCTGTCCCCACCAGCAAAACACCGATCAGCAACAGAATCGTAAATCCATATAAGACATAGGCAAAGGTGACATAAAACCGGCTGTCGAAAATTACAACAACAGCCGCCAGAACGAAGGCCGCAATGATCCACAGCAACTGCTTTCCATAGCGCTGGCTCATGTCGAGAATGCTGCTGTGTTCTTCATTGTAAACCGCGGCATAGATATTAATCCAGCCCAGGAACACCAGCAGCACATAGAGAACGACTGTAAGCAGATCAAGATTTACCCATATGTTGTTCCGGTTTGCCACTATTTGGGTTGATAAGGGTTTAGTAAATTCGTGTTGATTAGCTTTTGCTCAAGCGCTTTCCTTGCGGGTCCTGCAATGGAGTCGTTCAAATACTTTTCGACAAGCAGGCTGGCGATCGGGGCAGCATGCCTGGCTCCCCATACACCGAACTCAACATAAACAGCCAGGGCTATTTTCGGATTTTCTTTCGGTGCAAAAGCAATGAAAGCAGAATGGTCCGAGCCGTGGTTATTTTGAATCGTCCCGGTTTTTCCGCACATTTCGATCCCTTTTATCGCGGTTGTGTAGCGGGCGTTGGTTAATTCCACAACCTGCCGCATTCCTTCAATGACGTCATCAAAGTGATCGCGACTAACGGTACTGTTCTTGCGTTCATAACTCAGATTGTCCTGGGTTCCTGTGGTTTTGTCGACAATGGCCCGTACCAGGTGAGGCTCGATGTAATAGCCCCGGTTGGCAATGACCGAGACCATATTGGCCATTTGCAGCGGGGTAAGGATCACTTCCCCCTGACCAATGGCGAGAGAGCGAATAGTAAGCGCGTTCCATCGATTTTTCCCAAAGTAACGATCATAATAAGAGATCTGCGGAATATTTCCTTTCGATTGTCCGTAGAATTCCTTTCCCAGTGTTTCTCCCAGTCCGAAGCTCGATACATGCGTACGCCAGTGGGAATAGCCTTCTTCCGCTTTTGGATAATGCGTGATCACCGAACGGAAGGTATTCCAGAAATAAGGATTACATGATTCCCTGATGGCTCCGATCAGGCTGATCGGCGATTCGTGGTTATGGGTACAGCGAATCGGGGAAGACCCGGGGCCGCTGCAGAAAACCCGCGTTTCGGGTGTGATCGATCCTTCTTCGAGAGCGATCAGTGCATTCATGGGTTTAAAGGTTGAGCCGGGAGAATAGGACGAAGAAATAGCCCGGTTTGTGAGCGGCTTCAGCGTATCGGTAAGAAGTACCCGGTAATTCTTGCTCCGTTCACGGCCAACAAGCAGGTTTGGATCGTATGACGGGCCGCTGTAATAACAGAGAATCTCGCCCGTTGCCGGTTCAATGGCCACCACGGCGCCGCGCTTATTTTTCATTAACTGTTCGGCATAAAACTGCAGGTCGCCGTCGATGGTCGAAATCAGATTCTTCCCCAGCACGGCTGCCGTATCGTTTTTGGCATCCCAGTAGGCGCCTTTCGGCCTGTTATGAACATCATACAGGTAAAAATTAACGCCTTTGGTACCTCTCAGTGCTTCTTCATAGGTCCGTTCAAGACCGGTGATGCCGATGTAGTCGCCCTGTGTATAATAGGATTCCTTATCGATGATTGCCTGGTTCACCTCGCCTACGTAGCCAAGCATATGGGCTGCCATCTTCCTCGGATATTCACGCAGCGTACGGGCCTGCGCGAAAACCCCCGGATATTTAAACAGCTTTTCCTGAAGCGCGGCGTAGACTTCCGGCGACAGCTGCTCAACGATAACTGAAGATTTGTAAGTGGAGTATTTCCGGGCTTTCTTCAGGGCATCGGTCAGTTCCTTTCTGTCAACCCGAATCAGTTCACAGAATTCGGTCGTATCGAAGGGCGGGAGTTCCCGGGGGGTGACCAGCAAATCGTAAGCGGCCTTGTTGTGTACGAGCAGTTCTCCATTCCGGTCGTAAATCAGTCCACGTGCGGGATAGTTGGTCACTCTGCGAAGCACATTGCGGGTTGCGTACTGTTTGTATGAACTGTCGACCACCTGAAGAAAGAAAAGCCGGATAACGAAGATGATGGCGATGACAATAAAAACAGATCCCACGATGTATTTCCGCTTGGCAAACTTATCCACGGCAACTACTCCTTAAAGATGAAAAACTGGCTCAGAACAATAAAAACAATCGTGAATGCGGAACTAAAAAAGCTCCTCAGCAGGGTAAAAATAAAGTCTTTTAAAGTAAATACCTCAATATAGAACAAAAAAAGATGGTGGATAAGAACCAGGATAACAGTATACCGGATAAACCACGCAGGCCCCATCTGTTGCAGCCGGGGCGGTGAACTGGTATCAATCGTGTCACGGGGGGAGATCAGGCTGACGACCGTTGGCTTTAAAAAAGCCATAAATGTCGTAGCTGAAGCGTGAAGTCCCGGCGTATTACCGAAGATGTCGATGTTGAGTCCGAGCAGAAATGCCAGGAGCAGCAGCAGGTATTTAGGTGTTTCAAAAGGCAGCAATAAAATAAACAGCACGTACACATACGGATTTACATACCCGCTGAACTGAATGTGATTAAACAGCAAAATCTGGAGCGCCACCAAAACGATCCAAATCAACGCATATTTCAAGGGATTGTTAATCATTCAGATGGATCTTTTCAAGGGTTTTTAACTCGCCGATATCTTTGTCGTCTATAATTTCAACGTGGGTCAGCGTTTTAAAATTGGTTGACAGCCTGACATTGATCTGATAGAAATTGTCGCCGCTGCCGATTTCAAACTTTTCGATCCGGCCAATCATGATCCCTTCAGGGAAAACAGATGAGTATCCACTGGTTACCAGCGTATCACCTTCCGTAAGTTCAACATGAAAAGGAATTTCGTTTAACTGGGCCGTCCGGTAATCGAGACCGTCCCAGTTTAAGGAGCCAAAGTAGCTGCTCTTTTTGATTTTTGCAGAAACACGCCAGCGTTTATTCAGAACGGTTGGTCCGGTGGCATAATGATCGGTCACATTGGTGATGATACCAACAATTCCATTCGGCCCCACAATTCCCATCTCTGGCTTCACGCCATTGAGGCGGCCTTTGTTGATCGTGATGTAATTGTTTTGCCGGTTCACCGAGTTATTGATTACCCTGGCCGGGATAAAGCGATAGCGGACATCCAAATTCCTGCGTATCTCCCTGATCCGGATGCTGTCGCCGGCTATCTTGACAGCCGTGTCGGCAGGGAGCATGTTTCCGCGGTTGACACTGTCTTTGCTTACACTGTCGCGGCGAAGGCTGTCGGGGACCAGGGCGTCGGGAACAAAATTGTCGAATACCGGCGCCTTTTCGGGATGAAGGATTTCCTGAAGCTCGTTTTTCAGCCGGGCATTCTCAGCGGCAAGTTCCGAGTTTACCTGATGAAGCCGGAAATAGCCGAAGGCGGAGTTAAACGTTTCATAAAACCTGGCAACAAGATAGGTGCTGGAATTGAAAAATTTGACGTTTTGATAGTTGTTATACCGCAGTACCAGAATCAGGCTGATTGACTCAAGAGTCAGAAACAGCAGCACGAAATAATTCCGGGAAAGGAAGCGCAACAAACTTTTCATCAAGACGAACGTTTCTTCCTTCCTGTTCAGCTTACCTGATCAGAAAGGAGAATTTGTCAACATTTTTAAGTGCGATACCGGTACCACGGGCAACAGCTCTCAACGGATCTTCGGCCACATGGAATACGATATTTAATTTTTCTGTCAGCCGTTTCGACAGTCCGCGAAGTAAAGCGCCTCCACCGGCCAGGTAGATCCCTTTGGAGACAATGTCCGAGTAGAGTTCCGGAGGGGTTTGTTCCAGGGCACTGAGAATAGCCGCTTCAATCTTTGAAATTGATTTTTCCAGACAGTGTGAAATTTCCTGGTAGGAAACCGGTACTTCGATGGGCAAAGCTGTCATTTGATTCGGTCCCTGCACAATATAGTCATTGGGTGGGCTTTCCAATTGCGAAAGAGCAGACCCCACATTGATCTTGATTTCTTCGGCAGTCCGTTCACCGATTTTAATATTATGCTGATGACGCATATATTCCATAATGTCGGCGGTAAGGTCGTCTCCGGCAATGCGGATTGATTTATTGGTAACAATGCCGCCCAGGGAAATCACAGCAATTTCGGTGGTCCCACCGCCAATATCAACGATCATGTTTCCTTCGGGCGCTTCCACATCCAATCCGATCCCGATGGCTGCTGCCATGGGCTCATAGATCATGTATACTTCGCGGCCACCAGCGTGTTCGGATGAGTCGCGAACTGCACGGACTTCCACTTCTGTAGAACCCGATGGGATGCAAACGACCATCTTAAGTGCAGGCGAGAAGAGTCTCGACTTGGGATTTATCATCTTGATCATTCCCCGCATCATCTGCTCGGCAGCATTGAAGTCGGCGATTACCCCATCACGAAGCGGCCTGATCGTTCTTAAATTGGCGTGTGTTTTCCCCTGCATCTGACGCGCTTTTTCTCCAACAGCCACTAATTTTTCGGTTTTCAGGTCAATCGTTACCACAGACGGTTCGTCCAATACAATTTTGTCGTTCTGGATAATGATCGTATTGGCCGTTCCCAGGTCAATGGCGATTTCCTGCGTTAAAAAAGAAAATAATCCCATATTTTGTTTCTCCTAATTTCCTGTTATATGATTCGCTTTATTCAATGTTTAAAATGTCTGCGAGCGGTAAACAACATCGCAATTCCATACTCGTCGCACGCCTGAATTACTTCCTCGTCGCGGATACTTCCCCCGGGCTGGACGACGAATTTAACACCAAACTCATTGGCAGCCTCAATACTGTCGCGGAACGGGAAAAACGCATCTGAAACAAGCACCGCTTCATCAATGCGGATTCCGTCCTTCAGGTTAAACCGGGGAATAGTCAGCTGACGTAAACTATCCAGCCGGTTTGGCTGCCCCATTCCGGCTCCGGTTAACCAGAATGAACCATCCTTATTTTCGGTTACAAGGGCAATCGAATTGCTCTTTAAATGCTTACAGGCAGCAATACCAAATTTAGCCAAATTTAGTTTATTCCTCTCAAACTGAATTTTAGTTACATTTTTAAACTCCGAATCCATACCCTCATCTTCATCCTGTACGAGCATTCCGCCACTGATTGACCTGTAAAGCTTTTCCGCTGTCTTTTCCTGTTTCGGGGGGGTTGCCATTAACCGGAGGTTTTTCTTTTTGGCTAACAAATCGAGTGCTTCCGGAGTAAATGCTGGCGCAATAATGATTTCGACAAATTTCTTATTAAACCATTCGGCGATCTCACCCGTGACTGGTCCCGTTAAACAAATGATGCTGCCATAGGCGCTGACCGGATCGCCTGACCATGCCAGTTCGAGCGATTCGAGAATATTCCCCGAAACGGCCAGACCGCAGGGATTTAAATGTTTGACAACGGAAACGGCAACCTTGTCGCGGATGTGTGTAACCGCGTGCCAGGCGTCACTAGCTGATTTCCAGGCAGCGTCGGCATCCAGGAGGTTATTGTATGAAAGGGCTTTCCCCTGGAGTACCTCCGCATTCGCCAGGGTCACCGATGCCGACGTATTGTTGAATTTATAGAAGGTCGCCGACTGATGGGGATTTTCACCGTAGCGGAGTTCTTGCCCGTCGTTCAGGCTGATCCGGCTTTTATTGCCGTCGCCGGCACTAAAAAAGTTAAAAATGGCCGAGTCGTAATGGGATGACGTCGCAAAGGCTTTGCAGGCAAATGCTTTGCGGTCGGCCAATGAAGTTTCGCCATTTTTTTCATCAAGTAAACTGATCAGATCGGGATACTGTTCCTGTGAAGAAATAATAAGCACATCATTAAAATTTTTGGCCGCGGCGCGAATCAGTGAAATGCCACCAATATCAATCTTTTCAATGATTTCTTCGTTCGTAGCGCCGGCTGCTGCTGTTGCTTCAAAGGGATAAAGGTCGACAAGGACAAGGTCGATCTGCGGAATATCGTACTGCACAGTTTGTTCCTGATCTCCCGCATGATCACGGCGACAGAGTATACCGCCAAAAACTTTCGGATGAAGCGTCTTGACCCTTCCTCCAAGAATAGAAGGATACCCGGTAAGGGTTTCAACGGCTGTAACAGGAATACCTAAACTTTCTATAAATGATTGAGTTCCGCCGGTTGAATAAATACGAACATTATGTCCGTGCAGTTTTTTTATAATCAGATCTAATTTGTCTTTGTGATAAACGGAGATCAATGCGGATTTGATCTTTTTTAATTCCTTCATTTATAGCCCTTTAATATTGATGCACAAAGATAGTAAAAACGTCTGGTTTTTTTTATTCTACCAGGCCTACTTTTAATAATTTCTTTATCGGCCTTACTGTGTTTTTCCCGGTGTTGTAACATGCGGAAATAAATATGACAGATCTGTATTTTGACTTTTTCACGCCCCGGAGAATGCTGGGCTGGTATGCAGATGAGACTGAGGGATTTCTCGGGAGCGTGTTTCCGGACGATAAAATTATTCTTTAACGAGTGCTTGAGTGCTGGATGAATTCCATTAATTTTAACGGTAAAACAAGTTATGCTTTTTGCGCGGTTAATATTAGAGAGTTTTTCGTTTGCCGGTAATTCGCTTCGATCGAACAGACTGAGGACATTTTTGTCGCTTCTTGGGATTACGATTGGCATTTTTGCGATCATCTCTGTTTTTACCGTTATCGATTCACTCGAAAATTATATCAGGAACAGTCTGAATTCACTGGGCAACAACATGCTCTTTATTCAGAAGTGGCCATGGACTCCTCCCGAAGGAGAAACTGAGTATCCGTGGTGGCGTTACCAGAACCGTCCGGTTCCGCGGATGGAGGAGGAAGAAGAAATCCGCAGACGGTCAAAACTGACCGGGAATGCCATTTTTCTCACCGGATTTAATGCTACCGTGCAGTACCAGGGGGCCAGCTCCGAAAATGCCGAAGTACTGGCGACCACTCACGGTCTGCTTGACATGTGGAGCCTCGACGTGGAGCAAGGGCGGTATTTTACTGAGGATGAGAGTCGTTCCGGGGTTCCGGTGGCACTTATCGGGAGTGAGCTGGTCGGACAATTGTTTGAGAACAACAGTCCGGTGGGGAAAGAAATCAAGTTGATGGGGCATCGGCTGCTTGTGATCGGCGCCTACAGGAAAAAAGGGTCTGATATGTTTGGGACCAGTATGGACAAACGTGTTCACGTTTCCGTGCCTTTTGCTGTTCAATTGGTTGATTTCAGGAACAGGGATCAGGGACAAACGATCAATGTAAAGGCCAAGCCGGGCGTCGACCATGAATATTTCAAAGCCGAAATTGAGGGAATTATGCGAACTATCCGGCGGCTCAAACCCATGGAGGAGAATAATTTTGCACTGAATGAAGTGAGCGTGATATCCGGCAGTCTGGATTCGTTCTTTGCTGTTTTTAACATCGCGGGCAGTATCATAGGCGGTTTTAGTATCCTGGTCGGAGGATTTGGGATTGCCAATATTATGTTCGTGTCGGTTAAGGAGCGGACGCATATCATCGGCATTCAGAAGTCGCTGGGAGCTAAACGTTACTTTATTCTGATGGAATTTATTTTTGAGTCGGTCATCCTTTCGCTGCTCGGAGGTATGGTTGGACTTGTTTTTGTGTTTGCAGGAACGACCCTGGTGAACACTCTGGCCGACATTACACTCATTCTGAGCGCAGGGAACATCGTGCTGGGGTTGTTTATCTCAGGAATGATCGGATTATTATCCGGCTTTTTGCCTGCGCTCAGTGCAGCCCGCCTGGATCCGGTGGAGGCCATGAATGCTGTTTAGCCGGGAAGCTGCAGGCTATTCGCTGTGAGCCGTTTAACAATTCGACAATACAGCAATTTCCCTTAATCAAACCTGATTGTTTTTTCGGGCGAAATGCGACTGACGAAGAAGGACGGCGCGATCAGCATCAGCATGGTAACAGCAAGAGCCCCCAGATTTAAAAACAACAGGTGGCTCAGAGAAAGGTTAATGGGAACCGTTGAGACGTAATAAGACGCCGGATCGAGATGAACAGGCTTAAAATAGTATTGAACGAGGCAAAGTAAAATACCCAGAAGATTTCCCCACAGTAGTCCTTTTCCGATCAGGAATGCCGATAAATACAGAAAAATTCGCCGGACGTTGGCGTTTGCGGCACCCATCGATTTCAGGATGCCGATCATTTGGGTACGTTCAAGGATAATGACCAACAGTCCCGATATCATATTAAAACCGGCAGTCAGTACCATAAGCGTGAGTATAACCCATACATTCATATCGAGCAGGTCGAGCCAGTCGAAGATCTGGGGAAACTTTCTTTTTACATTGACAACGTGCAGGAACGGGGCGTTTTCCTTTTGTACAAGCGATATTTCGGTCCGGACCATGAATTCCGGATCTTCCGGATCTTCCGGATCGTTCAGGAACAGTTCGTATCCGCTCACCTGGTTGTCTGCCCATGAATTGAGCTGTTGAACATGCCGGATATCGGTCAGCACAAAGGTCAGATCAAATTCTTCCAGTCCGGTACGGTAGATTCCTCCAATCGTAAACTGTCTGATCCGCGGCAGCTTTTCGTTTTCATTCAGAAAATACATCCGGACCTGGTCGCCCAACCTGAGCCTGAGCTTCGCGGCCAGCTGCGCGGATATCCAGATCTGATCGGTCCGTCCGGAATCGAGCTGAATCGGAATGCCTTCAACCTTGTTTTTTTCGAAAAAACTCCAGTCGAAACCGGGAGCTATGCCTTTTAAAACAACACCCTGTATTTCATCACCGGCTTTAATCATCCCCGGCTTTGTGGCGAATTCCTGAACGTGACTGATCCCGTCCAGTTTGCGCAGCCGGCCGAGTGGCACCTGATCCTTTCTGACCGCTCCTGTTTCGTACGATTGGTTACTGTCGTAGTTGACAATCTGCAGATGTGCAGCAAAGCCATTAACCTTGCCTTCCACTTCATTTTGGAAGCCAACAACAATGGCAACAGCGAGGATCATAACGACCATGCCAAGGCTAATCCCGGCCACAGCCAGACGAACGATCCGGCTTGATAAATGACGTGACTCATCCCTGGAGGAAAACAGGCGTCGTGCTATGAAAAGTTCCGTATTCAAAATCAATGATAATTGGCGCTAAGATATGGATTTTAAAGAATAGCTAGCGTGCTTTCCTGTTTATAAAGGGCAGGACTATGAGCGAGACCATACCGATAACAATATACATCGCCGTCATGGTCGAATGTGCCAGAAGGGCAAAAATGATCCCGTCAGGTTTAGCCACCCCATATACGAACAGGCTTTGGACTACCATGAAATGCCAGGCGCCGATTCCGCCCTGTACCGGGGCGACCATTCCGTAGCTGCCCAGGACAAAAGTGATCAGTCCGGCAAAAACGGTTAAATGTGATGTAAAATCAAATGAAAAGAATGCCACATAGAGCATCAGGTAATACATGAGCCAGATAAACAGCGTATGAAAGATGAAAAGCCATTTGTTCCGCATGTCGCGGATAGTTTTAAGGCCTTCCCCGAATTTTATAACTGTATTGCGGATCCGGCAGTAAAAGGCCGAGCTGCGGAGCTTTCTCCGGAACAGAAAAAAAATCGCGATCAGGACGATCAGGCTTGCCGGGAACCAGGGTGAAAGGGCCATCCCGGAAAGCTTTTGCTCTATTTCGGGATTATTGGCAAGAAACTGAAGGATCTTTCCAAACTGAGTGACAACGGCAAGCAGGGTAAAGAACAACAACATCAGGATGTCGATGATGCGTTCTGTAACAACCGTCCCGACCAGTTTGGTGAACGAGATCTTTTCATATCGCGACAAAACGCCGCAACGGGATATTTCGCCCATACGGGGAAAAACCAGATTCATCAGATAGCCGACCATGACCGACAAGAAAGTGTTGCGTACGCGGGGGCGCTTACCCAGGGGCTCGATCATCAGTATCCAGCGCAAAGTCCGGCTAATGTGACTTAAGATACCCAAAACAAGTGAAATCCAGATCCAGGTATAGTTGACGTCATTTTGCAGGACAGATTTGATCCTGTTGATATCCTGATCTTTGTATATCAGCCAGAAAAGGATCAGTCCCAAAGCCAGAAAGGCCAGAAACTGCAGGAGTTTGAATAATTTCAGTTTCAAAATGAACTTGTTTATTTAAGGAAATGCACTAATTTTAAAAAACGGTTGAGGCATTACCCTGTAAATTCTAACTTTTAAAATTTGCAGTCGCTGTCCTTAACATCATTCCGCGCTGACAAAAATAGAGATTTGTTTTCAATCGCGTGAATGACCACAAAAAAAACGTTCGTCACAACGATTTTATACGTTATTTTTGGCGACCCGGTTTGCGACAGATTACTTGTGCCCGGGAAAGGGATGAAGCAGCATCCGGGTGAGCAGATTCCCGGGACTACGGGAAAAGTTATAAAAGTAAGAACATGACAATGATAAGGGCGAAAAAGAACTTAGGGCAGCATTTTTTGAAAGACAGGAATATCGCCGGCAAGATCGTGGAGAGCCTGCAACAAAAGCAAGTCCCCGATGTGCTTGAAATTGGCCCCGGCATGGGTGTGCTCACGCAGTTTTTACTTCAGAGAGAGAACTGCCGGACAACGGTGGTTGAAATCGACCGGGAGTCAGTCGATTATCTGAAAACACATTATCCGCAATTGGAAGGACGGATCATTCAGGGCGATTTCCTCAAGATGGACGTCGATCGTTATTTTGAGAGCATGTTTACCGTTATCGGTAACTTTCCCTATAACATATCGTCACAGATTTTCTTCCGGATACTTGAATACAAGGACCGGGTCCCCGAAATCGTATGTATGCTTCAAAAAGAGGTGGCCGAGCGCTTGAGTGCCGGGCCGGGATCAAAAACTTACGGAATTCTGAGTGTCATCCTTCAGACTTATTATCAGATCGATTATCTCTTTACGGTGTCGGAACAGGTTTTCATACCGCCTCCGAAAGTGAAATCAGCTGTTATTCGTTGCAGCCGGAATACCCGGGAAAAAACCAATTGCGATGAAAAGCTTTACATCAGCGTAATTAAGGCTTCATTTAACCAAAGGCGGAAAACCCTGAGAAATTCGCTCCGGTCTTTTCTGACCGATGAAGCTGTAAAGCATCAGGATATTTTTTCAAAACGCCCCGAGCAATTAAGTGTCCGGGAATTTGAATACTTAACAAGGCTGATCAGCAGCCAGTCAAACCTGCCAACCAATGAGAGCTGAAATAAACAGGGAATTTATCGATCGCCTGAAAGGCTATCTTGAACAGGAAGCCTCGTCGGGAGTAAAGGAAATGCTTGCGGACCTCCATCCTGCCGATATTGCAGAGATCATGGAAGAACTCTCCATGGAGGAAGCGAAATACCTCTACCTGCAACTTGACGGTGAACTGGCATCGGATGTACTGGTCGAAATTCCTGAAAACGACCGTAACCGGTTTTTGAAGATCCTTCCTCCGGGTGTTATTGCAAGCCAGTTCATCGAATACATGGATTCGGACGACGCTGCCGATGTTATCGGCGATCTGGACGAGGAGATGAAAGAGGCGGTACTCCGGGAGATAGAAGACAAGGAACAGGCTGGCGACATCGCCGATCTGCTTGCCTATGATGAGGATACAGCGGGAGGGCTGATGGCCAAAGAACTGGTCAAGGTAAATGAAAACTGGAGTGTCCAGACCTGTCTGAAGGAAATATCAGTGCAGGCTGAGGAAATCGACGAGATCTATTACGTGTATGTGGTGGATGACGATAACATACTGAAAGGAATCCTTTCCCTGTCAAAGCTGATCCAAAAGCCCACCCAGGCCAAAGTACGCGACATTATTACCGAAGATATTCACTCGGTCAGAACCGACACCCGGCAGGAAGAAGTGGCGCAGATCATGGAAAAATACGATATGGTAGCGCTGCCTGTGGTTGATCATATGGGGCGGCTGAAAGGGCGGATTACGATCGATGATGTCGTTGACGTGATCCGTGAAGAGGCAGGAAGAGATTACCAAATGGTTTCTGGTATCACGGGCGATGTGGAGCCGGGCGACAAAATCTGGCAGCAAACCCGTGCCCGGATTCCCTGGCTGGTAATCGGTACAGTGGGAGGCTTGCTTGGCGCCCGGGTGCTCGGTTCAAATGCCGGTACCATCAGCCAGATCCCGGCAATGGCTTTCTTCATTCCGCTGATCGCCGCAACAGCCGGAAACGTGGGGGTACAGTCTTCCTCAATCGTTGTCCAGAGTATCGCAAACGGCTCACGGAATTTTGATTCCATCTGGCAAAAGCTGCTCAAGGAATTGACGGTCGGGGTTATCACAGCTCTGTTTTTTTCATTCATTATTTTCATCTATAATTATTTCTTCAGCAATAATTTTCAGCTGACACTGGCCGTTAGTTGTACCTTGTTTATTGTAATTGTTTTTGCCTCCATGTCCGGAACGATTATCCCCTTGCTGCTCAATAGAATGAATATCGACCCGGCTCTCGCTACGGGTCCGTTTATAACAACCACCAACGACGTGCTGGGACTGTTGTTGTACATGTTTGTCGCAAGAGCTTTTTTCGGCATTATCTGAAATGAGACAGCAAATTCTAATCGGGCGGCAGGATATTGCCGATTTTCCGGAACTGGGCCTGGAAAAAATTGAGGTTAAGGTCGATACAGGAGCCTATACGTCGAGTTTTCATTGCCATACCATCGAGGTTATAAGCAATGACGGGCGTGAAAGATTGCACTGCTTTTTTCTGGATCCGGAACATGAACGTTACGATAACAAGGAGGTCGTTTTTGATGATTTTTCACGAAAAAGAGTTCGCAGCTCGAACGGATTGATGGAAGAACGTTTTAGTGTTAAAACCAGCATCAGGCTTTTTGAACAGATCATCCCCCTGGAACTCACGCTTACCGAACGGGCCAGTATGCGATTCCCGGTGTTGCTGGGGCGTAAATTTTTGTCCGGACGGTTTGTGGTCGACAGTGGTCGGAAGAACCTGTCATACCGGAGAATTGTCAAAGTATTCGAGTGGAGATATAAAGGAAGAAGGATGCCGGGACGGAAGCAATGAAGGATCTTACTATGAACATTGATTCTTTTGTATTGTTATCCTGCAACCTTTAAACCGTGAGCATTGCAAGTTGTCAGTTTTACCATTTAACAGTTTAAACAATTGAAAATCGTAGTTTTATCCCGAAATCCGCACCTGTATTCCACCAAGCGATTGATTGAGGCAGGTGAGAAAAAGGGGCACGAGATGCTGGTAGTAGACCATTCCAAATGTGATTTGGTCATCGAGAAAAAAAATCCGGCTATTATTTATAAAGGAAATCTGATTGAGAAGGTTGACGCCGTGATTCCCCGTATTGGTGCTTCCGTTACTTTTTATGGCACGGCCGTTGTCCGGCAGTTTGAAATGATGAAGGTATTCACGGCCATCGAATCACAGGCGCTCGTTCGTTCACGTGATAAGCTCCGGAGTCTGCAGATACTAAGCCGTGCCGGACTGGGCCTGCCAAAGACCGTTTTTTCCAATTATTCGCGCAATGTGAAAGATATTATCCGCAGTGCCGGAGGCGCTCCGGTAGTGATCAAGCTGCTTGAAGGTACACAGGGTTTGGGCGTAGTTCTCGCCGAAACAGACAATGCTGCGGAGTCGGTTATTGAAGCCTTCAACGGGCTTAAAGCCAGAGTTATCGTTCAGGAATATGTTGCAGAAGCCAAGGGTTCGGATATCCGGGCGTTTGTGGTTGACGGTGTGGTCGTAGGAGCTATGAAGCGGCAGGGCAAACCCGGCGATTTCCGTTCAAACCTGCATCGGGGAGGAACTGCCAGCATCATTGAGCTGTCGGAAGAACAGGAAAATGCCGC
This sequence comes from Prolixibacteraceae bacterium, assembly GCA_038562555.1. Classification (GTDB taxonomy): domain Bacteria; phylum Bacteroidota; class Bacteroidia; order Bacteroidales; family Prolixibacteraceae; genus JBCFBK01. Next base: position 208,413 of record JBCFBK010000002.1, on the reverse strand, counting down.
TTTGAAGGCTGCCCGGGTTCTTGGTTTGGGTATTGCGGGGGTAGATATGCTGCAGTCCAACCATGGACCACTGATCCTGGAGGTCAATTCTTCACCCGGACTGGAAGGCATTGAGGCCGCAACTGGGCGGGATATCGCGAACAGCATTATCCGGTACGTTGAACGAAATATTTAACCTATGCCAACGAATGCATCCATAACGTTACTGGGAACGCCGATCATGCCGGGAAGAAAAACGGTACTGAATATGGATATCGCCCGTTTGTACACCCACAGTAAAATTGAAATTCCGGTCATTGTGGAACGGGCCCGAAAAGACGGTCCCGTGTTACTGCTTATTGGAGGTATTCATGGGGATGAGGTAAACGGAATAGAGATCGTAAGGAGCTTAATTGCAAAAAAATTAAACAAGCCGTCGGCAGGTACCCTGATCTGTATACCCGTTTTTAACGTACCTGGTTTCCTGAACCGGGTGCGTGAATTTCCGGATGGAAAGGATCTGAACCGGATGTTCCCGGGAGCGAAAGACGGATCGCTGGCCAGCATATTTGCCTATAATCTGATGAAAAAGATACTTCCTTACGTTGATTATTGTGTCGATTTCCATACCGGGGGAAGTTTTCGCTTCAACAGTTCACAGGTGCGTATCAGCAGGACCGATCCGGCATTGCTGGACCTTGCAATGGCCTTCAATCCGCGTTTTATTGTGTATGCACCTGACCGGGAACAATCGTTCCGGCAAGTGGCAACGAAGCTGGGAAAGAAAATACTGTTATTTGAAGGCGGAAAGTCGGTCGATATCCATAATCGCATCACCCAGCGTGGCACTTACGGTATTTTAAGGCTGATGCATCATCTGGGCATGCGCGATTTTTCGAAGGAACTTGCCGGCTTTTCATATCAGGACTCCATCCTTATCTCAGAGTCAACCTGGGTGAGGTCCCGGCATAGCGGACTTTTCCGGTTTTTTGTGAAAGACGGGTCAAAAGTTGAAAAGGGAGATGTCATTGGCAGCGTATCAGATCCATACGGGCAATTCGAACATAAGGTGCACGTTCCGGCTTCCGGGTATATAATCGGAATGAACCATGCTCCGGTCGTATATCGGGGTGATGCGCTGATTCATATGGGGAAGCCTGTGTAGATGGTCGTCATTTCCGGAATAAAAAACCGGGGTCTGACATTGTTAACTGACAGCACTTTTATTATATTTATGACGTGATGAGGATGTTATTACCTGAAGATATTGCCCGTTTATTAAAAACCAGTCTGCCGGGGCAGAAATCGCACCTGAAAATGGTTCCTCCGGGAAGAACGCTCACGGTAGCCTATCCGGATATCGACATGGTTCGTTACAGCAGCATTCTGCTCCTGCTGTTCCCGTCGGGAGGACAGATATTTACCTGTTTGACAAAAAGAAATGCCAGAATGAGAAATCACCCTGGACAAATTAGCTTTCCGGGAGGAAGGATTGAAAAGGGGGAGAGTCCGGAAATTACTGCCTTGCGCGAAGCGGAGGAAGAAATTGGAATATCTCCGCTGGATGTGCAGATACTGGGGCGGTTGTCCGAGTTGTACGTTTCTGTGAGCCGGTACACCGTTTTCCCCTATGTTGGCTGGATCAATTATCAGCCTGAATTTCGTCTGAATGAAGAGGAGGCCGAAAAGATATTGCTGTTGCCGGTTCAGAAATTTCAAAAGGAACTGGAGGTGAAACACACCGTAATGAAGACGAGTATCGGTATGATTGAGGTGCCGTATTATTCTTTTGAGCACGAAACAATCTGGGGCGCTACCGCGATGATCCTTACGGAATTCCTGGATATGATCGGCGAAAACAGCCTGGCTATTTCCCGATAACATTTAAATAGTGGCTGTAGGTATCAAGAACTTTCATGACAAATTCGTAGGATTCGTCTCCTCTGCAATAACCATATTTTGCCACCGGGTCCCGGTAATATTTTGCTGCCGATTTATTCAGCAGAAAAAAATCGACATTGTCTTCCCAGACAATGGGTATACGATCGTATTTTTCAGCCAGTCGCTGAGCATCCTGTACATGTCCGAGCCCGACATTATAAGCGGCAAGCGTAAATTTGATGCGTTCGGTCGAATCAGGAACTTCTATTTTAAAATGCTCATCCAGCCATTTCAACAGACTGACACCCACCAGAATATTTCCCCTGGGATTTTTATAATCCTGAATTTTGAACATGTCGGCCGATTCGGGACGGACCTGCATGAGTCCGTATGACCCGCTCCAGGACTCGGCCGCCGGATCAAAATTCGATTCCTGCCTGATAACGGCCGCAACCAGCCTCCAGTCCATGCCGGCTTCTTTGCAAACCTCCCTGATCAGGTCGTCATAGGGAGATATCTTTCCCCCGGTATAGGAATTGTAATCGCTGTTGAACCGCGTCGCTGAACGTGGAGATTCAAAATATTTTTCATAAAGAACGCGGTAGGTGGCACTCTTTCTGAAGTTAATGATCCAGTTATTGAGGTAGTTTAACCACTCGGGTGAGTCGTGGCGAACGGCCCAGGCGATTTTCTGGGGAAAACTCACCGGCGTTTCGATGTCCAGGTCGGGGTAATAAATTTTGTTCACCTTCGCCACGTTTTCGTCGCATACTGTATAGCTGATCTCTTTTTTTGCCACCATGGCAACCAGTTGTTCCATACCAAAAATGCTGTCCTGGATAATGTTGATCTCTTCACCGATTTCTTCGGATAAGTTGAGCAACCGCGTATAATACGGTGATGCTTTTTGCACATAAACGCGTTTTCCGGCCAGGTCGAGCTGATTGCGGATCAGCGAATCCTCGACAACGTCAGCGGCCATAAGCATCCAGTTGTCGGGTTTACGCTGCACGAGCACCTGTCTGGTTTGTTCAATGTATTCGGTAAAATCAATTAGTTCATCCCGCTCTTTGGTCACGATCAGGTTTTTGGCAATCAGATCATATTTTTTTTTGACCAGCCCTCTGTAGGTTTCTTCCGGACTGTTGCTGACGGCAATCTCGAGTTTAACCTGCATGTCGGCAGCCAGGTGCTTCAGGATCTCATATTTAAAACCCATGGGAACACCCTGGTAAATAAAGTAATTGGTCGAGTTGTAATCGACTACGACTTTTAAAACCCCCGATTTCATAATCCGGGTGAGTTCTGTTTCGTCCTGAAGCTGATCTCCGCTCTCCTTGATGCTGTGCCGGCCCGCACAATACCAAAGTATTGCGGCAAACAAAAAAAGGATCGGAAGTACGTATGTCTTCATTTTCATCGATGAAATTTAGATGACCTAATCATAGAAAGACCAGGCAATGCCCAGGCGGAACGTCCGCCGTGGGGCCGGATAGTCAGGAGCTGACCAAAAATCACCCGGCAAAAATCCGCTGGCGGCATTCTTCAATTGAAAAAAAGCCCGTGTACGCTTCAATTTTAAATTAGCATGCAGGTCGACAAAAGGATAGTTGCCGATTTTTTGCTTGTTCTGCCAGTGGAACTGTCCGGTAGCGGGATCGTAGGCGTCGGCTTCGAATTCGGTGTGATACCTGACATCAAAACCTAACATGGTGTGCAGTACCTTCGAAATAATCGTCTTGTAACTTAAACTGAAAAAGCCGGTCAAGGCAGGCAAGTGCAGATAATCGGGCTGGCCGCTGTTCTGCCAAAGAAGCTGCGCCCTGATGAGCCAGTGGGGCGAAACGAAATCCTTGTTGGCATAAGCCGCCAAGACCAGCATCTCCTTGCTTCCCTGATTGGGAAGCGCCAGCGAATCGTTATAAATGTAGTTACTGATCAGTGCATAATTCAGTCCGACGGTCAGCTTATACTCCTGTGATTGGATGCGGGAGCGGATGATCATTTCATTCGTGTTTTTAAACCGGTTAACCCAGTCGTAATGATTGGAACGATAATCCTGAATGAAGTGATCGGGCACAAGGGTATTCAATTCACCCGCCACATACAGGCTGGTGGTGTCTTTGCCTATTTTAAGCGGTTTGTAGATGTAGGCGCTCAGTTCGGTTTGCCCCGTACGGAATCCGGTCAGATAGATTTTGCCCTCAGCATTCCATCTCCAGAATTCCCCTTCAGTTCGGGAGATGCCTCCTCCTACAAAAAGATTGTGGGTATTTTCTTTTTTTAATGCATAGGTTTCCTGCCCCGGCATTTGGATACTGATCATATCATATCCGGCATAGGCCCTCTTGCTGAAAGTAAATTTCCGGTCCGGGTTTTCATAAAACTTCAGTTGAAAAATATTGGTAAACCTGTTATAGGAAACTGTGTCGCCGGTTGTAACCGTGTCGCGGTAGACGTTGCGGTAGAAACCGGACCGGGGATTATTGTCGGTGTAGTAACGTTTATTTCCGGAATATTCGACCTGATGGATCAGTCCGGTGATCGGCCTGAATACTTCGTATGCCTGCCCTTTTTCGGTTTTTTTATCCTCTGTCTTACCGATCTTATACTCGTTTGTCAGCGATACCGTATTATTCTGAAGCTTGGACCAGGCATCGGCCAGATTAACGAGGTAGGTTTCTGTCTCATCGTATTCATTCAGATCCTGCCCGGCTTGTAATCCTCCGTTCTCCTGTCCTTCATGGCGGTTGAAAAGCAAGTTGAAGTGCGAATTAAAGCGGTCGGACACATAAGTGGTATTAAAGCCGATTGTGTGAAATTTGGTTTCCTGCAATTGGTATTGTCCGGTCGACTTTGCCTGGTCGTAAAGGAAACTAAAATTGAACTTTGGATTTGTATTTTGACTGTGGTAGACGTTAAACCGAGACTCAGCTCTTACATTTTTATTCTCACTTTGACTATAATCGAGCAGGGTGTAAGGTGTAGTGGTATTCAGGAACCGGATTGACTCCGGAAATTTGGCATAAACATCGAACGACCGGTAAAAATAGAAGTCAGACTCGGGTTCCCGGCTGAAATAATCGTTCGACAAATAAGCGCCTCCCAGATTTCCGGTATAACTGTTACTGATACTTTTTTGAAAAATAGGGTCATAAACCTGGAAGAAATCGAGTGCTGTGTCAAGCTCCGTTTTTTCCATTACTGCACCGAAATCGGTTAGTTTCCATGACCGGATGAATGAAGGAACTTTCTTCTTTTTTACCGTTTCCTCCTGTCCAAGTGAATCCTGACCAGCCTCCTCCGGTGTCCGGTAGGAGCCGAAGTTTTCCGGCGAAACATCATCAATTTGAGCCAGGGTTGGCAGTATTCCCGCCAAAAACACGAATATGGTTATCTTCAGTTTTAGGATCATACCGGCGCAAATATAGTTAAAACCACCAAGGAGACTGTTTTCTGAACCTTAAAATCTTTCACGTGAAAGTTCCTTTTAATCATCACGGGCAACTATCGCCGTTCAGAGTGGGCGCCTGTAACTCCAAAACAGGTTTTACTTTACCCCGGCTCCGGACAGCCCTATTCATGATCAAGCCGGGTAAATATTGTAGGAATTTGTCTACAACTTTGAACATTTATCCACAATTTTGTTTTTACTATTTCCCGAACGGGATTTTCTTTTATTTATTTTACATCATTATATCTCAGTTACTTTGCGGGATATCCTTCACTTGTTAATGCCCGGTTTACCAGCGAGAATGGTATTTGTATTTTAATTATACAGATGTTTATTTATTGCAGGAAAATCCTTATACCAATAGCACTACATGAAATTTAAAAGTAACATCCGGCAATCGCTCGAAGCTTTTTTTACGGAAGTCGGAGATATTCTGATATTCACCGGACGGGTGATCTGGCAATTTTTTACTTCCCCGTTTGAATACAAAGAGCTGATGCGGCAGGGCTACTACATTGGCAACAAAACATTACCGCTCATTGCTGTGACGGCTTTTATCATGGGACTCGTACTGACTTTGCAGTCGCGCCCCGTGCTGGTTGAATTTGGTGCGCAATCGCTATTGCCCGGGATGATTTCTGTTTCGATTGTCCGTGAAATCGGGCCGGTGATTACCGCGCTGCTGTGTGCAGGAAAAGTCAGTTCCGGTATCGGGGCCGAGCTTGGAGCCATGAAAGTCACAGAGCAACTGGATGCCATGGAAGTGTCAGGGGCCAGACCTCTGAACTATGTCGTTGCGACCAGGGTATTGGCTTCCACGATTCTGATCCCTGTGCTGGTTGTCATTGCTGATGCCATTGGCATGATGGGTTCTTTTTTTGCTGTCACCATGAGTGACCGCGTGTCACTGACACTTTTTATGTCGCAGGCTTTTGACGCTTTAAGTTTTTCAGACATCATTCCTGCGACGATAAAAACGTTCTTTTTTGGCTTTTTCATCGGACTTATCGGATCCTATAAGGGCTACAATACGCAGCGCGGAACCGAGTCCGTCGGGCAGGCAGCTAATTCAGCTGTGGTAACTGCTTCTCTGGTGATTTTCATTATCGACCTGCTTGCCGTTCAGATTACGCAGCTCACGGAGAAAATTTAAGACTATGGAAAAGGTGCTTGAGATAGAACATCTGAAGAAGTCGTTTGGGAAAAATGATGTCCTGGTTGATATCAGCCTTGATCTTTTCCGGGGGGAGAACCTGGCTGTACTGGGAAAATCAGGTACAGGCAAGTCGGTGATGATAAAGTGTATCGTCGGATTAATTGCCGCTGATGAAGGGAAAGTCAGGGTATTGGGAGAAGATATGGCAGAGTTGAACAATGATGAACGAAATGAACTGCGCAAAAAAGTGGGATACCTCTTTCAGGGCGGAGCCCTTTACGATTCGATGACCGTTCGTGAAAATCTTGAATTTCCCGTCAGGCGAAGTCAGGTTTATAAGAATAAGGCTGAAATGAAAGAGTTGGTTGAGGAAGCGCTGGAGCACGTCGGGCTTCAGGATACAATCAATAAAATGCCGGCGGAACTGTCGGGCGGTATGAGAAAACGGATCGGACTGGCGAGAACGCTGATCCTGAAGCCCGAGATTATACTCTATGACGAACCAACGACAGGACTTGATCCGGTCACCGCCGGAGAAATAAGTGAACTGATCCTGCATGTGCGTGAGAAATATAATACCTCGTCAATCATTATCACGCACGATATGAAATGTGCCCGGATGACGGCCGACAGACTGAAACTCATGGCCGATGGCCGGTTTTATGTTGAAGGCACCTTCAGGGAGTTAAGCGAAAGCAGTGATAAGGAGGTTCGGGCTTATTTTACTTAAAAACTTAAAATTATGAAGCAATCAAAAACCCGCCAGTTAAAATTAGGACTATTAGTTTCGGCAGGAGCGCTGCTTTTCATTCTGGGCGTTTATTATCTGGGAAGTAAACAAAATCTCTTCTCCTCATCCATTACAGTCAGCAGTTATTTTTACGATGTCAAGGGGCTGGCAGAAGGAAATAAAGTCAGGTTTGGCGGCATAAACATCGGAACTGTTTCAGACATCAGTATCGTTTCGGACTCAAGCATACAGGTGAAGTTCACCATCGATGACGATGTCCGGGAGTTTATCAAGAAAGATTCCCGGGTCGAAATTGGTCAGGAGGGACTGATGGGTAATAAAATCATCCAGATAAGCTCCGGCTCGGTCGATGCGGAAAGCGTTTCCGAAAACGATGAACTTCAGTCGAGACGCGCTATCGATTACGAAGAAATTCTCAAGGAAGCACAGGGTATTATTCAGGAAGGCAGGTTGTTTGCCACGAATCTGAAAGAGATGAGCGAAAAGATGAACCGGGGCGAAGGCGACCTTGCCCGGCTTTTGAATGACAGCACCATTTCCGTTAGCCTTAACCAGACGGGCGACCAGTTGTTGGCCATTTCAAAGAACGTGAATGAAATTACGCAGAAAGTGAACGAAGGACAGGGTGACCTGGGGATTCTGCTGAACGATACGTCGATCACTTCCGGTACAAAGCGGAGCCTGCGAAATCTCGACCGGATCGCGCTTCGCCTGGATACCTTTACCAGGGAGCTTACAATCCTTGGTGCGGAAATAAACCGGGGGAACGGATTAATGCACCGCCTGGTCTATGACAGCGTGATGGCCAACAATGTGGATAACGGTATTGTGCAGGTGAACCGCAGCGCCAGGGAAATTGCAGCGACCGCTTCATCCGTCCGGGAAAGCTGGATTCTGAATATTTTCTCCGGAAGAAACAAGAAAAAAGGCGACGGTGATAATGGAACCTTTGAACTTCAAAAAAACAGGAGAGAGTGATTGTTCGCACAAAGTCTTCGGGGATAGGTCAAAAATATTTTTTAACGACTATGTTGAGAATGTGATTTGATTTTCATAATTTTATTAAGTAATTATCAAAAGTCATTATGATCGGACGTTCCTGTGACGCAAAACCCATAGCGAGTTTTGTTCCAGTGAGGATCATTCCGACGGAGCATATTCAGCCGCAGAATGATGTCATCATTAATTCCCTTGCCTCAGAACTGCGCAATTCGGTTACCATTTTGAGATCAAACATTCAATTATTGAAAGCGTTTTGCCGGAGAACAGACGATTTGTTTATCGAGGAGTCATTTATTCTTTGCGAATGTGCTGTGAATGATATCATGCGTTTTATTGACTGCATAGGATTTCTGAGCGATACCAGTCAGGGAACGCTGAAACTGAAAAAGACTTGTTTCGACCTGAAATTGTTTCTGAAACAAGTTCTCGAAGAAATTATGCAGTTAAATCACGATCCCTCCAGAATACAGGTCGACCTGAGCGTATATGACCTGATCGGGACAGATAAATATCTGCTGCACCGGATAATGATAAATCTCCTGGTCAACGCATTAAAATTCTCCCGTTCAGAAGTTAACCTGATTATTACGGAACACCGGCAAAAGCTGACTATTGTGGTTCGCGATTATGGCGTCGGTATCCCGCCCAATGAGATTAAAGACATTTTTAAACCATTTGCCAGAGCGAGTAATGTCAGTTTGATTACCGGAACCGGCTTGGGATTGTCGATTGTTTCAAGAGCAATTCACTGTATGAATGGTGCCTTGTATGTAAAAAGTATTCCGGAACAAGGCACCGAGTTTCATGTTGTTATACCTCTTGACTCTGTTGGCGGAATAAAAAAAAGAGAGTATTATCCTTAAAAAGAGATTAAATCTGCCTGTGCAGCAACACGATAAAAACGGAGGCGAGGTGGTAACAAAAAATATTTTTTTTGGCCAGGGGTCTTGCATGGACAATTCGACCCACGGCCGGGAAAATGATTCCGGCGACGCTCAGTATGCAAAGACGATAATAAGTTCGATATCACATGAGCTAAGTACGTCGGTCGCTGTGATCAGCTCGAATATTCAGCTGTTCCAGAGGTTCAGTTATGATATTAGTCAGCAGGTAAGGGATGAAACTTTCTTTTTATGCGGCGAGTCGTTGAAAGACGTATCCAGGTTTCTGGACAATATTCAGATTCTGAACAGCATTAATAAGTCGCGGCTCACGCTGGAGAATTCAACGGTTGACTTAAAAAAGAGTGTTCGCGACCTATATCGTGAATTAAAACTGATGAATCTCGATCATAAAAGAATTATTCTTAAGTGGAAACTGAGAGATAAAATTATCGTCTGTGATAGGCGATTACTCAGCAGGATATTGATCAACGCGTTGAGTAACTCATTAAAGTTTTCGAAGGAGGCCGTGTATCTTACGATTTCGACGGACAGCCGCGGTCTTTTCCTGACCGTTCAGGATCATGGAATCGGGATCCCGGAACGGCAGATTGATCAGGTTTTTCAACCTTTTTACCGGGCGTCTAATGCGAGCCATATTGCCGGAGTGGGTTTGGGATTGGCAATTGTCTATTCCCTGGTGCAGAAAGTGAAAGGTGAAATCCGGCTGTCCAGCGCAATAGGTGAGGGAGTGATTTTGAAAATTAACATTCCATATGAATGTCCCCGGAATACTGATCATTGATAATGATGAACGTTCGGGAAGGACCGTAGTTGAATTCAAAAGAAACGGGACAATTTTTTTAAGCGATGTTGTTATAAAACATAATGCTTTCACATGTGATGACCTGCGACCCGTGAATAAGTTTTCAACCGATTGTTGTTAATTAATGATTGAGGTTGAAAATTTTTAGGCACTTTTGTATTTTTTATATTTGTGTCAAATTGCAACAGGTATGACTTCTAATTACGATGAGGGATCTATAAAGACCCTCGACTGGCAGGAGCACATCCGGAAGCGTCCGGGGATGTATATTGGTAAACTGGGAGACGGTTCAGCCAGTGATGATGGTATTTATGTTTTACTTAAGGAGGTCATGGATAATTCGGTCGATGAGTTTATGATGGGCTTTGGTAAGAAGATTGACGTACTTGTATCGAACGACCTGGTCAGCGTGCGGGATTACGGACGGGGAATTCCACTGGGAAAACTGAAGGATGCCGCCTCGAAGATGAATACCGGGGCCAAATACGATTCCGAGGCGTTTAAGAAGTCGGTCGGGTTAAACGGAGTTGGTATCAAAGCAGTCAATGCCCTTTCTTCCATGTTTCAGATAAAGGCGTTTCGCGAAGGCATGGTTAAAGAAATCGTTTTCTCGTGCGGATCTGCCGTTGAGGAGAAGGAAATCATGCCTTCGGCCGAGGCAAACGGAACCTATGTGAGTTTTATTCCTGATGCCGAAATCTTCAGGGCATACCGGTACAGAAATGAATACATCGAGAATATGATGAAGAATTATTCATTCCTGAACGCCGGGCTCGTCATTAATTTTAACGGTGAACGGTTTCAGTCGAAGAACGGATTAAAAGACCTGCTTGAAGAAAATCTCGATGCTGAGCCGCTCTATCCCGTTATTCACCTGAAGGGAGAAGATATTGAGCTTGCGCTTACGCACGGCAACCAATACGGCGAGGACTATTATTCGTTTGTTAACGGACAGCATACCACGCAGGGTGGGACACATCTGGTGGCTTTCCGCGAGGCCATTGTGAAAGCGATCCGTGACTTCTACAAAAAAGACTTCGATCCTTCCGATATCCGGGCCTCCATTATAGCTGCCATCAGTATCAAGGTGGAGGAGCCTGTATTTGAGTCGCAGACAAAAACCAAGCTCGGATCAAAGGATATTGGTCCAAATGGTCCGTCGGTGAGGAATCACGTGGCAAATTTTGTTCAAAAGGAACTCGACAATTACCTGCACAAGAACCCGGATGTTGCGGAAGTGCTTCTTCGCCGGATTCAGGAGTCGGAACGCGAAAGAAAAGCGATATCCGGTATTAAGAAGCTGGCAAAACAACGTTCCAGGAAAGCTAATCTTCATAACCGGAAATTACGTGATTGCCGGATTCACTACGATGGCACCCACGAAAATAAAATTGAATCATCCATTTTTATTACCGAAGGGGACTCTGCAAGCGGGTCAATTACCAAATCACGTGATGTCAACACGCAGGCTGTGTTCAGTCTGAAGGGGAAACCAATGAACTCCTATGGTCTGTCCAAGAAAATCGTTTATGAGAATGAAGAATTTAATCTGCTTCAGGCTGCTCTGAACATTGAAGAGAGCATGGACGACCTTCGTTACAACAAAGTGATCATTGCAACCGATGCCGATGTTGACGGTATGCATATCCGGTTGTTGCTCATTACCTTTTTCCTTCAGTTTTTTCCGGAGCTCATAAAAAAAGGGCATCTGTATATCCTGCAAACCCCCTTATTCCGCGTACGGAACAAGAAGAAGACCTTTTATTGCTATTCGGACGAAGAACGACAGGCCGCAATCAGCGAACTGGGAAAAACTGCCGAGATCACCAGGTTCAAAGGATTAGGAGAAATATCGCCCGACGAATTCAAACATTTTATCGGACCCGGTATCAGGCTGGAACCTGTCATGCTGAAAAAGCACGAATCAGTTTCCCAAATGCTTGAATTTTATATGGGAAAAAATACTCCAGAACGACAGGATTTTATTATCGGGAACCTGTACGTCGAAAAAGACGAAGTGCAGATATAGACAAAGTATCAAGACGCAAAATATAAGGAGTAATGAGTAGCGAGTCGTGAGATTAAAAGTTGCAAAGCGCACAGTGCCCGGAGCGAAGCGTACAGCATAAAGAATTCTTTGCACCATGCGCTGTGCTCTGTGCAATTTTACAGGTTTACAATTTGACAATTTATAAATAACCGTGAGCGAAGAAGTTGATAAAATTGACCAGGACGAACCGGAAGAAAGAAAGGACGGTGAGATTACCTATTTATCGGGGATGTACCAGAACTGGTTCCTTGACTACGCCTCCTATGTGATCCTCGAGCGCGCTGTTCCCTATGTGAATGACGGCCTCAAACCGGTACAGCGGAGGATTTTGCACGCCATGCGTGAAATGGATGACGGGCGTTACAATAAGGTAGCCAATATTATCGGTCAAACCATGATGTATCATCCGCATGGTGATGCCTCCATTGGCGACGCCCTGGTTCAGTTGGGGCAAAAGGATCTGCTGATCGATTGCCAGGGAAACTGGGGAAACATCCTGACGGGCGACAGTGCGGCCGCCCCCCGGTATATTGAGGCCCGCTTGTCAAAATTCGCACTTGATGTTGTCTTTAACCCGAAAACTACCAAATGGCAGCTTTCTTATGACGGAAGGAACAGGGAACCGATTACGCTTCCGGTTAAATTTCCCCTGTTGTTGACACAGGGAGTGGAAGGAATTGCTGTTGGGCTTGCCTCCAAGATCCTTCCTCACAATTTTATTGAGCTGATCGATGCTTCGGTGTCTTATCTGAGAGGTGAGGAGTTTGAGCTTTATCCGGATTTTCCTACAGGCGGGGCGGTCGACATTTCCAAATATAATGAAGGTTTACGGGGAGGAGTGGTCAAAATCAGGGCAAAAATAGAAAAACAGGATGCAAAAACCCTGGTTATTACGGAATTGCCTTTTGGCAGGACTACCTCGACGCTGATCGAGTCGATCATCAAGGCAAATGAGAAAAACAAGATCAAGGTCAAGCATATTGACGATAATACGTCCGATCGTGTCGAAATTCTGGTACACCTTGCTCCGGGCGTTTCTTCCGATAAAACCATCGATGCCTTGTTTGCATTCACCGACTGCGAAATTTCGGTTTCCCCCAATTCATGTATCATTGAAAACGACAAACCCGTTTTCCTTGGTGTTCGGGAAATCCTGAAAAAAAATACCAGTCAGACGGTTTATTTGTTGAAACTGGAACTTGAAATCAGAAAGCAGGAGTTACAGGAGTCTTTGCACTTTGCTTCGCTGGAGAAAATATTTATTGAAGAGCGGATTTATAAGGATAAGGGATTTGAGCAATCCGCGAACATGGATGAGGCCGTGGCTCACGTAGACGGGCGTCTGGAGCCGTGGAAACCGCAGTTTATCCGCGACGTGACCCGCGACGATATTCTGAAGCTGATGGAAATCCGGATGGCCCGGATCCTGAAATTTAATTCGGACAAAGCAGAACAGTTCATGCTGTCGCTTCACGAGGAAATCGGACAAATCGAGCATCATATTGAGCACATCATTCCTTATGCGATCGACTATTACGAACGCATAAAAGCGAAATACGGAAAAGGAAAAGAACGAAGAACAGAACTCCGGAATTTCGATAACATTGTTGCAGCCAAAGTTGCGGTGGCCAATGAGAAGCTTTATATCGACCGGGAAGAAGGTTTTATGGGAACCGGGCTGAAAAAGGCAGAGTATGTTTGTGACTGCTCCGACATGGACGATGTGATTGTTTTCAGGAAAGACGGCACCTATTTCATTACCAAAGTTGCAGAGAAAGCTTTTATCGGGAAGAACATCGAGCACGTAGCCGTTTTCAAGAAAAATGATAACCGCACGATTTACAATGTGGTATACCGGGATGGCAAACTTGGTAATTTTTACATGAAGCGCTTTGCGGTTACCGGTGTAACCCGCGATAAAGAGTATGATCTTACAAGGGGTAAGCCGAATTCCCGGATCTGGTATTTCAGTGCGAATCCGAACGGTGAAGCTGAAGTGCTCCGTGTGACCCTCAAGCCAAGAGCCCGTATGAAACGCCTGATGTTTGAAACCGATTTTGGCGAACTGGCGATCAAAGGGCGGGACGCGATGGGAAATATACTCAGCAAATTTGATATCCACCGGATCGTACTTAAGGAAAAGGGTATTTCTACACTCGGAGGACGAAAAATCTGGTACGATCCCGATGTGCTTCGCCTCAATTCTGACGGACGGGGAAACTTCCTGGGTGAGTTCCAGGGAGATGATCAGATTCTTGTGATTTATAAGAATGGAGAATACCAGCTTTATAATTTTGATCTTTCCAATCACTTTGATCACGACATTCTTTCGATCGAAAAATACAGACCAGGGAAGGTGATCTCGGCGGTTTATTATGATGCCGAGCAGGCATTCTTTTATGTGAAACGTTTTGAAATTGAAGAAATTTCAGGAAAACGGATCGGGTTTATCGGTGACCATCCGGAGAATAAGCTGGTCAGCATCACCTGGCTAAGTTATCCGCGGCTGGAGATCCACTTTGGCGGGAAGAACGCCGAGCGTGAAGCTGAAATTGTTGAAGTTGCCGATTTTATTGGTGTCAAATCATATAAAGCCCGGGGAAAAAGGCTTACGAACTATGAGGTAGAGAACATTCAGGAACTGGAACCTGTTATTCATGACGAGGATGACCTGCCGGCCGGTGATGAGATTGATCTTAATGCAGATGACGTCCCTTTCGAGATTGAACGACCTTCAGATGAAGACGAGGATGCAAACCAGATGAAACTGTTTTAAATGAGGATCTATCTGATTGGCTATATGGGGAGTGGGAAATCCACATTGGGAAAAGAGCTGGCTTTTCGTTTAAGCCTTCCTTTTGTAGATATGGATCAGGCTATTGAGAAGAAATACGGTAACACGGTGCAGGAAATTTTCAAGGGGGAAGGAGAGGCGGCATTCAGGACCAAAGAACAGGCATGTCTGCATGAAATCGCGGCCGGGCAGGACGCTGTGGTCGCAACAGGTGGCGGCGCACCTTGTTTTTTTGACAACATGGATCTGATGAACGCGACCGGCTGTTGTATCTTTCTGGATGTGGCACCTGAGGAACTGGCCAGGAGGTTGATGAATGCCCGGGACATTCGCCCGCTCGTTCAGGAAGCCTCATCGAAAGAAGAACTGGTAGAGAAGATCACAAAAATGATGAAGGACAGGCGTCCATATTATGAGAAAGCCCGGTTTATTGTATCGGGCAATAGGATCACAGCAGAAGAGGTAATTGATAAAGTTGGGGGGAGTTGTGAATAAACTGGAAATTTGTGCGCTGGCTTCGGGAAGTAACGGCAACTGTTATTATATTGGGAATGACCACGAAGCAGTTTTGGTAGATGCCGGGCTTTCGGCGCGGCAGTTGCAGATGCGCATGCACGCGTGCGGGCTGGACCCGGCAAAAATAAAGGCGATTCTGGTCACGCATGAACACAGCGATCACTGCTGTGGCGTGCGGGTGCTCAGCAAGCGTCTGGGGGGAATACCGGTATACCTCACGAAAAAGACTTATTTGGCCATGCATCGGAAACAGCAACCCGGACTGGTTGTCTGGTTTGAGCCAAACCAGGAATTTCCAATAGGAAGCTTCAGTATTTTTCCGTTTTCAAAGCAGCATGATGCCGCTGATGCCTGTTCGTTCAGGATTAGCTATGACGGGCGGCATGTTGGTGTGATGACCGATATTGGCGAACCTTGCGAACAGGTAAGGCTGCATTTTTCAATGTGCCATGCGGTCTTCCTTGAGAGTAACTATGACGAGGATATGTTGTGGAGTGGCCCTTATCCCTATTATCTGAAGCAGCGGGTCTCTTCATCGGTGGGGCACCTTTCAAACATACAGGCATTCCGGCTGCTTGAATCGTGTGCCGGGGGCAGTTTGAAAATGGTTCTGTTAAGTCACCTTTCGGGTGAAAATAACACGCCTGAAAAGGCGATTTCGGTTTTTGAGTCCCTGCAGCAAAGCTACTGCATTGAACTGACCTCCCGGCAGGCGCCGACCAGGGTCTTCGTGGTATAGAAACGGGATGTAACAAGTAAAGCCCGATGTTTCGGGCTTTCAGAGAACAAACAGTGAAAAATATCTTATTGGAGGGGGGTTGACTGGCAACAGTTCCAACTCAATTTCGAAATTATTCTACCTTTGTTACGTTCGTCGCAATTGGTCCCTTTTTTCCCTGACCAACTTCAAATTCAACGGTCTCATCGGGTTCCAGACCGGCAAAGGCATTGGCTAAACCAGAACGATGGACAAAAATGTCCTTGTTGTCTTCGGTAAGGATAAATCCATAACCTTTGGTTCCGTCATACCATTTAACAGTACCTTTCATGACCAAAGAAAATTAATAGCTTGATCTGAAATTGTTGTCCCTGCGGTTGTAACCACCACCGCCGGAGTTTCCTCCACGGCTGCTGTTGCCACCACGGAAGTTGCCGCCACCACCACCGGGTTTGCGGGTGTTGTCTCTCTTTTTCTCGATCGACTCATTGACAACAATGGTTCTTCCTTCAACTTCGGCGCCATTCAATTCTTCAATAGCTTTTTTTGCTTCATCAGCATCAGCCATTTCAACGAATCCGAAGCCCTTGCTTTTTCCTGTGAATTTGTCTGTGATCAGTTTAACAGAAGTTAATTCACCATACTCTTCGAAGATTTCCTTAATGTCATCTTCAGTGATTGAGTAGTTGAGGTTTCCTACAAAAATGTTCATATAAATAAAAAAATAATAGTGTGAGCGACAAATGTATGTTTATTTTATATTTAAAAAAATAATTTGGCGAAAATAAATCAAGTTTTTCCTCTTTTTTTTCTAATTGATTATCAACTGTTAATGTAATCATCAGCAATTTTGTGACGAGTCTGCTCAAAAGGACTGATTAGGCGTGCTGATTGAGCAGGTGATCGCTAAGAGCCTGTAGCGTCTTTTGCTTATGGCCGGTAGGTACCAGCACCGAAATGTTGTACCGGCTTCCGCCATAGGAAATCATCCGGATCGGAATTCCTTCAAGGGCGTTGAACACCTTGGCGGCAAATCCTCTTTCTTCCGCGATAATGTCGCCAACGATGCATATAATGGTCTGGTCCTTGTCTACTTCCACTTCGCCGTATTCCTTCAGTTCCCGGACGATGTCTTCGAGTTTGGCGGTATTGTCAATGGTCAGCGAAACGGCAACTTCGGAGGTGGAGATCATATCGATGGGCGTTTTGAAAAATTCGAAAATTTCGAAAATATTCTTCAGAAAGCCGTAAACCATGAGCATCCGGTAAGAGCGGACCTTAATGGCTGTAATTCCGTCTTTTGCAGCAACAGCCTTGATCCCTGAGCCACTGGTTTCTGAAGTGATCAGGGTGCCACTGTCCGACGGATTCATGGTGTTTTTCAGCCTGACGGGGATATTTTGAAGCTTGGCGGGCAGAACGGTCTGGGGGTGCAGGATCTTTGCTCCGAAGTAGGCCAGTTCGGCAGCTTCATTAAACGATAAATGTTCAATTTTTTGTGTGTTGTTCACAAAGCGCGGGTCGTTGTTGTGGAACCCGTCAATGTCGGTCCAGATCTGAATTTCATCGGCCCGCAATGCTGCTCCGATCAGCGAAGCGGAATAGTCGGAGCCGCCGCGCTGCAGGTTGTCAATTTCGCCGTCGCTGTTCCGGCAAATGAATCCCTGAGTGATATAATACATGGCGTCACCTGCCTTTTCAAGCACACTGGCCAGGTTATGGCCGATTGCCTGAAGATCAGCAGCCTTATCCTCATCGATCGACATAAAATCCAGGGCAGGCAGTAGTTTGGCATCGAAGCCGTTCTCGAGCATCAGTTGGGTAAATAAAGCTGTCGAGATCAGCTCCCCCTGGGCAAGAATGGTTTTTTCGCCCACCTCCGAAAATTCGCCGGAGGTGAATGATTTGATGGTATCGAAAGCTTCGCGAATGACAGAAAAGCCGGCTTTCTTGCTTTCTTCGCTGCGGTATAATGATTTTACCACATCTTCATACTTCTTTTCGAGCTTATTGATCTGTATGCGGGCGGCATCTTTATTCTTCTTATACAAGTAATCTGCAATTTCAACCAGTGCGTTTGTTGTTCCTGACATGGCCGAAAGAACAACCAGCTTTTTCTCGCCGTCGGTGATTAACCTAATCACCGCATTCATATTCTCTACACTTCCAACGGAGGTTCCTCCAAACTTTAAAACTTTCATAGATATCCTTATTTAATATTCAAGACGCCAGTACTAGGCCCGATTCGGGATCATACAGTTCTGAAAATATAACATTATACGACGGATGTGCCTGCGTGGTTTAAACGTCCACCCGATCGGCAAATATGAAAAAATTTCTCTGAATATTGGTACGTGGTTTTTAAATTAATAGACAGCACGCTGATTATTTAATCCATGACGCTTCGTGTTGTATAATAGCTTGCCCATTTCAGCAATTAATCCGTAATTTGTGATAACGTTTTACAGGTGGATGTCCAGTCCTTTATTTAAAGGATTCATGTGCAGTTAGGGGTGGTTGCACGGATGTCCACCTATTTTGGTTATTAGTTGTGAGTAACGAGTCGTGAGTCGAAAGGCCAGAGACAGGGAAAGGGTCGTATGGTGTCAGACGCTATACGGTGACAAGATTCTTTTTTCCGACTAACAGCTAATAGATAACGGCTAACCGCTTTTTTGCGTTGTATCTGAATCAAAAACTGCCGAAAATGGCATGTTTCTCCGAATTAAAATAGATGGTTGAATAAATACAAAATCCTTCGCGGTTCGTGTCAAGTTTTCGTTCCACATAAAGAACCGGATCGCCTTCTTTTATATTCAGCAACTTTCCTATCGCCTTGCTGGCTTTCAGCGCTTTCAGTTTTTGTTCTCCACCCTTCACTTCGATCTGGTAATGAACGCGCAGAATATCAAACAGCGACTTGTTTTCAAATGTCCGGCTTGTAAACCTGGGCAGGTTGATGTTTGGAAGGTGGTTGATGTCGTAAAAAACCGCCTGCCCGTTAACAAACCGAAGCCGTTCCATATAAATACAGCCAAAATCTTTTTCGGCTTCCGAAAGTTCAAACGGAAAGGGATCGGGCCACGCCTTGATTTGCGGCTTCTGCAGGATCTGGGTGCGCAGGTATTGCCGGTCGATCGCAGTCGATGTGGCGGCAATGGAGAGGATTCCGATATCGTGCGGCGGTTTGCGCACAATACTCCCTTTTCCCTGCTTTTTTGTTATAAAACCATCCTGTACCAGGGCCTCCAGGGCATGCCTCACGGTAGGACGGGTGGTGTTATGAACAGCACATAACTCGTTTTCCGAAGGAAGCAGGCTTCCCTCCTCGTAGGTGCCCGAAAGGATGTGGCGACGAAGTGTTTCGTACAGTTTTTTGTATTGTGGTATTTTAGTTGCTTCAGCCATAGGTGATGAAATGATCATCAAATATAATAAAAACAATTAAATTTTTAAACGCTACTTGTAAATACAAGTTATAAAATGTAATTTTACAGGCTGGATCATGATAAGTTATTTGTGATAAGTTATTTGTGGTAGAAATGAATAAGTCACAATAGTTGATTTGTATATACAAGTAGTTGTAATAGTTTAAACTAAATAGAAATTTGCCTATGGCTACTCCGGTAATTATGCCCCGGCAGGGACAATCAGTAGAAACCTGCATCATGGGTGAATGGAGCAAGAAAGTTGGTGACCCGGTAAAAGCGGGCGACGTGCTGTTTTCGTACGAAACCGACAAAGCTTCGTTTGAAGAAGAAGCAAAGGAAGATGGTGAGTTGCTTGCCGTTTTTTATGATGAAGGCGATGAGGTTCCCGTATTGTCGAATGTTGCGGTGATCGGAAAGAAAGGAGAGCGTACGGATGAATTCCGGCCGGGCGGAAGCCCTGCCCTTGGGCAAGTGGTGTCGGTTGGGCCTGCCGCTGAACCTGTTTCTGTAACTCCGGAACCGGCTGCCGCTCGTCAGGAATTGAAAGCGACGGAAGAAATCCGGGTCTCGCCCCGGGCGAAAGTCCGGGCCGGACAGCTCGGAATTCCATATGAACTGGTTGAGGGAACGGGACCCCGCGGAAGGATACTGGCCCAGGATATAGAAGCTGCCGTTGAAACGCTGCCTCACGCCACGATCCTGGCCCGCGAGAAATCAGCAGCCGAAGCGCTGCGCATGGCCGGAGAGCCGACAGCACTGGGAGGTCGCTTTGGTGCTGCCGACCTGGTGGCTGCCAATCCTGTTTACGGCGACGACTTTGAGGTGAAAAAGCTGAGCAATATGCGTAAGCTCATTGCCAAAGCCATGCACCAGTCGCTGCAGAATTCAGCCCAGCTGACGCATCACATGAGCGCGGACGCCCGGAAAATAATGGCATTGCGTAAGAAATTCAAAAAACAGCATGAGGCGGGAACTGTTTCGCAAAACATAACGATCAACGACCTGGTATGCTATGCGGTAATACTGGCACTCAAAAAATTTCCGCAGGTCAACACTCATTTTACAGGCGACAGCATGAGATGGTTTAAAAAGGTGCACCTCGGACTGGCTGTTGATACCGATCGCGGACTGATGGTCCCGGCGGTGAAGAATGCAGATGACCTGTCGCTGGAGGGGCTTTCCGGACAGCTTTCGGCGGTGGCCGGAATGAGCCGTAAAGGGAATATTGATCCTGAACTGCTGAAGCCGGAAGCTGCCAGTTTCACGATCTCAAATCTGGGAAATTATGGTGTGGAAATGTTCACCCCTGTTATTAATCTTCCACAAACGGCTATACTGGGTGTGTGCACCATCATACCCCGTCCTAAGGATCTGGGCGACGGTGTTTATGGCTTTGTTCCCATGATGGGATTATCGCTGACATACGATCACCGTGCGCTCGATGGAGGCGAGGCTACCTTGTTCCTAAAGGAAATTAAAGAACAGATCGAAAACCTGACCGTCTGAAGAACCGACTATCTGGAAATCTGAACATCTGAGAATCCGAAAATCTGACGATCTTTTTTATAGGAAACATGAGCAATCAATTTGATTTAGCAATTATAGGAGGCGGTCCGGCGGGCTACGTGGCCGCCGAACGCGCCGGGGCCAAAGGCCTGAGCGTCGTGATTTTTGACAAGCGGGCCCTTGGGGGAGTGTGTCTGAACGAGGGCTGCATCCCGACCAAAACCCTCCTGAACTCGGCAAAGGTGCTGGAAAGCGCCCATGAAGCGGCACTGTATGGCATTCAGGTGGAAAACATCTCGGCCGACTTTGGGAAGATCATGAAACGCAAGGATAAAGTCGTGCGCAAGCTGGTTGCCGGTGTCGGAGCCAAAATGAAGCACGCGAAAGCAGAAGTGGTCATGGCCGACGCCGTTATTAAGGAGAAGAGAGGCGAGGTGATTACGGTAACAGCGGGCGGAAAAGATTACCTGGCCAGCCGGCTTTTGATTTGCTCCGGGTCTGAAGCGGCCGTGCCTCCCATCCCGGGACTCGATCCCGCCCTTGTGGTCACTAACCGCGAAATCCTTCAGTTGAAGGAATTGCCCAAAAGCCTCGTTATCATTGGCGGGGGCGTGATTGGGACTGAATTCGCCGATTTTTTTGATGCTATGGGGACAGAGGTCACCGTGATTGAGATGCTTCCGGAGATTCTCACCGGAGTGGATGAAGATATTGCCGCTTTTGTCCGTAACGAATTTACCAAACGCGGCATCAACTATCACCTGGGTGCGAGGGTAACCCGACTGAACGGGAAAGAGGTGATTTTTGAAAAAGACGGGCAGGTTCATTCGGTTACCGGCGAGCAGGTTTTGCTCTCCGTTGGAAGGCGACCCAATGTGGCCGGCATCGGACTGGAAAACATCGGCGTGGAGTTTTCTCACCGCGGAGTTAAAATTGATCAGCATTGCCGGACTAACGTTCCCAATGTTTATGCGGCAGGCGACATTACCGGGTTTTCGCTGCTTGCCCATACGGCCAGCCGTGAAGGGGAAGTGGCTGTGAACCATATGCTCGGACGAAAGGACGTGATGCGCTACAATGCCATTCCCGGTGTGGTGTATACCCATCCTGAAATTGCCGGAGTCGGACTCACCGAGTCGGCTGCAAAAGCGCAGGGCATCGACGTGGAAGTCAGACGTCTGCCGATGGCTTATGCCGGACGTTTCATCGCCGAAAATGAAGGAAAGGACGGTTTCTGTAAAGTGATCGTCGGAAAGAAATACCGGGAAATACTCGGCGTGCATCTGGTTGGCGGCGCCTGTTCTGAAATGATCTGGGGAGCCTGCGCACTCATCGAAGCCCAGCTTCGGGTACAGGACGTACAGGAACTGGTTTTTCCGCATCCAACCGTCAGCGAAATTATCCGTGAAACTGTTTTTGAGTTTTGAGAACAGACACAAGACATGAGCCGGAACAGGGAAACGGGAACAGGGACACCGGATTTTTCTTCCGGTCTCCGGTCTCCGGTCTCCGCGATGCCCTGTGCTCCATGCCCCATGCTCTATGCAATAACTTAACAATCATTACATATGCCCAAAATTCAATTTATTGATCCGGAACAAGTCAGGAAAGCCGGCGAAGTCACTTTCAAGCCGATTCCTGTCAACCAATACAACAAAAGTATTGAAGAAGAGAAAGCTAATTTCTCCAAAGACGATTTCCTGAACATCTATCACGACATGGTGATCATCCGTGAGTTTGAAACCATGCTCAATGAAATTAAAATCAAAGGTGAATATAACAAGGTTGCCTACAACCATCCTGGTCCGGCTCACCTGTCGATCGGACAGGAAGCTGCCGCTGTTGGCATGGCCTGGACCCTTGGCGTTGAAGACTTTATCTTTGGTTCACACCGTTCGCACGGCGAGATCCTGGCCAAAGGAATGTCGGCGATCCACAAGCTGAACGATGACCAGCTTGTAAAAATCATGAAAAGCCATTTCGATGGAAAAACCTTTGCTCCGGTAAAGGCAAACTTTAAAGGATCGGTCAAAGAGCTGGCTGTTCGCTTCCTGATTTACGGAACGCTTGCCGAAATTTTTGCCCGCGAAACCGGCTTTAACCGGGGTCTTGGTGGTTCCATGCATGCTTTTTTTACACCGTTTGGCGTTTACCCCAATAATGCCATCGTGGGCGGTTCGGGCGATATCACCGTAGGGGCAGCCCTGTTTAAAAAGGTGAACCGCAAACAGGGAATTGTGGTTGCCAACATTGGCGACGCGTCGTTGGCCTGCGGTCCCGTATGGGAAGGCCTGACCTTTGCCACGATGGACCAGTTTAACGAGCTGTGGAGCGGCGATATGAAAGGCGGACTTCCGCTGATTGTCAACATCATGAACAACCAGTACGGCATGGGCGGACAAACCTGTGGCGAAACCATGGGTTACAATATTGCTGCCCGCATTGGCGCCGGACTGAACGCCGACCAGATGCACGCCGAACGCGTTGACGGCTATAACCCATTGGCGGTGATCGACGCTTACCGCCGCAAGCGGAAAGTTCTTGAGGAAAAACGAGGACCGGTATTGCTTGACGTGCTTACCTATCGCTTCAGCGGACATTCACCTTCCGATGCTTCTTCGTACCGTTCAAAAGAAGAAATTGAAGCCTGGGAAGCGGTCGATTCCATTGTCTGGTTTGGACAGGAACTGATCAGAGCCGGCATTGCCACCGACGAAGAACTGGCCGGTATGCGCGGAGCGACGACCGACATGATTACCTGGGGACTGAAACTGGCGATCGATGACCAGGCCTCTCCTCACATGGATATGGAAAAGTACCCGGAACTGATTGGCGAAATGATGTTTTCGAACCAGTCAGCCGATCGTATGGACGACCGCGAGCCGGAAGTGAACCATCCGATGGCTGAGAATCCGAGGGTACAGCAGCTCATAAAAAAAGAACGTTTTGCCTATGATGAAAACGGCAAGCCGCATTCAAAAATTAAGATGTATGGTCTGCGCGACGGCCTCTTTGAAGCGATTATCGACCGCTTTTACAAGGATCCGACGCTAATTGCCTACGGCGAGGAAAACCGCGACTGGGGCGGCGCATTTGCCGTTTACCGCGGACTCACCGAAGCACTTCCGTACCACCGGTTGTTTAATTCTCCTATTTCGGAGGCTTCGATCGTCGGAACAGCCATCGGTTATGCGATGTGCGGGGGACGGGTAATTCCTGAAATTATGTACTGCGACTTTCTCGGCCGTTCGGGCGATGAAGTGTTCAACCAGATGCCCAAATGGCAGGCCATGAGCGGAAACGTGATCAAAATGCCCGTGGTGCTGAGGGTGTCAGTAGGTTCCAAGTACGGAGCACAGCATTCGCAGGACTGGACCGCGCTCCCTGCCCATATTCCCGGACTGAAGGTGGTTTTCCCGGCAACGCCATACGATGCCAAGGGTTTGATGAATTCGGCCCTGCAGGGAACCGATCCGGTTATTTTCTTCGAAAGCCAGCGGATTTACGATATTGGCGAGCAGTTCCACAAAGGCGGTGTGCCCGAAGGATACTATGAAATTCCATTCGGCGAGCCCGATATTAAACGCGAAGGAAAAGATATCACGATTCTTTCGATCGGCGCTACCCTGTACCGCGCGCTGGAAGCTGCCGATATCTTACAGGAAAAATATGGCATGAGCGCTGAGGTAATTGATGCCCGCTCGCTGGTACCGTTTAACTATGAACCGGTTATTGCTTCGCTCAGGAAGACCGGACGTATCGTGATTACCGGTGATGCCACAAACCGCGGATCGTTTATGCGCGACATGGCATCGAACATTACCGAGCTGGCATTCGACGAACTCGATGCGCCGCCGGTAGTAGTCGGTTCACGCAACTGGATCACCCCGGCTTACGAACTGGAAGAATACTTCTTCCCGCAGGCCTCCTGGATTATCGATGCGATCCATGAAAAGATCGTTCCGCTGAAAGGACACCTGGTGAAAAGCAATTTCACCGATTTACAACAAATAAAGAGGAATAGTTTAGGAGTTTAATTCTTTTCGATTGAAGTGAAAGTCCTGCTGCCTCCGGGCGCAGGATTTTTTTTAGTGGCTTTAGTTCCTTTCACACCAGGATCTTTGCGATTCTTTACTGAATGAAGCTCCGAGTTCGCGAGAGAAAACGAATAACCGGCGATTTACGACCTCACGAACGGAAAGGTAATTCCGGTAGAGGACGCTTCTTCTCAGATTCGTTTGCCCGGTTTCAGGTATAACGACGCCTGGCTATCTGTCTTTCAGCATCCGTGTCTTTGTGAAGTCGGAAAATAATCAGAAATTTGATTAAGAAATTGCCATCATGCCCCGCAAAACACTGTCTGATTTTATAAAAGGATTGCCCAAAGCAGAATTACACCTGCACATTGAGGGAACGCTTGAGGCTGAAATGCTTTTTGAACTGGCCCGGCGAAATCAGGTTCCGCTTAAGTATGAATCGGTCGCCACTTTAAAAGAGGCCTATAACTTTTCGAATTTACAGGAGTTTTTGGATCTGTATTACGCGGGAGCCGGCGTGCTTAGGGAGGAGCAGGATTTCTATGATCTTACCTGGGCTTATCTGGAAAAGATGAAGGAACAGGGCGTTGTGCACACTGAGATTTCTTTCGATCCGCAGACGCATACCGACAGGGGAATCCTGTTTGCCACTGTAATCAACGGCATTAACCGGGCCTTGCACGATGGCCGTGAGAAACTCGGCATCAGCAGCAGGCTGATCATGAGCTTTCTCCGTCACCTGGACGAGGCTTCTGCTTTTCAGACTTTACAGGAAGCGCTCGTCTACAAAGATCTGATTGCCGCCGTGGGACTTGATTCGTCTGAGAAAGGAAACCCGCCCGCTAAGTTTGAGCGCGTTTTTGCCAAAGCCCGCGAAGAAGGCTTTCTGACTGTCGCGCATGCAGGAGAGGAGGGACCTGCAGCATATGTTGATGAGGCACTCCGATCGCTCAAGGTTTCGCGGATCGACCATGGAAATGCGTCGATCAATGATGAAAGGCTGACCGGGGAACTGGTCAGCAGGCAAATCCCGCTTACCATTTGTCCGCTTTCAAATTTGTCGCTGCGGGTTGTTCAGGATCTGACGCAGCATCCGCTTAAAAAACTGCTCGACCGCGGATTAATGGTTACAGTGAACTCGGACGATCCGGCTTATTTCGGCGGATATATCAATGAAAATTATCTGGCTGTTGCCAATGCACTGCAGCTGACCCGGGAAGAATTGTGCCGGATTGCGACAAATTCAATAAGCGCAAGCCTGCTTTCGCAACAGGAAAAAACCATATTCATTCAAAGAATAAAGAATTATTGCGGGGAATAAAGTCATCCCCGGCGTTGAACGGATTCTGAAAAAAACGTGGGGGAAACATTTGGTTGAATAAAAAATTCTTACCTTTATTTAACCAAATGTCTCACAACCTTATCATCACCTTTATGCTCAGGTACCTCCTTTTTCTTCTGCTGTTTGCAGAATTCTCTCATGTTTTGGCCCAGGAACAAGATAAGATCATTACAGCAACAGACACCGCAAGTGTTCAGTTGAAAATTTCCTTAAAAAGAAGCCATTACCTGGTCTGGTTTAAAAAATCGTATGAAAATTTCTGGCATGAGCTCTATGCCGAAAATGCCCGGGCTGTAGTCAAGCCTGGGGAAAGCCTTTTCCTTAGCATGAAATTGCCCGACACTGAAGAAAATGTTTGGGTCAGATGCGTTTTTGACGGAACATACCGATTGCTCGAATACAAAGGGCGCTACTATATTTTTGCTCCCGACGGAATTCATAAGTTGGAATACAAAGAAGGAGGACCGGCTTCGAAGGAAGACGCTTCCCCAAAGAACAAATTTATAGGACAGATGATCATGATCTTTCATGACAAAGTTGACTACGATTTTAGCTTACTAAGCTATCATTCAAAATCACTGGTACTGCCCCTGATCAAATACCATGACGAGCATGATTTGCCTTTTCATGATTATAACAAGTACATTGAAACTGATTTGCACGTAAATTTCACAGGCGGAGTTTCACGCGATCATTACCAGTTCAACGCGTTACCCGGTGTTTCGGTCGGGCTTGACGGGCTAAGCCCTGTTTTAGGAGTGAGTCTAAGCCTCTCCTTTCCGGAATTGTCCAAAAGACTGGCTTTGTCTGCCGGGATTTTATGCTCCTATAATCAGGTTGAGGATCTGATAATCCGTCCTCTTGGAGACGAAATTAAATATTTTGATATTTCATATGAAGGGATTTATCCCGCTATCCCCGTCATGCTGGAGTATCGGATCTTCGAAAAAAACAGCTTTTCTCTCATGCTTGGAACGGGGATAAAAGCGAATAAACTGTATCAGATGAAAGGCCGTTTAAAAACGGAAACAGCCAAAGATCAGGTAGTCAATACCCGGTTTGATGATTTAACCACGGTTTCAGGGATCGGCATGTGGCATTGCAGCGATTTAATTCTGAAAGTTCCGGTATGGAGCGAATCTTTTTCATTTGGAATATCATACGGATATGATCTGAAACAGGCTTCTCCGGATGTATATTCCTTTCAACCCATCAAATCATTCCTGATTTTCACCCGGTTTAGTTTATGAATTGAACGCTAAAGCCCATGAAAAAGACTTATCTGCCGCTATTTTATCTGCTGTTATTACTTGCCTGCCGGAAAGAAGAAGAGGCCAGGTCTTTCCCGGAAGTAACGACCTCTCCGGATCCGGTTGTAACGGAAGAAGGCGTGGTTATTTCCGCAGAAATAAATCAATATAACGGGTCAAAAATTGCCGATCATGGCGTTATTTATCTTCAGGGGTCGGCGACAGCTGTTTCCGAAGAAGATTATAACCGGATCTCCCTTGGGGAACTTCAGGGGAAGAACTGGTTTTCGGTGACGATCGACCGGAATTTAAAGAAAGGCGAGCCATGTGTCGCTAAAGCTTTTGTGAAAACCGACCGGTATACGGTTTATGGGAATCCGGTTACGTTTACCAGTATGGGATCAAAATCTCCGCAGTTGAAGGATTTCTCGCCCAAAATAGCCTATGTGGGAGATACAATTAAGCTTTCGGGAGATTATTTTGCTTCCAGAAGATCTGACAATCAGATTTGGTTTGGATCAGTGAAGACGGAGCCCCTCCTGGCGGGTGATACGGTTCTGAAGGTTGTTGTGCCTCCGTTAACCGACGTGACGAGCTGTATTTTAAAAGTAGAAGTCGGGGGGAAAACAGCAGCGGCTAATGATGAATTTTCATTAGGCCTCACGGAAGTTTTTAAGTATATCCCTGAGAAAATCCTCCCCGGCAAGTCGGTGAAAATTTCCGGGAAAGGTTTATTGCAGGTAAATCAGCTAATCATAGACGAAAATGAACAACGTATCACGGGCCGGACTGACACGACCTTAATATTTACGGTTTACGAATACACCGATAAAGGGGAAAAGACTGTAAAGATCAATCAGACCAACCGCATCATCATACCGGAGAAAAAATTTGAAGTCATTTTTCCTGAAATTACCAGTGTTACGCCTTCAGTCGCATGGATTGATACGGTTTTAAAAGTCCGCGGGACAAATCTTGATCAGCTAAGTAGTTTTTACCTCGGTTATTCTAATCTGAACGAAATTTCCAGGACGGACACGCTGGTTAAGCTAAAGGTTTTGTCGGTTTTTGACGATGCGCCCGTAAAAGGCCGTTTCCGGTATCATGAGATTACAGCGGCGGAGTATATAAAATTTAGTCCACCCGTTATCAACGAAGTCTCTGAATCAGTTATAACCTACGGCGATAAAATTCTGTTAAAAGGAGACCGGTTTTTCAATGGTTTAACCTCTTCGTTGGGAACCTTTGAATACATCAGTAAGAATGAAGCAACCCTGGCCCTTGGCTGGGATCAGAAACCGGGAAGTTAT
Organism: Prolixibacteraceae bacterium; assembly: GCA_038562555.1. Taxonomy (GTDB): domain Bacteria; phylum Bacteroidota; class Bacteroidia; order Bacteroidales; family Prolixibacteraceae; genus JBCFBK01. Next base: position 179,529 of record JBCFBK010000002.1, on the reverse strand, counting down.
CCCCTTAAGCTGTCGTTCAATTCAGACTACCTGACTTCCGTTATGCTGACAATTCCTCAGGCAGAGGTTTCAGGAGTATCACCCTATGAGGTGGAACGGGAGAGTGAGATTATCATAAACGGAAAATATTTCCCCCATAATGCGTCGTCCTGGTGGGCAGGATGTACGGTTGATAACAAAAGAATTGAAATCACAGAGTATGATGAACAGGTTATACGGGCAAAAATATTGTATTATAATGAGTACAGGGAATATCCGGATTTGGTACTGGAGTTTGGGCCTCAAAGAATCGTGATTCCGCAAGCCTTCCATGTAACAGAAAAGTGGCAGCGGGTTCCGGATCTAAGTGCAGCTTCGGGTTCGGTCTTTATCGCTTCAGAAGGTGAATCTTACAGTTATTCAAGAAAATGGGACGGAACCGGTATAATCAGAAGGTTCGACAGAACGCTGGAGCAATGGACCTACCTGGATAATGTTGCCGGTGCTCAGTTTACTTCCTTCATTGGGGGTTTTGGTTTGGGCGCAGATCTTTATATTGCTGGCCGGGACCAGGAGCAAACGTCCGTCATGCTATATAAGTACGGGATATCCGACGGGAGTTGGGAGAGGTTGGCTGATTTTCCCGGCCGGGAGTGGTTTACCTTTGGCTTTATCATCGACGGGAAAATGTACCTTGGAACAGTCAGCGGCTTTTACCAGTTTGACCCGGCCGGCAACACGTGGATCAGGAGAGCCTCCCTCCCCACTTCGAAGACGGAAATCCCATATCGCCCGCTGTCTTTTTCGGGCGGAGGTAAAGGGTTTACGGCTTTTTGTACCGGATCCTCATTCGATATCGGGATGAATGAATTTTGGGAATACAGTGCTTCTTCCAACACCTGGAAGAACCTTGGGTCTCTCCCGGTGAGTGTTTATCAGGGTGGTACAGCAACTGAATATGAGGGAAAGGTTTATTTGTCGGGAATATCGGGACAGCACGATAAATTTGGCGAATTTGATCCGGCTACGTACCAGTTTAAGGAAATGCTGTTGCCTCCCTGGCCGATTTCTGCAGGGACATCATATTCATTCATTGCGGGCAGCTATTTGTATTACCTTATCTATGACTCATCACCGCCCGCGATGTGCAAAATTCCTGTCAATGATTTGCCGGAAATATACAAATAACAGGCGCAACATATGTGGAGGTCATTGTCCAAAAAGAGTTTAAGAAGAAAAAACTATGAAGCAGCGTTTATATTTACCGATTGTCTTCTTATTGTTATGGATTGCGTGTCGGGAAGATGAGAGCCGGGGCTTTCCGGAGATCAGTACATCTCCCGATCCGGTTATTACGGATGAAAGTGTTTTGGTATCAGCCGAAGTGAGTTCTCATGAGGGCGTGCAAATTATTGATTATGGTGTTGTTTTTATTCAGGAAGATTTAGCTTCGGGCGATGACTATAACCGGATTTCGCTTGGAAGTTTTCCCGGAGGAAACTGGTTTTCAGTGTCTATTGACCGGAACATGCAGAAAGGGAAAACCTATATCGCCAAGCCCTACGTTCAGACTGCCGACTTTCTGGTTTACGGGAATCCTGTTTCCTTTGTCAGTATGGGATCGAAAACGCCTGTAATAAAGGATTTTAATCCAAAAGTGGCTTTTACAGGTGATACGGTTAAAATAACAGGTGAGTATTTCGCTTCCCGAAAGGCAGAAAATAAGGTGTGGTTTGGCATGGTAAAGACTGAGCCCTTTTTCGCCAGTGACACGGTTCTTAAGGTGATTGTGCCCGAATTGAAAGGATCAGTCAATACTCCTCTTGTGGTCGAGGTGGCCGGAAAAACAGCTGGCTTTACAGAAAAGTTTTCTTTAGGACTCCCGCTTATTAAGAGATTTACGCCGGCCATGGCCTTTCTCCGGGACCGCGTGAAGGTTTCCGGTAAAGGTTTCAGTCAGGTGAGCCAGATAAAAATAGATACCAATATCCAGGATTTTAATATCATTTCCGACACTGTCTTAGTTTTTACTGTCAGTGATTTTGTAAACGGAGGGATGAGAGGGATCCAACTGAAGCAATTGGACCGGGAAGTTGTTGCCGATCAGAAAATTGAAATTATCTATCCTGAAATAACGAGTGTTTCACCGGAGATTGCCTGGATAGATACAATTCTGACGATCCGGGGAACCAATCTGGACCGTCTGAGTGATTTTACCATTGATAATTCTTCCCCACAGTTGATTTCCGCCACAGGCAGTGTCGTGAAATTGAAGGTCAACGGTATTTTTGATCTGGGCGTGGTTAAGGCCGGATATTATCAGAAGAAGCTGACGGCTGAAACAAGAATAAGCTTGAATCCGCCGGCCATCACATCTGTTGGAAGTGCTAACGCTACATATGGAGATAAAGTCGAATTGACAGGCGATCGGTTTTTCGCGCAGTTAAGCAGTTCGCTTGGAAAGTTCGAATACATCGATAAAAACAGGGCCACCCTGACATTGGATAAATGGAGTCTGGCAGCCGGCAGTTATGCCATTCCCCTGTTTTACAATCGGCAATATCCACTTAGTCCGGTAAAAGTTACGATTCCCGGGATTGAAATTACAAGGGTAAGCCCTTATGAAATCAAACGTGGATCGGAAATTAAGATTACAGCAACGAATCTTCCCTCCACTTTCAACTGGGAGTATATGAATTGCTATCTGGGGGAGGCTTATCTGGAAGTGAAAGATTTTTCTAACGGCACAATAACCGCTGTTCTTCCTGAGTATTCCTACTGTCCCGAATACCCGGAACTGAAATTCACTGTGGGAGCTCAGCTGATTGCGCTTCCTGGAAAGCTGCATGTTACCGAGAAGTGGGAAAAGGTAACCTCATCCGGCTTATCCGGTACAACTGTGCTTATTGAATCTGCCGGGAACGTTTATGCCTGTTCTTACACGCCGGGAGAGCCCTCGGGTATGACCATCCGGTTATTCAACAATGATACGGAAGAATGGACTTTGGCGGGCAAAGTCTCTGAGTCACTATTCTATTACCACACAGCGAGTTTTAGTGTTGGCCCCGATTTATATTTGTCGGGTTCCGATCACTATAACGGTGTTTACGAAAACAGGCTGTACAGGTATTCTCTGTCTGACAACACCGCGACGCAGATAGCAAACTGTCCGCAGATATTGACCGAGTCCGGTTTTCAGTTTTCATTTGTAATCGGCGGGAAAGCGTATGTGGGTAATTTAAATGGATTTTACGGCTATGATCCGGCAAGTAATCGGTGGACAGCGAAAGCCGGTTTGCCCACTGCATGGTATCGGATACAAAACCCGCTGTTTTTTTCCGCCGGCGGGAAAGGCTATTTGGCTTTTTTTACCCAAAGCCAGGGGTCCTGGGACGACATCCGCGAATACAATGAATTTTGGGAGTATGATCCTTCCACCGACAGTTGGACAGATTTGGTTTCAATCCCGCTGAGTATGTACGGGGGCGGCTCAGGGGCCTTATATACCGGAAAAGTTTACTTGGCTGCCAAATCTTACCGGTCGGGCGATAAGTTTGGCGAATTCGATCCTGTTACCCGCCAATTCAGGGAAATGACTAATGCTCCCGGAAGCTACGGAACCGGTCCTTTTTTATTTATCAACGGCAGCTACCTGTATTTTACTCAGGATGCCGGAAGCATGTGGAAGATTCCATTAAATGAGCTTCAGAATATTTATAAATAATCTTGACTCTGATTTTTATACAGGACACTAAAGGATGGTTTTCAGTAAACTAATTGCTTCTTTTGGGGTATCAATACAAAAGAAGTGAACTGATATGAATAAATCTGTTTTTGCAAAATACCCGGAACCTGCAATATTCGCGAAGGACGCCGGTAATCACGCCCGTGAGATACTGAAGGTGAACGGGCATTTTCATACCCCTTTTTCTTTCAGTGCCTTTTCTGAAATCGGACAGGTGTTTGAGATGGCCCGTGATGAAAACGTTAAGGTGCTGGGAATTAATGATTTTTACACCACCGACGGGTATGCTGAATTCAGTGAACTTGCTGAAAAATACCGGATCTTTCCGCTGTATAATATCGAATTCATGTCGCTGCAAAAAGATTTGCAGGCAAAAGGCATCCGTGTAAATGATCCCAATAATCCCGGACGCACCTATTTTAGCGGAAAGGGCCTGAAATTTCCGGTTTCTTTGGGCACAGCGCAGGCTGAACAGATCAGGAGCATACAGGATGAAAGTAACCGGCAAACCGCCGGAATGGTGGAAAAACTGAATGCATTTCTGGAAGAACGGCACTTGAATTTCCGGCTTTCTTTCGGGGAGATCAAGGCTAACTACGCCAAAAACCTGGTGCGGGAACGGCATTTGGCCAAAGCCTTGCGCATGGCTGTTCAGGAGAACTATTCGTCCGCAGCAACGCAAAAGGAGGTTTTCGAAAAGCTGTTTTCAGGGAAGGCGGTTCAGTCGTCGATGACCGACCTGGCCGGCCTTGAAAATGAAATTCGCGGTAACCTGCTGAAATCGGGCGGCCGTGCGTTTGTCCCTGAAGATGATAAGGCCTTTCTGAGCCTGGACCAGGTCATTCAGCTGATCGTTCATGCCGGAGGAATCCCCTGTTACCCCGTATTACTCGACAATCCCAAAGGGGAGTTCACCGACTACGAAGGCGATTATGAAGGTCTGTACCGGAACCTGACGGCCAGGAAGGTATATTCGCTTGAACTGATTCCCGGCCGGAACAAGCCGGAAATACTGGAACAGTTTGTGAATTTTTTCAATGAGAAAGGTTTTGTGATCACTTTCGGAACCGAGCACAATACGCCGCAACTCGACCCCATCACGGTGCTGGGCGGCGATGGCAGGGAGATCAGCCAGGCGATGCAGAAAATCGGTTACCAGGGCGCATGCGTTATTGCGGCGCATCAATACCTGCTTGCCAAAGGGGAAGAAGGTTACCTCGACGGCGAAGGCAAGGCAAAGCTTATTCAGCGGGAAGAGTTTATCGGCCTTGGCAATGCGGTGATAAAAGCCTTTAGCTTAGAGTAAAAATATATCAATTTTTTCAGTCTTACGACTTACGATTAAATACTTACGACTATAATGACAACAGGAATAGCAAATTTAATTGAAATCTCCCGATTTTACGGAAAACAAAAAGATTATGTGATCGCCGGCGGAGGAAACACATCATTCAAAAATGACCAATACCTCTGGATCAAGGCCAGTGGATTCAGCCTGGCAACGATTGGCGGGGGTGGATTTGCCAAACTCGACCGCTCACTGTTGAACCAGATCAATACAAAAACCTATTCGGACGATGCCCTGCTTCGTGAAGAAGAAATCAAAAACGACCTCATGAAAAGCCGGGTGGAGCCCGAAAAAGGCCAGCGGCCTTCGGTGGAGACCTCGCTACATAACCTGATCGACTTTGCCTTTGTGGTACATACCCATTCCACCAAAGTAAACGGATTGATGTGCAGCAACCAGGCAGCGGAAAAAACAGCTGCCTTATTTGGCGATGAGGTGCTTTACATCGGCTATGAAGACCCCGGATATGTTTTATTTAAAGTGGTGGAGAAGGAAATTCTGAACTACCGGGAGGAGAAAGGGAAAGAGCCTGCTGTGATCTTCCTGCAGAACCACGGCGTTTTTGTCGGCGCCAATTCGATATCCGAAATCAAAACGATTTATGATGAATTGATCTCGAAGCTCGACGGCGTCTATGGCGATGAGCCGGAACCGGTAGAGTTGCCTGTTTCACCCGAAGCCGTCCGGATTTTGCCGGCCGTGCGGATGATGGTTTCATCAGAAGCGTTAAAAACCATTGGACTGGTAAACAATGTGCTCATTAATGACTATTTGAAGGCCGAAAATTACGGTGCTGTGTCGGCGCCGTTCACGCCCGATGGGATTGTCTATGCCAATTCTTCTTTTATATATGTTGAATTTTCCGGCGACCTTGAGGGATTTTTAAAAGACATTCAGCAGAAGATCCAAAGCTATCAGCAGGAAAAAGGGAAGCTGCCGAAAGTGGTCTTTGCAGGAGGACTCGGTGTGCTGCTGATCGCAGACCATGCCGAAGGGGTTGAAATTTTAAAGGATGTGATCACCGATTCGTGCCGGATCAGCCGTTTTGCACAGTCATTTGGCGGACAGCATCCAATGACACCGGAGCAGATCCGGTTTATCGAAAGCTGGGAAGTTGAACAGTATCGTTCAAAGATCTCGCTGGGAGGCACTGCCGGAAGAGCAGACCGGAAGATCATCATTGTTACCGGCGGGGCCCAGGGTTTTGGGGCGGGCATCGTGGAACACCTGATGGAACACGGCGCCAACGTGGTGATAGCTGATCTGAATGAGGAAAAAGGCAGGGAATTTGCCGGCTCGCTGAACCAGGGAAGCCGGAAAAACAGAGCTTTGTTTGTAAAGGCCGATGTCTCGAAGGCGGAGTCGGTCGAAAACCTGATTGCTGAAACGGTGATCCACTTCGGCGGACTGGATGTTTTTATCAGTAATGCCGGGATTTTGCGTGCAGGTGGTCTCGATGAAATGACACCCGAAACCTTCCGGCTCATGACCCTGGTAAACTATGAGGCTTATTTTTTGTGCGCCAAATATGCTTCGGCGGTGATGAAGTTGCAGCATCAATATAAACCGGACCATTTTATGGATATCATCCAGATCAATTCCAAATCGGGATTAAAGGGGAGCAACAAAAACTTTGCTTATGCCGGCGGTAAATTCGGCGGGATCGGACTCACCGAATCTTTTGCGCTCGAACTGATGCCTTCCCGCATCAAAGTGAACGCGATCTGCCCGGGAAATTTCTACGACGGGCCCCTGTGGGCCGATCCGGAAAAGGGACTGTTTGTTCAATATCTGAATGCAGGGAAAGTGCCGGGGGCAAAAACAGCCGACGATGTGAAGAAATTTTACGAAGCGCAGGTACCGGCAGGCCGGGGATGTACCCCGCTCGATGTGATGCGTGCCATCTTTTACGTGATGGAACAGGAATATGAAACGGGCCAGGCCGTGCCGGTTACCGGCGGGCAGAATATGTTGAAATAAGTCGGAAAGGTAGAAAGGTTGCAAGGTGACAGGGTAACAAGGTAGAAAAGTATAAGGTGACAGGGTAGAAATCCAAGATTCAGGACCGTATAACCCTGCAACCGTATAACCCTGCAACCCTGTAACCCTGTAACCTTGTCACCCTGCAACCTTGCAGCCATCTTTTGCGGAAAAATTCAGAGAAGCAATTAAATAAAATAGAATAAAACATGAAAACTAAAGCAGTTCGTTTATACGGAAAACAGGATCTGAGATTGGAGGAGTTTGAACTTCCCGAAATTAATAACGACGAGATCCTCGCGAAGGTCGTTTCCGACAGTATTTGTATGTCTTCCTATAAAGCAGCCGGTCAGGGGCCGGATCATAAACGGGTTCCGGACGACGTGGCAAGCAATCCCGTTATTATCGGGCATGAGTTTGCCGGGGACCTGCTGAAAATCGGGAAAAACTGGCAGCATAAATTCAAGGCCGGACAGAAATTCTCCATTCAGCCGGCGATCTATTATGAACAGGGACCGGTTGGCGTTTTGAGCGCTCCGGGGTATTCCTATCGGCATATTGGCGGAGATGCAACCTATGTCATTATTCCAAAGGATGTACTGGTGCAGGATTGTCTGCTGGCCTACGACGGACCCGGTTACTATCCGGCTTCATTGGCCGAACCACTGAGCTGTGTGATCGGGGCCATGCATGCCAACTATCATACCAAACCAGGCTCATATGTCCACCAGATGGAAATTGTGCAGGGCGGGAAAATGGCAATCCTTGCGGGCGTTGGCCCTATGGGGCTGGCTGCCATTAATTATGTAATCATGCGCGAAGACAGAAGACCTTCGCTGATGGTGGTCACAGATATTGATCAGTCAAGACTCGACCGCGCTGCCTCCATCTATTCGCCCGAATGGGCTAAGAGCAAGGGCATAGAACTGGTATACCTCAATACCGGACAAGGGGATGCCGTGGCTAAACTTATGGAGCTGTCAGGCGGGGAAGGTTATAACGACGTTTTTGTTTTTGCTCCCGTGGCGCCGGTTGTTGAACAGGGTGACGCCATTCTGGCCAACGACGGCTGCCTGAACTTCTTTGCCGGTCCGGGCAAACCCGATTTCAGCGCAAAGCTGAATTTTTATAATGTCCACTACGGTTCAACACATGTTGCCGGGACCTCGGGGGGTAATAACGACGATATGGTGGAGTCGCTCGCCATGTTTCGCAAAGGCCTTGATCCGGCCGGACTGGTAACACATATCGGCGGATTGAACGCCGTAATCGATACTACGCTGAACCTTCCGTCAATCCCCGGAGGCAAAAAACTGATCTACACGCATAAAGATCTGCCGTTAACGGCCATCAGCCAATTTGAAGAAAAAGGTAAATCTGATCCTTTCTTTGCCGGTTTGAATGAAATTTGCAAAAGGAATCATGACCTTTGGTCGGTCGAAGCAGAGGAGTTTCTGCTCGCGAACGCAAAGGAAATATAGTTGAATAAGATGGGAAGACAGGAAGAAGCCCGGCCATGAGCTGTGCATCCTTGTCTGTTAATCTTTTTACCTGAATATCTTGAAATCTGGAAGAATATGATTTACATGGCAGATACGGCTGATATAGCAGCCTTGAAAGATTTATATGATTTTTTCCCGCTTGGAGGGGTAACCACGAATCCGACGATCCTGAAAAATGCCGGACAGAAGCTTTCCGTTGCTGTCGATAACATTCAGCAGATTATCGGTAACGGGATGCTGCACGTTCAGGTGATTAGCGATTTGGCGGAAGATATGATACGTGAAGCCAAAACCTACAAAAATTATTTTGACATTGGCGATGCGTTCTACATTAAGATTCCTGTGACTGCACAAGGCTACAAGGCCATATCCAGGCTAAAGGATGCCGGGATTAACGTAACGGCAACAGCTGTATTCACCCAGCAGCAGGCTTTGGTCGCTGCCCGTGCAGGAGCCGATTTTGTGGCCCCTTATGTGAGCCGTCTGGACAATATCTCTTCGCACGGCATTGAAGTTGTTGGAGATATTGTTCAAAATACAATCGATTTCAAACTTCAGACCCGGGTTTTGGCAGCCAGCTTTAAAACGGTCGACCAACTCTATCGCGTAAGCATGAATGGTGCGCATTCGGCAACAGTCAGTCCGGAGTTACTGATGCAACTCATGAAGCATCCGATGACCGATATCAGTGTGAAGACTTTTAAGGAAGACAGCGAAGGGTTGTATGATATTTCGTTTTAACGGAGACCGGAAGCAGGAACAGGGAGGTTTTGTTCTTCCCTTTTCCCGTCTCCGGTTTCCTTTTATTTTACAAGCTTCGATATTGTTTTAAATTCAGGGGCCGCAGACGATCTGGTCAGTTCGAAAAGGATTGATTCGTATGAAGTCATCATAATCCCTTCATGGCGGAAGCGTTCGGCGGCCAGGTCCAGGTTGTTCCAGTTGCGCGACGACACACAATCCATCACCACCACGGGAAGAAAGCCGGCTTCTTTCAGATCGATGGCCGTTTGTAAGACGCAGACATGGCTTTCGATTCCGCAGACGATCACTTTTTTTGCATCAAGTTGTGTTAACCGGCTGCGAACAGCTTCATCATCACAGCAACTGAATTCACGTTTTTCGACCGGATCAAAATTCCGGATAACCGACCGCACAGCGTCAACGGTTGACCCCAGTCCTTTTGTATATTGTTGCGTGACAATGAGCGGCACTCCCAGTTCCTGCAATCCTTCGATCAGTATTTTGCAGTTGTTCAGCAAGTCCTCATAATCCGTCATTACCGGCACCAGTTTTTCCTGGATGTCGATAATTAATCCGACCGTATTTTCTCTTGTAATGCGCATGTCTTTATTTTTTATCGGTATTTGCCGCGTTTTTTGCGAGCCCTGCCAGTGTCCGTGACTTATCACCCAGGTAGCCACCGTGATGGCGCTTGGCATAATCTTCGTTGCTAAAGCTTATTTTCTTCATCATGAGTACCACCAGCACGTCGCCGATCACAGTCATGGTTGTTGTTGATGTACTTGGTGTCAATCCTAATATACAAACTTCTGCAGGATTGCCGGTAAACAAAGTCACATCGGCTATTTTGGCCAGTTCGCTTTCCGGATTTCCGGTGATTACGATAATAGGAAGATCGCGATAAAGATTATCGGCCAAACTGATCAGTTCCAGAATCTCTCTGGTTTTTCCGGAGTTGGATATCAAAAGCAGGATATCATTGGGCTGGATAACCCCCAGATCGCCATGCTGGGCATCGCTGGGATGGAGGAACACAGCCGGGGTCCCGGTCGAGCTGAAGGTAGTGGCAATATTCAATGCAATTTGGCCGGCTTTTCCCATGCCGCTGGCGACCAGCTTCCCCGACTGCCGATGAACGCGTTTTTCAATCAGCTCAACGGCTTTGTCGTACTGGTCTGATACGGGAATATTAGCAATGGCTTCCGCTTCATGCCGGATGAGTTTTATAACATCTTCAATCATATAACTGTGCTGTTGGAATTGCGCAAAACTACTTTATTTTTTAAGGATATCCATGAGATTTTGGCTGAAAGCGCCGGAACAAACCGAAAATTACACATGCAAGTTAAGGCGGAGCGGGATTCGGGAAGAAGATGAAAACAATAACCAAACAATTCAGGTCTTTTCATGTTAATATGTTTTTGAAAATGATACTTAATTAACCAACGATCACACTAACCGGAAAGAATCATCAAATCACAATTATGAAGATACACGAATACCAGGCCAGGGAAATCTTTAAGCAATACGGACTACCGGTTCCCGGTCACGTGCTTTGTCATTCGGTCGATGACGTTAGGAAAGCCGTTAAAAATCTGGACCATTTGGTTGTTATAAAAGCCCAGGTGCTTGCCGGGGGACGTGGAAAAGCAGGCGGAGTGAAGCTTGCCCGGACCGAACAGGAAGCAGTCGATGCTGCTGAACGGATCCTGGGGATGGACATAAAAGGCTACAAAGTTGAAAAAGTCATTGTTGCCGATGCGGTCGATATCGATCATGAATACTATGTGGGCCTTGTTAATGACCGGAACGCGAAAGCGGTTACACTGATGGTAAGCGCAGAAGGCGGTGTGGAAATCGAAGAAGTCGCAAAAAACGCACCCGAAAAGATTCATAAAATCTCCATAAACCCGCAGACCGGACTGCTTGACTTTCAGGCGCGGAATGTTGCCATGAAGCTGTTTGCCGATGTGAAGCTTGCCCGGCAGGCGGCAACGATCTTTCAGAAATTATATCGGATTTATATCGATACCGATGCGACTTTGGCTGAGATCAATCCCATGGTACTCACGCCTTCGCGTAAACTGTTATGTATTGATGGAAAAATGAATTTCGACGATAACGCTTTATATCGCCATCCGGAAATACTGGCTCTGCGCGAAGTGGATGAGGATGAACAAAAGGAGATTGATGCGCGGGAAAAAGGGCTTTCCTATATCCGGCTCAACGGGGACATCGGTTGCATGGTGAATGGGGCTGGCCTGGCCATGGCAACCATGGATATGATCAAACTTTATGGTGGATCGCCTGCAAACTTTCTGGATATAGGCGGGAGTTCAAATCCGAAAAAAGTGGTCGATGCCATGAATATCCTGTTGTCCGACGCGAATGTGCGTGTCGTGATGATCAATATCTTCGGCGGGATTACAAGGGGCGATGACGTGGCGAGGGGACTTATCGAAGCGCTGAAAACAATCGATACGAAGGTACCTATTGTCGTCAGGCTTTCCGGAACCAATGCAAAAGAAGGACTGGCCTTGCTAAAGGAAACCGGACTGACAACAGTCAGTACAATGAGCGAAGCTGCCCGGAAGGCGATTGAATTAAGTCATCAAAAAACTAAAAGCTAATTACCATGAGTATTCTTGTTAATAACAATACAAAACTGCTTGTTCAGGGAATTACGGGGCGCGACGGACAGTTTCACGCGGGAAAGATGATAGAATACGGTACTCGTGTTGTGGCAGGTACTTCCCCGGGTAAGGGCGGTGAAAAAGTGAACGGTGTACCCGTGTTTAATTCTGTTGAGGAGGCTGTGCAAGCCACAGGCGCCAATACTTCGGTGATTTTTGTGCCGGCGCCTTTTGCTGCCGATGCCATACTGGAAGCATCTTATGGCGGTATTGAACTGGTCGTTGCCATTTCTGAAGGAGTACCTGTTAACGATATGATCCGGGTAACCCCCATTTTGAAACAGAACGGGACGAAGTTGATCGGACCAAATTGCCCCGGTTTGATTACACCTGATGAATCGCTGATCGGCATTTTGCCCGGTACGATCTTTAAACGGGGAAATATTGGATTGATGTCACGCAGCGGAACCCTCACCTATGAAGTGGTTAATATGCTGACAAAGAATGATCTGGGGCAAAGTACGGTAGTCGGTATCGGCGGAGACCCCATTGCCGGGCTGTATTACCTCGAATTGCTTGAAATGTTTGAGAATGACCCTGAAACCGATGCAATTGTACTGATCGGCGAAATCGGCGGAGATGCAGAAGAACAGGCGGCTGAGTATATTTCCCGCCATGTGAGCAAGCCGGTTGTTTCCTTTATTGCCGGACAAACCGCACCTCCGGGTAAAAGGATGGGGCACGCAGGTGCGATTATCTCAAGCGGTTCAGGAACTGCCGAGGAAAAGATCAGGGCCTTTGGAAAAGCAAATGTTCCTGTAGCCAAAGAACCTTCTGAAATACCACGCCTGCTGAAAGAAAAACTGGCACAGGCTGTGTCCTGAATGATTTCATCACCGGAAGACGTATATTTAATTGAAGCGATGTTCCTCCGGCAACAAAGGCTGGTCTATGCCGGATGTTTTTTGCCGGTATACCGGTAATGGGTCATAACAATTTCCAGCGCTCTTTTGATCGCCAGATTGATCTGAAGCTGTTCGCCGGCCAGTGTAAAGTCGATGGCAGCCAGCCGCATATAGTAGTCCGCAGCAACAGGCGATTTGCCAAGGCGGGCAGGTTGTAATTGGTGATAGTCGCGGCTTTCCTTAATAGTTTTGCATGTGATCAGCCTTTTCTGTCCCGTTTTATCAACGCTTGATGAAAAGCCAAAAAGCCTGCAAATCAGGGCGCGGTAGGGGTATTCCGTGCATCCTCCAGACCTTTCACCAAGTGCCGAAAACAAAATACACAGGCTGTTTTCCGGAAGGATTTCGAGGCGGTCATAAAAGGTATCGGCGGTTCCGTTTTTATATAAATGCCACGCGAGCGGAAGAAATTCCAGCGGGCTGGCCATGATGTCTTTTTTTAAACAGCATAAGTGGCATCCTGCCGCGCAAGCAATCCCTCCCGATTTGCTGAATTTTTCCGTATCCAAAACGGCGTCGTTTAAAACTTTTTGCACCTGCTGGATTTTCCGGTACATATCATTTAGTTTTTAGCCATGAGCCATTAGCTGTTAGCTGTTAGCTTTTTAGACTCTGCTTAAAGTTCGGACCTTTTGTTCTAATAGCTAATGGCTAACAGCTTCCTTTCTGTTAATTCGTTTTTGTCTGGATTTTCAGCTTCTGCCCCGGCTTTATTTTATTGGCATTTGCAAGATTGTTTAATCTCATAATATCCGAATTCGATACGCCCGGAAACTGTTGGGCAATTGACCACAGGGTATCACCCGTTCTTACGGTATAGTATACAAATTCAGCGTCATATTCAGCGCCTGGTGATGAAGAGCGGGACGAGGCAGTTGCTTGCGAAACAACAGCATTGGCTACAGGTCTGGTCTTGGCAAGGGCCTGTTTTTGACTGAATGACAGGTTATTGATGCCTGAGTAAAAATTGGAATAATCCTTGGGGACATAAATCGATAATATTTGCCCGACGCGAATCATATTGCGGCTGATCTTATTCCAGTTGCGCAGGTCGCTCAGACCCACATGAAACCATTCAGCAATGAAACCAGGCGTATCACCCGATTTAACGGTATACTGAATTCTTTCTTTACCTTGAATGCTGGTTGGTGTGTAATGACTGCTGCTGTGTGTTTTTGGAACCAGTATCTCATTGTTGGGGAAGATCTCGTCACGCTTGTAAGCAAATATTTCCTTTTCCCAATCAATAAACGCGGCAACTTTGTCCATCGGAATCCTTAATGCATAGGGTTTATTGGCTTTCCCCGGGATAATATCCATGCGGTATTGCGGGTTGAGTGCCTTTAATTCTTCAACTGAAACATTGATCACTTCCGATACCTGCTTAAAATGAAGATACTCATGAATTCTGACGGTATCGGTAACAAGCGAAAAATCAGGATATTTTGGAACCAGGTTATGTTCTTTATAGTGATTCATCACATAAGCAGCCGCAATGAACGCCGGCACATATCCTCTGGTTTCGCGTGGAAGTTTATAATAGATCGACCAGTAATCGCTGGCCCCGCCGGATCGGCGGATAGCCTTGTTCACATTTCCCGGTCCGCAATTGTAAGCTGCGATAACCAAATGCCAGTTATTGTATATTTTATAAAGATCGGAGAGGTATTTTACAGCTGCTTCAGTCGATTTAACAGGATCCCGTCTTTCGTCCAGAAATGTACTGATTTCGAGATTATACATTTTTCCCGTTCCATACATGAATTGCCATAATCCGACCGCACTTGCTGTTGAACTCGCCGTTGGATTAAAAGCCGATTCAATGATCGGCAGGTATTTCAGCTCCATCGGGAGGTTGTACCTGGCGAGTTGCTCTTCAATCATCGGAAAATAATAAGCCGACATTCCGACGATGAATTCAGTCAGGCTTCTTTTCCGCTGAGTGTATAGTTCAATGAAGTTTTTGACGGTGGTATTGAAGGAAAGATCAACAAACGATTCGATCGATTGCAGACGCTCAATGTAGACTGAGTCGGCAAGCGAAACAATCCGCTGCTCATCCATGCCTGCTTCGATTTCCCCGGGCGAATAGAAATTCTGGATATACCAGGAATTCAGCATACTGTCAATTTTCTGGGCAAACAGATCGTTCAGATTCTCATCGGGATTAACGTAAACCGATTTATAACCGCTCAAGGTATCCAGGGCTACTATTTCGATACGTTTCAGGCGTTTAATTGAGTCTTTGCCGTAGGTAGCAGCAAAAATGGTGCCGGTAAAGCTGATCATTAAAAACGACAGCAACTGAAACTTTCTCATTCTCTTTTCCTTATTAAAAATTAATCACGCAGTGAAATCCCATCAGCGGCTGATCCATCGCATAAATGGGCTGTGGCATCCAATTCATGGTCAGATCGTCGCTGATATCGAAATTAAAAAGATGGGCATCGACCGTAGCGTCAATAATATTGAGCGCATAAAAAGCGGCGGTGCCAATAATACAAAGATCGCGATAACGCCGGGACGATTCTTTGGCTCTTTCAAGCCTTGTTGTGAACTGCTGTACCTGGCTCGGATTATTGAAGTCCCAGTTCCCCTCAATGTCAAGATCCCTGAACGAATTGGAAGTGGGGTCGTCATCAATAATATCGGCATATGCCTGCCTGTATAGCACATAATAGTCATTATTCCAGTCGATAGCATAAATCAGACTTGCAAGGCCAATATAAATAATCGGAACCTTCCAGTATTTCCGGTTATAAAGCTGACCCAGGCCCGGAAAAACAGCTGAGTAGATCGTTGCCCTTTTTGGAGAATGAACCCGTTGACCACCTGCTATTGTCGTATCTGCCGCTTCCGGTTTTACGGCTGACGTGTCGGGCAGGAGCGGTTTTGATACCAGGGTGTCATTCTTGTTAACCTCCTGTGCAGCAGCATAAAATCCTGTTGTTGAGATCAGGAAGGCTATGATGATTGTTTTCAAATCGATCAAAAACCTGATATTTCGAGAATTCCTATCCATTTAATTTATCAAGGATGCCCATGATCCGCTCCAGATCCTTCGCAGAACCGAAAGGGATAATGATTTTCCCTTTTCCTTTATTGTTAAGGGAGAAATCGACGTTGGTCCGGAAGAATTTGCTCAGATGATCTTTCAGTTCCCCATATTCAACAGGGAATTTTGTTCTTTCCCGGTTATTTTTTTGCTGCTCCGTCTCTTCTTCATCCGGATCATTCAGCCTCCTGACCAGTTCTTCCACTTTCCTTACGGAAAGATCTTGTGTAATGACCTGGTTATAAAGAGATAACTGATCCTCTGTATTAGAGATATTGACAAGCGCACGGGCATGTCCCATGGAAATAGTCTTGTCAATTATTCCCTTCTGGATTATCGTAGGAAGCTTCAGCAATCGCAGGTAGTTGGCAATTGTTGAACGTTTTTTTCCGACGCGGTCACTTAAGGTTTCCTGTGTCAGTCTGCATTCTTCAATCAGGCGCTGGTACGACAAGGCAACCTCAATAGCATCCAGGTCTTCTCGTTGAATGTTCTCGATCAGTGCCATTTCCAGCATCCCGGCGTCTTCTGCAACCCTGATATAGGATGGGATTGTTTTCAGCCCTGCAATTTTGGAAGCCCTGAACCTGCGTTCTCCTGCAATGATCTGATACTTATTGTCAGCTATTTTCCTTAATGTAATGGGTTGTATAATGCCAATTTCCCTGATGGAAGCTGCAAGCTCATTTAGCGCAGACTCATCAAAGTTGGTTCTTGGTTGAAAGGGATTTGCCTCAATACGCTCAATCGGAACCTCGTTAATGGATGAGCTGTGTTCCCGATTATCCGCATCATCGATTAATGCCCCCAATCCTCTTCCTAATGCATTCCTTTTAGCCATAATCTGGATAAGCAATTTATTTATTCTATTATTTTTTCGG
Source organism: Prolixibacteraceae bacterium (assembly GCA_038562555.1). Taxonomy (GTDB): domain Bacteria; phylum Bacteroidota; class Bacteroidia; order Bacteroidales; family Prolixibacteraceae; genus JBCFBK01. Next base: position 162,697 of record JBCFBK010000002.1, on the reverse strand, counting down.
AATTCTTAATCCTGGTCAGGTCATTTTTTTGCAGGACCTCGCGCGCCAGATCCATATAGCTGGATGCCCCTTTTGAACTGGCGTCGTACAACACGGCGGGCAGTCCGTAACTGGGAGCTTCGCTGAGCTTGATATTCCTGGAGATCAGGGTTTCAAACACCATGTCGCCGAAATGTGTCCTGACCTCTTCCAAAACCTGATTCGAAAGATTAAGCCTCGAATCATACATCGTGAGCAAAAATCCTTCAATTTCAAGATCGGGATTTAACCGGGTCTGAATAATTTTAATCGTATTCAGCAGCTTACCCAGTCCCTCCAGCGCAAAATACTCGCATTGGACGGGGATTATGATCGAATCGGCTGCCGTCAGGGCATTCACGGTAATGAGCCCCAGTGAGGGGGAACAATCGATCAGAATGAAATCATAATCTTCCCTGATCTTTTCAATCACTACCGATAACACCTTTTCCCGGTTGGGAAGGTTAAGCATTTCAATCTCTGCACCAACAAGATCAATATGGGAAGGGATCAGATCCAATCCGGCGATTTCCGATTTGAGAATGATTTTCCGCGGATCGAGATCATCAACAATGCATTCGTATATGCTGGTCTTTACATTTTTGACGTCAAAGCCGATACCTGAGGTAGCATTGGCTTGCGGATCCGCATCAATGATCAATACTTTTTTCTCCAACACAGCAAGACTGGCAGCCAGGTTAATCGCTGTCGTCGTTTTCCCTACGCCTCCTTTTTGATTAGCAAGTGCAATAACTTTTCCCATGTGTTTAATCCTGATTTTTGCTGTGTTTCAAAGTTAATATTTTATGAAGATATGAATCTTCTTTTTGAAAATTTAAATTGAAATTCAGCTAAATAAATTGATAGGTTCGGCTTCTGTTTTTCCCGGCTTCAATTCCTTGTTTAACTGGTTTCTTCTTTTTCATGCAGCGCAAAAGTAGTAAAATTTAAAAGGGATTCGTAACAGGTAAAAGTTAAAAAATCAAAAGGCGAAAAACGGAAACTGGAAACCGGACACCGGAGGATGAACTCTTCCGGCTGGAGCTTCGGATCGGTTCGACCTTGTTCTGTCGGCCTAAAAACAAGTGGGGTTTGGGGCAAGGCCCCAGCTACATCGGATCCACATCCAGGTATGTAATCATTCCGCTGCCATTGGGAAGCGACTTAAGCTCCGCCATGGCTTCCCTGATTTTTTGTTTGTTGACAGCCAGTTTGTTGTTGCGCTCCAACTTTATCCAGATCTCTTTTTGGTACCAGTTCTGGATCCGGCCGATAACCGGGTATTCGGGCCCGAGCAGATTGCCTTTGAATATCTTTTGCAGGACCTGGGCCAGCCGTTTCGCTCCGTTATCGAGTCGTTCACGTTCGCGGTGCTTCATCACAATACGGACTAACCTGTAAAACGGAGGATACCTGAAAAGCCGGCGTTCCTGCATTTGATCGTTAAATAGCTGTTGAAAATTGTTAAGAATGACTTCTGTCAGTACCGGGTGTTTGGGTTGCGTGGTCTGAATGATCACTTTGCCCTGTTTGTTTTTTCGTCCCGCCCGACCGCTGACCTGGGCGATCAATTGAAAGGATCGTTCAAAAGACCGGAAATCCGGATAATTTAAAAGCTGGTCCGCATCGAGGATGCCAACAACGCTGACGTGATCAAAATCAAGTCCCTTTGTCACCATTTGCGTTCCAACCAGGATATCGATGTGTCTGTTTTCAAACTGATAGATGAGTCGTTCAAATCCCCTTTTTGCGCGGGTTGTATCCAAATCCATCCGCGCTATTTTGGCATCCGGAAACAGCAGTCCCAGTTCTTCTTCAATTTTTTCTGTCCCAAACCCCTTTGTGCGAATGCTTTCTGATCCGCATTCCCTGCACAGGGCGGGAAGCGTTTCAGTGTGACCGCAGTAATGGCAAGTCACAGCCGAAATATGTTTATGATAGGTGAGGCTAACATCACAATGTTTGCATTTGGGTATCCATCCGCAGTCTGAACATTGGAGATAAGGGGCAAAACCGCGCCGGTTTTGAAAAAGAATGACCTGTTCCTGATTTGCCAGTGCCGTGTTGATTTCTTCATACAGTTCCGGGCTTAGCATGGCCTTCATCTTTTTACGGCGGGTACTTTCCCTGACATCCGCAATAATCATTTCCGGCAGACGAATATTCAGATAACGTTCGTTCAGCTCAACCAGTGCATACTTGCCGTTTTTTGCATTGAAAAAGCTCTCGAACGACGGAGTGGCAGTTCCGAGGACCACGCGGGCCTGATGAATCTGCCCCAGAACCACGGCAACATCGCGTGCATTGTATCGGGGGGCCGGGTCAAATTGCTTATAGCTGTTCTCGTGCTCCTCGTCAACAATGATCAGTCCCAGTTTCCGGAATGGCAGGAAAGCGGAAGAACGCGCACCCAAAATGATTTGGTAGGATCTTTCAGATTCATTTAAAACGTTGAACCAGGTTTCAACGCGTTCGGCATCGTTGAATTTGGAATGATAAATTCCCGCCTTATCTCCGAATGCACGTTTTAATCTGGTGATCAGCTGCGTGGTCAGACCGATTTCCGGTACGAGGTAAAGCACCTGTTCCCCCAGGGCAAGCTGTTCTTCGATGAGTTTAATATAAATCTCCGTTTTCCCGCTCGAAGTAATACCATGCAACAGGACGGGCTTTGAAGGATCGGATGCTCTTATTTGTTCAAGGGCAGTTTGCTGGACCTCATTTAATTCAAAGATCATCTTTTCCTGATCATATGAAAAATCCAGCCTGCCGATTTCGATTTCTTCGATACGCAATATTTGCTTATCAACCAGGCCTTTTAGTGAATTTTCGGACGCCCCGCTTTGCCTTAGGAGCTGTTTCTTTTCGACGTTTGTCCTGCTTTCATGATGAAAAACAGTCTCAGAAAGAAAAAATTCAAACAAGGCCAGTTGTTTTTTTGCTCTTCCCAGGCTTTCCAGAGTACCGGCAATTTGTTCTTCCGTTAAAACCTGCGAATGAAGAAATACATACGGCGCTGTTTTGATCCGGTAATTATCCTCAAGCTTTTCTTCGATCAGAATGGCATTTTTCTCCAGCAGGATCTTGAGTGTTGCGTAAGCGGGTTTTTTACCCATCAGCCGGTTAATTTCCTGAATGTTGATCTGTCCGTGATCCTGCAGGGCCAGCAGCAACGCTTCCTCTTCAGGCGGTAAATCAACCGGGAAATTAAAGTGCGGATTAAATGTCACCCGGGTCTGGCTTTCCAGTTTTAAGGCCGAAGGAAGGGCTGCTTTGTACACTTCGCCCCAGGTGCAGCAATAATAGTCGGCCACCCATTCCCAAAGAGCCAGTTGTGAAGAATGTACGATCGGTTCATGATCGAGGATCGCGTCGATATTTTTCAGATCAAAGGATCCTGTCGGGAGTTCTTCGTGCAGGCGGCAGACCAGCGCCGAAAAAAATTTGCGGGCGCCAAACTGAACAATCACCCGCACTCCGGTCCGTATACCCGGCTGAAACGCAGGTGGAACCCGGTACGTGAACCGGTCACGCAGCGGAAGGGGCAATATCACATCGGCATAGAGTTCGTTAGACATGGCTTCTGCAAACTTCGTAAAAATTATTCAAACAGTTCAGCGAATTGCAGACTGTGTTGATAACTTAATAGCACGGGTTTCGGGTGCAGTCCCGCTTCCGGAAGGAACCAATATTTAACTTTATTATTATCTTCGCGATGCTTATTACAACCAAATTGACCGAACCCGTTGGACATACCGAAAGAGGCCTGGTGGCTGCCTTGAGAAAAAGCGATGCCTCCGCTTTTGACCGGATTTTTAAAATCTATGGCCGGAGACTTTATTATTTTGCCCTAGGCTATTTAAAGTCAAAACCGGAGGCGGAGGAGGTTGTGCAGGAAGTTTTTTACAAAATCTGGAAAAACAGGGAGTCGCTGAATCCTGAACTTTCATTCAAAGCCTATATCTTTAAAATTGCCTATAATCATATTCAGGAATTGTTCCTGAAACTGGCTCAGGAAAGAAAGTACCTGAGTGAACTGGTCAATACTTCCATTGATTTTACCGCAGAGATGGACGAGCAGATCAATTATCAGTCACTGCTGGAACTGGTCGATCGGCTGATTTTGCAATTGCCGGCCCGTCAGCGTGAGATTCTGATCATGCGGAAAAAAGACGGCAGGTCGGTCAAGGAAATCGCTGCGGCATTAAACATCTCCCCAAAAACGGTCGAAAATCACATTACCGAAGCCATACGGAAAATTAAAGGCGAGCTGGCCGGCGAACAGCTTGGCGGCTTGTTATTCTTCTTTCTCTTTATTAAAAAGCTGACCGGAATCTAATCTCATTGCTTTTTTCACGCGGGTAGCCTGGCCCAATTATTTTCAGTCGTGCTTTGTTTTTTTTTCATTGCCACTGGGGGAAACGGTCTTCTCATCCATATTACTTATGAACATCGAAAATAAATGAACGGAACAACAGACATATTAAAACGGTTTTTCTCGGGAAAGTACTCAGCAAAAGACTATCGGCAGGTACACGCGGGTTTTTCGGGCGGGGACCAGGTGAAAGACCTGATGGAGCAGCATTGGATGGAATACGAGCCGGAAAAAAGTACGGGTGAACAGGATGATATCGATTGCCTGCTGGACCGGGTCCAGCACCGCATTTACCTGGAAGAGAACCGGAGAAACCAGCGTATAGGGCGTATACAGTCGCTTCAGCGCATTGCAGCAGTCTTGTTTCTGCCCATGCTTCTGTCGTTTATGATGTATGTGCTTTTGAATCCGGAAAAACCGGAAGTGAATGGTTACGTTGAAATCATGAGTCCTAAGAGCGGGAGAACCCATTTTGTGTTACCCGACGGATCGAGCGGCTTTTTGAATAACGGTTCCACGCTTGCTTACGGCGCTGCATTTAATAAAAACAGAGAGGTAAAGCTGAAAGGCGAAGCTTATTTTGACATCGTCCACACGGGAGTTCCCTTTCATGTCCTGACTCAAAAACTGGATGTGAAGGTGATGGGAACCACGTTCAATGTAACGGCATACGAGGAGGATCAGACCGAAGAGATTATATTGAGGAGTGGCCAGGTTCAGGTTTTCTTGTCAGGCGGAGAGGAGTTGGCTGTCTTAAAGCCCGACCAGCAGCTCATCCTGGCAAAGGAATCTCTCCGTTTTCAGATGAAAGAGGTGGACGCCGGTCAGTTTACGGCCTGGACAGAAGGAAAACTGGTGTTCCGGAACGAAGGGCTGGAGCAGGTGGTCAGGCGCCTGAGCCGGTGGTATAATGTTGATTTTGAAATTCAAGATCCGGAGCTGGGACGTTTTACCTTTCATGCCACCTTTCCGGATGAGCCGCTGGATGAGGTGCTGAAGCTCTTGTCATTGACCACACCCATTATGTATGAAGAAACCAGGAGAGATGTTCCGGCAAACGGCCAGACACTCGAACGAAGGAAAATCACACTAAAAATTGATAAAGAAAAGATGAATATGTTTCAATAAAAAAAAAGACAGAAAAGTGTGTCCGCACTTTCCTGTCTTCGAATAAAAAATTTGCCTATTAAATGTTTAACCACTTAATGATTCAAATTTATGAAAAAAAAACGAATCAGGGTGTCAGAGTATTTCTGTACACTGATCAAAATCTGGAAAATTATGCGCTTGAGTTTATGCTTTATGCTCTTTTTTATGGCCCAGACCTGGGCTGTTGAGTCCTTTTCTCAGGAAGTACGCCTCACGATGAACCTGAAAAACGTGAAGGTGATCGATGTTTTGAATAAAATAGAAAATGAAACCGATTATTTTTTTCTGTTCAACCAGAAACTGGTCAATGTAGATCGCATCGTGAATCTGGAGGTCAAACAGGAAAAGGTGGATGATATCCTTTCGCATTTATTCGAAGGAACAAACGTGGATTATATCGTGAAAGACCGTCAGATCGTTCTTACAACTGCAGGGAGCGGCGGGGCCGCCGTTCTGCAGCAGCAGAAGATCATTTCAGGAAAGGTGACCGGTGAAAACGATGAGCCAATGCCTGGAGTGACCGTGGTCATCAAAGGTACGTCGCAGGGAACGATCACCGATATCGACGGACGGTACAGCATCAGTGGCGTTTCGCAGGGCGAAGTCCTTCAGTTTTCGTTTGTCGGCATGGAAACACAGGAGGTGACCGTCGCTAATCAGCAGGTGATGAATATTTCAATGAGGGAAAGCACCATTGGCCTGGAGGAAGTGGTAGCCATTGGTTATGGTACCATGAAAAAGAGCGACCTGACCGGCTCGGTTTCTTCCCTGGGAGGCGAAAGACTTCGAATGAAGAGTACACCGCAGCTTTCCAGCCAAATGCAGGGACAAATGGCCGGCGTACAGATCACACGTTCCAGCGGCGACCCGTCAGCCGGCGCAACCATCCGTGTGCACGGTGTCACGACCATGTCAACCAACGACCCCTTGGTGATCGTGGATGGCATACCGGGTACCCTTACAGACATTGCTCCTGAAGATGTAAAAGACATCCAGGTTTTAAAGGACGCAGCATCTGCCGCCATCTATGGCTCACGTGCGGCTGCAGGTGTGATCCTGATCACGACAAAACGTGCAAAAAATAACGAATTCTACCTTTCATATAATGGGGAATACGGCATTGATACACCAACAGCCAAACCAAAATTCGCCAATGCAGTACAATGGATGGGTGGCCTTAACGAATTAGCTTTCAATGATGGCGCTCCTTCTCCTCACTCGCTTTACTCAGAAGAGCTAATCAATAATTATGCACAACTGCGGGCTGATGATCCTGACCGCTATGCAGACACCGACTTCATGGACCTGGGCCTAAAGAGCAGTACAAATCACCAACGTCATTCACTCTCTCTTAGCGGAGGAACCGATAAGCTGAAAACCAACTTCAGTTTTAACTACTATGATTCGGAAGCTCTTATCGATACAAAAAATTATGAGCGTTTTAACATCCGTACCAACAATGACTATACGATCAACAACTGGATCCATGCAAATGTAGACTTGAACCTGCTTTATTCCAACGCGAATGAACCACATCTCAGCATCGGCGAGCTGATGGAGCGTGCACCAATCTATAACGCCTATTGGTCTGACGGACGTTTTGCCGATGGCAAAGATGGTGACAACCCCATTGCGCAACGTGAACTGAGTGGATCCATGAAAAAGCAAAACTATCGGGTTGGCGGAAAACTACAACTCGATCTCACTCCTGTGAAAGGAATGACTTTAACAGCCATCGTCGCTCCTCAATACGCCTTCTATAAGGGGAAAGATCATAGAAAAAGATATGAAGTCTACCGAATCACTGGTGATCCTATCCCCGGAGTCGGTTATTCCTCAACCAGCCTCAGCGAAACCCGCAACGACAATCATAGTTTGACGAAGCAGTTATATGCAAACTATAAACTGCAACTGAACCGCCATTCTATCGGACTGATGGCCGGTTATGAAGATTATTCGTATAAATGGGAAGACGAAGGGGCCTCACGCACCAATTATAGTTTGGTAAACTTTCCCTACCTGGATCTAGGTCCTGAAGACTATCAATTCAACAGCGGGAAAGCCGGACATAATGCGTATCGTTCATTCTTTGGTCGTATCACGTATTCCTGGGCAGACCGCTATCTGCTGCAGGCTAATATCCGTTCTGACGGCTCTTCCCGTTTTGCGAAAGGTCATCGCTGGGGTACATTCCCTTCAGTCAGTGCCGGTTGGGTCATCTCCGAAGAGCCTTGGTTCAATAAGAATGTTGTCGACTTTCTGAAGCTACGCGGTTCTTTCGGACAGTTGGGTAACGAGCGTATTGGTTCGGAATTCCCCTACCAGGCCAGGTTGACTTTTGGTACAGGTTTTATTCCCAATGCTTCTACCGGTGTTTCTGACATTGTGCAGACGGCCTTTCAGACAGACTATGCATTCAACGACCTGACCTGGGAAACAACAACGACCTATGGTGTTGGTACAGACATCTCCTTGTTAAAAAACAGCCTGCGTGCTTCGGTAGATTACTATTATAAGAAGACGACCGATATGTTGCTGGAGGTAGGGTTCCCCTCCTATTTCGGATATAACGCACCGCAAAACAACGCTGCCAAAATGAACACGAGAGGCTGGGATTTCGAACTTTCCTGGAACGGGCAGATCAAAGACTTCCGTTACGGCGTAAGTTTCAACTTATCTGATTATCGTTCGAGAATGGGATATATGGCAAACAGACAAAAGATTGATGACAGCAGCAGAATCATCGAAGAAGGTTCTTACTATAATGAATGGTATGGCTACAAAAGCAGGGGGATTATCCTAAACGAAGAGGCCATGCTGGATGAAAACGGTAATAACATTCCCGTTCTGACCGGTAACGACAAGGCCGGTAATATCCGCTACCAGGATTTTGATGGCGATGGTAAAATCACCGCTTCCAACGATCGTGTACGTTTGGGCAATTCTTTGCCGGAAATGGCTTACGGCGGATCTCTTTGGGCTGAATGGAAAGGCTTCGATTTCAACTTATCACTCCAGGGTATCGGCCACCAGCTTGCTTATTGGTCATGGCCAGGCACACCGTTCAATTATCAGGCCTATGCCAGCCCCTTGAATCTGATCGAAAGCCATTGGAGTCCAACGGCTACGGATGCGGAAAATGCAAAGGTAAAATATCCGAAGTTGACCACCAACAATGCCAATATTTACGCCAAAAGCGACTTCTACCTTTTCGACGGCGCGTATATGCGGATCAAAAACATCACATTGGGTTACACCCTTCCGTCCGAAATCACAAAGAAAGTATCGGTCAGTAAGTTGAGAGTTTATTTCAGTGCAAACGACCTGCCCGCTTTCTCAAAATTTCCCGACGGATACGACCCGGAATGGAATCGTAGCGGCGACCTCCTCCTGTCTTCTTATATTTTTGGTTTGAATGTTTCATTTTAGTTAGAGAATCCAGTTATGAATAAAATAAGCAAATATTTACTCGCCGGAACAGTGGCATTTGGTATGACTGCTTGTGCCGACCTTGATCTGAACCCATTATCGGAAGGATCGAGTGAGAATTGGTATCATGATGAAACCGAAATAGAAATGTCTCTCAACGATTTGTGGAGACCGGATTTTTTCCCAATTGATGCGATTTTCTGGGATGACGATCTGTTAAACCGGAATGGTTCTAACGAGATCACGTTAGGAACGGTAACCTCTCAATGGGGAACTGCTTCAACCCGTTGGGCCTCCTTATATAAATCCATCGCCCGTGCAACAAAAGTAATCGATGCGTTGGATAATGGGGTGGCAGCAGGAATAAGCGAAAGTAAAGTTAATCAATACAAGGGAGAAGCCTATTTTATGATTGGATTCGCTTATTGCGAATTGACGGCCTATTATGGAGATTGTGTATTAAATAAAGGGATGACCTTAGACGAAGCCTATATGGCAACCCGTTCACCCAAAAGTGAAGTGTTGGCCTATGCCTATGAGTGTTTAGATAAGGCGGCCGAATACTTGCCAAACTCCTACAATGGCCAACAACGGCCGACCAAAGGGGCCGCCCTTGGGTTTAAAGCCCGTTTCGCACTCTTCCACGGTGATTGGCAAACGGCAGTGGATGCCGCAGATAAGTGTATGAAGTTGGGCGTTTACCAGTTGCACGACAATTATCGCGAAATGTTCAAAGCAAACAAGTCTTCCGAATTCATGTTCTATTTTAAAGGTGATCTGACGCTAAAAAAAGGATATGGATTCATGTCGAACGTCCGGGATTTTGTTATTCGTAAAGTCGGCGGGCACTGTAACCAAAGTCCGTCGTTGGAGTTGCTTTGCTCTTACACCTGTACGGATGGTTTGCCTGTCGATCAATCTCCGCTCTACAATCCGAAAGATCCGTTTGCCAACCGCGATCCGCGTTTAGCAATGACTATCCAGCCGTTCAAGACAAAGTACTCTCCTGATTACGCAGAATATGAAGCATCTAAAAAAGATGGTACATTTCCTGAAAAATATCCGGACTACATCACGCTGGGGTATGAATTTAACCCCAGTCCTTATGCCAATAAAGTCTATGAAGTGGCTACCGGTAACATGGTGGTTAATACTGACGCGAAAGCTTCAAACCAACACTCAGCATACAACGGGCTGATCATTCGTAAGTTCGTGAAAGATGATTGGAAAGAATTTAATAATTACGGTTTAGTGGCAGACAATTGCTATCCTTACCTGCGTTATGCGGAAGTCCTGATGACTTATATCGAAGCTAAGAATGAGATGGGACAATGTACGCAAGAAGATCTGGACAAAACGATCAACCTGTTGCGTGAACGTGCTTACCGGGGGACCGGTATCGCTTACCCGCGTGTGGAAGTAGTTTCTCAGGCAGCTTTACGTAAGATCATCCGCATGGACCGCCGTTCGGAATTTGCATTCGAAGGGCTGCGCTATCGCGACCTGCTGCGTTGGCGCATCGCTGAAAAATCGCATAACAAATCGATGTATTATCTGTCCCGTGCCTGGTCCAATTCCGCCAGCTGGAATGGTTTAACCGGCAGTGGATCAAACATTCAGCTGTCTCAGGATTTCATGACCTTACTGAAGAACTGGGACGAAGGTAATTACCCCATCGGCGGCGTACCGGCAATCGACGAAAGCGGCCTCCCTGATCTTTCCCCGATGGAAACAGCTAAATATATCACCACGTTCTATAAAATGTCGTTCGACGCAGATAAAAATTATCTGTGGCCCATCCCGGCCGACGATATTTTAGTCAATAGTAAGTTAACGCAGAATGATAATTATTAGCATTTTTTGATATTTGCCCCAGTTGCAGAATCTGATTATCAACAGGATTTTTCAGATAACAACTGGGGCGTGTTTTTTATATTTATCTTATCCCATGAAATGAATCAATACAAAAAGGGAAAATATGGTTATAAAAAAATATATTCGAGCCTTAATCCTGAATGTTATCTTTTTGATGCTGAGTTATTCAGGAATATTTGCACAAAGCAAAAAATATGATCTGGTCATTTACGGCGGCACTTCTGCGGGCGTGGCTGCAGCCATTGAAGCCAGCCGGACCGGGAAATCGGTGGTGTTGATCGAACCGACCGGACGCATTGGGGGACTCACCACCGGCGGGCTGGGACAGACCGACATCGGCAAAAAAGAGGCGATTGGCGGGATAGCCCGTGAATTTTATCAAAATATCCGGCTTTACTACAACAAGCCGGAGAACTGGAAATGGCAGAAAGCTTCCGATTATAAAGACAGCGGGCAGACCCGCACCGAAGAACATGAACCCACCATGTGGACCTTTGAGCCTTCTGCAGCGCTGACCGTCTTTCACGAGATGTTGAAAAATGAAAAGGTCGAACTGGTTTACCATCAGCGGTTAAACCGGGAAACCGGAGTCAGGATGAAAAAGGGAACGATCATCGCCATTGCCATGGAAAGCGGCGAACAATACGAGGGCAAAATGTTTATCGATGCAACCTATGAGGGCGACCTCATGGCCGCGGCCGGGGTTTCGTATACTGTAGGCCGTGAAGCCAACAGCGAATTCGGAGAAAACCTCAACGGCATTCAATATAGTCTGGAGGCTAAAACAATCACCGGAAATCACTCGCGCAACTCAATCAACCATAACTTTGTTGACGGCGTCGATCCGTATGTGAAAAAAGGAGACCCAACAAGCGGACTGCTTCCGTTTATCTCTTCGATCGGGCCGGGCGAGGCAGGCACGGGCGATAAAGGCATTCAGGCCTACTGCTTCCGGATGTGCCTCACCGATCACCCGGATAACCGCATTCCCTTTGCAAAACCTGCAGGTTACCGCGAACTGGATTACGAACTGTTGCTGCGGAATTATGAAGCAGGGGAGAAGGCGGCGCCCTGGATCAATTCCACGATGCCAAACCGCAAAACCGACACCAACAACCGGCTGGGATTTTCGACCGATTACATTGGACAAAACTACGCATACCCGGAGGCGAGCTATGCCGAACGGGAAAAAATAATTGAAGCTCACCGGAAATACCAGCAGGGTTTGATGTGGACACTGGCTTATCATCCCCGTATGCCTGAACAGATCCGGAACGAAGTTTCCCGCTGGGGGATGTGCAAAGATGAGTTTGAGGAGGGCAACGGCTGGCAGGAGCAACTTTATGTGCGGGAGGCCCGGAGGATGATCAGCAGCTATGTTATGACCCAGAAAAACTGCGAGCGGATTGAAACGGTAGACGATCCGGTAGGCATGGCGGCATATGGTATGGATTCCCATCATGTAAAGCGGTATGTGAATGCGGAGGGATTTGTGAAAAATGAGGGAAATGTGGAGGCTCATGTGAAATATCCCTTTCCGGTCAGTTACCGCTCCATTGTTCCTGAAAAGAAAGAGTGCAGCAACCTGCTCGTGCCGGTTTGCCTGAGCGCCACCCACATTGCCTTTGGCTCCATCCGTATGGAACCGGTTTTTATGGTACTTGGACAATCGGCGGCAGCCGCCGCCTGTCAGGCGATCGATGAGAAGAAAGCCGTGCAGGACATCAGTTATGAACAGCTTAGGGAAAAGCTGCTGGACGAAAAACAGGTGCTGGAAGTAAAGGTCGTTCAATCGGAATGACCAAGGGCATTCCGGAAAGAGAACCCTGATCCGGCAAAAAATTGGATAACCAGGCAGGTATAAACTGCCCAATAAATAAACCAGACTATGATTTTGAAAAAGCGAATTCGTTCCGTGTCCTGTTTTTTAAGTTTTCTTGTTTTCTCCGGACTGCTTTCCTGCAATCAGGATCCCAACACACAAAAAGCAGACATAATCGTTTACGGAGGTACCTCCGCTGCAGTTACGGCGGCCGTTGAAACCGTCCGTTCCGGGAAAACCGTCATAATCGTTTCGCCCGATACCCATCTGGGCGGACTTTCGGCAGGGGGCCTTGGTTTTACCGATACCGGGAACAAGGAAACCATTGGCGGCCTTTCACGTGAGTTTTACCACCGGGTGTGGCAGCATTACAATGATTCGGCCGCCTGGAAATGGCAAAAGCATTCGGAGTATGGCAATAAGGGACAGGGAACTCCGGCCATTGACGGCGAAAACCGGACCATGTGGATTTTTGAACCCCATGTGGCTGAGCAGGTTTTTGAAGATTTTATCGCTGAAAATAAGATTACCGTCTGTCGTGATGAATGGCTTGACCGGGAATCGGGCATAAAAATGGAAGAAGGAAAGATCATTTCTTTTACTACATTGTCCGGAAAGACGTTTAAGGGTAAGGTGTTTATTGACGCTACCTACGAAGGAGACCTAATGGCTGCTGCAGGCGTGAGTTACCACGTGGGACGGGAAGCCTGCACCGTGTATGATGAGCAGTGGAACGGTGTCCAGGCGGGCGTGTTTCATCATGATCATTACTTTAAGAACAACATTGACCCCTGGGTGGTACCGGGCGATTCGACAAGTGGCCTCCTTCCGAATATTTCTGCGGAGAAACCCGGAGAAAACTGCAGTGGTGACCATAAAATACAAGCCTACTGTTTCCGTTTATGCATGAGCAACCATCCCGAAAACAGGGTGCCTTTCCCAAAACCTGAAAATTATGATCCGGCGCAATACGAATTGCTTGCCCGTGTATTCGAAGCCGGATGGAAAGACTGGTTCCACAAATTCGATCTGATCCCGAACCGGAAAACCGATACAAACAACCACGGACCGTTTAGCAGTGACTACATCGGGATGAACTATGATTATCCGGAGGCATCCTACGAGCGTCGCCGGGAAATTATCCGGGATCATGAAAACTATCAGAAAGGCTTGCTTTATTTTGTTTCGACCGACGAGCGGATTCCCTCGGAGATCAGGGAAGAGATGAAAAACTGGGGGCTGGCAAAAGATGAGTTCACCGGAAGCGGCAACTGGCCGCATCAGATTTATGTGCGCGAAGCCCGGCGGATGCTTGGCGTGTATGTGACTACCGAAAACGATGTGCTGGGAAAACGGGAAGTTCCCAATCCGGTAGGAATGGGTTCCTATACCATGGACTCGCATAATGTGCAGCGCTATGTAACGAACGAAGGATTTGTTCAAAATGAAGGAGATTTGGGTGTGCATCCGCATCATCCCTACCAGATCGCCTATGGATCGCTGGTTCCAAAGACGGAAGAATGCACCAACCTGCTGGTCCCGGTTTGTGTTTCGTCGAGCCACATCGCTTATGGATCCATCCGCATGGAACCCGTGTTCATGATCCTGGGACAGTCGGCTGCGGCGGCTGCGGTGCTTGCGATTGACGGCAATCAAACAGTGCAGGAAGTTCCCTACTCCGGTCTGGAAAAGGTACTAAAAAAACGGGGACAGGTTTTACGAATGGAATAAATAGCTAATTTAGGAGTTTTAAAATAACCGACCTATGTTTACCTTAATAATTAGCCTGACTGCCCTGCTGCTGGGATATCTGTTTTACTCCCGGTTCATAGAACGTTTTGCCGATGTCGATGATAAACGGGTGACACCGGCGTATTCCATGCAGGATGGTGTTGATTACATGCCGATGCCCTGGTGGCGGATTTTCCTGATCCAATTTCTGAATATTGCCGGATTGGGACCTATTTTCGGTGCACTGGCAGGGGCGATGTGGGGACCGGTTGCGTATTTATGGATTGTGTTGGGTGCAATTTTTGCAGGCGCCACCCATGATTATTTCTCCGGTATGCTATCCATCCACCATAAGGGATTAAGCATTACCGAAATTATCGGGATTTATCTGGGGCCTCTTGCGAAACAAATCATGCGTGGAGGAACAGTGGTTCTAATGGTACTGGTGGGAGCCGTCTTTATTACCGGTCCGGCCGATATTTTGAAGGACATGACCGGCGGGTTTGGCGGGACCATGTTTTGGGTGAGTATCGTTTTTATTTATTATATTCTGGCTACCTTACTGCCGATCGACAAAATTATCGGAAAGATATACCCCGTTTTTGGCTTTGCCTTGTTATTTATGGCGGTCGGGTTGATTATCTCGCTTATCATAAACGGTTACCATATTCCGGAGTTAACTGTTGACTCGTTGAAGAATTTTCATAATAACGCAGAACGTTTCCCCATTTTTCCAATGTTATTTATATCAATCGCCTGTGGGGCAATTTCCGGCTTCCATTCCACTCAGTCTCCCTTAATGGCCAGGTGTTTGACTAATGAGAAATATGCCCGGCCTGTGTTTTATGGCGCCATGATCACCGAGGCAGTTGTGGCCATTATTTGGGCGTCGATCAGCATGAGTGTGTTTGGAGGGATTCGCGAGCTCAACGAAACGATGGCTGCAAACAACGGAAATGCGGCTGTACTTGTTAACAATATTTCAAACACTTTACTGGGAACTTTTGGCGGGTTTTTGGCTTTGCTGGGTGTTGTTGCCGCACCGATCACGTCGGGCGATACTGCGTTTAGGAGTGCACGGCTTATTGTTGCCGATTTTTTAAAGTTTAAGCAAGGGCCGATACGAAACAGGCTGATCATCAGTGTCCCTTTATTCGTTGTCGGATTTCTTCTGACGCAGGTTAATTTCGCGATTATCTGGCGATATTTCGCCTGGGCCAATCAAACGCTGGGAATGGTCGTTCTGTGGACGATTTCTGTATACCTGGTCAAAAAGCACAAACCGGTGTGGATTACCCTTATTCCGGCCGTTTTTATGACCGCAGTAACCATGACTTATATTTTGCTGGCTCCGGAGGGCATCGCGCTCGACAAAGGATTGGCCTATCCGATGGGAATCATGCTGACGGCAGCTATTACCGTCTGGTTTTTTATTTACAAGGTGCGGCTAAACAGGAACTCTTCCGAAAGCGTTATCATTCCGGAGGCTGTTGCGGTGCCCGGAAAAACAGGGCTTAAAAAATAAAAGGCAGCGAGGGAATATTCATTTATAAGGTAGAATGAAGTAAAACAGGCAGCCTTCGCCAGGTATGGCATTGCTGAAAACGCCAACCTGTCCGCCTAGCTTTTCAATGATCCGTTTAACGATTGATAAGCCCAATCCTGTTCCCTGTGCCTGAGTGGTTTCAAGCCGGGTGAACTGGTTGAACAGCTTTTTCTGGTCCTTCGGGGCGATTCCTTTTCCGTTGTCCTTGATCCAGAATTTAACCAGGTTCTCCCCATACAATTGTTGCGCTCCAAGTTCAAGGACCGGAGGGACTCCGCCGTACTTGACGGCATTGCTCATATAATTAATCCATACCTCCTCCAGCCACGCCGGATTGGCCCTTATCACCGGCCACTTTTGAGGTTTAACAATTGTAGCGTTGCTTGTTTTAATCAGTTCATAGAGCCGTTTTTCACTTTCTTCAACGACTTTTCCCATATCGACATCCTGACGGACGATATTTTCCTGTCTCACCGTGGCCAACACCAGAAGTTCTTTGATCACATACAATGTTTTTGAGGCCGACTGGGAGATTATTTCGCTGATATCCAGGACTGCTTGTTGATTGCCCTCCTGAATATAGGTTTGAATAAGACCGGACAGGGAAACAATCGATCCGATCGAGTCACGCAGGTCATGAGCAACCGTATGGGCGAACGCGTCCAGATCGGCAATTAGTTTTTCCTTTTCGGTTATTTCCTCTTTTAAATGGGAATTGGTGCTGATTATGGCAGCTTCGTTGTTTTTTCTGGTCGTGATATCCCTGAAGGTAAACAAGATTCCCCAGGAGATGTGATTCTCGTCAGTTAGCGGCAGGCTTCTCACTTCCAGATACTTTTTCCCCTGAAACAAGGTAATGGCCATTTCTTCCTGCGCCGGATGGTTTGAACTGACGATCTTTTCGAACAACGGTTTTCTGTCGGGGAAAACTTGAAGCAAATTCTTCCCTGCGACTTCTTTTTGTGTTTTCCCGGTAATTTTGAGCAATGCCTGGTTAAAGTCGGCAATACGCAGTTGACGGTCTGCTACCAATACGCCGTCTTCCAGAATGTCAATCAGTTTTTCCCGGGCCAGAGGAACCAGATCAAAGGTGTTGTAGCGAATGTTGATATAAGCCAGAATGAGTCCGGTAGCCAGAAAACAAACAGGTGTCCAGTCGAATCCGGGTACCGGATTGACCTTAAAGACATACATGAAATTCCCGGTTACCGGGATCACTGAAGCCAGCAGAATCAGCCAGACTGATGACAGGATCTTTTTTGGGCCCTCATGGATGAGCCTCATCAGATTGGTCATTCCAAGTACGATAAATGAATAAGTATATACAAAAGTCACCCAAAAAAGAGGACCATAGGCATAAATCGTGGTCTTGTTTTGAGGGTCTATCTGTGCCGATACCCAGTGAAGATGGTGATAATCATTTGTTAAAACGCCAATGATCGGAACAAAGGAGAACAGAATCAACGAAATCTTTAGCCGGCGAGGAAAGGGTTCCTCCCGGAATACGAAACGCCTGGAAAAAAAATAAAAAAAAAGTGTGGTGAAGATAATACCAAAGTATGAAAGCTTCGACCAAAATAACCGGATCTCAAGAACAGTCGATGAATACTCAAAAAAATAACAGACCGACCAGACTGCAGTTGCTGCCACCATGAGAGCCAGGTATCGTGTGCCCGGCGACCGCTTGAACCGGTAGAGGTAGAGGCTTACAACACAGCATATTATTGCCGACAATGCCAGAATGACTGTCATTCGGTTAAAAAGGAACATGCCTGATACTGAGGTCATAGGTAATGGTTTATTCCCGTGGTAAAAGTATTAATAAAGCAGCTAATGTTCAGTATCTGTTCAGAAAAATATTAGCTGTTCGCTGCGTTAAAGCCGTGAATGGTTTACAGCTTTCAGGTCGCCGGTTGAGAAGAGGGGCATCTTTTTCAGACATCTATCCCAAACATCACCCTGACCAGGTATCCCAGGCCGAAAGAAATTAGTCCAACGACTGTGCTCAGGACTACCATTTCGGTGAAGCGTTTCCTGAAAGGCTGATCGTTGGCGACCGAAATATAGTAGCTGTAAAGCAGGACGATCAGGATGGAATCCAGGACAGCGACGATCAGTGCCATAAAAGGTGAAGTGAAGATGAGAAACGGAGCGACCAGAAAAACTACGGCAAAAAGATAGGCGATGCCGGTAAAAACGGCCGATTTCATCGCGCCTTCGTCTTTCCCTTCCGACCTGGTTGAAAGATATTCAGACGATGACATGGACAATGCGCCTGCAATTCCGGCAATAATTCCGGCTAACGCAACCAGCCTGGTATTTTGCAGGGCGAAGGTCAAACCGGCGAGTGTTCCAAGAATTTCGACCAAAGCATCGTTCAGCCCTAAAACAATTGAACCGATATATTCCAGTTTATCTTCTTTCAGTAACGTAATCAACTGGTTTTCATGCTCGTTTTCTTCCTTTGCCACGTCAACGGCTTCCGGAATCTCGCGGGCAATCTCACTGTAGTTTATCTGTGCGCTTTCTTCTCCTTTTTCCATCAGTTTTACACCAAAAGTGAGGCCGAAGATCTTTGCGATCCAGTAAAACTTACGGATTTTCCATAGGTCGGGACTTACATCCCTTCCTGTATATTCTTTCCAGATATGATAATGATGAAGCTCATCATTGGCGATTTTTTGAAGAACGGATGAATTTCCGGGTTCTTTTGTGTTTTTCGCCAGTTGAGCGTATATGTGGTACTCCGTTATTTCATTGCGCTGCGCAATGATCAGTTGTTTCCTGGTTTCGGGCGATAACGGTTTTCGAGTCATGAGATCAGGGCTTTAACCATTCATAAAGCTGATAATGATCGGCAGTCATTCCAAGTTTTTCGTACACCTGTTGCGCCGTCAGGTTACTTTTATCCGCGTACAGACGAATGCCTTTCAGATTACTATCGTGTTCAACCAGGGTTTTGATATGTCCGTAAAGCGATTTATAGATTCCTTTTTGCCGGAATTCAGGAAGAACATACACCGACTGGATCCATAAAACAGTTCCGTTTCTCCAGTCACTCCACTCAAAGGTTGTAAGCAGGGAGCCGATCGCAAGACCGTTGTCCTCTGCCACATAATAAGTCCCTTTACCGGGATCGGTGAAAACCGCGGTTACACCGCAGCTTACCGTGCCGGGATCCAGCGTGGCATTTTCGGTTTCCAAAGCCATAGCAATCTGAAAACGGATGATTTGTTGTGTATCATCTGCAAGGGCCTTCCGAATGATCATGATGAAAACTGTGTTTTTGAATTTAAAGGTAACAAAAGTAACTTTTTAATTCTAAAAACACGACCTGAAATAGTTGAAAGGCGGAAACCGGGGTAAAAACAGCCAGGAGAGGGTTAATACCCCGAGCCCATTTTTTTTAAAACATGTTGCAGACTGACTTTGTCGTCGGTGAGCATAATGATCTGTATGTGGTTTTTATCCAGGCTGATCTTGGCTGTTGGCCCTACTTCGCCGGTAATAATTTTTGTGATTCCTTCCCGTTTTAGTAATTCGACGACTTTTGACGGCACATTTTTTTCTTCTGTCCGGTACGGGTTGGCAATAAAATGTGTTGCATGACCATCTGTAATCAAAAAATAAGGACTTTTCCCAAATCTCAGATCCATACTGGCTGTTAATTTCCTGTCAGTCGCACTTATCGCAATCATATTGTCTTTTTATTTGTTGTTCTTTCCCCTATAGGTAATCCCTGAATCAGATCCTCAGTTTTCAAGGCAATCATTCAGAACGTATGATCATTTAAAAAATCCTTTCTTCGCGGCTCGCTGTATTCAGATTGGATGTATAACGTCAGGACACCTGATTTATTGTTTATTTCCTCAGTTATGTACAGTCATTTCAGAATTACGAATATAAAAAATACGATTCGATTCTACACAACATAACAATAGTTGGGGATTGCCGCCGGTAAAATATTGTTCTTTATCCCAGCGTTATCAATCGGCAGACAGGTACCGGAAATTAAAGACCGGTTCCAACGAATTAAATCATTTACATTATATTTGCAATCTCAAAAGACATAAAAATGAAGTTTTCGATCGCCGCAATTGTCTTTACCTTCTTCATGCTGAACGCTTTTGCTCAGAGGTTGTCGTACGAACCTTTTAAGGATCCCAATAAACGCCCTGCTATCCTCCGAAACCTGGATGTAAGACAGGATTCCCGCGTCGATTCCCTGTTGTTGAATCATATCCGGCAGAATCAGCGAAAGGCAGGTACCGAAGGTTTCCGGGTGGAGATCTTTTTTAGTTCAGGCAGTAAAGCAAGAGAGAACGCCATGCGGAAAAAAACGGAGTTCCTCAGGAGTTTTCCCGACCAAACTGCTTACATGTCTTTTCAGAGCCCCAATTTTAAAGTCCGGGTAGGTGATTGCCGCACAAAAAGCGAAGCGTTGAAACTGAAGGAAGAAATTCGCAGTCATTATCCGAATGCCTTTATTGTTCCGGATGTGATTCAGTTCCCAAAACTATATACCGATAAGAAGAGTAATGAGTGAGTTAATAAAACATGAGTGTGGAGTTGCGCTGATCAGGCTGAGAAAACCCCTTGCGTATTATCAGGAAAAATACGGGACATGGCAATACGGCCTCAATAAACTATACCTTTTAATGGAAAAACAGCACAACAGGGGCCAGGATGGTGCCGGGGTTGTGAATGTGAAGCTGAATCTGAGCCCGGGGCAGGAATATATTAACCGGTACCGTTCGGTTGAGCAGAATCCGATTAAAGATGTTTTTGACAAGATAGGGAAAAGTGTCAAAAAAGCATTAAAGTCAGGTCAGGACATCAATGATGTCGCCTGGGCTTATCAAAACCTGCCGTATGCCGGTGAGTTATATCTGGGGCACCTTCGCTACGGAACTTTTGGCAGGAACAGTATTGACTTTGTGCATCCGGTGATGAGGCAGAATAACTGGAAATCAAGAACACTTGTTCTTGCCGGTAATTTCAACCTGACCAATACCGACGAACTGTTTCAAAAGCTGATCGAATTGGGGCAACATCCGAAAAATTATACAGACACCGTTACTGTACTTGAAAAAGTAGGTCATTTTCTCGACGAGGAAAATCAGTTGCGCTTTCGTCAGTATAAGAATGAAGGGTATACCAATCAGGAAATTTCTCCGCTGATTGAAGAAAATCTGGATATTCAGAACGTGCTGGAGCATGCCAGCAAGGATTGGGACGGCGGTTATACGATCGCCGGTCTTGTCGGACATGGCGACGCTTTTGTAACACGCGACCCCTGGGGGATCCGTCCGGCACATTACTACGTAGACGATGAGATTGTTGTAGTGGCTTCAGAACGTCCGGTTATCCAGACGGTGATGGATGTCAAAGACGATCAGGTAAAGGAAGTTAACCCGGGGGAAGTGCTCATTATAAAGAAGAACGGCGATGTGTCAACCCAAATGGTCAGGGTGCCGCATAAGCGCCGGTCATGTTCCTTTGAGCGAATTTACTTTTCCAGGGGCAGCGACAAGGATATCTACCGCGAACGGCAGCAACTGGGAAGACTGCTGGCGCCATTAATCCTGAAGACCATTGGCTTCGATATTGAGAATACGGTTTTTTCGTACATACCCAACACTTCCGAAACGGCCTTCTACGGTTTGATGCAGGGCGTTCGCGCTCATTTGCTTGAATGGAAGAAAAAGCAGATCCGGGCCAGGAACGGGAGTATATCTGAACAGGAACTGGAAGAGATCATCTCACGCGAACCCCGGGTAGAAAAAATTGCCATCAAGGATGTGAAGCTCCGCACCTTTATTTCAGATGACGCCAGCAGGGAAGACCTGGTTGCCCATGTCTACGACGTCACCTATGGCGTCATCCGCGAGAATAAAGACACACTGGTCATTATTGACGATTCTATTGTCCGCGGAACAACTCTGAAGAAAAGCATTTTGAAGATACTGGACCGGCTAAAACCTAAAAAAATAATTGTTGTATCCTCAGCACCGCAGATCCGTTATCCCGACTGCTACGGCATTGATATGGCCGTGCTGGGAAAATTCATTGCCTTTAATGCCGCCATAGAACTGCTGAAGGATCATGGAATGGAACATGTCATCGAGTCGGTTTACCGGAAATGCAAGGCCCAGCAAAATCTGCCACGGGAAGAGATTATGAATTACGTAAAGGAAATTTACAGTTCCTTTACGCCCGAACAGGTATCGGCTAAAATTGCTGAGTTACTTAAGCCGGAAGGATGTTTGGCTGAGGTTGAAATTGTTTATCAGACCATTGAAAATCTGCATAAGGCCTGTCCCAATGATACCGGCGACTGGTACTTCACCGGCGATTTTCCCACCCCTGGCGGAAATAAGGTCGTTAATACCTCTTTTATAAATTACGTGGAAGGTATTGAAGGCAGGGCGTATTAGTCGCAGTTACAGTCACAGTTAGCCGGTTAAACCTGAAAACTGTGACTGAAACTTATTATTTTATTTCCGGGAAGGTGTTATTCAGGCTGTCTTTTCCTTTAATGTAGGTTTCAATATGACGATCCTTCTTGGCCTCGTAAATGTCTTGGATGGTAACGATGATGCCGGTTTCCTCGACTCCCCCAAACCGGTCGTTCAGGACGGTGCCAAACGTTTTCATCGAAGGGCTCAGATTCATATAGGCATTGATCAGCGGTGGAATATTTTCCCCCCGTTCACGTACCTGTTGCGTTAATATCCGGTAATCTTCCTTGTATGAACCACCGTCAAATATCTTTTCCAGCGACTCCAGATTCAGGTTCAGTTCCATTGGTTTCTTTGGATAAACCAGGTTTTCCTGATCGCGGAAATATTTATGAAAAAAATAAAGGATCAGATTCCTCGCATCCAGATTAAAATGCGTATACATCGTGACTTTTCCGAAAAAATATTTTATTTCGGGATGATCTACAGTAAGCGCCCCCAGACCGTCCCATAAATTATCAAGTGCAAACAGCGCCTTGGCGCCCGCTTTGCTTGACTGATAGGCCGGCTGGACAAAAGACCTCCCAAGTTCGAGGGTGTGAGGCAGGTAATCCCGCTTAAACTCTTCGGAAAAATGGAATAAACGTGCTGTTGCAAGCTGAACATCCCCATTTTCATCTTCCGCGAGCCCCTTTCCTAAAATGTACCGGTAACCTCCGAGTATCTCCCGGGCGTCGGGATCCCACACAATCAGTTGCCTGTAGGGGTTCTCATTCATGTCATACTGGTCGATGTCCAGGTCTTTCCCTGTTCCCCCGCCCGCATCACGAAATGTAATTTCCCGGAGGCGGCCAATCTCATGCATGATATTTGGTGAATCGTGGTAAGTGACCACGTAAATCTCATTCTCTCCCTTATTGGTTTTCCTGAGCAGTTTACCCGGAGTCAGCTCCAGTATAATCGCCTCTTTAGCTACAGGTGCGGCAATATCCTTCATACTTGGTCATTATTAATAATGAGGTACAAAACTAAAAAAAATAATTAAGAATCGTTTTTTGAAATCCTGAAATTGATTGTGCCGGCTTGGAAGAAGTGAGATTAGCTCCGGGTATGCATCCGGGTGGTTCCCAACAGCGCGGCTATTCCCGGTTCAGGGTGTATACCATACGCCTTACTTCATTTGCCCATTCTTTCGTACTTTTACTTTTGTCAAAGGTCCGGTACGGGATAGGCTTTCCAAAGGTGAGGGTAAACTCACGGTTGCGGTGCCTGAAGGTTTCGTCAGCCAAAAAAAACATTTCAAGGTTCCACTTTATCCCAAGAAATTTGCGAAGGTTGGCCAGGTTGTAAAAGAAATCAGAATTGCGCCCGCTGACGTGTACAGGAATAACATCGCGCTGGTATTCAATGGCTTTTTGAATAAAATGTTTTTGCCACTCCGTGTCTGTGATTTTTCCGTGAATTTTTCGTGAAGCCAACCCCGAAGGGAAAATCAGGATCTGGACGTCCGACCGGTATTGCTCTTCGATTGTCCGGGCTGCGGTGCGACTGTTTGCGCCATGTTTGTTGATGGGCACAAATACATCGCGCAAGGGCGTTATTTGCATCAAAACATCATTGACAAGAAACCTGACTTCTCCCATCTTTTCATGTACATTGCTCATCAGCAACAACGAATCAAATCCGCCCAGCGGATGATTGGAGGCAAAAATGAAGCGGCCCTCCGACGGAAGATGCTCAATACCCACCACTTTTTGGTGCACATTAAAATAGTTTACAGCGTTGCGGACAAAATCAATGCCGCGTGAATTGCCATAATTGACGATGATCTCATTGATCTCGCGAATATGCATGATATGGTTGATATACCGGTATACAAAGCCGGGTATAAACCGGGCCAGCCGGGGATTCTTTTCTGCGAAAAGTGCTTTAATATCGATCTCTCTGATCTCTGCGGGAAGCTTTTCTGGCATGACTGCTGTAATTTGATCCGAAATTAAAAAATAATTTAGGATTTGATGCCTCATCTCTGAAAGATGTTCTTCCTGAAACCGGGCACAGGTGATTTACTAACTACTTTTTTAACAGGATAAAATGTTGTTTAAATAGTTGTAATAGAAATATTTATAAAATTGTTTTTAACAATCAGGAAGAGTTTATAAACAACTAATTAACATGATCTCGTTTTTAGCAGGTGGAAAAAAGTGACTGAAAGTGACTGAAAGTGGAGCAATTGAAAAAGAAAATACTAATTTTACAATAGATTTTAATCAGGTAGCATCATATGGATTTTTCAGCAGAGAAAAACGCCACGGTTGACGAAAAAGGAAGGGTTGTGCTGCCTGCTGACTACAAGAACGAGATGGGAGGCAGGATACCCGGCGGCCAGTTGGCTGTTGAACGGGATCCGTATGAGAAATGCCTGAATATCTATCCGCTGGAAGTTTGGGAAAAACGGCTGGCCTTCATGAAGGGAAAATTAAACCGGAACAACAGGGAACAGAGTCGTTTGCTCGATTTGATTTACAGGAGTTTTAAACTGATCCAGGTTCCCGACAACTGCCGGATGAACCTGCCTAATAATTTTCTGGAAAAGGCGAATATCACGAAAGAAGTTGTTTTTGTCGGACAAGGAGATCGTATCCGTTTATGGGATGTGAACGAATACGAAGCGTATCTGGGATCGATGGAGAGCTATGGCAAATTGTTTGAAAAGCATTTTGGAGAATCGGAGGAGTAAGCATGGAACAGGCCTATCATATACCGGCTTTGTTGAATGAAAGTATTGAGGGATTGAATATCAGGGGAGAGGGTGACTATGTTGATGTTACTTTTGGCGGTGGCGGACACGCACGCGAAATCCTGAAAAACCTTTCATCGGGGCGGCTTTTTGCCTTTGATCAGGACGAAGACGCCATGGTGAATATCCCCGACGACCCCCGTTTTCATTTCATACGGCATAATTTCAGATACATGAGGAACTTCCTTTATTATTTCGGGCTGGAACAGGTGGACGGTATTCTGGCCGACCTGGGGGTTTCGTCGCACGATTTTGATGTTGCCGAAAGAGGATTCTCATTTCGTTTCTCCGGCGATCTGGATATGCGGATGAACCGGAACTCCAGGAAAACGGCGGCAGATATAATTAATGAATATGAAGAAGGCGACCTGGTCAGGATCTTCCGCGAATACGGGGAGACAGACAATGCAAGACGGTTGGCAGCGGAGTTGATCCAGGCCCGTCAGCAGGAGCCGGTTCGCTCCATCGGCCAGTTCCGGGACATTATTTCCGGTTGTGTGCCTAAAAAACAGGAATCAAAATACCTGGCTAAGGTTTTTCAGGCCTTGCGTATAGAAACGAACGGGGAACTTGAAGTTCTGAAAGATTTTCTGAATCAAAGTGCCGCCTTGCTGAAACCGGGCGGAAGGCTGGTGGTGATCACCTATCATTCGCTTGAAGACCGTCTGGTAAAAAATTTTATGCGTGCCGGGAACTTTGAAGGTAAGCAGGAAAAAAATTTTTACGGACATGTGACTTCGGTGTTCACTCCGGTAAACAGGAAGGTAATCGTTCCCGGCGAGGAGGAAACCGGTAGGAATCCCAGGGCCAGAAGCGCAAAACTAAGAATAGCGGAGAAGGTATGACAACGGAGAAAACAGCAGGGGAAAAGACGCGCAAAAACAGTTTAAAATCTGTTTTGGGAGGAAGTTTGCTGGCCAGCGAGAAGGTGCTGAAATACCTGCCCTTCGTTTTCTTTCTGGTTTTCCTTGGCATTTTAATGATCACAAACCGCTATTGGGCGCAGCGCACAATAAGGCAGATTGAAGCCGTTCAGGATTCCATTAAAGAGCTGAAAGCTGTCTCGGTCACCTGGGAAACAGAGCTGATGAAGATAAACAGACCATCGGAAATCGCCAAACGGGTGAAGGAAGGTGGCCTGGAGCTTCTTGAGCCTCAGGAGCCGGCGCGGAAGTTGCGGGTGAAAAGGACGGAAGAAAAAGAGTAAAATGAACAAACAAGCACATAATACGCGAAGTCTCAAGGACGGGAATTCATCCTTTAATGTCCTTGTGCCTTCGTGTTCAGTTTGAAATTTGGAGTTAACAGATATACATGGAGATCAGGAAAGACATCACGTTCCGCTTTGGAATTATTTATTTTCTGGCCGCGTTGACAGGGGTTGTCATTGTGGTGAAGATCTTCATGATCCAGACTGTCGATACAGCACGCTGGGAACAAATCGCCAAAGACTTAAAAACCAATACGGTTGAAATTCTGGCCAGGCGCGGTAATGTGTGCGCCGACGACGGGAGTATCCTGGCAACTTCCATCCCTTATTATGAACTGAGACTTGATCTGGCGGCCCCGCAGGTTAAACGGGTATTCGAACAATCGTCCGACGATTTTAGTCTCGAAATCGCTGAATTCTTCGGTATTTCCAAATCCCGGTTTAAACTGCAACTGGAAAAGGCATTTAAGGCAGGGAACCGTTGGTTTCTTGTTTACCCGCAACGGGTCAACCATAATCAGCTTCAGCAGTTCAAACGGCTGAAAATGATGAGTCGTGCTTATTTCGGATCAGGTCTGATCGTGGTGGGTGAAAGCGAACGGGTAATGCCTCATGGCGATATGGCAAGCCGCACAGTTGGCACTTTAAACAAAGGAGCCTACGGAGGCATCCATGGCAACGTGGGGTATTCCGGGATTGAGGGAATCATGGAAAATTACCTGGCAGGTGAGAACGGGATGGCGCTGAAACGGAACTTTTCGGGCAACTGGGTGAATGTACCGATGACTGATCCGAAAGACGGGAAAGACGTAATTACTACAATTAATGTCAATCTTCAGGATTTTGCGCAGAATGCACTGATGCGTCAGATGGAGACCTCCCAGGCCGAATGGGGGACTGCTGTGGTGATGGAGGTAAAAACCGGTGAGGTAAAAGCCATTGCCAATCTCGGACGCCGTTCCGACGGCAGTTACGCCGAGACTTATAATTTCGCACTGGGACATGCCGGCTGCAGCGAGCCCGGCTCAACGTTCAAACTGGTTTCCATGATGGTGGCTATGGAACATGGCTATGTCGATACGTCTGACGTGTTCGACACCGGTATTGGAAAATGGGAGTACCGGGGACAGACGATCTATGACAGTGACTATGGGCGTGGCGGGCATGGAAGGATCAGCATGAAGCGGATCTTCGAGTTGTCGTCAAACGTGGGTGTTGCCCGCATCATCACTAAATATTATGAAGGGCGCGAAGAAGAATTTATAGACCGGATCTACAATTTTGGTTTGAATAAGCCACTCGGACTGGGCTTTGCCGGAGAAGGTGTCCCCTATGTGAAATATCCTGACGATCAGGCCTGGTGGGGACCGTCGCTGGCCTGGATTTCCTATGGCTATGAGCTTAAGCTGACCCCGTTGCAAACCCTGACTTTCTATAACGCCGTCGCCAATGACGGAAAAATGGTGAAGCCTTCCTTTGTGAAAGAAGTTCGTGAAAACGGAATTCTCATCAAGAAATTTGAACCCGAGGTGATCAATCCTTCGATTTGCTCGAAACAAACCCTGTTAAAGGCTCAGGATATGCTTAAAGGCGTTTGCACCAGCGGAACAGGCCGTTCACTGAGAAACCCTTATTTCCCGATTGCCGGAAAGACCGGTACCGCGCAGGTTGCATATCAGAATGAAGGTTATCTGAAGGGTGGAAAAAAGAACTATCAGGCCTCTTTCTGTGGCTATTTTCCGGCTGATAATCCGCAGTATTCGGCCATTGTGGTTATTGTCGGACCTAAAGGCAGCTACTACGGAGGTTCCGTTGCAGGACCGGTATTCAAGGAGGTCGTGGCAAGAACCTATGCCACATTCCTCGAACACAGGAATGACACCTCGGAGAAAGTCATTAACGTGCCTGAGATCAAAACAGCATTTCGCGGGAAGATTGAAAAGGCCATTGCAGACCTGCACCTGAAAATACCGACCAGCCAGGCTAATGGTGAACTGTTGCGGGTCGATGTCCGGGAAGAACAGGCCCTGGTGAAAGGCGTCGCCGTTGAAACAGGCCTGGTTCCCGATGTGAAAGGAATGGGGGGAAGTGACGCGCTTTATCTGCTGGAGACCTCCGGGCTAAAAGTAAAGATGAACGGCGTAGGGCAGGTGGTTACGCAATCTGTTCCTGCAGGCACGAAAATAGAAAAAGGACAACAGGTAGTGCTGGAATTGAGAAACGGGAAAAGAGTCCCGGATCCGGAGGTGCCCGACACTGCCCGTACTGAAATCGCTGCGGCTCAGGTTCCCGTGTTAAATGATAAAATGAAAACAAGATGAAGACATTACAGGATATCCTGGTTGAACTGGATTATGAACTGCTTGCAGGTGATCTGCAAACCCCTGTCAGCGGACTTCATTTCGATTCACGACTGATCAGGGGGGGCAACATATTCGTCGCGATGGGCGGAACCCACGTCGACGGACACCAGTTTATCCCGAAGGCATTGGAAAACGGCGCATCGGTAATCATCTCCGAAAAGTCAGACGTCGATGCGGGCAAGGCAACCCTGATCAGGGTTCCCAGTACAGCCAGGGCGCTTGGTATGCTGGCTTCGGCTTTTTACAACCATCCTTCCCGTAAACTCAAAGTGGTGGGCGTAACAGGAACCAACGGAAAGACCACGATCGCCACCCTGCTTTACCGTCTGTTCACCAATCTGGGATATCAGGCGGGATTGATCTCAACGATCCGGTATTTTGCCGGGAACGAAGAGTTCCCGGCGACTCACACCACACCCGATGCCTTGCATATTCAGGAGTTAATGGCCAGGATGGTGGAAAAGGGATGTGCGTATTGCTTCATGGAAGCGAGTTCCCATGCAATTGATCAGGAGCGTATCGGCGGAATAAGGTTTGAAGGAGCCATATTCACCAATCTGACCCACGACCACCTGGACTACCATAAAACCTTTGCTGCTTACCTGAAAGCCAAGAAAAAGTTTTTTGACGGGTTGCCCGCTTCCGCCTTTGCACTGACCAATGGCGATGAAAAGAACGGACAGGTGATGCTGCAGAATACGCGGGCGGCGAAAAAAACATACGCGCTGAGGAGTATGGCCGACTTCAGATGCACAGTGCTGGAAAAACATATTGACGGAATGCTGCTGAATGTTGACGGACAGGACGTGTGGACCCATTTCGCAGGCGTGTTTAATGCTTATAACCTGATGGCAGTGTATGGTGCTGCGGTTAACCTTGGGGTGCCGCGGGAGGATCTTCTGCGTGAACTCAGCAGGCTGAAGCCTGTTGAAGGCCGGTTTGAAATTATCCGTTCCCCCGAAGGAAAGTACGCCATCGTTGACTATGCCCACACACCGGATGCCCTGAATAATGTGCTGAAAGGGATCAATGAGATCCGGACCGGGAAAGAACAATTGATAACAGTGGTTGGGGCCGGTGGAGACCGTGATAAAACAAAACGACCTGAAATGGCACAGGAAGCCGTTCTGCAAAGCGACAAGGTTATTCTTACGTCCGATAATCCCAGGACGGAAGAGCCTGAACAGATCATAAAAGATATGGAAGCAGGTATTCGGCCGCATCAGCAAAAGAAAGCGCTTTCGATTGTCAGCCGCAGGGATGCAATCAAAACGGCCTGTATGCTGGCGCAGCCCGGCGATATCATTCTTGTGGCCGGGAAAGGCCATGAGGATTACCAGGAGATCAAAGGCGTCAAACATCATTTTGACGACCGTGAAGTGATCCGTGAATTATTTAATGTAAAATAAAAAATAAGCTCATGTTTAGTCTTTTGTATGATTGGTTCAGAGACGCCGATATTCCCGGATGGGGAATGTTGCAGTATATCTCTTTCCGGTCGGCAGCGGCCATTATTACGTCCTTGTTTATCACCATGGGCTTTGGAAAACGGCTGATCAGACTGCTGCAGGTTAAACAAATCGGTGAGGAAATCAGGGATCTTGGACTCGAGGGCCAGATGCAGAAAAAAGGCACACCGACAATGGGCGGTATTATCATCCTGGCGTCGATTATCATTCCGACCCTGTTGTTCGCCAACTTGCGGAATATCTACATTATACTGATGTTGATTACGACGGCCTGGCTGGGCGTGATCGGATTTATCGACGACTACATTAAAGTTTTTCTGAAAGACAAACAGGGGCTTGCCGGGAAATTCAAGATCCTGGGACAGGTCAGCCTGGGGGTTATCGTCGTGGCAACTCTTTATCTGTCCGACGATGTGGTGGTGCGTGAAAAAGTGCGCAATGCCGGCGGTGAATTCATGAGGGAAATTGTGGTCGACAACGAAACCGGCAAGCAGGAGGTTCATTTTGTAACCCGGCAAATCAAATCGACTAAAACAACCCTCCCGTTTATCAAAAATCATGAATTTGATTATGCCTGGGTTGCCGGCTTTGTCGGTAAATGGGAGTCCCTGCGCTGGCTTGTTTACGCGCTGGCCATCATCCTGATCATTGTTGCGGTGTCGAATGCGGCCAACCTGACCGACGGGATCGACGGACTGGCCGCGGGAACCTCGGCAATCAGCGGGGCAACACTGGGAATCCTGGCCTATGTCAGCGGCAATATTATTTATTCCGACTACCTGAATATTATGTATATCCCGAATATCGGCGAGCTGAGCGTATTTATCTCGGCGTTTATCGGCGCTACGGTGGGTTTTCTCTGGTTTAACTCTTATCCGGCACAGGTTTTTATGGGCGATACCGGGAGCCTTGCACTCGGAGGGATCCTGGCCGTTTTTGCAGTCATTATCAAGAAGGAAATTCTCATTCCCCTGCTGTGCGGAATCTTTGTTATCGAAAATCTTTCGGTGATGATGCAGGTAAGTTATTTCAAATATACCAGGCGAAAATACGGAGAAGGCAGGCGGATCTTCCTGATGAGCCCGATTCACCACCATTTCCAGAAAAAGGGAATTCCTGAACCGAAAATTGTGACACGCTTTTGGATTGTCGGAATTGTACTGGCTGTATTTACAATCGTGACCTTAAAAATGAGATAAACGATGGCGGAGAAGTTAGTCATATTGGGAGCCGGTGAAAGTGGTATTGGTTCGGCCATTCTGGCGAAAAAACAGGCTTTTGATGTCTTCGTTTCCGATTCCGGTCCGGTGAAGGCGCAATACCGCGACATGCTGAACCAATACGGGATTAGTTTCGAGGAAGGAGGGCATTCGGAAGAACGGATCATGCAGGCTGACCTGATTATGAAAAGCCCGGGTATACCGGAAAAGACGACTTTGCTTAAAAAGGTCAGGGGAAAAGGTATTCCCGTTGTCTCAGAAATTGAATTTGCCGGCCGTTATAACCGCGCAAAGACAATCTGCATTACCGGAAGTAACGGGAAAACCACAACCACCATGCTTACTTACCACCTTCTGCAAAAAGCCGGATTAAACGTCGGGCTCGCAGGAAATGTCGGGAAGAGCTTTGCCTGGCAGGTTGCTGAAAACGACTTTGACTATTACGTCATTGAACTGAGCAGTTTTCAGTTGGACGACATGTACACCTTTAAGGCCGACATTGCAGTACTTTTAAACATCACCCCCGATCACCTCGACCGCTATGAGTATAACATGCAGAATTATATTGATTCAAAATTCCGGATTATTCAAAATCAGACTGCTGCTGATTTTTTCATCTACGGTGCTGATGATCCGGTCATACAGCAGGAACTAAAAAAGCGAGACATCCGGTCGGTTTGTTTACCGTTTGGCTGGAGTGTTGCACCCGCGAACGGTGCAGGAATAAGTAGAGATCATATTGTCATTAACTGGAACCAAAACACATTTACCATGTCTATTTTCGATTTTTCATTGCAGGGCAAGCATAATACTTACAATTCGATGGCAGCCGCCCTGGCGGGGACCGTGTTAAATATCAGAAACGAAAAAATCAGGGAAAGCCTTTCCGATTTCAAAGGAGTTGAGCACCGTCTCGAATATTTTTTAAAGGTGCATGGTATTGAGTTTATTAACGACTCGAAGGCGACTAACATCAATTCGACCTGGTATGCGCTGGAGTGTATCAACAAACCCGTGGTATGGATCGCAGGCGGTGTGGATAAAGGCAATGATTATAACGAGCTGATGGCGTTGGTTAAGGAAAAGGTGAAGGCAATCGTGTGTCTTGGCGTAGACAATGAAAAGATTATCAAGGCTTTTACAGGTGTAGTTGCAGATATCGTTGAAACCAGTGATATGAAGGATGCCGTGCGCTCTGCCTATTACCTGGCTAAAGATAATGATGTGGTTTTGCTGTCGCCGGCCTGCGCCAGCTTTGATTTGTTTGAAAATTATGAAGACCGCGGACGGCAGTTCAAGAAAGCGGTCAGGGAATTATAAAAGATTAAGGTTAATTACTAACAGCTAAGAGCTAATAGCTAACAGCTTTATGAAGTATTCACTGGAAAAAATATTTAAAGGAGACCGAATCATCTGGATCGTGCTGACATTTCTGTCGCTGGCATCCATGCTGATTGTATACAGCGCCACAGGGCGGCTGGCTTACCGGGAGGCAGGCGGTCACACCACCTATTACCTGGTCAGGCAATTTGTATTCATTCTGGCGGGTTTTGGCGTGATGGCTTTCCTGGTGAATATCATTCCGGTGAAATTTTATTCATGGATTGCGCCCGTGATGCTGGCTGCTACCATTTTCTCACTGCTGGCTGCCATTATCCAGTTTAAGCTTGATCCGTCCAAACCGACGCCCCGTTCGCTCGACCTGGGCTTCTTCAGCTTTCAGCCCGCGGAACTGGCGAAAATCTCGCTGGTGATGTTTGTGGCTAAAGTACTGGCGAAACGACAAAAAACAGAAGAAGACCTGAAAAAGGCTTTTTATTGGGTGATGGGTGCAACCTCGGCTGTTTGTGCGGTCATTTTTTATGGAAATATTTCCACTTCAGCGCTCATATTCGGGAGCATCATGGTGTTGATGCTGATCGGGCGTATACCGTTGAAGTATCTGGCCATGCCTGTAGTTGCGGGAATTATGCTCATGCTGTTGATTTATTTTACAGCCGATTACCTTCCTCAATGGGCAGGGCGGGTACATACTTTCAAGGAACGTATCGACGACTTTATATACGGCGACGAGCAGCAGGCCGTGGGCACGACCCAGGCCGATTATGCCAAACTGGCTATTTTTGAAGGCGGGATCACCGGCAAAGGTCCGGGCGGTAGTGAGGTGAGCAACTATATGGAGGCCGCCTATAACGACTTCATTTATGCCATAATCATCGAGGAATATGGCTGGCTGGGAGGCGCTTTTGTGGCGTTTCTCTTCCTGATCCTGCTCTTCAGGGGAGTGGTGATCGTCAGGCGCTCAAACCGGACCTATCCGGCATTTCTTGCCGCCGGAATGGTGTTGATGCTGGTCTTTCAGGCCATGATAAACATGTCCGTTTCGGTCGGAGTTATGCCCGTCACCGGGCAACCGTTGCCCTGGATCAGCGTGGGGGGAACTTCCATGCTGTTTACGGCGGTGTCGTTTGGCGTGATTTTGTCGGTGAGTTACCACAATCAGAAGAACAAACCTGTGGCAGAACAGCCGGTGATGGTGAATTTACCGGACGAAGACCAGGAACTATGAGAACGAAGGAGAACGGAAACCGGAAACCGGAGAACGGAAGAAGGTTGAAAGGTTGCAAGGTTACAGGGTTACAAGATTGAAAGGTGCAGGTTTCGTTCCTGCTAACAGCTAACAGCTAACAGCTTTTTTTGATACTGAAAAAATGAAGAAGTTAAAAGTCATCATCAGCGGAGGAGGAACAGGCGGACATATTTTCCCGGCCTTGTCAATCGCAGTCGAACTGAAGGTGCGGATTCCCGATGCCGATATCCTGTTCGTTGGCGCGCTTGGCAAGATGGAAATGGAACGTGTTCCTGCAGCCGGCTTCCCGATCGTCGGATTGCCGGTGATGGGGTTACCGCGCAAACCTTCTCCCGATCTGTTCCGCTTCTTTTGGAAATTGTATCAGAGCTTGAGCAAAGCACGTCAGCTCATCCGCGATTTTCAACCTGATGTGGCCGTCGGGGTCGGTGGTTTCGCCAGCGGACCTTTGCTCAAGGCTGCCGTGCGGAAAGGTGTGCCGGCGGTGTTACAGGAGCAGAATTCCTATGCCGGGGTGACAAACAAGCTGTTGTCGAAAAAAGTACGGCGTATCTGTGTGGCTTACCCGAATATGGAAAAGTATTTTCCTGCCGAAAAAATTGTTCTTACCGGCAATCCTGTCAGGCAGAGCCTGCTGAATCAGGTTGACCGGGAAGCGGCCTTAAAGGAATTCGGCCTGTCGGCTGAAAGGCCGGTGGTCCTGATCATCGGCGGAAGCCTTGGTGCGAGAACACTGAATGAAAGTGTCATGGCCAGCCTCGACTTGATTGCCCGGAGTAACATTCAGGTGATCTGGCAAACGGGAAGGATTTATTATGAAGAAATGAAAGCCAGGCTGGCCGGAAATCAGCCCGAATGGCTCAGACCAATGGAGTTTTTGTCGAACATGGATCTGGCCTATTGTGCTGCCGATCTGGTGATCTCACGCGCCGGGGCAGGCACCATCTCCGAAATTTGCCTGCTGGGCAAACCCTCGGTGCTGGTGCCCTCCCCCAATGTAGCGGAAGACCATCAGACTAAAAATGCCCTGGCCCTTTCGGAGCGGGATGCCGCGATGCTGATAACCGATGCCCGCGCACGGAAACACCTGATACGCGAAGCGTTTGAACTGGTTCAGGATCACGGACGCCTTGAGAGGTTCTCGGCTAACGCATTAAAACTGGCAAAGCCCGACGCCACAGCAAAAATTGTGGATGTAATTCTGGAGGAAGCAGGGAAAAAGGTTTCAGGGTGATAGGGTGAAAGGTGTCAGGGTAAAAAGGAAATCTCCAACCTTGCAACCCTGTGATCCTGCCACCTTGTAACCATTAAATAAAAATTAATAATTTTTAGATTTTGAGCATTTTTAACCATATCAGAGAAGTCTATTTCCTGGGAATCGGGGGAATAGGAATGAGTGCCCTGGCACGCTGGTTCAGGCATGCCGGGTTTCAGGTGTCGGGCTATGACCGCACCGAAACCAGCCTGACCCGTGAATTGGAAGCAGAAGGAATGGCTGTTCATTATCAGGATTTGGGCCGCGCGGTTGGCGATCGGCTGACCGTTGCGTCAAGTCTGGTAATATACACGCCTGCTGTTCCGGCAGACATGGGTGAGCGCCGTTATTTTGAAGAAAGCGGTTTTGCCATGAAGAAGCGTTCCGAAGTGCTGGGAATGATCTGCCGGCAGTTTTCGACCTGCGCCGTTGCAGGAACACACGGAAAAACGACCGTTTCGACCATGCTGGCACACCTGTTCAAAACATCGTCGCTCGATTGTACCGCCTTTTTGGG
Organism: Prolixibacteraceae bacterium; assembly: GCA_038562555.1. Taxonomy (GTDB): domain Bacteria; phylum Bacteroidota; class Bacteroidia; order Bacteroidales; family Prolixibacteraceae; genus JBCFBK01. The sequence goes on along the minus strand of JBCFBK010000002.1, from coordinate 126,867 downwards.
AGGGATTTCGAAGAATTATAACAGCAACCTGTTGCTGTCGTCAACAAGTAAATGGATCGTGGCCGAAGCTGACGAGTTTGACCGTTCTTTTTTGCGTTTGTTTCCTGATTTGGCGGTGATCACGGCTATGGACGCCGATCACCTCGATATTTATGGCGACCATGAGGCGGTGGTGAAGGCATTCGATGATTTCGCTGCCCAGGTAAGGCCTGGCGGAGCGGTAGTCGTCAGGAAGGGATTGCCGGTCGACCGTGCCCGCAATACAACAATTGCTTATTATACTTATTCGTTGACTGAAAAGGCTGATTTTTATGCCGGAAACCTGACACTCTCGGGCGAAACTTACCGCTTCGACCTGATTCATCCAAAGGGACGGATTGAAAATGTTTGCCTTAATTATCCCGGCCGGCTGAATGTGGAAAATGCAATTGCAGCTTCATCGCTGGCCTTACTGGCGGGCATTGACCCGTCGTCTGTCACAGCGGGGCTGTCTACCTATCAGGGAGTGAAAAGGCGATTCGATGTGCGCTACCGGAGCGAAAATTTTATATTGATCGACGATTACGCACATCATCCGGAAGAATTAAAGGCAACGATCAGTTCCGTGCGCGCTATTTTTCCGGATAAATGGATTACTGCGGTCTTCCAACCGCATCTCTACAGCCGGACGAAGGATTTTGCCGGTGAATTTGCAGCACAGCTCAGCGAAGCGAATGAAGTGGTGTTGCTCGACATATACCCGGCCAGGGAAGAACCACTACCGGGTGTGACCTCGGCACTGATATTTGATCAGGTGAATGTGAATGATAAACGACTGATCCGGAAAACTGAATTAACGGAAGTGGCCGGGTCGCTCAAACCGGGAATTATCTTAATGATGGGGGCCGGCGATATTGAAAACCTGGTAGAACCGGTCGCCCGGATTTTAAGTGATCTGGACAAAGGGATACAATTAGATGTCAGGAATATTTGAATTTAAACTAATAGCTCAAGGCTAACAGCTAAAAGCTTACTAATAGAATGAGTACTTTTTTAAAAATATTGGTTTTTGTCCTGACGGTGGCTGTCATTGCTGTGTCGCTGGCATTTTCATCGCGGCGACTCTCGCGGGTGAAATGCGGGGAGGTGCAGGTGATCATTGCAGAAGATTCGCCGCGGATCGTTGGCGAAGAAGAGCTTGCTAATCTCATCGAAAAACTGGATGCGGGTTTGCTGAACAGGAACCTTTATGCCATAAACACCGATCAGGTGGAACGGGGACTTGAAAAAATTTCGACGGTTAAAAATGCAGAGGTTTACCGCGTGTTTAACGTAGAAAATTATCAGGTCAAAGGTAAACTCGCCATTGAGGTTGAACAGCGCGAACCAATGTTCCGGATACTGGGTGCGGACGATGATTACTACATGGATCGTGAGGGAGTGCGGATTGACAGCAACGGGGAATTCACAGCCCGGGTATTGGTGGTGACTGGCCAGATTAATGAAAAATATGCCGGTGAACGACTGGTTCCGCTGGTCGAATTTATTGATCACGACGATTTCTGGAAAACGCAGATCGAGCAGATCCATGTGGTCAACGAAGAAGAGATCCAAATGGTTCCCCTGGTCGGGGGCCAGCTTGTCGAGTTTGGAGAACCGGAGGGGTACCGCAATAAGTTCAGAAATCTCCGGGCGCTGTATGAACAGGGCTTTGCCGAAACGGGCTGGGCGCGGTATGATACCATCAGCCTGAAATTTGAAAATCAGATAGTTTGTACTAAAAATAAGGAATATGGGCAAGAGCAATAAGATAGTAGCAGCGGTCGATGTTGGTACTACAAAGGTCGTGGTTGTTGCCGGCAGAAAAGATGAAGAGGGCAGAATAGAAGTAATGGGCGTTGGAAAGGCCCGTTCGATGGGAGTGAAGCGGGGGATCGTTCTTAACATCAAGGAAGCTGTTGAGGCAGTCGATGATGCAATTCGCCAGGCAGAAGATGCCATGGACGAAGAAATTGACGAGGTGTATGTGAATGTCGGCGGACAGCAACTGAAAACATTTACCTTGTCGGCGGCCCGGTATATCGGCGAAAGCCGGATCGTTACCGAAGAGGATGTTCAAAGCCTGTTCCGCCAGGCAGAACAGGTGAAGCTGCCTGAAGGGTATAAGATTTATCACATTATTCCGCAACTTTACCGGATCGATCAGGAAGCAGGGATTCCCGATCCGGTTGGTATTGCCGGAGAGAAACTTGAAGTTGACTTTAAGTTGCTCGTGGCGCCCGAGGTTTATGAAGCGAATCTCAAAATGTGTTTCGACAGTGCCGGCATCGGCATTCGCAAAACCCTGGTTGACCCCTTGGCTTCGTCAGAGATCCTGCTTTCTGACGATGAAAAGGAAGCTGGCGTTATGCTGATCGATATTGGCGGAGGAACAACAAAAATTGCCGTCTTTGTTGACGGGATCCTGTGCTTTTCTTCGCTGGTCCCGTTTGGGGGAAATGTGATCACGCACGATATCAAAGAAGGCTGCTCCATTCTTGCACGTCAGGCGGAAGCGCTGAAAACGCAGTTTGGCCAGGCCATGGGCGATTTTGCTCCGGCCGACAAGGTGGTAACAATTCCGGGCATTTCCGGCTGGGAGCCTAAGGAGATTTCCTTTAAGAACCTGTCGTTCATTATCCAGGCACGTATGGAAGAGATCATCGATGCCTGCTATTTTCAGGTGGAGAAATCGGGCTACATAGACAAGATCGGATCCGGCATTGTGCTCACCGGAGGAAGCGCCTTATTGCCAAACCTGAGCCAGCTTATTAAATACCGTACCGGGATGGACGTGCGGAAAGGTATTCCACACCTGAAAGTGGAACAAAAATGGAAGGAACTGGAGGACCCGAGGAACGCGACGGTCCTCGGACTGTTTGTTGCTGCACTGAACGATGACGAAAATGAATCGGCGGGAAAGCGGTTATCTTTGAAAAAAAAGAAGGCCAAAAGTTCGCAGCCTGGTTTCTTTAGTCAGGTAAAACAGCAAGTGGCGCGGCAGGTAACCTTATTTTTTGATGAGGAACAGGATACGGAAATGTACTAAATAATTTTAAAATCCTCGCGGGATATGATTGAGGAAACTATTGATTTTGGGTTTTTATCCGCTGAATCTTCTGTAATAAAGGTTCTTGGCGTTGGCGGTGCCGGATGCAATGCTGTTAACCATATGTTTAAAGAAGGCATCCAGGGCGTGGACTTTTTGATCTGCAATACCGATGCACAGGCCTTGCAGGTCAGTCCTGTCCCGATCCGGATCCAGTTGGGCGTGACCCTCACGGAAGGGCGCGGGGCGGGGAATCAGCCTGAGCACGGAGAGCAGGCTGCCATCGAAAATCTCGAAGACGTCAGACGTATATTGGAAAGTTCGACCAAGATGTTGTTCATTACCGCCGGGATGGGCGGAGGAACGGGAACAGGCGCTGCTCCGGTCATAGCCCGTCTGGCCCGTGAGCTGGGTATCCTGACCATTGCGGTGGTAACGGTTCCGTCTCCTGCCGAAGGACGCCGCCGGTTTCAGCAAGCCCTCGAAGGCGTGGGGAAACTGAAGGAGTACGTCGACAGCATGCTGGTAATCAGTAATGAAAAACTTCAGACCATTTATGGGAACCTTCCGGCTTCACAGGCCTTCAAAAAGGCTGATGATATTATTGGTACCGCCGTGAAAGGAGTTGCTGAAATCATCACACTCCACGGAAACATCAACATCGACTTTGCCGACGTCGATACCGTTATGGCCGGGAGTGAAGTCTTTATAATGGGTACGGGAGTGGCAGAAGGTGAAGACCGGGCCATGGACGCTGTTTGTCAGGCACTGGAATCGCCGTTGCTCGACAGTAACGATATCTACGGAACCAAAGATATTCTTTTGAATATCATTTCAGGTGAAGATGAGATTACCATGGGTGAAATCGGCGACATCATCGAATACCTGCAGGAAAAAGCAGGACAGGATGCCAATATTATCTGGGGAAATGGAATTGATCCGAAACTGGGCAGTAAAATCAGCGTGACAATCATTGCCACGAGGTTCAATAAAAATCCCAGCAGCCTGCTTCAGCCAAAGCCTCAGATTCAGGAATTTGTTCTTGATAATACGAGCGAGCCGGATATCAATATCGAAGATGAAGCTTCAGAATTATTATTTCCCGGTGAGCTTTTTGAATCCATTAATTCAGAAACACAAACGTCAGCAAAAGTTGCAACAACAAAAAATCCTGCCCGTAAGAAAAAGAAGTCAGAGGAACTGATAGCCGACCAAAAGCCGGTAAACGGGAATACCGACAGTTGGTTCTTACGACAATTTAACCGTTTTTTTGAAGATCAGGACACAGAAATGAACGCATAACGCATAACAAGGAAAACCTATGGCAAGCGAGATAATGAATTTTGATTTGGAAAAGACTTCCGGGGCGATCATCAAAGTGATCGGCGTCGGAGGCGGTGGCGGCAATGCAGTCAACCACATGTACGAAGCAGGTATTAAAGATGTCGGTTTTATGGTTTGCAATACCGACGCCCAGGCCCTCCAAAACAGCCCCATACCCATGCGGGTGCAATTAGGTGCATCGCTCACTGAAGGGCGCGGAGCCGGTAATAAGCCCGAAGTCGGACGTCAGGCAGCGATTGAGAATATTGACGATGTGAAGAGGTCGATCGATTCCGGCACCAAAATGGTTTTTATAACAGCCGGAATGGGGGGAGGCACAGGTACCGGTGCTGCCCCGGTAATTGCAGAAGCTTGCAAGGAAATGAACATCCTGACGGTCGGGATCGTTACCCTGCCTTTCCGCAATGAAGGACGCCGCCGTATTAAACAGGCCATTGACGGAATAGGCGAAATGGAAAGCCATGTTGATGCCCTGCTTGTCATTAATAATGAGCGGATCAGGGAAATGTACGGCGACTTTAAGATTTCAGAGGCGTTTGCTAAAGCCGACAATGTATTGACGACGGCAGCCAAGGGGATTGCCGAAATTATCACTGTTCCTGGGTATATCAACGTCGACTTTGCAGATGTTGAAACCGTCATGCGCAAAAGTGGCGTCGCCCTGATGGGATCAGCCCGGGCAAACGGTGAAAACCGCGCCCTCCGCGCTATCGAAGAGGCGTTGAATTCACCCTTGCTTAACAACAATGATATTCGCGGAGCCCGGAACATCCTGCTGAATATTACCTCGGGAAGTGAAGAGGTAACCATGGATGAGATCGGCCAGATCACCGATTACATTCAAACCAAAGCCGGACATGATGCCGACCTGATCTGGGGAAATGGTGTTGATGAAAGCCTCGGCAGCGACATTTCAGTAACCGTTATTGCCACCGGCTTCAGCGTAAGCAGCATTCCGGAGATGATGGCTGCGCGGAAAGCAGAAAAGACGTATCATACGCTGGTCGATGAAAACCAGGCAAAAGCCTTTCCAAAACCTGTTGTCCAGCCAAAAATTACGCTACCTAATGAAGCACAGAAGGTTGATCAGCGCACCATTGAGTTTGAGATCAGTACAACGCTTCACGATGAGTTTGAGGAGTTATACGGCAAACCGAAGAAAATGCAGGACGAGCCGGCGATGGACACCAAAATGGACTTCTCCGATTCGGGTGAAGAAGTCGTCGACGAGCTTGAAAATATTCCGGCATACCGCCGCAAGAAAGTCAACATCATCGAAGGCATGGGCCGAAAGATTGGCGAAAAGTTATCCCGCTTTTCGTTGTCACCCGACGATGACGATAAAACCATATTGCGCGACAACAATTCATATTTGCATGATAAGGTAGATTAAGAAAACTCGGTCGGAACACGGAACAAGGAAACCGGACACCGGAGAATTTTAATTCGGTTTATCTTCCGTTTTCCCGTTTCCGTTCTCCTGTTTCCCTTTTAGTGTAACCCTTTAACCATTTTTACTCATGACTCTATTCGATCAGATTAATGAAGACCTTAAAAGTGCCATGAAGGCGCGTGAAAAGGAAAAACTGGAAGCAATCCGAAACATTAAAAAGGTACTGCTTGAAGCCAAAGCTGCTAAAGGCGCCAATTCCGAACTCGATGATCAGGAAGTTGTCAAGGCCATCGGCAAACTGGCCAAGCAGGGGCGCGATTCTGCTGCCATTTACAAGCAACAGGCCCGTCCCGATTTATACGATGCAGAGATGATCCAGGTAGAGGTGTTTGAACAATACCTGCCCAAAAAACTGAGCGATGCTGAGCTAACAGCTGCCATCAGTGCAATCATTGCAGCATCCGGGGCAAACGGCATGAAAGACATGGGCAAGGTAATGGGCATGGCTTCCAAGCAACTCGCCGGCAAAGCGGAAGGCAAAGACATCGCCGACAAAGTAAAATCGTTGCTGAGTTAAATGAGCGGCTGTCCGGGAGAACAGCCGCTATCATAATCAGCCCTTATAAAAAAGCGATGAGGAAGTCTGTTCTGCTCATACTGATCTGTCTGGCGGTTTTTAAAGTATCGGCCCAGGACATCGGGTATGCCCGTGAAGTGATCAAAATGCTCGCTTCGCCTGAGCTAAAGGGAAGAGGGTATGTAGGAAACGGCCATTTGAAAGCCGCAAAATACATCCGGGATCAGTTCACTGAAATCGGGCTGAAATCATTTGAAAACGATTATTTTCAACCTTTTTCATTAAAAGTCAATACATTTCCTTCGAAGATGACCCTGGTTCTGAATGGCGATAAGCTCATTCCGGGAAAGGACTTTATTGTTGATGCGGCGTCTTCGTCCGCGAACGGCGAGTATGAGGTACTGCTTGTTAAGAAGCAGGATTTGCTGGATGATGGTAAAGTGAAACAGGCGGTTCAATCATCGGCCGGTAAGATGCTGATCATCGACGAGCGCGATTTCAAGACCGAAAATAAGAACGACATACAGAAGGCAAACGACGTAGTCAAAACGCTTAAATCGGATCCGCGGCTTCAGCATGCCGGTGTGATCCTGTTTACATCGGCCAAGCTCACCATTGGGTACTCGACTGTTCAGTCGCCTCGCCCGGCTCTGGTTGTCAACAAGGCTTGTGATTTGTCTGAGATAAAAAAGGTGAAGCTGCAGCTTGATGCCAGGCTGATTGAATGCAAGACGCAGAACGTTGCCGGCTATCTGGAAGGGGAGGAAAGGCCCGATTCATTTCTGGTGATGGTGGCTCACTACGACCACATGGGCACAATGGGTGACGAAGTCTATTTCCCTGGCGCGAACGACAATGCCAGCGGAGTGGCCATGATCCTGAATCTGGCGAAACACTACAAACTCAACCCGCACCGGTATTCCGTTGCGTTTATCGCCTTATCGGCCGAGGAAGCCGGTATTCTGGGGGCCAAACACTATGTGGAGAATCCCCTGTTTGATCTGGACCGGATTGCCTTTCTCGTAAATTTCGACATGGCGGGTACCGGCGACGAAGGCATTAAAGTTGTGAACGGAAGCGTCTTCCAGGATCGATTCGACCTGCTCACCGCGATTAATGCGGAAAAAGGCTATCTGAAATCAGTACAGATCAGGGGAGCTGCCTGTAACAGCGATCACTGCATGTTTTATCAAAAAGGCGTAAAATGCTTTTTTATCTACACCCTTGGCGGCACTCAGGCTTATCATGATATTTACGACCGTTATGAGACCCTTCCGCTAACGGAGTTTGAAGACTACTTCAGGCTCATGACCGACTTTTTCGCTGAAATCCCGTAAGAGGAAATCTGCCAAATGGGGAAGTAAAATGCCGCGAAATAAGGAAGTAATTTGGCATCTTATAAGGCAATTGCCGATACCAAGCCTTCATAACCGGAGGTCAATATGCTTATCGTCGTAACGATGGTGTTTTGGTAGTTCCAATCGGATGTCTGAAGAATTGTTAGTTTTCTCAATTCCGTGTTGACCCGTAAGTGTCAAAAATTTAGTTTAACATTCATTCACCATCTTTTTTAAAAGAACCAATTATTCTATCTTTATCTTCTTCAAAATCGATCAATTCAGGATTCCATTCGATGTCTTCATTGAAAGATTTTAAAGAATCGTTTCTATTCCCAACTAAAACCATATTTATTTTCAGGCCAACATCTTTAAGTAAAGATATTCTGTAGTCTTTTTCACTCCAAAAAAAACTATAGGAATTCCCATCGCAACACATGGTAAAGCGCAGTGAAGGCACGTGGTTATTATTAAGTTTGCCTGTTCTTTATAAAGATGATGCAAATGTCTTGCATAAATAAATTTTATATTCTCAGATAGTTGCCATGGAGCCTGATGAGAAACGCTCAATGAATTTATCTTGACTGAGGCAGGTAAAGGGATGTGATCTGCCAATGCTTTCCCATATTTTTTACATACTATTAAGCGTTACGTGGAACGATAAATCTGTTCCTCAATTTCATCTCTAAAATTATTAAAAATAAGTTTAGTTACATATATGAATGAATATCAATAACGTACATGGATATTTTAATCTGTTAAAGTAGAATTAAATCACTCTTCATAATTATGGCCAGATTAAGTTCATTATACTATTTATTTCCGCCGTATTTCCGGCAATAATTCTTTTGACTTTAGCCAGAAAATTTTCCCTGTCCTCTTGCAACAACCGGAGCTTTTCCCGAAGTTCCTGATCGCTGAGATCGCCAAAACATTCCGGTATGTCATTTTCGTAAAGAACACTTCTTAATTTACAGTGACGCTGCGTATCCGTAATCGAGAAAATTAGGGTATTTGCCTTTAAGGCAGGAACCAGCACATGCATCCGGTTGCTGATGACCAATTCGGCGCCGGAATAAAGGATGCTGGCTTCTGTATGAGATAAACATTTATCAATAAATTCGATGTCGTGTTTATCCTGATAGCGATCGAAAATATCAAGGCAAGCATTTCTGTCATAAACCGTCTGATAAAACAGCAGGATTTTCTTACCCAAATCAGGCAGTACTTTGTCCAATGCGTCGGTCAAAGCATTAAAATAAGGCATATCTCTCCGGGTACCAGTAACAGAGTCACGAAAACTTAATAAAACATATAACGATTGTGACATTTTTGCGTATTCTTCCTGGGAATACCATGCCAAATCAGGGATGTAAGTTGTATTACTGAAAGAGTATTTTTCAGCTAAATTTAATGATTCACGATCCCTAAGTCCAATCTGGAAATAACTGCCGGACGTTTTCCCAAGAAACTTTGCATAGGCGTCCTCAAAGGGTCCCAGGGTCAATCCTAAAACAACCCTTTTACAACCTAGCAATGAAAGAAAACGATAAGTAATCAGTATACTCCAGTCCCTCCATAGAGGTTTAGCTTGAGAAGTAAAAAAATGACCGGGAGGTTCCAGTACATACAAGTCAAACTTCCTGTATATGATATTTTTTATCGTGTAGAATATCAGGTGTGTAAAAAAATTGAAACGAGTGACCTCTGACAATAATTGTATATTTTCAAGGTATTCAAACAATAATGGTTGGAGCCGGACAGGAAAAAGCCGGTCTTCAACGATTAAACGGCCTTTCCCGGATACGATGCTAAATAGAATTCTGTTTAGCAATATGTCGCCCGAGTTCAGAAATTGAACATTCCTTCCCCCAAAATATACAAGCCGTTGTTTCATTTCACCTGGATGTTACAGTAACCGATACCATGAGATATGTGAATTTTTATTTAACCACGTCAGCATGGCCAGTCCAAGACCTGAAAATCCTGCTAACCCTTCGTTAAAATAACTATTATCCACGATAAATTTGCCTGAGAAAAAAAGAGAAGACATTTGCGGGCATTGAGTTCCTGAGGCACAAGACCATGCAATTTTTAGATAATCTTTAGTATTACTAAAATATTCATTACCAAAATCTTCAGCTTTTTTTCGTATCTTTTCACCAATAAAATCATATGTCTTCTGGCCTGATTTCAGATGGGAAAAAACGTATAACCATTTATATGGATTATCCGTGACAAAACTTATTTCAAACTTATCGATAAGTTCTTCCAACAGCTCAGGTATCTCCTTATTATATTGGCATTCCAGTAAACCTGACAGAATAATAATTTTTTCCAGGTAATACTCGGGGGAATAAGAATCTCTTATTCTCCGGACAATTATTTCTGACATTCTCCCGAGGTTGTTATTCTTCCGGTCCTGTCCTATCCTGAAAAGCAGATAACGGCCAATACTAATCGTATCGGACAAGGACAGATCCGTTTCACATAACTTTAGTTCAAACAGGCGATCAAAGTCCTCGAATACTTCATCTGCATTAGTTTCTATAAACTGTTGTTGCGCCAAGTATCCGACACCGGCGCCAATTCCACATAATCCATATTCATAATTAGTGGGTATTTCCGAACTCAGATTCAGTCTGATCAATGATAACAATTGCGATGCATAATCTTCATATAAACGATTACTGGTATAGCGGGAATAATGAAAGAAAAAAATCACAGTCCCCATCCTTCCATAAAGTAAACTATCATGCTGTGATACATGACTGATAAGATTCAGTGCTATAGTGTGCAAATACTTATTGATGGAGTTGTTATCCATGATATTATTTTTTCTGATTATCGCCCAAAAGGATATGCCTATGGAGTATATTCTATTTAATCACCATTCCTGCCCAGCATTTTCAGGGGAGTGACAAAGCGGGCCAACAGGTGGTTTTCCCGGGTAATGATATCGGCTGTGCCTTCCATTTCCTGCACCAAACGGAGCTGTTCCCGATAAGTGGACTGCATTTTGTCATTCACCCGGATTTCCACCACGTAGCTGTTCTCTTCCGGTACCAGCGATACGGCGCTCACCTCCCCGGTCAGTATCCCGTGTTCCATATAGGGGAAGCCCGAAAGCTTGATATTCACCTTCTGTCCCGTCTCTACCTTCCCAATCCCGGATGAAGGTACCTTTGCCCGGCAAATAACGCCTTTGTTTTTAGTTGGTACAATCGTTGCCAGCCGTTCCCCGGAAGCGACCACATGGTTCTCACTCCAGAACCTTGTCAGGGTCACTGTCCCTTCAATGGGACTGCTCAGCAGGTAGTTGTCTTTCCAGCTTTTAACCTGGCTCTGTAACGAGCGCAGGTTATCGGCTATATTCAATTCATACTGTTCCACATTGGTTTGATCCTTCTCCTGCATTTCCAATAAAGATCTTTTTTGACTGATCAAACTGATCTCGGTCGATTTCAGGGAAGCCATAAAGGCGGAACAGGAGCGTTTGGATTGGATCACGGCAGACTGCGCTTCTTCCAGTTGTGATTCCGATATGCCTCCTTTGGCCAGCATGGCCTGATGGCGTTGTAATCCTTTTTCGGCCAGTGCCAGTTCCTGCTCCATCATCTTTTGCTGTTCCAGTGCCAGCTGGTAATACTGCTGTTGTTTTTGCATTTCCTGCCCCAGCAGGTCAATCTTTCCATTCAGGAAGTCATTTTCAAGGTAGTCCCGGTAGTTTTTCCAGTTTCTGCAAAACTGGTTCCAGGTTTCCTGCAGTTCGCCCAGAATCAGTTTTTCGGGCAGGGTAACCTGTTTTACCTGGCTGCGGATAGCGGAGGAATCCAGCTTAAGGATGATCTTTTCAATCAGTACCATGTCTTCCAGGGCAGTTGAGTTTTTAATCAGGGCAATGGATTCCCCTTCGTTTACTTTCTGCCCGTCGGTCACAAACCAGCGGGCAATCCTGCCGGAGGCTTTACAGATCAGTGGTGCAGGAGGATTGGTCGTGGTAATGACCATAGGCGCTGAGACAATCTCTCTGAACCTAAAAAAATAACTGCCCACGATGATCATGAAAAAGATCAGGAAGATCACCGTCAGTCCCCAGCGGATCAAACTGCCGGGAATACGGCCCATAACGTCCTGTACTTCTTCACTGTGCTGTTCGATCTGATCAACCTGTGGCATAGCTTTATTGTTAATGTATTGTTTCGTACCTCTTGTTCTTCCGTTCTCCCTTCTCCCTGTTCCGGTTTCCATTCTCCGGTCTCCGTTTTCCTTATCCTCCCAGTTCGAGCTGGTCTTTGACCAACCGGTAGTATTCTCCTTTCTTTTCCACCAGCTGCCGGTGAGTGCCCCTCTCCACAATCTTTCCCTTTTCCAGTACTACGATCTGGTCTGCTTTTTTCACCGTGCTTAACCGGTGGGCCACCAACACAACGGTCCTTCCCCGGAAAAAACGGTCCAGGTTTTCCATGATCACCCGCTCGTTGTTCGCATCCAGTGCATTGGTTGCCTCGTCCAGGAAGATAAACCCCGGATCTTTATATACGGCCCGTGCAATCAGGATGCGTTGTTTCTGCCCGGTGCTCAGCCCGGTCCCGTCATTACCTATTTTGGTGTCATAGCGCAGCGGCATGGCTTCAATGGTATCATGGATGTTGGCTGTCCGGGCAGCTTGTTCAATTTTTTCCAGTTCGGGGTACTCGTCTATCACTCCGATATTCCCGGCAATGCTGTCCGAGAAGATATAACCTTCCTGCATTACCACCCCGCAGTGTTTACGCCATTCCCTGGGACTGTAGCGGTTCAGACTGCGGTCACCCAGCAGGATCTCCCCTTCGGTTGCTTTGTAGAAGCCAAGTAACAGCTTAACCAGGGTGGTTTTCCCGCTCCCGCTGGTCCCCACGATGGCGGTCACCCGATTGGGCGGTATTTCCAGCTTAATCCCATCCAGTACCTTGTCCGAGTGCGGGCCTTCATACTGGAAAGTCACATTCCGGATACTGATTCCCTTGTCACGGGGGATTTCTCTTATCAGGTTGTCTTCCGGGCGTTCTTCATCATCCTTTTCCCTGATTTCGCCGAGACGTTCCATGCTGATGCGGGCATCCTGGGCGGCCTGTGTAAAACCGATAAACTGTTCTATGGGTGCATTCAGCTGGCCGATGATGTACTGAACAGCCATCATCATCCCCAGGGTCATATCCCCGGTTACCACAGCTTTGGCTGAGAGGAAAGAGATGAACACGTTTTTGGCCTGGTTGATAAACGTCGCCCCCACCTGCTGACTCTGGCTGAGCACCAGTCCTTTTACGCTGACCTTAAACAGCCTTGCCTGGATGCGTTCCCATTCCCAGCGTTTCTGTTGTTCACAGCCGTTCAGTTTGATCTCCTGCATGCCGGTGACCAGCTGAACGATATTGCTTTGGTTGGCCGAGGCCTGCTGGAAGCGCTTGTAGTCTAATTCCCTCCTGCGTCTGAGAAAAATAATGACCCAACCCACGTAAAAGACGCTGCCCACAAAGAAGATTCCCAGAATCCCCAAATGGTAAGTGGCCATGATAAAGCTGTAGATCATCAGTGTAAATACTGCAAACAGGATGTTGATGAGCGAACCGGTCAGAAAGCTCTGGATCCGGCTGTGGTCGCCTATGCGCTGCATGATATCCCCAATCAGCTTAACATCAAAGAAGGAGACAGGCAGTTTCATCAGTTTGATCAGAAAATCGGAGATCAGAGAAATGCTGATCCGGGTGGTGACATGGAGCATGATCCAGCTGCGGATCATATCATTGGCCATGGTTCCCACCGAGAGCATGACCTGGGCAACCAGCACCATCAGGATAAAGTTCAGGTCGTTGTTGTTAATCCCGTAATCGACAATGGCCTGGGTGAGAAAGGGGAAGATCATGCTGATCATGCTCCCGGTGAGCATGGCAAGGCCAAGCTGGATGATGTATTTTTGGTAAGGACGGAGGTAGCCCAAGAGGTAGCGAAAGGTTAATTTTTTTATAGGGTCTTCTTCGTCCAACCGGTAGAATTCCGGGGTGGGTTCCAGTAGAAGGACATGGCCTATGCGTCCGTTTTCCCGGGTGGTAGCCAGCCAGCATTTAAGGAATTCTTCTTTTGAATACTGCAAAAGTCCGCTGGCGGGATCGGCCACATAAAGGGTGTCTTTGCCTCTTTTCTTTTTAATATTGTAAACAACAATAAAATGCCGTTGTTTCCAGTGAACTATACAAGGGAAGGGCACTTCATCCCGCAATTCTTCCCATGTGAGGCGGTAACCCTTGGTACGAAACCCGATGTTTTCGGCTGCCCCACTGATACCCAGCATGGAAACCCCGGCCCGGGTAATGTACGAACGAGTACGCAGGTATTGTAAGGAATAGACCTTTCCGTAATACTTCGCTACCATCCTCAGGCAGGTTGGGCCGCAGTCCATCGAATCCAGTTGCTTGTAGTGAGGAAATTTGGACATGAATTAGTACTATTCAGATTTCATTTCTTTTTATATGATCCACCTTTGAAGCCTTGCTGATTTCATAATTTATGAGTATGTTTTTCAGCATGTTTTTTAAGAATACCGACAAGCGATCGCCATCAAAATACCTGTTTACAGAGTTCATTACGACAAGTTTATTAGCCCAGGCAAGTAGAGAATCAAATTCTTTTTTATCTTCAATCCTAACTCTGTTCATCAATTTTAAATGGGTTACCTTTTCCTGTTCTGAAGGCATTATGTTAAAATAGCGTAATTGATTTGACTGAATAATACTTACAATTGCGCTCTGTTCTTTTGCCTTGGCTTGGGAAATTTGGTCAGGATGCCTCCGGTGCCGAAGTACGACTTCTGGTATATTAGTAATTGGGAAAAATTCGGCAGATCTTACTAAAAAGTCGTAGTCAGCTGCATACCGAAATGAGGTATTATAGTTTAACTTATATTTTGACAAAAAATTCCTTCGTATAAAAATCGTAGGATGCTTAAAAATGATGTTTGATAATAACCAGACTTTTAATTCGATATAGTCATTTGGCGGATTAAGTTTTTGGGAAGAGTCAATGATTTCAGTATAACCACCGCAAATACCGACGTCTTCATTGCTCTCCATGAAGAGATATTGTTGTTCAATTCGATTTGAGGTGGCAATATCATCCGAATCCATTACACAAATATATTCGCCTTTGGATTTTTCCATTCCAAGGTTACGTGCAGGATAATTTCCTAAATTGGTATTATGCTGGAGTAAAATAATTCTTTTATCATAATATGATTTTGCTATTTCAAATGTTTTATCGGTTGATCCGTCATCGATTATGATTAGCTCAAAATCGGTAAATGTCTGATGCAATATACTATCAATTGCTTCTGTAATAAATTTTTCAGAATTAAAAGCGGGCATTATAACAGAAACTTTCGGAGAATTCTTTTTTGCTTCGCGCTTAATCGTATTTTTCATATTGACATCACTTTTTCACTTTTACCAGCATTAATACAGGATTATCATTTTCACTCAGGGTGTTTGCTAACTTTTCAAGTTCCTTTTTCTTTTCCGGATATTTGGGCATGGATTTTTTAAAGGCATCTGAGGCGACATAGGCTTTAAGCTCGTAAGCATTAATCCAACTGATCATCGTTTGATCATTTTTAATTGTTTCAAACCAGATATTCGGGCCGCCATCCAAGTCATTTATTAAACCCTGCTTTAAATTCGCAACAAACTGAAAACGACCATTTACAGAACCAATAAAAATATAACCATTACCATCAAGTGTAAAACCATAATAAATATATTCTCCAAATTTCAGTAATCTCCTAATTGATATATGTTTGGAAGCAGTTTTCATAAATTCTTCAAAACTATTCCAATGCCTTTTTTCAGGGGGTATTGATTTTCCTCCATGATCCAATATAAATGCAGGCACTAAATCCATATCGTTATAAATGAAGATAGTATCGGAAGAGACTTCCTTAACATATAAATGACCTTCCGACATAAAAGATGCACATTCGTTAAACAATAAGCCTTTGAATTTTCCTGCGTTAAATTTGAATTTATTAGGGAAACTTTTTAAAATTTTCCCGTCATAATTTATTATATCAAAACTATTTTCAACAGAACCATACGGATTTTCACTAAAGCATAGTATATTATGCTCTAAGCAGCATAGCTTTGTAGAAGTCCTGGGGCATGGGACCGTATTTAAGAATTTTCCTTCGGGTGAATAAATATATATCTTATCTTCATGCATCGATAAAATGTAAACCCGACTATTCTTGTCACATGAAAAGTCTTTCCCGAAGTGATATTCTCCCTCCCCCTTTCCTTCCCTGCCGATTTGAGTTATATAGTTTCCATTAATTGAATATTTTTTGATTTTGCCGGCACTATTGATCAAAATGGAATGATCATCAACTTGCAGGTCGTATATTTCCCCAATCATCGAATTCTTGTTTGTTTCCAATGGAACATATTCTATATCGATGATTCCAAGCTCAGATAATTTTACATCCGTGGTCTTTTCCAAGTCCTTCAAATCAAAGATAACAACCGTACTTTTCTGACCTTCTGCTTCCTTCAAATGTTTTCTTTGCTTATCGCAGTTTGCCATACCAAGCACGAACACAGCTAGGATATATATTTTAAAGAGTTGATGTGTCATGCCGAATAATTTATGTGTCTTAGAACTATTTAAAATCAATAGTCAGGAGGGAATCTCTGATTCCCTCCTGACGTCTTAAACGCATACTGCGGACCAACCGGAGCCACAATAAGAATTGCAGATTTGTCTAACGAAATATGCATCACAGGTTGAGGTCTGTCCGCCCCATCCGCATGAACATTGGACCCAATGATCTCCATATTGGTCTCCTCCTCTTAAATTCACCAAGTCCTCATTTTTCAACACCTTTTCAGCATTGATAGTTAGTTTGCCTAGTTTTTTCATTATTTTAACACCCCCTTTCTTTTCGGAAAGGTTCCAGGCAGGAAGCGGTTGATTTAACTGATATGAGCTTCCTGCCTTTTGCTCTCCATCGTTATTCCTTTAATTTTACCAGCATCAATATCGGATTGTCATTTTCGTTCAGAGCATCAGCCAGATTTTCCAGTTCCCTTGTCTTTTCGGGGTATTTGGGAATGGAATTCTTAAATTCATCAGAAGCCACATAAGCTTTGAACTGATAGGCCTCAATCCAAGCGACTATAGTATTATCGTCCTTGATAGCTTTAGGTAAAATATTAGGCCCTCCATCCAAATCATTTATAAGTCCACTTTTAGCATTTACAAGATACGTTCTTCCGCTAATTTTTGAGCTGATACTGTAATAATGCTGTTTTTCTAAGTTAAATTCAAAAAATAGGTAACTATTTGATTCAAAAAGATTTTTTTGAGAGATATATTTAGAACTTTCAGCCAGATAAGCAGACATATCCTTTACTTCTCTGATTTCCGGTAAAAATCTTTTTATTCCCTGTTTCAGAATAAATTTCGGGGTAAAATGTAATTGTTGATCGAAGATAAAAATCGTATCCGAATGAAACTCTTTTATACATAATTGACCTTCATACATGTAAAAAATACATTCCTTTGAAAATCCTGTTTCAAAACCTGTGGATTGATATGGATATTTGTTTGAAAAACTTTTTATTACCCTTCCCTTAAAATCAATAATGTCAAAGCTATTTTTTACGGATCCATCGCGGTTTCCACTGTAACAGATAATATTATTTTCCAGACAGTCTAGCGAAGAAGTTTTTTCAGATGGAGACGACATCGTTCTGATAAATTTTCCTTCCGACGAATAAATATAAAATTTATCTTCTGATCCTGATAAAATGAAAACATTTTGATTCTTTGAGGAGATTGCAAAATCGGAAGAAAATAAATATTCATGAGGTCCTTTGCCTCTTTGTCCTATTTCACACAGGAAATCACCTGTTCCTGAGAATTTTAATATTTTACTTTTTTTACCTCTGTCTTCAATATAAAAATAATTGTTTAATGTTTTTAAGTTCCAAATTTCTGACATCCTTGTATTGCTATCTGTTGATAATGGAATGTATTTAATATCAACCGCACCTAATGCAGTAATTGAAATTTGTGATGCCTTATCCAGATTTTGCAAGTCAAGCTCAGGAGTAGATTTGTCCTCTCTTTTACAAAAAACCAAAAGAACCAGCATTGTTACAAAGAACCGAAAGTTTACCTTCATAGTAGATGTATTTTACATAGTATTTGAAATAGACCTGATAAAATTACCAGGTCTATTTGATCTTACCAAGGATGACAAACAAATGATCCGTTAAAGCCGGGACAAAGATCACGGCATACCTCTTCTGCCATATCACAATTGGGAATATTAAATCGGCAGATGGTCCCTCCATCACAAGCAAGGGTTCCTCCAGAATACCCTCCTCGCAAATTCACCAGTTCTTCATTCTTCATTACTTTTTCAGCATTGATGGATAATTTTCCTAGTTTTTTCATTATTTTAACACCCCCTTTCTTTTCGGAAAGTGCAGGTAGGAAGCGGTTGATTTAGTTATAATGAGCTTCCTGCCTTTTGCTTTCCATCATGAATTTTTTAATGTCATCGATATAATATCCGATATCTTGGTATTCATACTGTTTAGGAAATTTATACCCGTTCACATAAATTGTCGGCGTACCTTCCACTTGGTATTTTTCAAACAGGTTTGTGTTTTCCGCTCTAACTTGTTCCGCCTTATTAAAGTTCTCAGGCAAAATAATTGAATCGGAAACCGCTTTTCGCGACGCTTTTTCTGTGGAATACCACCTATACAGAAAGTCTGTTGTCGCTTTACTGCCCCCAAACTCATGGAGATAGTAAATTATATTGATTAATTTTAACGTTTCCTCATCGTTATAAGGTGAAAAGACAGCATGTATTTTTATATCAGAAGAGTTTTCCAATAGTGATTTCAGTTGCTTAAAAGCTTGTGCACATGGACCGCAATACAGGCTTAAGAAGGCCGTCAATGTTACCTGGGCATTTAGATTTCCCAACACGAGTTCACTTGTCAATTTTGGAAATTCGGTATAATCACTTTGGGTAATCAGAAAGTGGAAAATGAGAGGATCCCGCTTTATTCTTAAATAGGAAATTTGTTCCTGTTGCAATTCCCTGGATTTTTTATGCCTAGCTTTAAACAGCAACCAAAAAACGGCAGGTGCAGAAAATGATATCAAAAACTTGAGTATATTAATGTCATTAAAGGGAATCTCGTTTAATGCAGGAAGCAAGATAACAAACTCGGCAATTAAAACTAACTGCACAATCAAACAAAAGGGGCACCACTTTTTCAGCTTTACCGACTGGTAATAGATTGAAAATACAGGATATGGTAATGAAAAAGCGCTGACCAAGGCGAGAATGCCAAATGAAGCGTTTTCTCTTATTCCAAAAAGAAAAAGAAGAGTTCCTGTGAAATAAATTAAACCGACGTCGGCCCAGTTCGCCCAACCAAAAAACCGTGATGCATCGGAAGAAAGTACAGTATCACAATCCGTTTTGGAATTAAAACCGCAAATTTTATCAGAAAAGAGATTTTGAATTTTAAATTCTTTCATTGTCAGAAATATACAAGCTGAAAGTCCTGTAATGTTGGTGACTAGTAATTCCAATCCCAAACTGCTAGATTGAGAAATAGAACCTCCGTGACTTAAAAAAGAACTAAGAAGAAGGAACGACAGGACAGTGATAATTGCGAGGGGGAAAAGGGCTCTATCCAGGATTTCATTATGTCGTTTTTGTACGTAATCCTGTTCTCCTGAATATCCATTTTTTTCCATAAGGATAACGGCGCCAGACAATTTCTCTGCGAACGTATGGTATGATTCTTTTCGGATTCTCCCCGGATAAGCAATATAGGATACCTGATCAGTGATTTTTTCAACAAAGACTAATAGACCCCCCGCTGTTTTCAAATGGGCGATGAAAGGTATTTCCAGCTTCCTGATTTCTTCCGTATTTAATTCGAGAGGATAGTAATCTACCTTCCATTTTTTGAGAGCATCACAAACGCTTTTTAGGGTTGGATAATAAGGATGAGATAACAGAAATCTTTTAATGGTACCATCTGTAACCCTTATCTTAAAGTAGCGGATTGCTCTTTGTAAAACGAATATGGTGTTATCTTCTTTCATGACATACTTAGTTTATTGATTAATTCAGACATAGATCTACCATTATACCTTGCATGAAAGTAGCATTTGCCTTTTTAACAGCATGCTGTGAAAACTTTTGTCTCAAGGGTTCATTCCTTAAAAGTTCTTGCATAAACCCGGCAAGTTGCGCTACATCAGAGGCTATTTTTTTTAGATTTTTTTGGTTTGGTAACATGTGTGCCAGGAATGTAGTTTTATTGTGAATGAAAATCTCTTTTAAACTGCCCAGAATGGTGGCCACTGCAGATAACCCGCAAAACAACATCTCCAATGCCACATAACTGCAATGTTCTTTCAATGAAGGTATCACCCCAATCGTTACAACACGGTAGAGAGAAACCAGCTCTTCAAAAGGAACGAAACCTAAAAAGCTGACATGGGAAGAGAAATGGCTGGTGGCTTTGATCAGGGATTCAAAATCTCCGTTACAGGCGATCACCAAACGGCAGTCGGCAATCTGCCTTAAAAGCTGATCAAAGGCTGAAGCCAGGTAGTTTAAGCCTTTAATCTGATCAATCCGGCCACGGAGAAGAATTAAATATTCATTTCCTGTCAGCCCGTATTTTTCTTTGATATTCATGCGGGTTGCCAGATTAAATTGTCCTGGATCAATCCCATTGTAGATAACCTGGAGGTTGTCTTCAATTACTCCTTGCGCTGTCAAATGATCTTTCCCGTGACGAGTGACGGCAATAATCTGGTCTACCAATTGGTAAGTTTCCAACTCTGTACTAAAGTAATTTGAACTGAAGATTTCGTTATGACTGGAAAAATGTTTTGTAAACAGGATAATGCTTTCTAACTTCTGCTTGATTTCTTTGCCTATTAAATGCTCAAAGATATAATTCATGTGTACCACATTAATATCAGCGGGAGAAATGTATTGCAAGGCAACATGAACGATACTCCGGGCAATCCTTTCCTGATTTTTACAGGTATCTGTTCCTTTTCCCCGTTCAATTAGCGGAATCTGAAGGATTGTTATCCCTCCTCCTTCTTCGAATTCAAAAGCGTGATATCCACCAATGCCAATCTTCAGGATATAAACGGTTATATTTTTCTTCCTTCTCTGCCCTCCGGAAAGTTGCTTGATAAAAGTTCCGACTCTATGTCGAATGCCCAGTCCTTCACTTGTTAAGATGATCCAGTTAATCTTTTTCATGGCAGAAAATCGATGAGCATTAATCCGGCGTAACCTTCCAGTATTGCCAAAATAGAAGAATATTCTTCAATCGGATGCATGATATTTAGTCCATTTGTTTCTTCAACTTTGAAACTTTCCTTTTTCCAGTAATGCGCTTCTGTTTGGAATTGGTACTCAGCAGTTAGATCAAAAAGTCGACTATAGACCCATGAAATTCCGGCAGTGCCACTTTTCATGAAAGGGTAATTAGGTATAAGCTCCCGGACAATAATCTCTCTGTTGATCCCTGATAGTAAACGTTGTCTGGTTTTTTCAATTTCTACGTTCGAAGCGAATTCATTGGGGGTCGTCTGTTCATTCAGGAGTTCATCCTCCAAAGGATTTATATTTTCATAGTTCAGTTTTGTTAAAGCCAAGCCTAGTAATAGGCGGTTACTGTGTAATTGTGGATGGTTTTCAGTTCTCAGCAAGGGATGAACCAGCCGTTGCAGGATATCCTTTATTTTTACATTATAGAGATGTAAATGAAATACTTCGGTAAGAAAAGCCAGAAGCATTGGGTAGTCCCAGGTCAGATCAAAGGTGGCTGGCTGCCCTTGTTTCATGTCTGGTTTCACCTCCTGTGAAGTGTCGTTGTCATGATGCTCCGGCGAAGGTTCCCGGATAAGATCAGAAACATCCTGGGTTCGCCGATCCAATTCACTGATCAGGTGAACCAGCAATTGCCTATTGATTAATGTTTGGATCTTTTCATCATCGGCAGCCGGATTTTGGATCCGCATGAGCAGATAAGTTCCCAACCCAATTACCCCTTCACATAGCCCTAAGTCGGGAGGGATATGATAAATAAGCTGCATCAACCTCTTATCAGTCTCTTCTAATACTTCATCGGTATTGGCCTCAATAAAATGGTTCTGGGCTAAATATTCGATTCCCCAGCCGATGCCGGCCAAACCATTGGCAAAATCCATCGGAGTATTTAGATTGATATCTTCATAAATTTCATCGATCAGCTCCCCGGCGTAATCTTCATAAATGGTGTTGCCGGTTTTACGGGCAAGGTGGTAGAAGAAAATGGAAATCCCCATTTTGCCATTCAACAATCCCAGGTTATCAATAAAGCTGGAATGAAGCAACAAGGTGTTGATCATCCGTTGGTCGATGTCAATTACTGCCTCTTTCATACATTATCTTATTTGGTCAGCTGTAAATTGTGTGTGATACTCATTCATGTAAGATGCTGTTGTTGCTTTTGCGAGCGCTTTAGCCTTCTTCATCAACCAACCTGATCGGGAATAGCCACGCGTTTCATCGTCAGAATCTGCATTCAAGGTAAACAAAATAATACTTTGTTTTCCCAATTGCGCAAACTATCCTGTAAGCGTGTTTGAAATCAGGATGAGCGTTACAGATCCTGAGATAAGCGTTCTTTCAACAGGGCAAGACTACGAAAGGAGACGATTAACTCCTCGCCGTTAAACAGAATCACTTTGCGTTCTTTCGTAATAAGCTTCTTGATTTTAAGACTATTTACCAGGCAATTCCTATTGATCCGAATGAAAGCCGTAGGCAGTGATTTATGGAGGCTCTTTAATGATTTAGAGCAACTTCGATGTTCCTGATCATCCAAATAGAATATACAGCAATCACCATCAACGATGATATACGAGATTTGCGTCAGTTCAATTCGCTCTATTCCTCCTGCTTCTGTGATCGGGATGAATTTCCTGTGGAGATTGGATGCTGGTTCGCCAGCCTTCAAATAGCTCACGTGTAAGAGAGGATTAATTTCTTTCTGAGAAGCTAACCATTTTTCATTTGCTATAGACTGTTTCATTGGTATGATGTTTTTTAGCCGTTACATTTTTGGACTGTTCTTTTGCCGATCGCAAACATCGACAATATGCACAACACGTCCATCTCCCTGTATCGTCAACCCCGTACAAAGACCAGGCAAACAATAGAATACCAGTTCAAATAATCACCCTCTGAAGCAGCACAAATAATATTTCTATTAATTTTTCTCTCTGTATATTAATTCCGGTTCTGTTCAAAATGTACCCCCTGTTTTCAGACTTTTTTCCATTTAAACGATAATTTAGAATGAGTCTTTATTCCAGATGGGTATTTGATCGAGTATGGATGGGAATGCAGTTGATAGGCGGATACGCAATGGATGAGACAGGGACACTGGTATAATAACTTAATCCGTTCATTGTAATTCAATGCTGATTACAAACTTAGCGAATCATATCGGAATACAAATAGTCAGAAAGTGAAAATCTGCCAAGTTGGGAAAAAAAATGCCACCAAATAGGGAAGTAAAATAGTGCCAAATAAGGAAGTATTGTTATATTTGTATTGAAATTCAACCACATATAGTATGGTGGAAAAGACTTATTTATCGCGCTTGTGTGATCAGGAGCTACAAATAGCATTACAATTGTCGGGAGTAGTTTCTGGCAAGAAATGTAGCTACGTTGGCCTCGATACAGACAATTAAAAGTGATATTGAAGCAACAGATGTCTCAATATCCGATAAAACAATTGGTTCTTACTTAAATGCATTACGAAGAATTTTTGTTGTGGAAGATCTGCCTGCCTGGTTGCCGTCAATGCGTTCCAGGTCGGCAATACGCACTTCAGCCAAAAGACATTTTGTCGATCCCTCAATCGCTACGGCAGTGTTGCGAATAAATCCGGACGGATTGATGAACGATTTTAATACTTTTGGATTCCTGTTTGAATCCTTATGCACACGTGATATTCGTATTTATGCGCAAGCGATTGATGGTGATGTGTTTCATTATCGCGATAAAAGTGGATTAGAATCTGATTTGATTGTTCGGCTAAGAGATGGTCGTTGGGCAGCAATAGAAGTAAAGTTAGGAAACAAACAGATTGAGGAAGCTGCTAAAAATCTCTTGGTACTAAAAGCAAAAATTGATGAAGATAACATTCCCCAAGCCTCATTTTTAATGGTCATAACCGGAGGTCAATACGCGTATCGTCGTAATGATGGTGTTTTGGTAGTTCCGATCGGATGTCTCAAGAATTAGGTTGTGCATAGTTTTCTCAATAATTCCCCTTAAATAAAAATTAGACACAGTTTCTTTGACAATACCATGAGTCATCCCTACTTTATTTTATTTCTTATACTTCATCACCATAATCACTGGATTTGATCCTTCATTCAATCCTGCAGCAATTTCTTTCAATTTGCCCTTCAATTCGTCATTTTTATATGCCTCAACAAGCTGGTAGGCTTCTAAATTCTGGAAGGCCGCAAATTCATTATTATTCAGAGGGTGCGAAATCATACCCACTTTTTTCCTTTTTATGAAGTCACTATTGATTACGCTAGGTTCAAAAACAGCGTCCTCCTGCTTATCGTACATTAAACCTGTTAACGGAAATCCGCTCCCTTTTGTAAAGTCAAATTCCTTTTTCATGGTTATAAAGAAATAGTAGCGGTCAGTAAGCGTCCCCATCGTAAGAAATACTTCAGGATCAACGGTCGGTTTTTTCACGAGAAATGGGATTAATTTATTCTCCTTGGGAATATAATTATACACGGTGTCTGAAGATGTCTCAACAAGCAGCCAGGTGTCGTGATATGGAATTATTGGCGAAACTTTTGATGTAACAGTCCTTCCCCCTTCATCTATGAATGGTGTTTTAATTACATCAAAAGGAATTGTAATATTCCGGGTAACACTCCCATCTTTTTTCGATATAATCGTATGGAAAAGTTCGCTCCCTCTGTTCTCGCCATCTTTGTATAACACCCACCTATTGTAACAAATCAGATTGTCAGTATCATAATTGAATACATTTACATATCCGTTGTCTTCTGCATGGTTAAAACTCCTTATGAAGTTGCCAAACAAGTCATACACCAATATCTTATTCGATATAGTACAATCGACAAATAGTTCATTGTTCTGCTCGTCCAGGACAATATAAGTTAAATGACTATATTCTTCCGGACCTTTTCCCATTTTGTTTATCTTTCTTAATGCTTTGCCGGTTTTTCTGTCAAAGACAAAGATATCCCCATCGTTAGTCCAGTTTTTTACGATGATGTATTTGTTGCCAATTGCCATTACAACACCCTGGGTAACAAATTCCTTATTCGTTTCCAACAGAATGTATTCTACATTCATGAAGTCCTGAAGAATCAGCTCCTTCTCCGGATAACTTTTCGTTACATCAACTGTGATAAGATCGTTGTTTGTACTGAATTGCTTGCATCCAACGAATCCTGCCATTACAAACAGGATGATTGCTAAAGTTGTAATTTGGTTTTTCATTATAGTATTTCACGAGTGTCTAATAAGTCTTTAATAACTAATAATTAAAAGCAACTTTAAGTTGAGCGGTTTTTTCACTAATCCATCGCAATTGTCTAAAATCGGGGCCGGCTTTTTTCATCTCTGTCTCACTTGGGTTTATTTCTACCAGGATTTCGATATTCTCTTTTCAAATATCTTCAGCAGCGTCAACCCGGATTATTTGCAATGCATTATGGATCCCGCCGTCAACATTGAAGAAACGTTGAAGTACTTTTCTGGAGAATTCAACCCCTAAAACAAGAAACAATGGCAAATCATATAATTCGCGGTCTGGTAAAGTCATCGACAGTTCCAGGGCCGGTTCCTGCTGCGAGCCGAATAAGATCGGATCGGTTTCCGTGCGAACCATCTGATGCCGCGCCGTTCTAAAATCAACGGCGGCAAATGCCGCGTGGAACCTGAAGTGAGTGGCGTTTCCGGCGTTTACCAAATAATCTGACGGAACAAAACCGGGGATTAAAACCCTGTCCTGTTTTCCTGTCAATAACCACCTCATTGGGAACCTGGAAGAATTCGCCGAATAGCCCTTTGGGGTTGAACTCAAATCCTTCCAGCACCCGCAGGTTTTTCGCACATACAGCATGATCTTTGTTCCGGTCTTCGCTGCCATCCAAAAATGCCTTTATCATCACGCCTGTTAACCTCGAGTTCAACCGGGGAGCCGGAAAGATGTCCGGCAACCTGGCAAAAGCGCGCCTGAAAATACGCGCGCCTTTGCTGGCACGTCCAAACGCATCACTGCTTATACGGCTCCGGCGAAAGGCAGGGCTGTTCCTGAATTCTTTCCCCGTAACTCCTGCCTTTCGCCGCGCCAGGTAACGACCTTCCATCTTGTAAAAAGTAATGTTGTCGATCGTTCCTTCCAGCTTAATATTTCCGGTTACGCGTGCCAATAGTGATTGTTTATAATCAAAATTAAGACATTCAGGCACCAATAGCAAGTCAGATCAGGCAGGTATACCCATTTCTTCAAAAAGGATCAGGGCAGGATCAAGGCAGACAACGGTATGGTAACTCCGTAGTAACTCCACCTTTCCTTCTCCTATGGCCCGGATTTACTCCGTGAACAATGTGATATGTTTAGTATAAAACAGGGATTGGTATAAAACGAAAGGATAATTCTGAAACTAAATTAATAAATTTTTTTGAAATGCAGGCATTCCTGAATGCTATTATTGTATTCCTTTTTCGAGCATGAATGTCCGGGTCGTATTCCATATTTCCTGTACAGCAGGGTCTGTCCAGGAAATCTTCTTTTTGTTCTTATCCGTACCCATTGCCCAGATAATCGCGCCGTCGGCATATTCATAGGCTGTTTCCAGCATTTCCTTCCAGATTTCGGGCTTCACAATGACGCAGCTGTATTCGCTCCAGGGAGCATTATAGTAGGCTGGCCACAAGTAAACGACGACCGGTTTTTCAGGATCCTGGCGCTTAATTTCCTTCATCGTGGTAATGAAATCTTCTTTCCATGATGCGATATTTGGATCGGGAATATAAAGCGAAGGGAAGATGATGTCGGCATGTTGAATCGAGGCGAAACGCTTGGTATTAAAAGCTTTCCAGCAGGCAATTAACTGGTCGTTGCGACTTTTGTTTTGATCGTAGAACCGGTAAATGTTCAGACAGGATGGCGCCAGGCCGTAATTCCCTATTTTAACACCGGGATTTTCCTTTCTGAACGCATCAAACAAGATCTTAAACCGGTTATTCATTTCTGTGCCTGAAAGATCCTTGTCGTCAAACCACTGCTCGATATCAGTCGAAACGATAACATCCGGCCTTTGTTTTGCCAGCATAGCCTGTTTCAACATTTTTGCAGGATCGAGGATCATCTTCGTCTGGTTTGCCGGATTACGCGATGTCAGGGTGCTTTCGTAAAGAAGAATCACTGGTTTTAGTCCTTCGGGCCCAAGATCAGGTTTGTTGGCATAATGCATGGCATCATAGAGTGCGAAAGTCTTTTTTCGTGTTTCGTCGGTTAGGTTCAGAAACTCCGTTTCTTCCGTACACGAAACGAAACCCGTCAATAAAAACACGAGTGAAGCGAGCAGAGCAATCCTGTTTCCCTTTCGATAGAAAGGAATTGATTTTTGGTTTTTTTTCATAAATCAGGACGAAAAAATTAAATCAGATAATTTTTCCGGGTTTAGCTGAACGCCTTCGTTGTTCTGTAACCACTCAGGCTAAATGTTCATTTTATCCGTTTAAAAAAGGAAAGGAATATTCCGCCGGTATAAAGCCGGTGCAAAACCCCCGTTTCTTCCTTTTCTTATTCGGCGGCGAAGATAATAAAAAGCATAAGTACTCAAATAGTTAGGCGGCAATTTGGACCTATACCAAGTAAACATATGTCCTATGTTCATTTGAAAATAATGATTCGATTGTCATAGTAGGAATTGCCGGAACTTTCTCCGTTGAATTTTTATAAAAAGAATGGGCGTTATAGCGATCTGCAGATCTCCCGAAAAATAATTAATTTGGCGGCAAAACTACACAGATGGCAATCGCTGACGAAATGCATACCTGGTTCTTGTCTGACGGCACCCTCGATGTCAGCAGGCTTTTTAAGCATTACAGCAAGCCGTTGTTTTACTATGCTTTAAAGTTTGTGGACAAGGAGGCTGCGAAAGATGCTGTTCAGGATGTATTTCTTAAGCTCTCAGCCGATCAGCATCTGGTCGTCTCCGGTTCACTCAACGGGCTCCTTTTCACAATGATCCGCAACAAATGCCTGCAACAGATCGAAAGGCAAAAGGTCCGGGTCACTTATCATGAAGCATCCGCACTGAGGCTAAAGGAAGATGAACTCCTGTTTTATTCGGCCGAAGCCACAAGCCTTATCGAACTGGAATTGCGTGAGCAATTGGATAATGCCATTGCTGGTTTGCCCGATAAATGCCGGGAAGTTTTTATTTTGAGCCGCTACCACGACAAAATGAACAAGGAAATTGCCGAAGAACTGGGCATCAGCATCAAGACGGTTGAAAAGCATATCTCCGCGGCCTTAAGGCTCATCCGCTCCGAATTAAAGGATTACCTTCCGCTCTTGTTGTTGTTCTTACAAGACAGGAGTTAACACCCTTGCCACCATCTGTCGGCGGCAAGGCCGGGATTAGCTGTAAAACAGCACACACCGAATTTTTTTCGTTCCGGGGTAGGGTCGGAGCGGTTTCACCGATCTATTAAATACAAAAGATGCAGAATGGAAGATATTGAAAAGATCCGGCTGAAGTTTTCTGAAGGAAAAGCGTCCGGCGAAGAGTTGAGAATCCTGGAGCAATGGCTGGTCAGTCATCCGGAGGAAAAAAAGGCATTATTTTATGAAAAGGATATCGTTGACACGTATGCTTTTGTTTCCAACTCAAAAAACTATTCTCCCGAGTTGGAATTTGCCCGGTTTAACTCACACCTGAAAAATACGCGATCAAAGCTGTTCATAATCAACCCCTTGGTGAAATTTGCTGCGGCTGTTGCTTTGGCTTTTATTTTAGGTGGTGTTGTCCACTTCCTCTTTTCCCGTGTGCCTTTCGAAAAGCACCCTGAACTGGCCGAAAACAGAGTCATCTCGGTGCCCAACGGACAGCTAAGCCAACTGTTTCTGGCCGACGGTTCGCGGATCTGGATCAATTCAGGATCGACTTTGGAGGCTCCTCCGGTATTTAATGGTGAGTTTCGAACAGTGAAGCTTAGTGGCGAAGCTTTCTTCGAAGTGGCGAAAGATGCCAGCCATCCGTTCCGCGTCGAAGTTGAAGGGCAAACCATCGAGGTGCTCGGAACTTCTTTCAATGTGCGGGCTTATCCGGACGCACTTGAAGTGCAGACCACGCTGAAAGAGGGTTCCGTAAAACTGCACACCCCGAAGGGCTTTATGATGCTCGAACCCGGACAGCAAGCTGAACTGGACCGTTCGACAGGCGAGGTGAAGCTGGCTCAGGTCAATCCCTCCAACTATGACGCCTGGAAAGAAGGACGCTATGAATTCAGAAATGAAGACCTCGTCGAGGTCTTAAAAATGGTGGAGCGCTGGTACGATGTGGAACTGATCTATGATGAAGATAAATTTAAATCGATGCGGTTTTCGGGAGTGATCAGACGCAATAAACCGGCCGGGCACTTCCTGACCCTGCTGGGACATTCAATTCCTGTCAGGTATGAAATCATCGCACAGGATAAAATAAAACTGGATGTACGATAAAAAATATTCACTCAAATTAACCTTTTGCCTATGAAGCAATAGAAACGGCTGTTTGGAAAAGAACGGAGAATGTACCACCATTCCCCGTTCCGGTTCAAGTCATTTTGCAATAACTTAAACATTAGCACTTCAAATTTATGAAAAAAAAGTTAACAGGAGTCATTCCCCGCGGAAGGGATATGGTTCAAAAAATTTGCTTAATTATGCGCTTAGCTGTGTTTTTACTGGTGGTGTTGATACTCCCCGTATCGGCATCAGTTTATTCTCAACAAGCAAAAATCAATCTAAAGCTCCGCGATGCTGGCCTGGAAGAAGTTTTCAAGGCCATCCGGGAGCAATCTGATTTCGATTTTTTCTATAAAACAGACCAGATCCCGGCCAATAAGAAGGTATCGGTCGACTACAGGAACGCCCAGGTAGAAGCAGTTCTTACAAAGGTTTTGGAAGGAACCAACCTGGGATTTTATGTGTTGGATCAGGACATTGTGATCAGTCCGAGGAAAATGCAGGATGAAGTTCAGGCTCAGCAGGCTTTGGAGGTGAAAGGAAAGGTGACCGATGTAAACGGCAATCCTTTGCCTGGAGTGACTGTGGTGCTTAAAGGATCGACAGTCGGGACGATTACCGGCGCCGATGGAGCCTATGTGCTGAGCAATGTTCCCGCCGACGGAACCCTGATTTTTTCATTCGTGGGAATGAGAAGCCGGGAAATACCGGTGGGAGGTAATAAGGTCGTGGATGTCCGCCTGGAGGAAGAAACCATCGGGATAGAAGAAGTCGTGGCAATTGGATATGGTACGGCGAAAAAGGGCGATTTGACGGGGGCGGTTGCAAGTGTACAGGGTGAGAAATTGCTCAGCCGTTCCACACAACAGATTTCAACCGCCATGCAGGGGCAGATGGCTGGAGTGCAGGTTACCCGCTCGTCGGGTGCGCCGGGTGCTTCGGCCACGGTACGTATTCGCGGGATCACTACACTGTCAAATAACGATCCTCTGGTGATTGTCGATGGTGTTCCTTCGTCGCTCAACGATGTGGTCGCCTCTGATGTGGAAACAATGACGGTGCTGAAGGATGCGGCTTCGGCATCCATTTACGGTTCGCGTGCGGCCGCAGGGGTGATCCTGATCACCACCAAACGAGCCAAAGATCACCAGTTCTCATTCGATTACAATTATGAATACGCCCTTGACAAACCTACTACGCAGCCGAAGAATGGCGATGTAATCGACTGGATGAATGTTCAAAACGAAGTGAAATGGAATGACGGCGCTGCCGATCCTTATTCGCAATATTCGCAGGAAACCATTAATGCGTGGCTCGGAAACAATGCGACCGATCCCTGGCACTATCCGAATACCGACTGGGTCGATTTGATCCTGAAGAAAACGACTTCGCATGAGCAGCATACGCTGAGCGTTTCAGGAGGTACGGAAAAACTGCGTACGAAGGCTACTTTTAACTACCAGAAAGGCGATGGCTATTACGAAAATAAGTCGTATGAACGTTTTGCCGGCCGTGTGAATAACGACTATAAAATAACTGAATGGCTGAGCGCAAACCTTGACCTCGATTTCTCAAAATCGGAGGCAATCTCGCCGTCTCAGATCAATGCGATTTACTGGGCCTATCTGGTGTCGCCCTATTACACGCCCAGGTGGGAGGATGGGCGCTACGCCGATGTGAAGGATGGCGCCAATCCGCTTGCAGGCCTTGAACACGGCGGTACAAATGACGTGAATTATTACAAGTTCGGCGCAAAAGCCCAATTCGACATTACGCCGCTGGAGGGACTTAAACTGACAGCCATTTTTGCGCCGCGATACGCCTTCACCAAGGGCAAAAAGTTCTCACGCGCCGTCCCGGTTTACTACGAAAACGGCTCAGTAACCTACATGCAGGCACACAAAACCACCAACCTCGAGGAATCGCGGAACGACAACAACAGCCTCACAACCCAAGTCTATGGTAACTACCAAAAGAAATGGGGTGATCATTCGTTTAGCCTCATGGCCGGTTATGAGGGCTACTCCTATAAGTGGGAAGAGCTTGGCGCTTCACGTACCAACTACCTGCTCGACACCTATCCTTACCTCAACACCGGACCGGAGGATTATCAATATAACGCGGGCAAAGCGGGACATAATGCCTATGAATCAGCATTTGGACGTTTGATGTATTCGTATAAAAACAAGTATATGATTCAGGGGAATGTCCGTACCGACGGCTCATCGCGCTTTTCAAAAGACTACCGCTGGGGTACGTTTTACTCAACCTCGGCAGGATGGGTCGTGTCCGAAGAATCCTGGTTCAAAAATAATATCGTCGATTACCTGAAGCTGCGCGCCTCGGTCGGCCAGCTCGGGAATGAGCGGATTGGTTCAGAATTTCCCTATCAGGCAGCCATGAGCTTCGGTAACAGTTATATGTACGATAAGTCGACAAGAACGGTGACAGCCGTACAAAATGCCGCACAGGTTTATTATGCCTTCAACAACATCACCTGGGAAACGACCACAACATACGGTGGAGGCCTTGACCTTCAGTTCCTCGGCAGCCGTTTGCGCTTCACCGGCGATTACTATTACAAAAAGACCAGTGATATGTTGCTTACCCTCGGCTTTCCATCATACGCGGGGTTTTCGGCACCCCAGCAAAATGCAGGCGACATGTACACCAAAGGCTGGGACCTGGAATTAGGTTGGTCGGACAATATCGGTGATTTCTGGTACAGCGTTTCGGCCAACCTGTCGGACTACCGTTCAAAAATGGGCTATCTGGGCGATAAACGCACCATCGATGGAAACTACATATATGAAAAAGGGTCATACTATTACGAGTGGTATATGTACAAGACAGATGGCCTGTTCCAGACTGATGCCGATCTTTTCGATGAAAACGGCAATAAGTATCCTACGCTTACAGCGAACGATAAGGCGGGGAATATTAAGTATGTGGATACCGATGGCAGTACAACCATCAATTCAGACGACAAGGTACGCCTTGGAAACTCGCAGCCTGAATTACTTTACGGAGGTAATATCGCCATGGGATGGAAAGGCTTTGATTTCAATCTTTCGTTTCAGGGGATCGGCCATCAACGCGTATTGTTCAATTCGGCATGGATTCAGCCGCTGAAAGAACAGTGGGGCGCTGTTCCGCAACTCTTACTGGGTAACTACTGGAGCCGGCACAATACGGAAGAACAGAATCTCAGTGCGAAATATCCGCGTCTGACCTATACCAATACGACAAATACGTATGCAGGATCGGACTATTGGCTTTTCAATGGTGCTTACTTCCGTGTTAAAAATATCACCCTGGGGTATACGTTGCCCAAGAGTTTGTTAACTCATGCAAGAATCAAAGGGCTGCGTTGCTATGTCAGTGTCAATGACCTGCCGGCTATCAGTGACTTTCCTAAAGGATGGGATCCCGAAGTGGGTTCTTCGTCCGATTTCATTTCAACATCTTTCATCTTAGGTGTGAATGTTAAATTTTAAAAAGCCAAAGCTATGAAGAAGATCTTGTTAATTACCCTTATACTTTCAGCGCTTGCCTTTTCGGGCTGCGTTGATCTCGATCTGAATCCGTTATCGGAGGGATCGAGTGAAACCTGGTACTCGACACAACAGGAGATCGAAATGTCGGTAAACGATTTTTACCGCACCGATTTTTTCCCGATCGATGATATGGCCTGGGGTGACGACCTAACCGCACGGAACGCTACCTCTGTTGTACAGAACGGGACCATGACCGCGGAAGACGGAACAGTAGCCGGCCGCTGGCAAAATTTCTACAAGGGTATCGCACGCGCCTTGCGCCTGATTAATAACATGGACAATGCACGCACGTTGGGAGTGTCGGAGGCGAACATCAAACAGTACGAGGGTGAAGCTTATTTTTATATGGGTTACGCCTATGGTATGCTGGCGTTCCATTGGGGAGATGCCATTCTTGACAAAACGGGCATGACGCTTGATGAGGCTTACCAGATATCGCGTTCACCGAAAGCCGAGGTGCTGGCATACAGCTACGAGTGTCTGGACAAGGCTGCCGAACGTCTGCCGAACAGCTACTCCGGTATACAGCGTGCCACGAAAGGCGCCGCTCTTGCGTTCAAGGCGCGTATAGCCCTTCGGAACGGCGATTACGAAACGGCTGCGGCGGCTGCAAAAGCTTGTATGGATCTGAATGTCTACAAACTACACAGCAACTACCGGGACTTATTTACCGCTTCGTGGTCGGACGAATGGATATTCTTCTTCCGCGGCGATGTGACCCTGAAAAAGTATTACTGGGCAGCCAACGACGTACTCAACAGCATTTCCCGTCTTGCGGGAGGTTGGGGTGGTCAGAAGGCTCCCTCTTATGAACTGGTATGCGCCTATCCTTGCATTGACGGCAAACCCATCGATGAATCGCCCCTGTATAACCCAAAAGACTTGTTCGAAAACCGCGATCCGCGCATGGCGATGACCATCGTACCCTTCGCCACCGCTCATAACAAGAGTGTTCTCGACGGCACCTATGATCCCAAAAACTATCTGTGGCTTGGCTATGAGTATTCTCCTGCCCCGAATCGGACCACCGTTTACCGGGCATCCGACGGCGTGCAGGTGAGCAATACCGATTCGAAAGCACGTGCTGAACATGCTTCCTACACCGGCCTGCTCTTCAAAAAGTACGTCGATAATACTTTCCTCGAAAACGGACGAACCGGAGCACCCACCACATACCCGATGTTACGTTATGGCGATGTGCTGCTGATGTACGCCGAAGCCATGATCGAACTGAACCGGTGCACACAGGATGTACTGGACCAGACGATCAATAAACTGCGGGAGAGAGCCTACGCCGGGACAGGGATTGCCTATCCTCCGGTTACGCTTGGCGCACAGAGCGCGATGCGTACGGTCCTTCGCACCGAACGGTTCATCGAGCTTGCCTGGGAAGGCCATCGTTATGCCGATTTGATTCGTTGGAGACTCGCCGAAAAGGTTTACAATCGTCCCAGCCACTTCCTGCGCCGTGCCTGGTCAGGCTCTACTTCATGGAATGGCAACGAGGCTTCTGTGTCAGCGGAATATCGTCAACTGATCCAGAACTGGAACAACGGGAATTATCCCATCGGAGGTGTACCGGAGATCGATGAAAACGGCATCGCTGATCTCAGCAATATGGTTACTGCGGGTTACATCGTTGTGGCAAGTGAGCGTAGTTTCGAGGGCGAACGTGACTATCTTTGGCCTGTACCCGACGCTGATCGTCTCATTAATGAAAATCTCGATCAAAACCCCAATTGGTAATCGGGTGAATAAATGAATAAGAGGCTGACTTCGTATCTTTGGATGAACAGATAATCAGTCGGCCTTTTAATCTGTAGTTGAATGAACTAAACAGATCTGAATGAAGAAAATAGTGGTCTTTTGCGCTTTGGCGACCCTCTTGTTGATTTCCGGCTGCACAAGCCAAAAAGAAGAAATAAAACCAAAATCCTTCTCCGGCGTCTACCCGCACCTGGCCATGTACAACAATGAAGGGGAATGCGGAACCGGGGCGGTGGTGCCCTGGGCCGGAAAACTTTGGGTGATTACTTACGGGCCGCATCTGCCTTTCGGTTCGTCCGACAGGCTGTATGAGATCTCCCCCGGGCTGGAGCGGATTGTCCGGCCCGAAAGCATTGGCGGAACGCCTGCCAATCGGATGGTTCATAAAGAAAGCAAGCAGCTTTTTATCGGCCCTTATGCCATTGACAGTACCGGACTTGTGCGCGTTATTCCTTACGAAAAAATGCCGGGTCGCCATACCGGAAATGCCCGCCACCTGACGGATCCTGCAGGAAAAATTTACTACGGTACCATGGAGGAAGGTTTTTATGAGGTGGATGTAAAGACACTGGAACCAACGATGCTTTATCAGGATGGGAACGTAAACCGGAAAGCCGGGCAGATGGCCCAGGAAGCGGAGCTGCTTCCCGGAGCACACGGCAAAGGCCTTTATTCCGGTCAGGGCGTGCTGGTCTATTCCAACAATGGCGAAGCAAACCAGGCTGCCCTGGAGAAGTTTGACATCGAAGCCGGTGCCCTGGCCGAATGGAATGGCAAGGAATGGAAAATCGTCCGCCGCAATCAGTTTGTGGAAGTGACCGGCCCTGGAGGAATCCATGGAAATCCTTATCCGGATACCGATCCGCTCTGGGCAACAGGATGGGACCATAAATCGGTTTTGCTCGGAGTCCGTGATCTGCAATCGGGCTGGCATTTTTACCGTTTACCCAAAGCCAGCCACAGCTACGACGGCGCCCATGGCTGGAATACCGAATGGCCCCGCATCCGTAATGTTGGCACCGACGAAAAACCGGACTACCTGATGACCATGCACGGCATATTCTGGCGGTTCCCCGGATCATTTTCTGCCGCGAATTCAGCTGGTATCCGCCCTCGTTCGGCTTACCTGAAAGTGATCGGCGACTATGCCCGCTGGAACGACCAACTGGTTTTTGGTTGTGACGATTCGGCCAATAAGGAATTCCTGAATAAACGAAAAGTAAAGGGAAACATTGAAGGCCCCGGCCAATCAAATTCCAACCTGTGGTTCACAAGCCTCGAAAAACCGGATGAACTGGGGCCCAATACGGCCGAAGGTGCTGTCTGGCTCTCAGAAGAAGTGAAGGGAGGGAAGCCTTCAGAACCCTTCCTCTTTGCCGGATGGCCGGTACGTTCCTGCCGGATTGCCAACCAGGGTACAACCTCAGTCTGCTTTAGGTTCGAAACCGACCAGAAAGGAGATGGCAACTGGACGGAACTCAAATCGGTCGACGTGCAGACGGGCGAAGCCGCTGAAGTTACATTCAGCGAACAGGAAAAAGGCGAATGGATCCGGATCACACCCGACCGCGATTCGAAAACAACGGCCCACTTTTACTATGCCGCCCGTGATAAGCGGAATACATCGTCCGATGCATTATTTAACGGGCTGGCCGGTATTCAGGAAACAAGTACCCGGGGCGGATTGCTCTGGGGACTGGGTAACAATCGCCGGGTGTTGGGTATACTGGCCGGGACGGTCAACGATGAAGGTTTTGAAGAAGCCGGTTATTATGAACTGGATTCATTGATGAACCTTGTAAAAAAGGAAGACCCCGAAACGGCCGCTTTCATTTGTGAGAAGTTCGCGATCCCTGCAGGGGTGATCACAATCGACCAGGCTTCGGTGTTGGTAGTTGATGATGATGGCCGTCGCTGGCGCCTGCCGCGGGGTGATCAACGCTACGAAAAGCTGACCGGAAATGCCCTGCTTCGCCTCTGCCGGGAAGTTGCTACCGAACGGGACCTCTTTAACTGCGCAGGCACGTTCTATGAACTTCCCGCCGAAAACGCAGACGGCTATGCTAAAATCCGGCCTGTGGCTTCCCATCGTTTCCGGATCCATGATTATACGTCTTACCGCGGCATGCTGATTTTGACAGGCTTAAACGAAAAACTGCCGGAGAACGAACAGATTATTCGGTCCGACGACGGAAAGGCAGCCATTTGGGCCGGTGTGATCGACGATCTCTGGAAGCTGGGCAAACCGGTGGGAGAGGGCGGTCCCTGGAAAGATACCGAAGTAAAAACGGGAGAACCTTCCGATCCTTATCTGATTGCCTTTTACGATAAAAGGAGCCTGAAACTGTCTCATCAATCGGAGAAAGCTGTTACCTTTGAAATTGAAGTCGAACCCGTGGGCCATGGTCCATGGATGAATTACAGAAAAGTCAGCGTCAAACCCGGAGAAACAGTTGAGTATGTTTTTCCTGAAACCTTCCAATCGCGCTGGATCCGTTTTGTGACCGACAGGGATTGCAAGGCTACGGCATGGCTGAAATATGAATAGCAAAAATGGTACGATATGAGGAAAATATTGTTTGTATGCTTAATCCTGATTTCTGAGTTTCTGCAGGCCCAGGGCAAGTCCGTATTTGTTGAGGCCGAAAGCTTTTATGACAAAGGCGGTTGGGTCGTCGACCAGCAGTTTATGGACCGGATGGGTTCTTCGTACCTGATGGCCCATGGCATCGGAAAACCTGTTGCCGACGCGGTCACGGAAGTTCGTTTTCCAAAGGCCGGTACATACCATGTATACGTCCGCACCTACAACTGGACCGCACCGTGGACGGATCAGGAAGGTCCGGGAAAATTCGGTCTGCTGGTCAATGGAAAACAAACCGGCACCGTCTTGGGGACAAGCGGGTCGGCCTGGATGTGGCAAAGCGCGGGTACAGTTACCATTGACAATAAGACGGCCACGGTTGCACTGCAC
This sequence comes from Prolixibacteraceae bacterium, assembly GCA_038562555.1. Taxonomy (GTDB): domain Bacteria; phylum Bacteroidota; class Bacteroidia; order Bacteroidales; family Prolixibacteraceae; genus JBCFBK01. Next base: position 88,959 of record JBCFBK010000002.1, on the reverse strand, counting down.
GACCTGACTGGTTTCAACGGCCGCTGCGATGCCGTCTTTTTTACGATGAGAGATGAGCTTCCGCCTGATGATCTGAAGGAGCTGGGTGCTTTCAGAAAAAAGATGCTCGGTATCCCTTCGAAGCCTGATAAGGCCGGGAAATTTGACATGGTGGTTGTGGGCGGCGGCGTGGCCGGAACTACGGCCGCTATTTCTGCAGCCCGTCTGGGACTGAAAGTGGCCCTCATCCAGGACCGCCCTGTGCTGGGAGGGAACAACAGCTCGGAAGTCAGGGTTCACCTCGGAGGAAGGATTAACATCGAGCCTTACCCCCGGCTGGGAGATGTGGTGAAGGAATTCGGCCCGGCCAAAGGCGGTAACGCGCAACCTGCCGAATATTACGAAGATGATAAAAAACTGGCCGTTGTCGAGGCTGAGCCTAATATTTCGCTCTTCCTGAATTACCGCGCTTTTGCCGTCGAAAAGAAGGGCGGTAAAATTGCGCAGGTCATTGCCCGGAACACGGAGACGGCCGAAGAACTGAGCTTCCGGGCGCCTTTGTTTGCTGACTGTACAGGCGACGGGACCGTCGGATATCTGGCCGGCGCCGACTTTGCCATGGGGCGGGAGAGTAAGGCTGAATTCGGTGAAACAACCGCTCCCGAAAAAGCCGATAAAATGACCATGGGCTCTTCGGTGCAATGGTACGCACTCGAAGACGAGCGGGAAATTCCGTTTCCGGTTTTTAAGTATGGCATTACGTTCAATGAAAAGAACGCACAGCAGGTGAAAATGGGAGAGTGGACCTGGGAAACAGGTATGAATTTTGACCAGATCAACGATTTTGAACGGATCCGCGATTACGGATTGCTGGTTGTTTATTCCAACTGGTCGTTCCTGAAGAACCATCGCGCCGCGAAAGAAAATTATAAAAAGAGCAGGCTCGAATGGGTGGCCTATGTGGCCGGGAAACGCGAATCACGACGCCTGCTGGGCGATTTTATTCTGAAGGAACAGGATCTGACCAACTATGTGATTTACCCCGATGCTGTTGTCCCGACTTCCTGGACCATCGACCTGCACTACCCGGACCCGAAGAATACGGAGCATTTTCCGGGCAAGGAGTTTATATCGATAGCCAAACACATTCCTATTCATTACTACCCGGTCCCTTACCGGTGCTTCTATTCCCGGAATGTGGACAACCTGTTTATGGCCGGGCGCAACATCAGCGTCACGCATGCGGCCCTCGGAACCGTGCGGGTGATGCGTACGACCGGTATGATGGGCGAGCTGGTGGGCATGGCGGCCTCGGTGGCTGCCAAAAACAAAACCAGCCCGCGGGGTGTTTATCAAAACCACCTGGATGAGCTGAAATCGCTTGTGGAAAAAGGAGTCGGCAAAGCAGGCAGCTATCCGGAACAGAAGTATAATGAAGGAGGAACGCTGGGACCAAAAAGGTAATAAGAGGATGTCGTCATTAAATCATACTGGATGAGATTTGTCGTGTTGTTGATGCTAACCGTGTGTATGTCCGGTACGGATTTGGAGCGGCCGCCGGAGCGGCGGCTTTTCCTGGCACCGTCGTTCAGCGCAGACTCGTTGTCTGTTTATCCCGAATGGATGGCGTTTCAGGATACGATCGAAAGTGATACCCTCTTTGTTTATCGCAACAAGGCAGGCCTGATCCATTCTTTTTCCAGGATGATCAATACCGGTGTCTGTATTGATGGCGAGTGCCGGCGGCTAAGTATGCGCTTATTCTGGACCGTTACAGGCAGGTATTATGGTTTTAGTCTTCCCGAAGGGGAGTACTTAAGCAAGACAGAACACGTGCCGTTTAAGGATGACGATTACCTGCGGCTTCAGGAAATCCTGGCTAATCCCTACTCCGTGTTGGGAGAATACCGGATGGATGAGCTGATATCAGAGCAGGGGGAAGGCGTTGATGGGATCACTGCCGCGACCCTCGCTGCCGTGAAACAGGAAACGGTCCCCGATGCTGTTTATACCAGCTATACGCTTTGGCACCTGGTGTATGGCGAAACGCAAAAAGAAATCCAAAAATATACCCGTGGCCATTTAACAGACGAATTAGCCATACAACTACTGGGAAGCGCAGATTTTGAAGATAAATTCTGGACCCTTCAAAATATGGGACCGCGCTTGCAATGGTCCGGACAGCTTAAAAAAACTGTTCTTGAAATCATTGTGCACGAAAAAGGTCTTTTGTCGACGGAGGCATTGTCGGCTCTCCCGGATTCCCTGTTGGAAGATCCTGAAATACAGCTTGCCTTCGCCCGGCAGTTCCCCGAAATGGCCTATCTTAATCAACGAAAGATACTGGAGCGACTGGCCAAAGTCGATGCTTTGGATAGCCAGGCAACCCTGGAATTCTCCGCTCACCTCCTGCAAATGAGTCCCAATGTGTTGGATGGCGTTCTTGCCTTGTACCGGGCGAAGCAGGTTCAGAACGAAATGATCGACCAGCGGATTGTTCGGTTATTAGGCCATGAAAACTTGTTCATAGCCCGAAAAGCAGCCGACTACCTTGAAACGAAAAACGTGAACGATAAGCAGGTGCTCAGGCAAATCAAAAAGATCAGACAAAACAGGAATTAGCTGTGGCGGCCTGATTTTATCGGATAATTCAGGGAAGTTTGAATAAATTAAACCGGTATTCCGCAATTGTTTTTTATTTTTGGAATGATTTTGAAAAAACTCATGGAATGAACGTCTTTACCCGCCTGGCTAAACTGATAATTTTTGAAATATTCCTTTTGCTCTCACTGCCTGTTTCGAAAGTTACGCTCAGCTTCGGTAAAGTACGGCCTCCCTTGAAATTTGGTACGAATATCCGATTAATCTAATTTGACATGATGAACAAACGTATTTTGATTTTTTTCAGCATGCTATGTATTTCAATGCTGATTACAGCCCCGGTGAAGGCTGAAGTGAAATTACCCGCTGTTTTTGGTGACCACATGGTCCTGCAACAGCAAACCAATGCTGCCATCTGGGGAACAGCGTCCCCTTCAAAAAACGTGAGTGTTAAAACCTCCTGGGATGGTAAAAGTTACAGCACACGGGCCGACAACAACGGGAACTGGAAGTTAAAGGTGAAAACCCCCGCAGCGGGCGGACCATATTCAATTGTTATCTCCGATGGTAAAGAGGTAAAACTGAACGATGTGCTGATTGGTGAGGTTTGGATTTGCTCCGGCCAGTCGAACATGGAGATGCCGGTGAAAGGATTCCGCAATCAGCCTGTTATCGGTTCAAATAAGACGATAGCAACTTCAGCGAACAGATCGATCAGGCTGATTACGGTAACTAAAAATACAAGCCTGAGTCCGCTTGATAATTTCGAAGGGAAATGGATGGAATGCGTTCCTGAAAATGTGGCCAACTTCAGCGCAACGGCCTATTACTTCGGACGGATGCTCCAGGAAGCGCTCGATGTACCGGTTGGACTGATCAATTCCAGTTGGGGCGGCACCCGGATTGAACCCTGGATGAGCGAAAACGGGATCAGGAAATTTGATTTTGTCCCGGTTCCCGACAAAAACCAGACGGGCAAGCTTTCTCCGCAGACACCAACGGTCCTCTATAATGCCATGATCAAACCCATGGTCGGATTTGCCCTGAGAGGAGGGATCTGGTATCAGGGAGAATCGAACAGGAATGAGTACAAACAGTATGAAAAATTAATGCCCGGGTTGATCCAAAACTGGCGTGAGGAGTGGGGAATAGGAGATTTTTCGTTCTACTATATGCAGATAGCACCTTATGTATACGGCAACGGCGCCAATTCTGCGCTGCTGAGGGAAGCTCAGCTTAAAGCATCGACAGCGATTCCCAATATCGGTATGGCTTGCCTGATGGATGTTGGTGAAGCTACCTGTATCCATCCGGCTAATAAAGAGCTCGGAGGGGAACGCCTGGCTTATCTGGCATTAGCCAATACCTATGGAAAGAAGGGATTTGAGTATTCGGGTCCGGTACTCAAAGAGATGACGATTGAAGGAAGTATTGTAAAGCTTAGCTTCAACCACGCCAATACAGGATTGACGACTTATGGAAAGGAATTGACCAATTTTAAAGTGGCCGGCGAAAATAAACGGTTTTATCCGGCAACTGCAACGCTTACGGGTACCGGCATCAGCCTGGTGTCGCCCATGGTCGATAAGCCGGTGGCCGTCCGCTACGCTTTTGACGATTTTGTTGTGGGAGAACTCTTTAACACCGACGGATTTCCTGCATCATCATTCCGTACCGACGATTGGGAACAGTAGAACAGATTTTCCTGAGAGGGGCTTTTAACGGCTCTTCTCAGGATCTGCTTTTTGATTACCAGGGGAATACATAACCCACCGCCAAATCAAAGTAATCACCTATTCCATAGGAATTGGAATACTGTCGCATCGAAACATACAGCGTTTGCTGGTTTACAAACTCCTTGCCTACGGTAACACCCAGGCTGCTGATCATGCCCTTTTCGGTTTTATAGTCGCTCCACTGGGCTGTCTTCTCGGCTTCTTCCCCGATTTCATATTCAACATTGTAAAACGGCTGGATCATCCATTTCTCTGGGAGATGAAACACTACATTCGAACGCAGGCCGATGGCCGCATTGTAAAACTCCTTGTACCTGATAACTCCGGCTCCGTCGGGAGTGGGATACCTGAAGTTGCTGTAGTCGCTCAGTTCAAATGTTGGGCGCAGGCCGAGATTAACATCCACAAACGAGGCCGGCTTTGATCGTAAAAACCACCATGTCAGTGCCAGCTCATAGTATCTGGCTTTCGCATCATCGCTCAAAAGGTGCAGTTCATCCTGATCAAAACCGAGATCATAATAGGAAAGTTCAGCATCGAAAACTCCTTTCACCGATGTCCCCAATTCCAAAAATAAGCCATTAAAACCCGATCCTTTTTCTGTACCCATATTCAGTCCGAAACCGTTTTTTTCTTTTTGAAGAAACGGAGAGATCTGAGCTGTTGACGTCAGTGTAAAACCGATGCAAAAAATTGCAGTTAGGAATGATTTCATAGCGATTTGTTGTTTTAAAGAACGGATTACCAGGGTAAGATGTAACCTATTTCGACATTATAAAAGCCGCCTGGACTATAGGTGTCGGAGGTCTGACGGAAAGAGAAATACACGCTGTTTCCTTTTTCCAGCCTCTTCGATAAGGTGACACCCAGGCTGCTGGTAAACCCGTGATAGTTTGTTTTGCTTTCGTCGGCATTGGCCTCGCCTTTATCAAGCCCTACTTCATAAAAGAGGAGATAAAAAGGCATCAGTCTCCAGTTCTTCTCAAGGTTGAATACCACATTTGAAGATACGCCCAGCTCTCCTCCGTAATAACCCTTATATTCCATACGCTGGCTGCCAATGTTGTATTCATAACCGTCGTAACCGGCAAACTCAAAACCGGGCGACAGACCGAAATTGACATCGATAAAATCGGAAGCTTTCGACCGCAATAACCACCAGGTTAATAAAATTTCGGTGTAACTTCCGGTGGCGTCATCTTTCAGGAGTGTGATCTCTTCCAGTTGCTGATCGATCTGATCGCGGAAGTAGTTCACCTCAATATCAAAGACGCCATTCAGGGATACGCCTGCCTTGGCCGAAAAGCCATCAAAATGCTGTCCTTTTTCCAATCCGGCGCCGACCCCGAATCCGCTTTGGCCTTTTTCAAGAAACGGTGAAATCTGACCAAAAGAGGTCAGGGCAATCGCAAAACACACGAGCGAGAGGTAAAATCTTTTCATTTCTGAAGTTTTAGAAGGTTAGTAAACGAGTCACTAAAATAAAGATAAATTTGTGACTTTTAATTTTAGTTTCAATCTTTTGTTTGAAATTAAGAGAAGTGGATGAAGCTGTTCCTGTTGAGCCGGGGCAGTTTGACACGTTTGGTAACTTCGGTTGTGTTGATGGCTCGTTAAAGGAAGAGGCTCAGAAACCCATATTCTTTCAGGTGTTCTTTTAAATATTTCCGCGCTTTGGTGATATGGTCCTCGACCGTCTTAACGGAGATTTGCAACTCCCCGGCAATCAACTTATTGGAGTAACCCTTTTCCTTACTTAGCAAATAGACGCGTTTCCGTTGTTCAGGAAGTGCACCGATTAATTGCTGCACCTTTTCTTCCAGCAGCTTGTAATCGACCTGCTTCTCCGTATCGGAGCTGTTTTTGACCACCATCAGGTGTAGCTGGCTTAGGTATTCCTTTTCGGAAATCTTTTTACGAAAAACGGAAATAACCGTATTCTTTGCCACGGTAAAAAGGAAAGCTTCCAGGTTGCTTTCTTCCCGGAGTTCGTTGCGGCTGTTCCACAATTTTACAAACACGTCCTGAACCACATCGCGTGAATCTTCTTCCAGTTTCAGGTAGCCAAAGGCAAAGCCGTACAGCCGCTTACTGTAGCGGGAGTACAATTCATTCAGGGACTGTTTGTTCCCGTTTCTGAGCTGGGATATGAGCGTTGCGTTGTCCATGATCTTCCGGAGCGACATCACCCGGGACGACAAAATTAAAAAAAAATTAAAACGGGGCAGGGGTTTTTATAACATGGGGCGTTTACCTGGTATGAAGAAAAACAGATGAAGCCATTTTTTAAAAAGTACCTGGAGAATAATTGCACTGCCGACGAGTTTCGCTCGCTGACCGACTTGTTTGTCAAACCGGAGCATCAGCAGGAACTCGAAGCCAATATGCATGAAGACTGGAAAGACGGCCGTGAGCTGGATTCGCCCGGTTTGAAAAGAACCCTGCAGCGGGTTCATGACGAGATTGCCCGTCAGGAATCTCTCATGCCGCGATCGCGCCGGCTGATGTCGCACCTGACCCGGGTGGCTGCCCTGTTATTTATTCCGTTGGCAATTGCCTATCTCATTCAACTGCGGCAAGCAGAACAAGCGTCAGCGATTATGCAGACGATTTCAACTCCCCTGGCATCAAAAACCGACTTTGAGTTGCCCGATGGTTCCCACGTATGGCTCAATTCAGGTTCATCCGTAAGTTTTGCAAAATCCTTTGACGGAAAAACCCGGCGTGTGAAACTGAACGGCGAAGCCTATTTTGATGTAAAGAAAGCTGAACGCCCGTTTCAGGTCGAAACAGCGCATGTTACGGTTGATGTGCTGGGCACGGCATTCAATGTAATGGCTTACGATCATGAGCAACCTGCGGTAACCCTGGAGCGGGGAAAGATCACGCTGAAAACTTCGGCTAATCAGGAGGAAACCTTAGCTCCCGGTCAACAGGCCGTGATCGACACCCTGAGCCATGCCATCCAGCTGCACCAGGTAGAGACCAACCAGTATTCTGCCTGGATCCGCAACCAACTGATATTTAAAAATGAATCCCTGGGCCACGTGGCCAGCCGGCTCGAACGCTGGTATAATATCGATATCCGGATTGACGACCCGTCGTTACTGGATATTCAGATGACCGCAACGATCGAAATGGAGTCGGTAGGCGAAATAATGGAATTGATGGATCTGACCTTGCCGGTCAGTTACCAATACGATAAAAACAAGCGGGAACTAACGATTTTCCACGAACCAAAAAACTAATTCTTGTAGCCTATGTAACAAATCTCCGAAAGCTGATGGAATAAAATCAAAAAAGGTGAGAAAGCCGCGAACCTTCTCACCCCCGAAAAATAATTTGAAAAATTATTCATCTTAACAATTCAAACATATGAAAAAAATTGGTTTGGAGGAAGTTCCGCGGGGACTTTTCTTCATAAAACTGCTAAAAATTATGAAGCTCAGTATTTTTATTATTTTATGTTCAGCATTTACCGTGCTGGCTTCAGAATCCTGGTCTCAGCAAACAAAACTCTCTTTGTCCCTGAAAAATGAAACAATCGAGACGGCGTTGAGAAGGATCGAAGACCAAAGTGAATATCGTTTTTTTTATTCTGAAAAAATCGAGACAGACAAAAAAGTGTCGATTGAACGGTCGCAAAGTGGCATTGAGGAAGTTCTGACTGACATCCTGGAGGGAACGAATATTGATTACCGCATCGTTGGGCGGCAAATTGCCTTATTCAGAAAGGGTGAGGAAGCCGGCGTGCGTACAGTGGGGCAGCCTTCTAAAGCGATAAGAGGAAAGGTAACCAATGAAGCCGGTGAACCGCTTCCCGGAGTTACCATATCCGTTAAAGGGACAACAACCGGCACGATTACCGACATCGACGGGAATTATTCGCTTACCAATTTGCCCGATCAGGCCGTGCTGGTCTTTTCCTTTATCGGAATGGCCACCCGGGAAATTCCCGTGGCAGACAAAAGCCTGCTGAATGTGACGCTCAAAGATGAAACCATCGGTCTGGAAGAAGTAGTGGCGATCGGCTATGGCACCCGCCAGCGAAAAAGTATTACGGGCGCCATTGACAAGGTTAACACCGAAGTGTTCGAGGACCGGCCGGTATCGAATGCCATGCAGGCGCTGCAGGGCGCTTCGGCCAACCTGATCATCCAGCAAAAAAGCATGAACCCGAACGACAACAGTATGAATATCAACGTTCGGGGTGTCAGCACGATGAGTAATAATGATCCGCTGATTGTGATCGACGGACTGATCTCCGGAACCGGTACATTGAACAACCTGAATCCGAACGACATCGAAAATATTTCGGTACTGAAGGATGCGGGCAGTGCAGCGATCTACGGGTCGCGTTCAGCAAACGGAGTCATTCTGGTCACGACAAAACAAGGTCGTAAGACAGGAAAGCCGGTTGTCCGGTTCAGCAGCATGGTCGGCTATGAAGACCCTGATATTTTGTTTCAGCCGGTTGAAGGCTGGGAAAATGCTACGCTGCGTAACCAGGCGAACGTCAATATCGGGAATGCCCCGATATATACCCCGGCGCAGATCCGCGATTTGTACGATCACCGTGGTGAAGAATACTGGTACCTGAACGAAATTATGCAGAAAGGGCTCCAGCAAAATTATAACATGAGCGTTTCGGGCGGAAGCGAGAACAGCACCTTCATGATCTCTGCCGGATATTACGATCAGGAAAGCAATTTTGTCGGGAATTTTGGCATGGAACGCTACAACTTCCGTTCCAACCAGACAACCGAATACGGCCGGTTCAAACTGACCTCATTTATGGCTTATACCAAACGGAACGACCGCACGGTGGCAGGTGGGACGGGTAATACCATTATCAACTCATCGCGTATCCCGCCGTATTATTACTACAAGTTTCAACAGGACGGCAAATGGCTGATCAACGACGTGATCGGCGACGATAACACGATGGCCTACCTGAAAGACGGAGGCTACGAAAAGAAAGACGAAGATAATTTTATTGGCAGTTTGGGGCTCGATTTCCGTATTATCGAAGGACTGAAAGCGAAAGGTCTGGTAGGCTTTGACCTGACGCAGCACCACCGGTTCCGCCGGGATCTGAAAGTGCCGCTATACTCGTCAGCCGACCTGACGACCCCCGTTTCGTACATTCATCCCAAAACCATGACGGAAGACTACAACAATAAAAAGTACACTCTCAGTACGCAGTTTCTGCTGGATTTTGACCGTACATTCAATTCGGTTCATCATGTGACCGGCTTATTGGGCGCTTCAAATGAGTCTTATACCTTTAAGGCAAGCCGCATCGCCTGGGAATATACCGATCCCGATTTGGGGCTTCCCACAACAGACGATGCCATCCAAAATAAAGACAATAAGAACAGTAACGGTGACACCGATGAAACCAGCATCACCTCTGCTTTCGGCCGGGCGGGATACAGCTATATGGACAAATATTACATCGATGCCACCTTCCGTTACGACGGCTCTTCGAAATTTGCCAAAGATGAACGCTGGGGTTTCTTTCCGTCAGTTTCAGCGGCATGGAGAATTTCTTCGGAATCGTTTATGCAGGACTATAGTTCGAGCGTGGGCGACCTGAAATTACGCGCCTCCTACGGTATCCTGGGAAATCAAAATGTACCGAATTATTCTTATCAGACGGTCTATAAGATGAAACAGAATAATTACGCATTCAACAACCAGCCGGTGCCGGGGGTTGAATTTACATTCGGTAATCCCTACCTGACCTGGGAAAAATCGGCCAACCTGAATATCGGGGCCGATGCCACATTTTTTGACAACAGCCTTTCCGCTTCGCTGGATTATTTCAACAAGGAAACCATCGATATCCTGCTGTCGCCCGAAGTGTCGACCATTTTCGGAAGCGCCGCTGCTAAGGAAAATGCCGGTAAAATGCGGAACCGGGGATGGGAAGCAACCCTCAGCTACCAGTTGAAGTCGGGCGATTTTGGACACCGGTTCAGCCTGAATGTGGCTGACTCGCAAAATGAGATCACCGACTTCGGCGGGAAAGAACGGATCGACCAGAACGACCAGTTATATAAGCTGATCCGCGAAGGCGAAGCGTTGGGTTCTTATTACGGGTACAAAACCGACGGATATTTTCAGAGTTTCGATGAAATTGCCGGCAGCGCATTGCCTGTGGGAGCCTCGGTTCAGCCGGGTGATGTGAAATACAAGAACATGAATACCGACGATGTCATTGACGATAAAGACCGCGTAGTCCTGGGAAATGCTTTCCCCCGGTACACCTTTGGTTTCACCTATGATGTCTCGTATAAGGGCTTCGATTTTGGTTTCATTCTGCAGGGAGTCGGGAAACGGGATATGTATATCCGGGGTGAGTTGATCGAGCCTTTCCATTCCAATTATTCTTACGCGATTTACCAGCATCAGCTCGATTTCTGGACACCCACCAATCCCGATGCCCGCTGGCCGCGCCTGGTTGCACCGAGTTCACCTTCGTCTGCGAACAACTGGGGGAAAGCCGGTACCGACATTTACCTGCTCGACGGGGCTTACCTTCGGGTAAAGAATATCCAGTTGGGATATACCTTGCCGAAACAGGTAACTTCCAGGTTCGGCGTTCAAAAGTTGCGTGCCAGCCTGAATGCCCAAAACCTGCTGACTTTATCGAAAAATTCGTTTATTGACCCGGAATCTTCTGAATTCGGAAATAACATGGGCGGCATAGAAGGGGTCGGAGCGAACAGTGCCCGAAATTACCCGACATTGGTCTATTATGGATTTGGACTGGAAGTGGAATTTTAATACAAGCATACCATGAGAAAAAAAATAAAAGTATACCGCATAGGAATCGTTTGGGTGCTCCTGGCTTTCTTTACTTCGTGTAATGAGCTGGATCTGGCACCAACCGATCAGTTTACCGACCTGACTTACTGGACATCGACCGAAAAGGCTTCTGCTGTTCTGAGTACAGCCTATGGCCAGATGCTCGACGCCAATTATTTCTTTGCCAACGAACGCCTGTCCGACAATCTTTATGAAGGCCGGGGAAATACCGATGAAAAGATCATCACCTCCGGACAGGCCGATGCGGCCCTGGGGCGTTTCGCAAATGAATGGAAGGCCTGTTTTGAGGGACTCCGGACCTGTCACACTTTTCTGGAGAATGTTGACCGGGTGCCCGATATGGATGAAACGCTGAAAGCCAGAATGAAAGCGGAGGCCCGCTTTATCCGCGCTTTCCTGTTCTTCCGTCTGGCAAACCATTACGGTGATGTTCCCTTGTTCGATTATGGTCTGACCCAGCAGGAAGCCAACAGCATTCCCCGCAGTCCCAAAGCGGAGGTGATCGCCTTTGTGAGAGAAGAACTGAATGAAATCGCCGACATCCTACCGGCCAAAGGTGGGTATGCCGCCTCCGATCTCGGACGGATTACAAAGGGAGCCGCTATGATGCTGCTGGCCCGGACCTACCTGTATGAAAACGACTGGGCTAATGTGGCTTCGGTTTGCGAAAAGATCATGGACGGAACCTACGGACAGTATGAACTGTTTTCAAGTTATTCCGGCCTTTTCCTTCCTGAGAATGAATACAACAACGAAGTGATCCTCGATCTGGGATACGTGTTGACCCACCGGACATGGAGCCAGTTTTACGATGCTATTCCCATCTCTGTTGGCGGACGTATCAATGCTTTTGCTCCCACGCAGGAACTGGTCAACGATTATATCATGAAGAACGGCAAGGGTATTAACGATGCAGGTTCGGAGTACAGTGAAGATAATCCGTATGTCAACCGCGATCCGCGTTTCGGCGCCACAATCGTTTACCACGGCTACCAGTGGAAAAAAGGTGACGGAGCAAGCTCGACCATCTATATCAAACCTGGCTCTTCCGATGCGGCAGGCGCGTCGAACCTCGATGAATATGCCGGCCCCGGACAGAACTCGACGGGAACCGGGTACTACCTGCGAAAATATTTCGATCCCACCGCACCCCTTGGTATGGAAGCAGGCTTAAACCTGATCCTGATGCGCTATGCCGATGTGCTGCTGATGTATGCGGAGGCAAAAAACGAATTGGGCCAAATGAACGAAGACATCTGGAACGAAACGATCCGGCCGATTCGTGCACGGGCAGGTTTTACCGACGCCACGGCGTTAAATTATCCGGGATCGGACCTTCAGCAGATTATCCGCCGCGAACGGCGTTGTGAACTGGCCATCGAAGGCCTGCGGATTTTTGACATCCGCCGGTGGAAAACAATCGAAACGGTCATGAACGGTAATCCGCACGGAGCAAAGTTTGCTGCCGGTAATACCCAGTACATTCAACTGGATCAGCGGAAATTTAATAAAGACCGTGATTACCTGTTTGCCATTCCCCAGTCGCAACGGGATATTAATAAGAATCTGACTCAAAATCCCGGCTATTGATGATCGGATTTGAGTCTCAAAACAGCATAAACAAGCTAAACATGGAAAAAATAATAATCAGACAGTTAATCGTATATTCCCTGATTTTTGCCTTATTCGCCTGTAGCGACGACGGTGAAATGAGGGATATGAATGTAACGGCGGTGAGTGCGCTTTACGAACCTGATAACGGCAAGGCGATTGTGCTGCAGGCATCGGCTTCGGCGACGCTGTATTTTGAATGGGAGCCGGCCCGGGCCGAAGACAGTGGAATGGCCCTGTATGAAGTTGTCTTCGATAAAGCCGACGGTGATTTTTCCGATCCTCTTTTGATCATGGCGGCCGATAATAACGGAGGAAGCAATCATGCCACGATTACACATAAACAACTGAACAAGATCGCTGCACTGGCAGGGATCGAATCGGCACAGCAAGGTACATTGAAATGGACCGTTTTTTCATCAAAAGGGATCAATCCGGTGAAAGCCGAACAGGAACGAACCCTTACCTTAACCCGACTGTCCGGACTGGCCGATATTCCGGATAACCTGTACATTACAGGAAAGGCAACAGAAAGCGGCGATGACCTCTCTAGAGCGCTTGTTATGAAAAAACTCGCGGATGGTGAGTTTGAGATCTATACCAGGCTGACTGCAGGAGAAAGCTTTAAGTTTGTCAGCGCAACAAGCGGCACTCCGCTCGAATTCTCCTTGTCAGGCGAAAAGATTGTGACAGGAGGAACCTCGTCTGTTTCAAAAACAGGAGTTTACAAATACTATCTTGACTTCAATATCGGATCGTTCACCACAAAAGAAGTTACCAAAGTCAGCTTGTTCCTGAACTGGTCGCAAATGAAAATTGAGCTGCCCTATAAAGCAAATGGCGTATGGGAACTTACCGGCCATGCTATTACCGGCCTGAGCGGCAATGATAATACCGACGACCGGTACAAATTCAGAATGGAAAGTCCGACAGGAGAAACCGAATGGAGGGCTGCCAGCAACGACAGCAAACCAACCGGTAATGAGGCGTATTATTATATGGTGGAGAAAACGAATGTGCAGCAGTGGACGGACAATCAGATCTGGAAAAATCCGGCAACTGACGGATGGAGTGGCAAGACATACGACTTTACATTCTCCCTGAATGCCGGAGGACCTTACACGCATAATTTGGTAATTAAATAAGCTGAACATGGAAAAGATACTGATCAGATTAACAGTGATAGCCTCTTTGTTTTTAGCGCTGACTGCGTGCGAGGATGAAGGAGGCGATACCGATACCAGGCTGGCGGCAGTCAATGCCCTGGTTGAGCCACTCGATGGAAAACAACTGGCTCTGGAGCCGACGGTCGGCGCTTCCACCTACTTTGAGTGGGAATACGCCGGCGTTGAAGAAAGCGGTACGGCGGTCTACCAGATTGCTTTTGATAAAGCAGACGGTGACTTTTCGAACCCCGTTTATGTCACGGCCGCCGATAATAACGGACTGTACAATAATGCGACGATCACGCACAAACAATTGAATAAGATCGCCGGAATGATGGGCATTAAATCGTCAGAAACCGGAACATTTAAATGGACCGTTTTTTCTTCAAAAGGACTTCAGGCGATGAAGGCAGCAGAAGCCCGCAATATTACCGTTACACGGCTGGCTGGTTTTGCCGATCTGCCGGTCGATGTTTATGTGACAGGTCCTGGATCTGAAGGTGGCGATGATCTTTCAAAGGCCCGAAAAATGAAAGCAGTAGCCGGAGGCGAATTTGAAGCGTATACCCGCTTAACGGCCGGCCAGCCCATTCATTTTACAGATGGCCTTACCGGGACTCCGCGGGTATTTCATACTGCCGGCGGCATCATCAAAGAAGGAGGGACAACCACTGCTGCAACGACCGGCGTTTACCGGATCACGCTCGATTTTAATACAGGCGCTGCCACGTACGCTTTGGTAACAAGGGTTAGTTTCTACTTCAGTCCCGAAGGAAAAATCCTCTTCGACCTTCCGTATGTCGGGAACGGCGTGTTCCGCGCCGAAAACCAGACGGTGACCTTCAAGCAGGAAGGCTGGGGCAGGGACGAACGGTATAAGTTCCGGATGTTCATCAAAGAAAATGCAGGTGCAGATCCGGAGAAGGAACTCGAATGGGGAACGCTGAACGGGACCGATTCGAGGCCTACGCCAACCAGTCCGGAATCCTATTATTATCTCCGCTTAATAACCGCGGTTACCCAATGGGATAATAAATGGAAACTCATGGGCGATTTTGACAGCGTTCCGGCCGATTATACGATATATTTACAGGCCGACAAGCCGTATACGCATTCGATAACGAAATAAGTAAATATTAAAATACAGCAGGGAGTCGGCCATGACAGCCGCTCCCGCTGTTATAAATAATAACGGAAAAACAACACCTATGAAGAAATGGCTTTACATGGCATTACTGTTCCCCGCATTGCTCCTGTCATGCGGCGAAGACGATACGAACGACCCGGTACCGGAAGAAGACAAAATAGACTGGAACAAAGCAGCCGACGGCAGCAGTATGTCTTTAGCCAATTCATTCTGGAATGCGGAACAGAAATGGTTCAACTACGACAACAACGGAAGTGCAAACTGGAATTACTGGCCGCAGGCCCATGCGCTCGACGTCATCACCGACGCCTGGCTGCGAACGAATGATGACCGCTACAAAGCTTATTTCGACCAGTGGTTTGCGGGTGTAAAAGCCCGGAACGGCAATACCTTCGAAAATGAATTTTACGATGACATGGAGTGGAACGCACTGGCCATTCTCCGCGTTTACCAGGCAACCGGCGACGTTAAATTTAAAGAGGCGGCCCTGCAACTGTGGGAGTACATCAAAACGGGTTGGAATACAAATGCCGGAGGCGGCATCACCTGGAAAAAGGGGATGGAATACAGCAAAAATGCCTGCTCCAACGGTCCGGCCTGTATCCTCGCTGCCCGCCTGTACCAGGAGTTTGGAGATGAAACGTATAAAGAATGGGCGGTGAAGATTTATAACTGGGAAAAGTCAACCTTGTTTAATGCCAATAACGGGATGGTCTACGACAACATCAACAGCGAAACCGGGGAGATCAAAAAAGACTGGGTGTTTACCTACAACCAGGGAACGTTCATTGGTTCAGCGGTCGAGCTCTACAAGATTTTCAACGAAAAGTCTTATCTTAACGATGCTGTTTTGGCGGCCGACTATACCACAAGCAGTCTGGCGAACAATTCGGTCCTTAAAAGCGAAGGAACAGGCGATGGTGGTCTTTTTAAAGGCATTTTTATTCGTTATTTTACCGACCTGATCCGGCAGGACCGCCTGGATACCTCGGCAAGGAAACGGTATATTCAGTTTATCCGGTACAACGCGGAAACCTTGTGGACAAAGGGAACAACGCAGCCTGCTGTTCTGTTTGGTCCCGACTGGAGTGTCAAACCCGGGTCTGTCACCGGATTGACCGAGCAACTCAGCGGATGTATGCTTATTGAGGCAGCCGCTGTTTTAACGAAAGAAGGCTTCATGGAATAAAAACATTATGAGAAAAACTGGCTTGGCACAAAAAATTGGTTTATTGGCATGTTGTCTGTTTTGTACCGGCATCCTTCCGGCACAAAAGCTGACGGCTTATGTTAATCCCTTTCTGGGGACGGCACCGCTTCTTGACAGTGCTTACATTGGTTATAAGCCGCCTCTGAACTGGCGGGTATGGGCCGGACTCACCTACCCGGGAGCGACTTTGCCCAACGCCATGGTCCAGCTCAGTCCCATTACCGAATTCGGTAGCGGGGCAGGCTATGAGTATGAAGATACGGTGATTTATGCCTTTACCCATACCAACAAAGGACACTGGAATTTATGCCACATTCCGGTTCTGCCGGTAACCGGCACCATCACGGCTGGTGATTTTGGTTCTGCCTTTAGTCACCGGGAAGAGGAAGCCGGTCCCGGATATTACCAGGTTTTGCTTCAACGTTACGGGATCAATGCCGAACTGACCACAACATTGAGGTGTGGCTATCATCGCTATACCTATCCGGCTGCACACGATAAAAAGCTGGTGCTGAACCTGGCCGTTTCGAACGAACGGGTGCGCGACTGGAAACTGGAACAGGTGGGGCCAAATGCTTTTCAAGGCTATCAAAACACCGGCAACAAGGTTTTCTTTTATGCCATAACCAGTCAGCCCATCGAAAAAATAGAGTCGACAGGCGAGGGGAAAAAGGAAATCCGGCTGATTCGATTTGGCGGATCTGCGAAAGTCCTCGATTTAAAAATCGCCCTTTCGTTTGTCAGCAATGAAAATGCCCGCGCAAACCTGGAAAAAGAGCTAATCGGAAAAGAATTTGAACAGGTTAGGACTGAAGCATCGGCCGTTTGGGAAAACCTGCTGGCAAAGATTCGGGTGGAGGGTGGAACTGAACGCCAAAAGCAGCTGTTTTACTCCAGCCTTTACCGGACATTTCAGTGGCCGGCGCTCCGGAGCGACTGCAACGGCGAATTCACCGACGAAAGCGGACAGGTCGTAAAAAAGGACTTCCGGTACTATGAAATCCCGTCACTCTGGGATACTTACCGGAACAAGCTCGTGCTCCTTTCCATGCTGGAACCGGAAGTCACAGCCGATGTGATCAGTTCGATGACTGACCGGGGTGAAAAAACAGGCTTTATGCCGACCTTCTTTCACGGCGATCATGCAGCCGCCTTTATTACCGGCTCGTACCTGAGAGGGATTCGTAATTACGACGTGAAAAGCGCCTATAACCTGTTGCTGAGAAATGCAACAGTTGAAGGAGGAACAAGGCCTTTTATAAAGGAGTACATGGGAAAAGGCTATATTTCTGATCCGATGGTCGAGCATCCGCATGTCGAAACCAAGGCAAAAGCCGGCGTGACAAAAACACTCGAATATGCCTATGATGATTATGCCCTGGCATTGCTGGCCAGGGAACTGGGCGATTCGGCCAGCTTCCGGATGCTGATGAAGCGGACCGGCAATTACAAAAATATGTTCGACCCCTCTACCGGGCTGATGCGCGGACGGCTGGAAAACGGCGAATGGGTGAAAAACTTTAACCCGCAATACCCTTATTACGAGTACATGTACCGCGAAGCCAATGCCTGGCAATCGTCGTTCTTTGCACCGCACGACACCAAAGGGCTGATCGGACTGTATCCAAATGAAAAGGCATTTGAGAGCAAACTTGATTCACTTTTCTCGATCCCATGGAACGGCAACTACATCGCACGCAACGTATCGTCCTTCATTGGGCAGTATTGCCATGGAAATCAGCCGGACCACAGCTTTCCGTATTTGTATTATTTTGTCGGAAAGCAGGAAAAGTCGCAGGTTTTGCTTAACCGCATCATGGACAGGTTTTATGGTATGGGTGAACACGGGCTTGCGCTATGCGGGATGGACGATGCCGGTGAAATGTCGTCGTGGTATGTCTTCGCCGCCATGGGCCTTTATTCGTATTCGCCGGCCGATGACGACTACCTGGTTTCGGTACCGCTTTTTGACCGGGTCGACATGAAAGTCAGCGATAACCACAGCTTCTCGATCCTTAAAACAGGCTCCGGTCCTAAAATCCGGCAAATACGCTTGGATAAGCGCAAAATAAATGGCTATTTTGTTTCGCATAAAGAACTGATGCAAGGCAAAAAGTTAATCATTGGCAGTGAGAAGGACGGTAACAAGGTAACAAGGTGACAAGGTAATTAAGGTAATCCCTGCAACCCTGCCACCCTCTTCCGTTCTCCGCTATGCCCTATGCGCTATGCTCTATGCCTGTAATAATTTGACAATTTTATCATATGACCACACGAAGAGATTTTATAAGACAAAGCGGTTTAACCGTCGCGGGACTGGCCGTTGCCGGAGTTTCAGCTAAAGCATGGGCCCCGGCAGGGGCTTATGTGTCAAATCGTCCGGCAAAAAGGAACTTTACGTCCAAAGCCGTTGAGGAAGCCATAAAGAAAACAAAGGCAAAGCTGAAAGATCCCAAGCTGGCCTGGATGTTTGAAAACTGTTTCCCCAACACGCTTGATACGACCGTCGAGTACGAAATGAAGGGCGGCAAACCCGACACTTTTGTGATTACCGGCGATATCCACGCCATGTGGCTGCGCGATTCATCGGCCCAGGTCTGGCCGTACCTGTCGTTGACCAATCAGGACAAGGAACTGAAATCGCTGATCGCGGGGGTGATTAACCGGCAGACAAAATGCGTGCTGATCGATTCCTACGCCAACGCTTTTAATAAGGAGGCGGAAGCCGGCGAATGGATGAGTGACCATACCGACATGAAGCCCGAGCTGCATGAGCGCAAGTGGGAGATCGACTCGCTTTGCTATACCGTCCGCCTGGCCTACCATTACTGGAAAACAACAGGCGACACTTCCGTCTTTGATGCCGACTGGCGGAAAGCCGCGGCGCTGGTCCATAAAACCTTCGTGGAACAGCAACGAAAGGATGGCCTGGGTCCGTACAAGTTCGAACGCGAAACAACCCGTCAACTCGACACGCTTTCGAACGGCGGTTACGGAAGGCCGTTAAAACCGGTAGGGCTGATTAACTCGTCCTTCCGTCCCTCCGACGACGCGGCAACCTATGGCTTTCTGATCCCTTCCAATCTTTTTGCCGTCACCTCATTAAAACAATTGGCCGAGATTAGCAAAAAAGTGACGGGCGATCAGGCTTTTGCCGGCAAATGCCTGGCACTGGCTGAAGAGGTTGGTGATGCGATAAAGAAATACGGCATCGTGGAGCACAAAAAGTATGGACAAGTCTACGCCTTTGAAGCAGACGGTTTCGGGAACACTACCTTTATGGATGATGCCAATGTGCCGAGTTTACTCGGTTTGCCTTACCTGGGATGTGTTGAGGAAAATGATCCGGTCTATGCCAATACCCGGAGCCTTGTCTGGAGCGAAGATAATCCCTATTTTTTCCGGGGAAAGGCGGCTGAAGGAATAGGCGGTCCTCACATTGGTTATGATATGATCTGGCCCATGAGTATCATTATGCGGGCCATGACCAGCAAGGATGATCAGGAAATTAAGTGGTGCATTGCAACGCTCCGCGATACGGATGGCGATACGGGCTTTATGCACGAGAGCTTTCATAAAGACGATCCGAAGAATTTTACCCGGAAGTGGTTTGCCTGGGCCAATACGCTGTTTGGGGAGTTGATCCTTAAGGTGGTCAGTGAGGGTAAGACAGAACTGCTGCCAGTGTAAAACAAAAAAAGGCCGGACCCCGTCAACCGGATCCGGCCTTTTTACAGGCCATCTTCATTCTTCAATAATAACGACCTTTTCCATGACGTCGCCGGCACGGATGGCATCGATCACTTCCAGCCCTTCACAGACCTTGCCGAAGCAGGTGTGGCGGCGGTCGAGGTGGGCCGTGTTTTTGCGGTTATGGCAAATAAAAAACTGTGAACCCCCCGTGTCTTTTCCGGCATGGGCCATCGAAAGAACACCCCGGTCATGATATTGGTTATTGCCGGTCAGCTCACATTTAATGGTATAGCCGGGTCCACCGGCTCCTGTTCCCTCGGGATCTCCTCCCTGAACCACAAAGTCGGGGATCACCCGGTGAAAGGTCAGTCCGTCGTAAAAACCCGATTTCGCCAGTTTGACAAAATTTTCGACCGTTCCCGGCGCATCTTCCTCAAAGAAGTTAATTTTCATGATCCCTTTTGGGGTATGAATTTCAGCTTGTTTCATTCTTTCTCTGTTTTAATTTGGATACAAAAATACAACAATCTGCGCAACCGATAGCCGTGAGATGCTATTCATTCAAAAACAATTCGATGACCGGGATCTCCACATTCGGTTTGATAACCGGGAGGCTCAGGTTAAGATCATTGGCATTTTCTTCTTCTTTTGTACCGTGTCCGTATCGTTCTGTAATTTTAATTTCAGAACCATCGTGCAGGAACTGTGCATAGTTGATCTTTCCCTTGTAATCGGGCAACCTGAAATTCTGAAGCGGATAATCGACCAGGTGGATGTACAAACGGTTAGTCTTTGGATTGTATGTCAACAGGCTGTGTTCCGGTATTTTGAATCCGGCCGGCGCCTCTGTGCAGCCGTATATGGAGCGGTTATTATGCGACATCCACTGGCCCATCGAAGCGAGCGCCTGGTCAGCCCGCCAGTCAAATTCACCCCGGGCTGTGGGACCGACATTCAGTAGGATATTTCCTCCCTTACTCACGGTTTCAATCAAAAGGACCAGCAATTGCCGGGTGTTTTTCCAGGTGTTTTCATCCCGGTGATAGCCCCACGAGCCGCTAAAGGTCTGACAGGTTTCCCAGGGAACCCGTTTGCCGTTTACTTCAGGCCATTTGGTCACCTTGTATTGTTCGGGGGTGATGAAATCATAGCCTCCTTCATAGTCGCTGAGGTTCAGCCGGTCGTTCACCATAATGCCGGGCTGCAGTTTGCGGACCATGGCCAGCAATTTTTTCGAGTCCCAGTCTTTTTCGCCTTTCCCGTATTCGCCGGGATAGGAAAAATCAAGCCAGATGATATCGATCTTCCCATAGTTCGTCAGCAACTCGCGGACCTGGTTATGGAGGTATTCCCGGTATTTATTCATATCCCGCCCCTTGTTAAGCTGTTCGTATTCTTTCGGATCGTTGGGCCTTTGCGGATGAACCCGGTCGATTGTGAAATCGGGGTGGTGCCAGTCGATGAGCGAATAATAAAACCCGACTCCCAGCCCTTCAGCCCGGAAGGCGTCAACATATTCCCTGATCAGATCCCTGCCGGCAGGTGTATTGGGGGCTTTATAATCGGTGTATTTTGAATCGAACAGGCAAAAGCCGTCGTGGTGTTTCGTGGTAATAACGGCATACTTCATTCCGGCCTGTTTGGCCTTTTTTGCCCATTCTTTCGGATTGTAAAGATCGGGATCGAAATGATCGAAATATTTCTGATAGCCTTCATTGGTGATACGTTCGTGGTTTTTTACCCATTCATGACGGGCAGGCAAGGCATAAATTCCCCAGTGGATGAACATCCCGAAGCGGTCCTGGGTCCACCAGGCCATCCGTTCCTTCTTTTGTTCCGCTGTTTCTGTTCCCAGTTTTTGCTGTGCGGAAGCAGAACTCCAGGCAGCTAAGATCACCAGGCAACTAACAATCATGTTTTTCATTTTCATTTGTTTATAAGTTTAGGTTTATTGTATTGTACTGTACTGTGCTGTACAAATATAATAAAAAAGATAAAAGTGAACAAAACAAGAAGATAAAAGACAAGAGATGAAGATAAAGAAATAAAAAGATCTCGTAAATGTACGGCAGAGCAGACGATTGGAGATTTCGCCTTCAACGGTTTCTCCGGCAAAACGGTGTTTTTAAACATTCTCAAATGTCTTAAAAACCGTCCTAAAGTCAGTTTTTTGAATCTTTTTCATTCGTTCCTTTGTCTATTCTTTTAATACGAACGGTGACTCAAAGATAAACGAGTATGAAATCGGAAGTCAGTGATTTTATAGCGGCCTTAAAGGCCCGAACTCCCGGCGAAGCGGAATTTCATCAGGCAGTGCAGGAAGTGGTAGAATCCATTTGGTCTGTTTATCAGGATAATCCAAGATATCAGAAAGCAAAGATACTGGAACGTATGGTTGAACCGGAGCGGGTCATTATGTTTCGGGTACCCTGGATCGACGATCTGGGCGAAGTAAGGGTGAACCGCGGATACCGTGTCGAGTTTAACTCGGCACTGGGGCCTTACAAGGGCGGTTTGCGTTTTCATCCCACCGTTACGCTTTCGGTACTCAAATTCCTGGGCTTCGAGCAGACTTTTAAAAACAGTCTGACTACTTTGCCTATGGGTGGCGGAAAGGGTGGTTCCGATTTTAATCCGAAAGGAAAATCGGATAATGAAATTATGCATTTCTGCCAAAGCTTTATGACCGAATTACAGCGGCATATAGGTGCTCATACCGATGTGCCGGCTGGCGACATTGGTGTGGGTGGCCGGGAAATCGGCTATTTATTCGGCCAGTACAAGCGGATCAGGAATGAATTTACCGGCGTGCTTACCGGCAAAGGTCTCGCCTGGGGTGGTAGTCTGATCCGTCCGGAGGCAACCGGGTTCGGAGCCGTATACTTTGTTCAGCATATGCTCGACCGGCTTGGAAGGAAAGTTGCCGGTCATATCTTTGCCGTTTCCGGATTCGGGAACGTAGCGTGGGGGGCTATCGCGAAGATTAATGAACTTGGAGGCAAGGTGGTAACAATTTCAGGACCCGACGGATACATCTATGATCCGGCAGGCGTCAGCGGCGAAAAGGTGAATTACTTACTCGGGTTGAGGGCCAGTAACAACGATATTGTTGAACCTTATGCCCGGGAATTTGGTGCTGAATTTTTTCCGGGTGAAAAACCCTGGGGTCGGAAGGTTGATATTGCCATGCCCTGTGCCATACAAAATGAACTTAATCTCGACGATGCGAAATTATTGGTAGCCAACGGCTGTTTCCTGCTTGCGGAGGTATCCAATATGGGTTGCACGGCCGAAGCTGCCGATTACCTGGTCCCGCAAATCGAATATGCGCCGGGCAAAGCCGTCAACGCAGGAGGGGTGGCTGTAAGCGGACTCGAAATGTCGCAGAACAGTCAGCGGTTTAACTGGACCCGGGAAGAAGTGGATTCCCGGCTGCACCTGATTATGCGGGAAATTCATGAAACCTGCGTGAAATATGGTCAGGACGGATCAAAGGTAAACTATGTAAAGGGAGCAAACCTGGGCGGTTTTGTCAAGGTCGCCGATGCCATGCTGGCTCAGGGAGTGGTATAGTCGTTACCCGCTACTCACGACTCCTTAAATTATCAATAAGATAATATTTAAAAAACGATCATTTGGTTTTTAAATATTTTCTTTGCGATAAATTTTTTTGTATGTTGGTTGATACACATTCGCATATTTATTCGGAAGATTTCAGCAATGATCTCGAAGAAATTATACAACGAGCCTTTGAAAACGACGTCAGAAAGATAGTTCTTCCAAATATAGATAGCTCCTCAGTAAAAAAAATGCTGGATTTGACAGACCTGTATCCCCAAATCTGTTATCCTTTAATCGGACTGCATCCCACGTCAGTAAATGAAGATTATGAAGAAGAACTGGAGTTGGTCGAATTTTGGATCAGGAAGCGGAAGTTTTACGGGATCGGAGAAGTGGGCATCGACCTCTATTGGGATAAAACCTTTATTGCGGAACAAACCGATGCCTTTCGCCGGCAGGTAATCCTCGCAAAAAAATATGATTTGCCGGTTGTTGTTCATGTCCGTGAATCATTTGACGAGGTTTTTACGGTTCTGAAAGAAGAAAAAACCGACCAATTGAAAGGAGTTTTCCATAGTTTTACCGGTACGCCCGAACAAGCGAAGCTGATTACTGATTTCGGATTTAAACTTGGAATTAACGGAATCGTTACCTTTAAGAATAACGGACTTGATCAAATTCTTGCCAACATTGATCCAGGTCATATTTTACTGGAGACAGATTCGCCATATTTGACGCCGGTTCCGTTTCGTGGTAAACGCAATGAAAGTTCATACCTTATTTATATTGCTCAAAAAGTTGCAGAGATCTATCGGCTCCCGGTCGCGGAGATCGCACGGGTAACTGCTGAAAATGCGGAGGAACTTTTTAAAATATAACGATTCCCTTAAAAATTTATGGAATCAGACAGGCCGTCAATTTTACTCATTTACACCGGTGGAACCATTGGGATGGTTCAGAAAGCTGAAACAGGAGCGTTGGTTCCTGTTCGATTCAACCAAATCCTGGATGAAGTTCCTGAGTTGAGTCGTCTGGGTTATAACCTGAAGTCCATTACCTTTAATCCGCCCATCGACTCATCGGACATGACCCCTGCCATCTGGGCTAAACTGGCCCGGACCATTTATAAAAATTACAGCAGATTTGACGGTTTTGTTATTTTGCATGGTACAGACACCATGGCTTATACCGCCTCTGCGCTGAGCTATATGCTCGAGAATCTCGATAAGCCGGTCGTCATGACAGGTTCTCAATTGCCCATCGGTATTCTTCGTACCGATGGCAAAGAAAATCTGATCACTTCGATCGAGATCGCCGCGGCAAAACATAACGGACTGGCCGTGGTCCCTGAGGTTTGCATCTATTTCGATTTTAAATTAAGCCGTGGTAACCGTACCAGTAAAAGACACGCCGATCATTTCAGCGCTTTTAGCTCGACAAACTACCCCTTACTTGCAAAAGCAGGAGTTGACATTAAATTCTTTCATGAGAATATTTATCATTCAAAAAGTAAAGGAATTTTAAATGCAAATACTAATTTTGATGAAAATGTAGTTATATTAAGGATATTTCCCGGAATGAGCCGGATTGTTTTCGAAAGTATTCTTAGTATCCCGGGGCTAAGGGGGGTTGTTCTGGAAACATTTGGTTCCGGAAATATTCCGTCCGTTCCGTGGATGATGCAAACGATAAAAAGGACGATCCGAAAAGGGGTGGTTCTTCTGAATGTTACCCAGTGTGAAGGGGGGACGGTAAAGATGGGACACTACCACGCAAGTCGGGAATTATTAAATGCCGGAGTAGTAAGCGGTGAAGATATGACAACGGAAGCCGCGGTAACAAAACTGATGTTTCTCCTGGGGCAGGGGTTGAGTGATGACGATATTAAGCTGTATCTGAATAAAAACCGGAGTGGTGAAATCAGTGAATAGCTTTTTATTTTTATTGGAGTAAGGTTATAACGCGTTGACGATCAGGATGATGATTGGAGTGATTAATTCAGCCGGAAGTTTGCTTGAGTCCGTCCGGTACGGAAAAATATTTCATTTATTTTTGTATTTGTTAATAGATACGCGTTTCACAATTTTTTTGTAATTTGCAGCCCTGAAAATGAAAGGAACCGGGATAACCAGGAGAGATGCAGGAGTGGCTGAACTGGCACGCCTGGAAAGCGTGTGTACCTCAAAAGGGTACCGAGGGTTCGAATCCCTCTCTCTCCGCGGATCGGTTGTTTTCCTGATCAGAAGAGATTGAAGTGGTTGGAAGCATATCTTATAATCAGTCAGAGTTAAGTTAATAAGACAAATAAAAATTTAAGAGGTTACTAATTAAAAATTCAAAACCAATGATGAAAAAACTATTTGCGTTTATAGCAGTTCTTGGGATGCTTTATATCGGAGTATCAAACAATGCTGTTGCTCAGGATCAAACTGAGCAGGCAACTACAAATGTAGCCGCCGATCAGGCTGCAGACCAGGAAGAAAAAGCAGCGGCTGCTGCTGAAGAAGGCCAATCTGTCCATAGTATGATTAAAATGTACTTTATTCAGGGTGGACCCGGCTTTATGGCTTCTGTTCTGATCTGTTTGATCTTAGGTCTGGCATTCGCACTGGAACGCGTCATTTACCTGAATCTTTCTACTACCAACAATAAAAAATTGTTGCTGAGTGTAGAGGATGCTTTGAATACCGGCGGTATTGAAGCTGCCAAAGAAGTTTGCCGCAATACCCGCGGACCGGTAGCCTCCATTTTCTATCAGGGCCTCGACCGGTCACACGAAGGTCTGGATGTGGTTGAAAAAACTGTTGTTTCTTATGGCGGTGTGCAGGCAAGCCTTTTGGAAAAAGGATTGAGCTGGATCGGCTTGTTTATTTCTTTGGCCCCTATGCTCGGGTTCCTTGGGACGGTTGTCGGTTTGATCGTGGCATTCGACGCGATCGAAGTTGCTGGTGACATCAGCCCGGCTCTGGTTGCAAACGGTATGAAAATAGCCCTTATCACAACAGTAGGTGGTCTTATCGTGGCTATTATCCTGCAGATCTTCTACAACTATTGCCTTTCAAAAATCGACAGTATTGTTAACAGCATGGAAGATGCTTCCATTTCGCTGATCGATATCCTGGTAAAACACAATCTGAAAAACTAAGCGGGCCCTATGAACACAGAAAAAATACTAAAAATTGTATTGGCTGTACTCATGGCGATCTCTGCAATTCTGATGATTTCACTAATCGCTAATATTAGTGACAACGATGCAGATTCAGCCATGAATGCGTGGTTGAATACCAATCTGACATGGGTATACATTCTAATATTCGTGACAATCGCTATTGTTGTTTTGTTCAGCCTTATGCAGACTTTCTCCAATAAGGAAGCCGCTAAAAAAGGTCTGATCACAATAGGTTGCGCAGTCGTGATCTTTTTGCTCGCATATATGCTTTCTTCGAATGAATTACCTAAATTTTTCGGAGTTGAACGATTTGTTGAAGACGGAACACTGACGATTGCTGTTTCAAAGTGGATTGACACTTTACTTATTGTTACTTACATCCTGCTTGGAGCAACCCTTGCCGCAACGGTGTTCTGGTCGCTTACACGCATGGTGAAAAAATGACCTTAGTCTTTACGAACAGGGAAATATAAAATTATGCCGAGAAGAAAATTACCTGAAATACCAAACGCATCACTGGCCGACATCGCCTTTATGGTGCTCATATTCTTCCTGATGGTCTCGACCATGGATACGGATATGGGGCTGGAACGCCGGTTGCCTCCAATGCCACCTCCCGAACAGGAGGAAGACGACACCCCGCCTATTAAGGAAAGGAATGTCTTTGTGGTATTGGTAAACGCTCAAAACCAGTTACTGGTCGAAGGCGAATGGCTGGATGTTGAGAATTTGCGGGAGAAGGCGAAGGAATTTATGGCCAATCCCAACGATGATCCCAACTTACCTGAGAAGACAATGAAGGATGTTCCGCTCCTGGGACCAATGCCTATCACAAAGGGAGTCATCTCCCTTCAGAACCACGTCGGCACGCAGTACGGGACTTACATCGCTGTTCAAAGTGAACTGGTAGGCGCTATTAACGACCTGAGAAATGAACTCTCTCAGCAGAAGTTTGGAAAGCCGTACAATAAACTGAACGCCGAGCAGCAGGATGCTGTTCAGGAAGTTTATCCGTCGAAGATTTCCGAAGCTGAACCTAAAAAGATCGGAGGAAAATAATATGTCGAAATTTAGAAAAGACAACAGCAAGGAAATACCGGCGATTTCAACGTCGTCCCTTCCCGATATTGTGTTCATGATCCTCATCTTTTTTATGGTGACTGTTAAGATGAGGGATGTGAGCCTGAAGGTACATGTAGTTACGCCTCAGGCGACCGAGCTTTCAAAACTGGAGAAAAAGTCGCTTGTCAGCAATATTTATGTTGGCGAGCCTTTGCAGCAGTACCAGAAGACATTCGGTTCTGAGCCGACAATCCAGTTGAACGATCAGTTTGCAGGAGTTAGAGACATTATCGATTTTATCACAAGTGAGCGCGAAGCCCGTGATGAATCTGAGGTGCCTTTTATGATCACTTCCCTGAAGGTGGATGAGTATACCAAAATGGGGATCGTTACGGATATCAAGCAGGAACTGCGTAAAGCATCAGCCCTGCATATTAATTATTCGGCACGCAAAAAGGTCGATCTCGATTAGAAGCGGAACGGATAAATAAAATAAAATAGGGAGCTTTTCGCTCCCTATTTTATTTTATTTTATTTGAGATCGATTTTAATGCATAGTTCGTTTAATTGGACTGCCGATATAGGAGAAGGCGATTCATTCATTACATCGCGTCCGGCATTGTTTTTCGGAAAAGCGATTACGTCACGGATGCTATCGAGGCCCGCGAACATCGATACCAGCCGATCGAAGCCCAGTGCAATGCCCGCATGAGGCGGCGCTCCGAACCGGAAGGCGCTGAGCAAAAATCCGAATTGTGCTTGTGCCTGTTCCCGGGTAAAGCCAAGAAGATCAAACATTCTTGATTGCAATTCTGATTCAAAAATACGAACCGAACCTCCTCCGATTTCCACACCATTGATCACCAGATCGTAGGCATTGGCCCTGACTTCGCCGGGCGCTGTATCAAGCAGGGGTATATCTTCCGGTTTTGGTGAAGTAAAGGGATGATGCATCGCATAGAAACGTTTGGTTTCCTCATCCCACTCGAGCAAAGGAAAATCAATGACCCACAGGGGTTTAAACTGTGTCTTGTCACGAAGCCCCAGACGCGATGCCATCTCCAGGCGCAATTCGCCGAGGGCCTTCAGACTTTTTGTTTTTTCACCCGACAACAGAAGCATCAGGTCGCCTGGCTTTGCCTTTGCTGCAGTTAGCCAGCCTCTCAGATCACTTTCCGAGTAGAATTTATCGACCGATGATTTAACGGACCCATCGGCGTTATACCGGACATACACCAGGCCTTTTGCGCCTATCTGGGGCCGTTTGACCCATTCGGTCAACTCATCGACCTGCTTGCGGGAATACTCACTGCATCCCTGGGCACAAATACTGCCGATATATTCCGATTCGTCAAATACCTTAAAATCTTTTCCCTTAACCATTCCGGTCAGATTCACGATCTTCATCTCAAAACGGATATCGGGCTTGTCCGATCCGTAGTTGGCCATGGCATCGGAGTATGCCATCCGGGGAAAATCCGCGATGGTTATATTTTTGATGGTTTTGAATAAATGCCTGGTCAGATCTTCAAACAGATTCAGCACGTCTTCCTGCCTGACAAACGACATTTCACAGTCGATCTGCGTAAATTCCGGCTGGCGGTCAGCCCGAAGGTCCTCGTCCCTGAAGCATTTCACAATCTGATAATAACGATCGAAGCCCGCAACCATTAATAATTGCTTAAAGAGTTGCGGTGATTGGGGCAAGGCGTAAAATTCACCCGGATTCAACCGTGAAGGCACGACAAAGTCGCGGGCGCCTTCAGGGGTTGATTTCATAAGCACGGGAGTCTCTGTTTCGATGAACTCCCGCTCGCTCAGGTATGAGCGTACAACATGAGCCATTTTTGACCGTAGAATGAGATTGTCACGGACCGGACCGCGCCTCAGATCCAGATACCGGTATTTCATCCGGATGTCGTCGCCTCCATCGCTTTCATCTTCAATGGTAAACGGCGGAACAGCAGAGGGGCTTAGCACGTTTAATGACTGCACATCAATCTCGATATCGCCCGTGGGAATATTTTTGTTTTTACTGCTGCGTTCACGAACAATACCTGTGGCCTCGATGACGTACTCACGGCCCAGTTTCTTCAGGGATTCCCTGACTTCTGCTGATGTACGCTCGTCAAATACCAGTTGGGTTATTCCATAACGGTCGCGAAGGTCTACAAAAGTCATTCCTCCCATTTCCCGTTTTTTTTGGATCCATCCGGCCAATGTGGTTGTGTTTCCCTGATGCGCCAGGCGCAGTTCACCACAGGTGTGCGTTCTGTACATAATTACTGTCTGTTTATCGTTTGTCTGCAAAAATACACAGATTTTAGCAATATAAATTGTAGGTTTGTCATTATAATAGAAAATCTGGGGAGCATGGAGATATTTGACGACGTCTACTTTATGAAGAAAGCTTTTCGTGAAGCGCAGCTTGCCTGGGACGAAGGGGAAGTACCGGTGGGAGCCGTGGTTGTAAGCCATAACCGCATTATCGGAAGAGCTCATAATTTAACGGAAACGCTGACTGACGTAACCGCTCATGCCGAAATGCAGGCCATTACGGCAGCTTCGAACCTCCTTGGCAGTAAATACCTGAACGAATGTACGCTTTACGTAACGGTTGAACCCTGTGTGATGTGTGCCGGCGCTCTTGGCTGGGCTCAGCTTGGCCGGCTGGTCTATGGCGCCAGTGATGAAAGGCGTGGTTTTACCCGATTTGCTCCAAATGCCCTTCACCCGAAAACTGAGGTGACCGGAGGCGTGCTTGGTGAAGACAGCGCCGACCTGATCTCCGCCTTTTTCCAGGAACGACGGTGAAGACACAAGAGCTTTTAGCTTTTAGCTATTAGCTGTTAGTAAGAAAACCCATGCCTTGTTACCTTGTCTCCCTGCAAACCCGCTTCCGGTTTCCGTTCTCTGCTTTTTGTGTTCTACAATTCTGCAATCTCAAATCCGACACGCCGGAGATCGTCATAATAACCGGGATAGGACTTTGTGACAACCAGGGGATCATCAATGATCACCTGCCCGTACATGGCAGCAGGAGCAAATGCCAGCGCCATCCGGTGATCATGATAGGTGGAAATAACCGGAATATCTGTTTTGGGCTCCGTAAAATTTCCATCCCATTGCAGTTCGCCGGGGCGTGGCTCACGGATCAGGGCACCGAATTTGGCGAGCTCACGTTGTAAAGCCACAATGCGGTCAGTTTCTTTTATTTTTAGTGTTTCAAGTCCGGTGAAATGGAACGGAATTCTTTGAAGTATGCACAGAACGGCCATGGTCTGTGCAAGATCGGGGTTTTCGAGGAAATCGAGTTTTAAAAAGCCTGGATGGGACGGCTTCATCTTTTTTAGCACCACACCGGTTCCCGTTTCGCTGCTTTGAATGCCAAATTGGGTAAACCAGTCGGCGGCAACACAATCGCCCTGAGGGCTGGATAACTGTAAGTTCAATAGTTCAAGCTCACCGCAGTCTGCTAAGGCAAGCATCTGATACCAGTACGACGCACCTGACCAGTCCGCTTCAACACGATACCTCACTGGCCGATAGCTCTGTTCCGCGATCTGTATGTCATTTCCGTTCCAGTCGTATCTGATCCCAAACCTGTTCATCAGTTTCAGTGTGAGTTCAATATACGACCGGGAAGTGATCCTGTTATTCAGACGCAGGGTCAATCCGCCTTCTACCGCAGGGGCAATCATAAGCAGGGCCGAAATGTACTGACTGCTGACGCTGCCATCCAGTTCCAGCAGTTTCCCCTTTAAATGCGAGCCGAGGATCTTTAGCGGAGGATATCCTTCTTTTTCCATGTATTCAATCTTGGCACCGAGACTGTTGAGTGCGGAAACCAGGATCCCTATTGGCCGCTGTTTCATTCGTTCGGAACCGGTTAACGTCCATTCTCCTGCAATCCGGGCAAGAAACGCGGTCATAAAGCGCATAGCCGTGCCGGCATGGCCAACGTTGAATACATGATCGTTGGAACTGAAAATCTGCCACATGACGCGTGTATCGTCGCTGTCGGACAGGTTTTCAATCTCAAAGGGGCTGTAGCTGAGTGCGTTTATGATCAGCGCCCTGTTTGAGATGCTTTTTGATGCAGGCAGGTCAATGGTACTATTGAGTACGCTATTCGGCCGGGAAAGGATATATCGCATAGTTAACGTGTTTTTAGGTAACCGACGAACTATAATGATCGGTAATATGCCAGGGCCTCCAGAACAAGTTCTTTCGGACAATCCTGATTAATTTCAACTTGTCCGATATCCGAAAGAAGTGTAAAATTGATGCGGCCGGTCTCATTTTTTTTGTCATGGGTCATGAGTTCGAACAAGGCTTCATCATCTTTTTCTGTGATTTGAAACTTACCGTATTTATCCAGCAGCCAGTCAACGATCGTTTTCATATCTTGCCCGTTGAAGCCGGTTTTGCGTACTGAAAGGTATAGTTCGGCGATCATCCCGTACACGATTGCATATCCGTGGAGGATTGGACGCCCGGTGTGCAAGGCATAACTTTCAAAGGCATGGCCGACTGTATGTCCAAAATTCAGTGCCTTCCGGATGTCTTTTTCAGTCGGATCTTTCCGGACGTGCCACTCCTTGATGTCTACCGAATGCGCGATAATTCCCTGAAGTCTGCTGTAATCGATCCGGTCCAGGTTATATGCCACCAATTCTTCGAAGTGGTCGCGGCTTTTGATCAATCCGTGCTTGATCATTTCGGCATATCCCGAAAGAAAATTACTGCCGTCGATCGTTCTCAGAAAGCTCGTGTTGATCAGAACGGCGTCGGCTTCTTTAAAGACACCAATTTCATTCTTCAAACCGTTAAAGTTGATACCTGTCTTTCCTCCAAGTGAAGCGTCAACCTGTGCCAACAGCGTTGTCGGAATATTTACAAAGGCGATCCCCCGCTTAAATGTAGAAGCGGCAAATCCACCCAAATCCGTGAGCATCCCCCCTCCAAGGTTAATCAACAGCGACTTGCGGTCGGCTCCTGATTTAGAAAGAAAGTCCCAAACCTGTCCGACCGCCTGAATCGATTTATTATTTTCGCCTCCGTCGATCACAACTTTTGGTATCATTGTCGGGCTCAATACCTCCCCAATCAGAGGCAGACAAACCTTGTCGGGGATTTTTTCTGTTAAAAGAAAAACTTTCCCTACGGGAAACCGGCTAATGATTTTTCCAAGCTCTCTTTCAATCTGCTGCGAAAAAATAATGTTTGAGTCCATAGTTAACAGGGTGTCTGTTTAAGTATGCAAAGTTAAAAATTTTTGCATGCCCGTTAACGGGGAGTTCTACGCATTGGATAATTCAATGAACCGAGGCTTTTAATGTCGGTAGGGCATTGTTTTTTTTAAAGGAATCTTTTAAATTTATCATAAACTTATCTCATGGATGCGAAAGACGATCTCCGGTACCGGATTGCCTTATCCCTGATCCCCGGGGTGGGGTTCGTGAATGCGAAGAATCTGCTGAGCTATTTCGGTTCGGCCCGTGCCATTTTTCAAGCTAAAGAGCAGACACTGATTAAAGTTCCGGGCATTGGAAGTGTCATTGCTTCGAATATTCTCGGTCAGCAGGTGCTCGAAAGGGCCGAAGCAGAGATTCCTTTTATTGAAAAGCACCGGATAAGCGCCTTATTCTATCAGGACGACGACTATCCTTCGCGGCTGAAACAATGTGAGGATGCTCCGCTAATCCTGTTTAGCAAGGGCAAAATAAATTTTGGCAGTGAACTGGTTGTGGCCATTGTCGGGACACGGAACGCCACCGAATCAGGACGGCGGTTTTGCGATGATCTGGTTGCCGGAATGGCCAGGCACGGAGGTTACTGCGTCGTCAGCGGACTGGCCTACGGGATCGATGTTGCAGCGCACAAAGCATGCCTGAAGCATGGCGTACCCACAATCGGGGTATTGGGGCACGGGCTCGATCAGATCTATCCGGCGCTGCACCGTCCTGTTGCAGAGAAGATGCTGGAAAACGGAGGATTAGTTACTGATTTTCTGAGCCGGACAGAAATTGAACGGCAGAATTTCTTAAGACGTAACAGGATTATTGCCGGACTGGCCGACGCCGTGGTAATTGTTGAATCGGCCGAAAAAGGCGGTGCTTTGGTGACTGCCGATATCGCAGGGTCATATAACCGCGATGTATTTGCTGTCCCCGGTCGTATAAGCGATGTCCATTCAAGGGGGTGTAATGAACTGATCAAGCATAACAAGGCAAGTCTGATAGAAAACCTGGATGATCTGGAGTATTTCATGTCGTGGCAGCCTCAGATCGATAACCTTCCGGTTTCCCAATCCCGGCTTTTCCCGGAACTTGCGCCTGGGGAACAACGGATTGTTGATGTTATCGGTGCAAACAGTTTATCGATCGACGATATTTGCCAGATGGCACGTATGCCCGCCGGACAAGTTTCTTCCTTGTTGCTTGGCCTTGAATTTAACGGGGTGGTGGTGAGCCTGCCCGGTAAAATGTACAAGCTGAAAAACAATTGAGCTCCAAAGCGTACAGGGCATGGTACATGGCGGAGACCGGAAACGGCAGACCGGAAGAGGGTTGCAAGGTGACAAGGTAGCGGGTTTTCTTATTAACAGCTACTTGCGTCTTGTGTCTTCTACTAACTACTCATTACTTTTCATTATCTTTGCCGCGATGATATCATTTGAAGAATTAAAGGTTAATAAATCGATCTTGAAAGCGCTGAACGAGATTGGTTTCGAGCAGGCCACTCCTATCCAGGAACAGGCTATTCCTGTTATTCGTTCGGGAGCTGATGTGGTGGGGATAGCACAGACCGGTACCGGGAAAACGGCAGCATACCTGCTTCCTGTTTTCATGAAACTGGTGAAGGCGGAAGGGGAGGATCCAAGAGCGCTGATTCTGGTGCCAACCCGTGAGCTAGCCATTCAGGTAGGAGAGGACATCAGCAGGTTGACAACATACAGCAATCTGAGGCATGCTGCAGTATATGGCGGTATTGGCTGGACAAAGCATGCCGACCTTATAAAACCTGGTATCGATATTCTGGTCGCCACTCCCGGGCGGCTTTGGGACCTGTACCGGTCGGGAATCGTATCATTGAAAAAAATAAAAACGCTCGTCATTGACGAAGCCGACCGCATGCTTGATATGGGCTTTATCCCGCAAATCCGGCAGTTGCTGGAGGTCATTCCGGTAAAGCGTCAGAATCTGCTTTTTTCCGCTACTTTTAATGAAAAGGTGGAAACTATGACCCATGAGTTTCTGGCTTTCCCTGAACGTATTGAGGTGGCTCCTTCTGCCACTCCGGCCTTACTGGTCAGGCAATCATACTATAAATTGCCGAACTACCGTTCAAAGCTTAATCTGATCAGGTATCTGCTTGAAGATGAAGATGTATTTAACCGGGTTTTGATTTTTGTGACGACCAAGGAACATGCGGAACAGGTTTTTCAGGTCGTGCGCAGAAAGGTGGAGGGTGAAAAACGTATCCTGCATTCCAACAAGGGACAAAATGCCAGGATCAATGCCATCAATTTATTTAAGGAAGGGGAGATCCGGATCTTAATTTCAACTGATGTTTCGGCGCGTGGACTCGACGTACCAATGGTTTCGCATGTCATTAATTTTGATTTGCCTCAGCGATATGAAGATTATGTCCACAGGATTGGCCGTACAGCCCGGGCAAATCAGGCCGGAGAAGCCATTTCGCTGATTGACCCGGCAGAGGAATACCATTTATCCAGGATTCAGGAAATGATGCGGATGAATATCGAGGAAAAGAAAATCCCCGAAAGCATAATTGTAGAGGAAACCTCTAAGCCGGAACGGCAATTGCAACTTCGTGAGATAGACCGGCAGAATCGGTTGAATAATCCTGATTTTCAGGGCGCTTTTCATGAAAAGAAACATGGCCCTCCAATGAAACGTCCGCCGGACCGCGCATTGGCCGAAAAAGTACGGAAGACAAGAAGAAGGTGATACTGTGGGTTTTTATGCGGAATGTTAGAAAGGACCGGAAGTGTTTGGCCGGCTCTTCGCGGCATTTACGACCGGTTATTGAAGCAAAAGGTTTTTCAGAATTTTTTTTCTTACTTTAAAAACGGTACCATGACGGGTGCCTTCCGGAAAGCTGACCGAGTCGGTAATGATTTCCCAGTTCCGAAGGTCTCTGGAACGCACAGCGCCCATTTTATGTCGGGTATATTCATCAAAATAAACCACCCAATAGTCGTCGACCCGCGTTACTGTCGGGCCCTCTACCCAGTCGGGCGTAATAGGTTTACTTGCGAGCCGGTATCCACCTGTAAGCGAGTCGCTCTGGGCAAGACGGATGTGTTTTTTTGCGGGATGCCGGGTCTCATCTTTCAGGAACATGGTGTATTTCCGATCGATTTTGTGAATGGTCGCGTCGATCACGTTGAATCCTTCGTCGTATAGTAGTTTCGTTTCACTGAAGGTTTTAAAATCCTTCGTGGTGGTATAATACAGGCGGTGATTATAGTTTGCGTCACCGAGCGTATCGCCCTGGGCAAATCTTCCGGGAATCGTTGTCGCCCAATAGATCATATAACCATCCAGATCATCATCATAGATTATTTCAGGAGCCCAGCAATTCAGGGCTTCAGGCTCATGCTGCATAACAGCAATATAGTGTTGCTCTGACCAGTTAATCAGATCGTCGGAAGAGGCATAGCCAATCCCCTTTTCATTCCAACTGACTGTCCAAACCATATGAAATTTACCGTCAGGACCGGCTATTATGCAGGGGTCGCGCATGAGACTGTCTTTCGAAATTTGGGGACTTAAAAACGACCGGTCATCCTTCAGCGCTTTCCATCGATAACCATCATTGCTGAATGCAAGGTGAAGCCCGTCCTGACCATTGTCCTTAAAATATGAAAACAGGTAAACCTTTCCTTCCGGTTGGTGACAGGCTGTAAAAAGCAGGTTGATCAGCAAAGGGAGAAGCAGCTTTTTTGCTTTCATGTGTGTCTGGCTGATATTTATTCAAATGTAATAAATTCCTGCGATTAGGTGCAAAAAAAAGCAGGCCGTATGGCCTGCCTGAGTATTGTTTTTGATCACCCCGCTAATAAAATTTTGATCTTTTATCTTCTATTTCCGCATTTTTCCGTTGCGCTTCGTAAGCCTGAAAATTAGCGCGATAGCTAAGAGCCTGGATTAGCCGCTGCTGTTCCTGCCGGACCTCTTCATCTTTCGTTTCGGTAACGGAAATAACCTTCAGGATATACACGGCGTTGTTTCCTTTGACCGGCGGCGAAATCTGATCTTTTTCAAGAGCCGCGACCGTACCGGTTACGATTGGTTCTACTCCCAGTTCCGGAATTGTATACATGCTGAAATTGATGCCGTTTGCATCTTTGACCTCCGTGTTCAGCTTTTTAGCGATAGCCTCCAGATCGCCGCCTGTTGCAGCTTCCTGTGCTTTGGCAAGTAACGCATTGGCTTTATTTTGTCTTCTTACTGCCAATTCAACTCTGGGTCTTACTTCCTCGAACGAAGCAACGCCGGCTTCATTCACAGCTGATAATGCTGCAATCACGAAGTTATTACCGAATTCGAAAATTGTCGATCCTTCATTGTTTTCTAGGATATCATTCGTTTCAGCAGCATATGCCGCACGGACGAGAGATCTGGATTGCGGCAAACCCATTATTTCCTGATCATTTTCCTCTACCCGGGCCACTTTTTTTGAGAGCTTCTGCTCTTTTACTGTTTCCTGGAACGCTTCTCCGCTTTGGGTTTCACTGGCAAATTTACTGGCCTGTGCATAGACTTTCTGATAGGTTTGTGTGCTGGGTTCTATGTTTCTGGTGAGTATTGCCAATCTGGCCTGCTTCACTTCTTTGCCTTTTTTTGTCGGCTGTACGAGGTGTACTCCAAATTGTGTGGTCACCGGATACACCTTGTTTATTTCACCGGTGAAAGCAGCATCTTCGAATGGTTTCACCATCTGGTTGCGTCTGAACCAGCCAAGATCCCCACCTCTGGCCGCAGAGCCCGGATCTTCCGAATATTTCTCAGCAAGACCGGCGAGACTGGTGCCGCCTTCAATCAGGAGTTTCAGACTGTCGGCCAAAGCCAGCGCCTTTTCATAACTTCCCACAGTCTCCGGTTTGATCAAAATATGACTCGCCTGGACGGAATCGGGTAAATCCCTGAGATCATCCACCTTTGCGAGTTTATAGGCATTACCTTCCTTATAAGGGCCGTATACCTGTCCCGGACCGCCGTTAAAAGCGAGTTCCGCAAGCTCGGGCGACAGATCCTCTTTCTTCTGATAACTGTTTTCGAACCGAACGTCTGAATTCACGTTTACGTATTGTTCATTTTCCTGAACGGAGGCAAACTCTGTCTTAATATCTTCCAGCCACTTGCGCGTGTTTTGGTCATCTTCGGGAGATGCATTAACCGGGAAGGTGATATAGTCAATTGTCCGCGATGCTGTTTGTTTATATTCCTCCTGATGAGCTTTGTAATAATCCTTCAGCTCTTTGTCGGTAACCTTCACCGCGCTGTCGGGCATTGAAGCGTAAGGTAAACTGATGTACTGAATATTGGTTGTCTTACTTTTTGCTTTTAGCTCAGAACCTGCATCTGCTTTTGTAATGTAAAGCCCCTGGCGAACCAGGTTATTATATTTGGTCAGGATCCGTTCTTTTTTGATCTGATCTTCAATATAAAGCCAATATGCCTTTTGCTGCGGAGTAGCATTCCCTTCCAGTGATTTCAGAAACTGCAGAACCGCCTGTTTGTCTACTTGCCCTGTCTGAGGATTGCTGAAAAGCTGCTGAATGATCGGGTGAATGTTTGAACCCTGGATCATATCGAACAACTCGTCGGAACTAACAGTCAGCCCCAGCTCCTCGTATACATCACCCATGAC
Source organism: Prolixibacteraceae bacterium (assembly GCA_038562555.1). Classification (GTDB taxonomy): domain Bacteria; phylum Bacteroidota; class Bacteroidia; order Bacteroidales; family Prolixibacteraceae; genus JBCFBK01. The sequence goes on along the minus strand of JBCFBK010000002.1, from coordinate 50,285 downwards.
AGCTTCACGCACTAATTCCTGCCAAACCTGTTCCCGTACCTGGGCCCAGGCATTATCGTCAAGTTGGGTTCGTCCGCTGTTCATTTTGTAAATTTCTGCAGTTTGTTCGATTTTGCTTTGGAAGTCCGGATACTGAACCGATTCACCGTTAATTTCTGCAACTTCCATTTGGGAAGGTCTCATTAAAGAACTTCCTGCATTTAACATGTCACCCAAAATAAAGGCAACTAATGCCAAACCAATAACAACTGCTACTAATATGCCAGCACGATTTCGAATTCTCTGTAAGGTAGCCATTTATTTAACTAATTGAATTATGTTTTTTATTCTAAAATTTAGCGCTACGAAGATAACAATTTTAGATTTTAATCTTTAAAATTCAATTTTTATTTTGGCGTGTTGTACTGAAGAAAGCATTTTTTGACGCCCTTCCGTATCATGAGGTCTGCCCGGAAACCTTCAGGTTTACCAGCTCAATACGGGTATTGGTCGCTTTCAGGATTTTGATATGGAATCTGCCAATGGTGATTGCCGCATTGACTTTCGGGATACTTTCATAATGAAAAAGGATGAAGCCGGCGAGGGTCTCGTAATTTTCATCTGTCGGAAGGCCGAGATCATATTTTTCGTTCAGCATATCAAGATCGATCCGGGCAGAAAAGATATATTCATCTGCGCTGACCTGCTTTTCGACAAAATCGGTGGTATCGTGCTCGTCTTCAATCTCACCGAAAATTTCCTCCAGAATGTCTTCACTTGTAACCATACCCGAGGTTCCGCCGAATTCATCCACAACAATGGCGATACTGCGGTGTTCCTGAATGAACATGCTCAGTAGCCTGCTGGCCGACATCGTTTCCGGGACAATAAGTACTTTTTTCAAGGCCGACCGAATTGACTCAGGGTTGGCGAATATGGTTGAGTGGTGAATATAACCCACGATATTGTCAATATTATCCTGGTAAAACAGGATTCTTGAGTAACCCGTTTCAATAAATTTTTTTCTCAGTTCCGTAAACGAGGAAGTGACATCGATGGCTGCAATTTCGGTACGAGGCACCATGATCTCACGTAGTTTGACTTTTGAGAAGTCCAGCGCATTCCGGAAGAGCTTCACCTCATTGTTAACGCCATGTTCACTTATAACAGTCCCATAATCCTGCTCATGGATAAAGTGGTCAAGATCGCCTTTACTGAATATTATTTTTTCTGTTTCACGACCCGAAGCAGTGAACGTAATTCCGGGAAATAATCTTGCCGACAATCCCTGCACCAGCGCAGCCAGCGGATAAAATAAACCATAAAAAAAGATAAGTGGCACGCTAAAGATCCGCAAGGCCATATTTGGATCAGGCCATGACAGGAGACGAGGTAAGAATTCAGCCGCAAGCAGCATCGCCAGCGCAGCGAAAATGATTTCCGGTAATAATACTGCCGCATCCGATACAAGGATGCCGGAAATAAAGGGACTAAGCAGGCTGGCCAGGGCAATCCCGTATATTGCCAGCGAAATGATATTGCCCAGCATCATCGTTATCAGATACTGCTCCGGGTGTCTGGAGAATATTGAAAGGATTACCGACGTATAAGAGTGTTGCTTCGTGTCAAATTCCAGCCGAAGTTTATTGGCCGAAACAAAAGCAATTTCCATTCCGGAGAAAAAAGCGGAAAAGATGACTGAAATGAGGATGATCAAAATGCTTTCCATGACTTATTCCGGTACCTCCATGTAGAGGGTGCCTTTCACTTTCTTAATTTCCCAGTTCGCCATGTTTTGGTCGGACTCAAAGCCGATACCATTTATGATCTGATCTTCGCGGATAATTTTTACGAATTTATCGGAATAGATTTTACCGGTCGCTTTTTCCCAGATAAGTTCTTCTGTTTTAAGCGAATCGCCGCTCTGGTTAATGACAATGACATTGTTCTTGGCGATCCATTTATCTTCCTTGTCAAAAACCTGGGCGTAGTTTGCCGTGATTTTTGAAACAATCTGCATGTCCGGTCCAAACTGCTCAATTTTTACACCTTTTGGGAATTCGGTATAAGGTTCTCCTTCGTCCTGGTTATATTGAACCATCAGCGGTGTATTTAACCTGACTTTAATTTTGGAAGAATCGGATTGGATCATTTCAAAATTTTCTGCTTCAACCCCTGGCAGTTTGTCGCTGGTCGACAGTTCCTTAATCCGCTCGATCTTGTTTTCACATGAAAAGAAAAGCAATGCAATTCCCCAAAGGAGAATTGCATTGCTTTTGAATGAATATCTTTGCCTTGTGTATGTTCTACTTTTTCGCACGGACTCTGCTTGTCTCGTTGATCCAACTGCCGTAAGTAATGGGTTGTCCGTCCTGATATCCACCGAAAAATAACGTCTCCTTGTCAGGGAAGTAAACCCTGTAGGTGTTTATTTTCTGATTCGCTTCGGCAAAAACATCCGGGTCAACCCGCTTGGCCTTCTCGTAATAATCAACCGCCAGCCAGTACAGAGAAAGGTGATCGAATTCATCTTTTCCGTAATTTTTGCTGTAATGTGCATAAACATCTCCGATCAAAATCAGAGCCTTTCCGAAGTTGGGATTATTTTCGAGTGCTTTACGTGCATAGGCCCGTGTTTGCTGGAAATCCTTTTCTTTGGCGAAGGTTACCAGACCCAATTCATAGTAATATTTTGCCAGCAGTTCTTTATTGGTTTCAGCATCGATCGCATTTTTGTAATATTCTTTAGCCCGGTCAAAATCATCACGTTTCATAAACAGGTGAGCCATGTTAAATGCTGCTTCAGGTGAAGGATCCAGCGCATAAAGTTTTTCAGACGCCCGGGCGAACAATTCGCCGTTACAATCCTGTTTTCCTAAAACACGCAGCATGTTCTTCAAAGCATCGGGATCTTTCGAAATTTCTTCGAATTTAGGCTCATACAAAGCAGTCAGTGCCTCGCAATCGGCTGCTCCACTGGTTTGGAACAGTTCATCAATCATGCTTTTTGAAGTCGTTAACTTTTCTTCGCCCGGTGTTTTCACAAGGTTGGCATCAACAACTTTCGAAACCAGGTCGTAGTTGGCTGCAACATCTTCCTTGGTCAGTTCACCCATGCTGAAAAGACGCTTCGTGGCTTGCATAAATACCACCAGTACTGCCATTTCCGTTTCATTCTTTTCGAGCTGGATGGATTCCTTCAGGTCGGCATATCCTGTTTTCAGAATGGCTTTTAGTTCCTCGTCCGAAAGATTCTCGTTTTTTAGCTTATACTCGAAGTAATCTGTCGCTTTACGGCCTAAAACAAACCCTTTCTGATCGAAATATTTGATCCGCTGATCATAGACCGACATTAGGGTATCAACGTAGGCATCTTTTGCAGCCTGGTCGGTAGCCGATTCAATGAACGCAGCATACATGTTAGCTCCATGAATGTAGATATTCGGGGAGGATTTAGGATACTTCCTGAACATCAGCCTCCACGGTGCAAGGGCCGATTTGTAATCTTTCTGTTTATAGAATTGATCATACATGGTATAGTTACTCATGAACTCAGTAACTTTAGCCTTTACCAGTTCTTCGCTGGTGCGGGTGTCGACTCCTCCTTCACCCGGAGTCGCGGCTACGGATGCAGGAACCTCGCCATCGAAACTAAAATCAATGACATTATTCGGGTTACTTTCAATGTCTACTTTTCTTGAATCGTCAATGAACGTGAATTTCAGATATTTACTTTTATCGTCAACGGTGATTTTGTATTTGCCGTCAAAGCTGGTCATAAATACCTCAGATGATTTATGGGCTTCAACAGTCACCCCTGCGGCAACTTTTCCTTCCCGGTAAACTGTCCCCGTAATTACACGTTGCGCGTAGGCAGAAACTGTTACCAGTACGGCCAGGGTTAACGTAAGGAATTGCGTTTTTAATATCAAAGATTTCATGTGGTTATAATTTATTTTTTATTTTTTTGCTTCTGTTGCGTTTTCAAGGTAAAATAATAAACGCCAAAAATAATCTATTTTGAACAAATAGAGGAATAAATTTAATAATTAACGCTTCTTAATATTTTTTCCTCTTCAGTTATAGGCGAACTCCAAAATACATGCCAAATCCGTTAGTTTAAGATTTTGTTTTCTCTCTGATGCCGAACCCTGCCCGGCAAATGCTTCGTGTGGCTGGTTATTGGTTATATTCCAGAACCCTATTTAAACCAAATAAAGCAAGATTAAATTGTACAAAGATGTTATTTTTTAAGTTTTTTTCAAAAAATCCAGCATCGCCTCCCGTAAAAATGACTTTTAAATTTTTATAAATTGTGTTAAAATAATGGATGGTTTGTTCTGCTTCGAAAATTAATCCCTGCTGAACACCTGCCCTTATGGCCGATTCTGTGTCGCGTCCGAGGGGCTGAAAATCCAATCGCTGCTCCACCAGTGGAAGTCGGCCGGTAAAGTGATGCAAAGCCTTGAAACGGGTTGTTAGTCCCGGTGAAATATTGCCTCCCCGATACTCATTATTGCGGCTAACCAGATCGTAGGTAATGGCAGTTCCGGCATCAACAACAAGCAGGTCTTCGCCCGGGAACAGCGCAGCAGCTCCAATTGCTGAGGCCAGCCGGTCCAGCCCCAGGGTCTCCGGTGTCAGGTACAGGTTTGTAATTGGGACGGGAGTCTGATGGTTAAATTCGATAAACTGATCAAAGGCAGTCGTCAAAAAATCCCGGACATCGTCCGGATAATCCCTTACAGACGAGAGTATTGCTTTGTTGAGTTGGGGGTGCTCTTCGCGTAAAATCCGGAGGTGTTCGGTTTTCAGTTCATCGAGTGGGACATTGAACATGAGATCATGGTCGTTGAACAAGGCGAGCTTAATACGGGTGTTTCCAATGTCAATGACGAGATTCATTTGCGGGTAATTTAATTTTAATGGTCGTACTCCATGTTAAACCTCTTACGATTCAATACGCTGGCTGATATCCAGTGCCTGAACTGAATGCGTAAGCGCTCCGATCGATATATAATCCACACCGGTTGCAGCAACCTCTTTTAACCGGGCGATAGTCATATTTCCTGAAGCTTCGACCCTGGCCTGTCCATTGATCAGCTTAACGGCAGCGGCCATAGTTTCATTATCCATATTATCGAGCATGATGATGTCGGCTCCTGCGCGAATTGCTTCCTGCACCTGGTCAAGGTTGGTTGTTTCAACTTCGATTTGAACACCGGCCGGTATTCTGGAGCGGATCTGAGTGATTGCCGGCGTAATTCCTCCGGCTACCTCGATATGGTTATCCTTGATCATCGCCATATCGAACAGCCCAATCCGGTGGTTGGATGCACCTCCTGTTTTTACGGCATATTTGTCAAGCAGACGGAATCCTGGCAGGGTTTTACGGGTATCCAGGATAACAGTCTTAAACCCGGAAACAGCATGGACATACCGGGCCGACAGCGTAGCAATTCCCGACAAGCGCTGGAGAAAATTCAGGGCTGTGCGTTCACCCGTCAACAGAGCCCGGTAACTGGCTTCAAAACGGGCAATGACCTCTCCCTTACTTACGTGGTCCCCTTCATTGACCTGGGGCATCCATTGCAGAGTGGAGTCGAGTTTGTGAAAAACCATTTCGGCTACCGGAAGACCCGCTATTACGCCGTCGGCCTTGGCGACCATCAGGGCTTTTTTGCGCGATCCCGCCGGGATCAGATTGTCGGTGGTGATGTCTCCCGCGGCTACATCTTCCTCAAGTGCCAGGTTAATTAACCGTTCGGCTGCTTCTGTTTCTTTTCTGTTCATTTTTGTATCGGGATAAATTGCGGATCTTCACTTTTTTGCTGAATGATATGCATCCTGTAATCGGGATCTTCCTGTTTATATTCTTCCCGGATATGCCCCCCCCTGCTTTCGTTCCTTAGTAAGGCAGAAGTGATGATCAGTTCGCAAATCTTTGTTATTTGACTGCATTTTAGCAGGTTGTAGTCGTTGATGTCCGTGTTGATTCGTTGCCGGATCTCTCCGAGTGTATTGAGCGCATTGGTCAGGTCCTGTTCATTCCTGACGATGCCGACTTTTTCTGACATCAGGTCGGCGATCTCGTTCTTTATGTCCAGAAAAAAAGCTTCATTTTCCCTGAGGTTAGTCATTATTTTTTGGTCGCCGGGTGTTGTTGTTTTATGCCTTCCTGCGGCCTTTTCACTTGCCCTTTTGCCAAATACGAGGCATTCCAGAAGAGAATTGCTTGCCAGTCTGTTAGCCCCCATAACCCCTGTCGAAGCTACCTCGCCGCAGGCAAATAACCCGGCGATATTCGTTTCGCCGTTCAGGTCGGTTTTGATTCCCCCTACCATGTAATGCGCTGCAGGGGCAATGGGCAACAAGTCGGTGGTCATGTCGTAACCAAATTCCTTCACCTTCCGGTAAATATTGGAAAACCGGCTTTTCACCTTTTCAGGATCAAGGTGGCGGAGCGATAAGTTCACGAATGGCCGCTGGTCTTTTTTCATCTGCTTGTATATGGAAAAAGCTACCACATCACGGGGTGCCAATTCCGCCAGCGGGTGAATATCTTTCATAAAACGTTCTCCTTCCTTATTCAACAGCCAGGCTCCTTCACCTCTGACAGCCTCACTGATCAGGAACGCATCCTGATTTTCGACGCAGAGGGCGGAAGGATGGAACTGAATAAATTCCATGTCTTCCAGTATTGCGCCAGCCTCGTAAGCCAACGCAATTCCGTCGCCCGTAGCGGTATGCGGATTGGTAGTACGGTTAAAAATACGCGAGAGCCCGCCCGTCGCCAGTATGCAGGCAGGCGCTTCAAAAATCAAATTGTTGCCGGTTGTGAAGTCAAGCGCCTGCACGCCTGAACAAACACCATCCTGAACCAGAAGTTTTGTAATGGCGGTATATTCAAAGGTTCGGATCGACTTTTGCTGAAGTACCTTATTTAGCATAAAGCAAGTTAATTCTTTTCCTGTTGCGTCTCCGCCGGCATGCAAAATCCGGCGTTTGCTGTGGCCTCCTTCCAGTCCAAGAACCAGCTTCCCGTTCACTTTGTCGAACTGCATACCCATTGCAATGAGTTCCAGTATTCGGTCACGCCCTTCGTTGACCAGGATTTCGACCGCTTCTTTTTCGCATAAACCCCGTCCGGCAATGAGCGTATCCTCAAAATGCAACTCAGGCGAATCGTTTTCTCCGATTGCACCGGCAATGCCTCCCTGCGCATAGTAGGAATTGCTGGTATCCAGCTCCGATTTTGTGATCAGGGCCACCGAACCATATCTTGACGCGTAAAATGCAGCAGTAAGACCTGCTAGTCCGCTGCCGGCGATGATTATGTCGAACTTTATTCTTTGCATGAGAGGCTGCAACTGTTGTTTTGTTAATCAGCCCGTAAAGGTATAAAAACTGTTTGATCGGCGAGTCAGAATGGGGAGGATGTTACGATTTATTTAATGCTGGTTCAAAACAAAACGGACAGTGCGAATGTGCAGGGGGATTATTGCAGTCCTTTGTTTTACAGCCACTTTTGCATGTCAATCCAAAAGTAGTGCCCAAGCCCAACTGAAAAGACTGCAATTCCCATGAGCCCGTGTATGATCGTTGTGAATAAAATACTTTTTGTTTTCGTGTATATCCAGCCCAGATATACGCCGAGGATGAAGGTGAGAATCATAGAGGCTGCATGGTAGTAGAAAAGATGTACAAAGCTGAATACGAGTGCGCTGGCGAGTATCTTCGGCAGTTCATTCTTGAAAACCTTATGGTAACGCCTGAAAATGAAGGTGCGATAGATCACCTCCTGTGTAAAGGCTGAAAAAACCGGATACAGAATGATTACCATGATCCAAAGTTGCGAATTTGACCGGGGCAGGTTAAATAAATTTTCCCGGTCAAAAAGGTAAACCCATCCCGCCATCAGCAATGCAACAAGAATAACAATGCCCAGATGACGCAAAAACAATTGCCGCTCGACCCGGAACCGCCAAAGTTCCTTCCACTTAAATCCGTGCGAGTAATGCAGGATCAATACTACCAGAATGACAAACGGCAACAGGGCTTTGCTTGGATGAACCATATTGGCTTCAAAAAAGACAATCAGAGGCACAGCCAGAAAAAGCAATATAAATTCAAAAAGCAGATAAATTTCCACCCGACGTTCCTTACTCATAATCAACCTGTCTTTGGAAACAAAACGGAGGAATAGTATAAAAAGTTGTGAAGACCCGTGGGCAATGCCACCTTTTCATCCGAGAAGTTAAATATACAGCATCTATTTGATCTTGTCCCGGATTGCGGGATGGACGGGAGCCGCGAATCAGATTGCTGTTTGCCGTTTTCTCAAAAAAAGAAAGGGCCTTTTGCAGCCCTTTCCGATTATTCAGTTACAATTCTTTGATCTTGATATTCTTAAACATGACGCTGTCTCCATGATCCTGGAGCGCAATGAAACCTTCTTCTGCAACATTGGCAAAATTCTCATTCAGTGCCGGGAATTTGCTGTCAGCTACCATGGCCTTCCAGTCGTCGGTCCAGAGGTGGTATTCAACGACTGTAGCGCCGTTTTGTTTATGGACCACTGTGCCTTTGAAACAAATAATCTCAACGCTGTTCCACTCACCCGCGGGCTTGGCGTTTTGAGGTTTTGCGGGGATGAGGTCGTATAGCGATCCGGCTTTACGGTTTCCGTCTTTCCCAAGCATTGCATCCGGATGGCGTTCATTGTCGAGGATCTGCATTTCAGGAGCCGTTTTGTAAATGGGCCAGTCGGCAACTTCCTGGCCAAGATAGAAGATCCCTGAATTTCCGCCTTCTGCAATTTTCCAATCCAGTTTGAGATGGAAATTTTTGAATTTTTTGTCATACAGAATATCACCGCCGTTGTCTGCTCCGGCCTCACCTTTTCCGGATCCCTGGCACATCAGCGTTCCGTCTTCAACTTTCCAGGCTCCCGGAAGCGCTGTTTTATTGACCCCGCGCCACCCCTCGGCCGTCTGGCCATTGAATAATAAGTTCCAGCCTTCCTGCTTTTCAGCGCTGGTCAGCGTGTTATCTGCAGCAGGTTCTTCCGTCATGATTGAATCCTTAGTTTCTGCAGTTGTGTCAGCTTTTTTTTGTCCGCCAGTGCAGGCAACGGCCAAAAACAAAACTCCGGTTAACAGGTACGAAAAAAATTTTCTCATTGGACTTGATTTTTAGGTTATTGTATAAACTTAAATTCCAGGTAAATATTTTTACGAAAATAATAAAAATCTTGCCTACACAGAACAACTCTCGAATGAATTCGTACAGTTTTATTCCGGCATCAGTGTATTTCATATGAATAGTTAAATGAAGTTCATGTGGTTAAACACAACGGAAATTTCCTGCAGCGATTATTGAAAAGATGATAAATGATGATTTGTTTTAGTACTTTCGGTAGGATTTTTCAGGCGGGTCGCCGGAACAGGAGAAAAATAAAAGAATAAAAATTATGAGTGCAGACAGACCAAAGAGGATTGGCATTTTGACAGCCGGAGGAGATTGCCCCGGATTAAATGCTGCTATCAGGGGAGTAGGAAAGACGGCCATCGTCAATTACGGAATGGAGGTTATTGGGTTTACAGCAGGGTTTTCCGGCCTCATCGAGAAGGAATATGTGCACCTGCAGGAGTCGAATCTTTCGGGAATTTTGACTTTAGGCGGGACAATTCTTGGCACTTCACGCGAAAAACCTTACAAATTTGTCAAGGAAGGCGACAACGAGAAGCCGGAACTGATAAAGAATAATTATCATGAACTCGGATTGGATGCCCTGGTGTGTATCGGGGGAAACGGGACGATGAAAACAGCCGACAGGCTGCGGGCTGAAGGCTTGAACGTGATCGGCATCCCAAAAACGATCGACAATGATGTTTGGGGAACCGATGTTACTTTTGGTTTTGATTCGGCCGTAATGATTGCTACTGAAGCAATCGACCGCCTGCATACCACCGCTAATTCACATCAGCGGGTGATGATCATCGAAGTGATGGGGCATCACACCGGCTGGATTGCGTTGTATGCAGGAATGGCCGGAGGAGGCGATATCATTTTGCTTCCCGAACTGGATTACAGTATCCGGTCAGTTTGTAAGCGGATAGAAGAGCGGTTTGAAAATAAAAAGGCTTATTCCATTGTCGTAGTGGCAGAAGGAATTAAACGGCCCGATAATTCATCAGCCGGCAGGTATTTGGCCGAGGCGATCAATACCTATACGGGTATTGAAACCCGGGAAACCGTGTTGGGATACATTCAGCGCGGAGGAAGTCCGACACCGATGGACCGGATCCTGGCCACCCGCTATGGTGCCTTTGCCGCCCAGTGTATCGCGCAGGGCGATTTCGGGACCATGGTAGCCATAAGGAATAACAGTCTGGTGGCCATACCCCTTGCTGAAACTGCCGACCATATCAGGTTTGTGGAAAAAGATCATCCGCTCATTGTTAAGGCCAGGCAGATGGGTGTTTCTTTCGGTGATGAATGAGCGTTGAGTAACTGTTCTTTTATTGTTTTTCAACCGATGCGTTGAAGCGAAATCCAATGCCATGAAGGTTGATGATCTTGATTTCAGGATCGCTGTTTAAATATTTACGCAAACGGGAAATAAATACGTCAAGACTTCTTCCCAGATAGTAGTCGTCCGAACCCCACACATTTTTGAGTATTTCGGAACGGCTGAGAACGGTATTTGGATGTTCACAGAAATATTTCAGCAGTTGCGCCTCCTTGTATGTCAATGTTTTGCTGGTATTCTGATGCAGCAGGGTGAGGTTGTCGTAATAAAAATCAAAATGTCCGACCCGGCAGCTTTTTATCTCCTGGAAAAGGCTGTCCAGGGGTTGGCTTCTTCTTAAGAAGACTTTGATCCTCATGAGCAATTCATCCATACTAAAGGGTTTGGTGATATAATCGTCTGCTCCGAGCTCAAAACCGTTTATCTTGTCTTCGGTCAGCGATTTTGCCGTCAAAAACAGGATCGGGACGAGCTGATTGGCCGACCTGATCTTTTTTGCCAGGGAAAAACCGTCCAGCCGGGGCAACATGACGTCAAGCAGGCAAAGATCAAAAGTCTCGTTTTCGAAGATCTCAAACGCTTTTTCTCCATCACCTGCTTCCGCTACCTGGTATCCTGCTTCCTGAAGATGATCGCTGATAATAAAATTCAGGGTATTGTCGTCTTCAACCAAAAGAATTTTTTTTCGTGTCAAATCCATCATCACTTATTCAGGTATAATTAACGTAAAAATACTGCCTTTTGGTGAATTTTCGCTCACCTGTATTTTCCATCCATGGCCTTCTGCGATTTTTTTAACATAATCGAGACCCAGGCCAAACCCTTTTACATTATGTATGTTCCCGGTCGGCACTCTGAAAAAGCGGTCAAAGATCTTTTTTCGGTACTGCCGTGGAATTCCGATTCCCTGATCGGCAAAACTGATTTGAACGGTACCTTTCAGTTGTTCTGCACGAATTGTCACCTCAGGCTTGTCATCACAATACTTAAAGGAATTATCCAGAATGTTGTATATGATATTGCAAAAATGGAACGCATCGGCCTGGATGCTGACGGACCCGGATGGCGTAAAAAGCGCTATGTTATAGTCGTTGCCGTTCTGACCGTTTTTGAATTCCTCAATACACTTATGCAGAAATTCCGTTAAATCGATTTCCTGTTTTTCGAGCTGTAGTTTTTTCTTTTCGATGCTTGCCATCTGTAAAACCTTTTCTACCTGAAGCGACAGGCGTTGGGTTTGTTCACCGATGATCGCCGAATATTTTTCCAGGCGTTTTGGCTGATGAACGATAGCGGGGTCTGCCAGCACCCGGGCCGATAAATCGATCGATGCAATTGGCGTTTTGAATTCGTGTGTAAGGTTGTTGATGAAGTTTTTCTGAACCTCGCTGAGTTGCCGCTGTTTCAAAATGACATACAACGTGTAGCTGAAGAACAGGATGACAATAAAAAGAATGCCGTTCACAATATACCAGGCATGAATATTATTGGAGTAGTATTTCGAGCGATTGGGAAAGTACACGCCAAAATAATAAGTATATTTCTCACAGGTAGGAAGCGAAGAAACGTTCTTCCTGTCCGACATGCTTTTGTAATGAGCGTCAAATAATTCGTCGTCCTGATCGCAGGCTGTCTTTTGTTTCGGATGGAACTGCTGCCTTTTTAAACTGTCTTTTTTTCCGGTCAGAGAAATACCATAGACCATCTTTTTGCTTTCACAGTCATAGATGGCATACTGAAAATCCAGGCTGAGGTTAAACCGCGTAAATTCCTTGATTAAAAAATGCTCGAGCAACTGCGGATTGATTTCCTCGTTCACATTGACCACGTAATAATTGTTGGAAATCTGCTCCACTTCGGGCAAGAGACTGGCGTTGGCTTTTCGCTCCCTGATCTTATCGTTGTATTCAATTAAATGGCGGGCAACATTCTTTAGTGCCTGTGCCGCGTCATCATGAAACCGTGTTTCATTCAGATCGGCCGTGTTTTTTAAAAAAAAGAACTGGATCAGGAGGATACCAAGTACGGAAAACGTGGCCAAAACAATTACAATCCGAATAGCATTTCTTCCCATGGTGTCTGATAAATCCCCTTATTTAGTATTGCGAAACTAAATAAAAAAAGGCAGAATGCCGCTCATTAACAAATTATTAACAATTGTTTCTCCGGAATTGGCCATAGTAACCGAAAGGCTTTTATAGTTTTGTAAGGATTAAAGCCGGCCAATGCGTGTTGCCGTTTTTTTTATCTTTGCAAACAGTTAACGAGTACAAGCAACTATGAAGGTTAAATTTATTTTTTTTGCGCTGACAGTCCTTTTAGTGGGGGAGCAGGTCTTTGCCCAAACTTCGAAGGCCCGGATCGCATTTAGTAAGCTGGAACATGATTTCGGGTCATTTAAGGAGGAAGACGGACTTCAGGCTTATTCATTTGTTTTTACGAATCGCGGAGCTACGCCGTTGATTCTTAATCATGTGCATGCTTCGTGCGGTTGTACCACACCCGAATGGACACAAAAACCGGTCGCCCCGGGTGAGAAGGGATTTATCAAAGTGATCTATAACCCACAAGGAAGACCGGGACCATTTAACAAGACGATTACCGTTTCCACAAATGCTGAAAACGAACAAACAATCCTGCGCATCAAAGGAATTGTTGAAGCACGTCCGAAAACGCTTTCCGAATTGTATCCAAGGCAAATCGGTCCGGTTCGGGCGCGGTCAAATCATGTCAATTTTTCCACTGTCAGGGAAACGCAGGTGTTGACCGATTCTCTTGAGATTGTCAATGATTCGGACGAACCGGTTCGCCTGGGCTTTCGCAGTACGCCGGAACATCTGAAGGTTCGCGTTCAGCCTTCAACCCTGATGCCGGATGCAAAAGGTCACGTTATCATTACGTATGACGGAGGCAAGGTTAACAATTACGGATTTGTGATTAACAGGATTTATCTGGATGTGAACGGCAAATCGGATTTCAATAATTCCATCGGCATTACGGCCACCATTGAGGAAGATTTCTCCGCACTTAGCCCTGAGGAACTGGCCAGTGCTCCTGTCATTTCTTTCGACCGGATGAGTTACGACTTCGGGAATATCAGGGAAGGCGACCGCCCCGAGTATACGTTTATTATTCAAAATAAAGGTAAACGCGAGTTGATTATCCGGGATATAAAAACTTCGTGCGGATGTACCGTGGTGTCGCCGGCAAAAAAGGTGATTGGGGCGAATGAGCGTGTCCCAATGAAGGTAATTTTCGATTCGTCAGGGAAAAGAGGCAGACAAAATAAGGCCATCACCATCATTACAAATGATCCGAAGATGCCTACCAGTATTTTACGTGTTTCAACCAACATCAGTGAGTCCTGAAAGAATGTTAAATAAATGTCAGCAGCCGCTTTAAGTTTTGAAGCGGCTTATTTTTTTTATCAATGACGAAGTTTTACCTTCGTAAAAATTTGTACGATGATTGTTGATAAAGAGCATGATCATATTGAAAACGATGAACATTTTAAAGGACTGACCGTTAACAGCGGGATTGATCAGCCGGAATCATTTAATGAGAATTCAGTAAAACGGTTTCTGAGAAATAAGAAGAAAACCATTCTTTCGGCCGATGACTACGTGAAGGGAATTTTGGAAGGAAATATCACCGTCTTGAGCCAGGCCGTTACGTTGGTTGAAAGTTCACGCAGAGAGCACCAGGAAATTGCCCAGGAAATAATTATGCGGTGCCTCCCGCAAAGCAGTAAGTCTTTGCGAATTGGCATTACCGGTGTTCCCGGAGTCGGCAAGAGCACTTTTATTGAATCACTGGGGAAATACATCACGTCACAGGGGCATAAGCTGGCTGTGCTGGCCATTGACCCGAGCAGTGAACGTTCGCGCGGAAGCATACTTGGCGACAAAACCCGGATGGAGGAGTTATCGTCCGATCCGAATGCCTATATCAGGCCTTCGCCGTCGGCAGGATCGCTGGGAGGCGTCGCCCGGAAAACGCGGGAAACGATTATCCTGTGTGAGGCTGCCGGTTTTGATATCATTTTTATCGAAACGGTAGGGGTTGGACAAAGCGAAACTGCTGTCCATTCGATGGTCGATTTTTTTCTGTTGCTGATGCTCTCCGGGGCCGGAGATGAACTTCAGGGAATTAAACGTGGAATTATGGAGATGGCCGACGCCATAGCAATTAATAAAGCGGATGGCGATAATATAGCCCGGGCCGAAATGGCACGTGTGCAGTATCAGAATGCCTTGCATCTGTTTCCCCTGAACACTTCGGGCTGGAGTCCGCGGGTGCTTACTTGTTCTGCTGTAAAAAAAACCGGCATCGATCAGATTTGGAAAACAATTGGTGAGTATCTTAGCCAGGTGAACGGGAACGGTTATTTTCAGGAAAAACGAAACGAGCAGTCCAGGTTTTGGATGTATGAAACAATTAATGAACAGTTAAAATCTAATTTCTACCAAAACCAAAACATAAAAGGATTGGTTTCTCTCCTTGAAAAGAAAGTGCTGGACGAAGAAATGAGTTCATTTGTCGCTGCCCGTAAGCTGCTGGAATTTTATTATCAGTCACAAAAAGACTAAAAACTGAAAAAGTATAGAAACCTTAATTAAAAATGAATCACAAATGAAAAATGTTGCCATGCTGTTCTTCTTTGCTGCAATTCTGTTTTCCTGCCAGAATGGTTCGAAAAAATACCGGATATCAGGTAGTATAGCCGGTCAGGATTCAGGCAAGGTATACCTGGTGAGAGCCGAAAAAGGTCAGGCTGTCAATTTGGATACGGCTGATCTGGCCGACGGAAAATTTAAATTTGAAGGAAAGGCAGGGATGCCTGAATTACATTACCTGCGGTTAAACGATAATGAGTACTTCGCCCAGTTTTTCCTGGAAAATGCATCGATTAAGGTGGAAGCTTACAAAGACAGTCTCGAGTCCACAAAAGTAACCGGCTCTCCGGAAACCGCTATTTTTAATACCTACCTGGACGAATTGAAAAAGATGGGGGAAAAGATGAATCAGTACAGGGAAGAATATTCAAAAGCAATGGCTTCGGGCAATCAACAGGAAATTGAACGGGTCAGAATTGATATTGAAGCGAGCTCGGAAAACATGATGGTCTACGCCAAGAATTTTGTACGGGAGAATAACAGCTCGGTTGTTGCTCCATTTATCACCGTTTCGCAACTGGCACCACAACTTGAATATGAGGAACTGAAATCGCTGGTCGACACCTTTGCGTCTGGCCTGGACAGTTCTGTATATGTGGTGGAGTTGAGAAATTTTGTTGAACTGCAGGCAAAGACTGCCGTAGGGGCTGTGGCTCCCGACTTTACGATGAATGACCCGGACGGAAACCCGGTTACTCTTTCGTCGCTTCGCGGCAAATATGTACTGATCGATTTTTGGGCTGCCTGGTGTGCTCCCTGCCGTCAGGAAAATCCAAATGTGGTAGCGGCTTATAATGACTTTAAGGATAAAGGTTTTGATATTATTGGAGTTTCGCTCGACCGGGATAAAGACTCCTGGGTGAAAGCCATCAACGATGATAAGCTGGCATGGCACCATGTTTCTGATTTGGCCTACTGGCAAAACAAGGCCGCCAGGCTTTACGGAGTTAATGCTATCCCTCATTCTGTTTTGCTGGATAAAGAAGGAAAAATAATTGCAAAAAACCTGAAGGGACAGGCGCTTCAGGCCAAGCTAAAAGAACTCATGCCCTAATTTATAAAGCCGGACCCTCCGGCTTTTTTTATCCGATACCGACACCTGCGGGGTCGGATTGAAACCTTCGGGGAAAGCAGGAGTTTTTAAGAACATTTTACCCGCTGAACTGTTTTGGTGTTGAATTGAAAAATAAAAAAAATGGATTACGACATAGTAGTAATTGGAAGCGGTCCGGGCGGATATGTTGCCGCGATCAGGGCTGCTCAACTGGGCCTGAATGTGGCTGTTGTTGAACGTGAGCATGTAGGTGGTATATGCCTGAACTGGGGTTGTATCCCAACTAAATCATTACTTAAAAGTGCCCAGGCATATGAATATGCGAAACATGCTGCTGACTATGGTGTATCAATTAAAGGAGAGGTAAGTGCCGATCTGAAAGCTATGGTGAAGCGAAGCCGCGATGTTGCTGACGGCATGAGTAAAGGTGTTCAGTTTTTGTTTAAGAAAAATAAAATTCAGACTATCGCCGGTACCGGTGTGCTGACCGGAAAAAATACCGTTGAGGTGACTGGTGCCGAAGGTGAGAAGAAAAGTTATAGTGCCCGTCATATTATATTGGCAACCGGCGCCCGTTCGCGGGAACTACCTAATCTGAAACAGGACGGGAAAAAGATTATTGGTTACCGGGAGGCGTTGGTTTTGCCTAAACTGCCCAAATCAATGGTAGTAGTCGGCTCCGGAGCTATCGGCAGTGAGTTTGCGTATTTTTATCAGTCACTGGGAACGCAGGTGACCCTGGTGGAGTTCCTGCCGACAATCGTTCCGAACGAAGATGAGGAAGTCTCGAAGACGCTGGAGCGCGCTTTTAAAAAGAATAAAATGGATGTGCTCACCAATGCTTCGGTCGAATCGGTTGATACCTCCGGAGATCGTTGCAAAGTGACCATCAAAACCAAAAAAGGGGAGCAGATCGTCGAAGCAGAGATTGTCTTATCTGCTGTCGGGATAACGTCCAACATTGAAAATATCGGTCTTGAACAGATGGGTGTTGAGGTTGACAAAGGAAAGGTCAAAGTGGACGATTACTACCGGACCAATGTGGAGGGTATTTATGCTATTGGCGATATCGTGCACGGACCGGCGCTTGCCCATGTGGCTTCGGCCGAAGGGATTGTCTGTGTAGAAAAGATTGCAGGCATGAATCCACAGCCGATCGATTACGGGAACATCGCGGGATGCACGTACACCGGTCCGGAAGTAGCATCGGTCGGGCTGACCGAAAAAAAGGCCAGGGAAGCAGGGTATGATCTGAAAGTTGGTAAATTTCCTTATTCCGCAAGTGGCAAAGCAAGCGCTGCAGGACAGAAAGACGGCTTTGTCAAGCTGATTTTTGATGCCAAATACGGGGAGCTTTTGGGCGCACATCTCATCGGAGGAAACGTTACTGAAATGATCGCCGAACTTGTAGTAGCAAAAAAGCTGGAAATCACAGGGCACGAACTGATTAAATCGATCCACCCGCATCCGACTATGAGCGAAGCCATCATGGAGGCTGCTGCCGCAGCGTACGATGAGGTCATTCACCTTTAAAGCAGTATATATAGAAAGATTTTAGAGAACCTGGTGCATGTGCCGGGTTTTTTTATTTCAGCCGAATCGTTTTGCATTCAATATAAATGGGTTATTTTTGATTGTTAAATTAACGCTGAACATGAAAAAAATCTTATTGGTTGGTACGGTTGTTCTCCTGGTGCCTGCCTTCAGTTTTGCCGGTGGCATATTGACAAATGCCAATCAGAGCGCCCAGTATGTCAGAATGCTTTCCAGAAACGCCTCTTTGCAGGTTGATGCAGTATACTATAATCCGGCCGGATTGGTCAAAATGGAGAACGGATTTCATTTTTCACTGCATAACCAAAGCATTTTTCAAACCAAAACAATTGATAACCGGTTTCCCCTGTTGAATGTGTCTACCTATGAGGGAGACGTTTCTGCACCTGTATTTCCTTCAGGATTTGCGGTTTATAAAAAAGACCGGATGGCTTTATCATTTGGTTTCGGTCCCAACTCGGGCGGCGGAACTGCCGAATACAGCACGGGCCTTCCTTCGTTTGAAGTACCCCTTTCGCAGATTCCCCTGAGTCTCGCGGGCCTGGGGATTGCTGCAGATGCCTATTCAGCGGATCTATATTTCAACGGCTATTCTGTCTTCTGGGGTGGACAGTTGAATATGTCCCGGGCTTTCAGCGATGTGATCAGCGGGTCGGCAGGATTCAGGCTGGTTCTGGCCGGAAATGAATATGACGGACATATCAGGCGGGTTAGTGTAATCACCGGCGGGAAAAGTGTCCTGGTAAAGGATATCATGACCGATCTGGCAGCGCAGGCATCAGCTGGTGCAGCGGCGTTTTCCCAACAGCCTTCGTCTGCAGTGATGTCAGACGCCATGGCGGCACAATACGGGTTCCCATCGGGAACGACCTTCGGTGTTGCTGCCGCCACGATGACAGCAAAAGCGGCTGCCGCCACAGCAAGCGCTGCCGCGACTTCCGACCGTTACGTGAAACTGAAGCAAAAAGGAACCGGCTTTACGCCAATAATCGGACTGAATATCCATCCGGGAGACAGGCTTAATATCGGTTTGAAATATGAGTTTAAGACCAGGCTTGAAATGAAAAATCACACCGACGTCGATGATCTTGGGGTATATCCCGACGGGGAAAAGTTCAGGAATGATCTTCCCGCTGTGTTTGCTGCCGGAGTCGACTATAAACTGCTCGACGACTTCAGAATTTCCGGTTCGTTCACCAGTTACCTGGATAAAGGGGCAGACTGGGAAGGAAAAGAGGACGAAGTTGATAAGAATTTTTACGAGGTGATGTTCGGTATGGAATACCAGCTGACAGAAAAGACCGCTATCAGCGCCGGTATCATGCACTCTGAAACCGGTGTTGGCAGGGGTTATCAGACCGATCTTAGCCACAGCCTGAGTTCGAATACGGTTGGCTTTGGAATGATGTTTCATATTAACGAACGCTTCGATCTTGACCTTGGCGGTCTGTTCACGGTTTATACCGACGGAGAAAAGGACATCACGTACGGCCAAATGGGGACTTATAAGGAAATATACAGCAAGACGAATCTTGATTTTGCCATTGGCCTCACTTATCATCTGTTCCGCTAAAACTTTATTGTCCGGCACGCAACCCTGACCCCCGATTATGCGTCATGAATAGTAAAGCAAACGGGGAACCTGGGAATAACTAAATTTGGCACAACCAATTGATGAATTTTGGAAGAACTGAGTCAGCTCATAACAGATTGTGCAGCTGGTAAGCCGCAGGCTCAGGCCCGTGTGTACCAGATGTTTGCGCCTAAGATGTATGGGGTATGCCTGCGTTATTCCAAAGATGCAACTGAAGCCGAGGATAACCTGCAGGATGGTTTTATAAAGGTCTTTGAAAAAATCGCGACCTTCAGGCATGAGGGATCGTTCGAAGGCTGGATGCGGCGGATTATGGTGAATGTCTCCCTTGAAAAATTCAGGAAGCAAAACCTGCTTCAGTCTGTGGATGACATTGCCGCTTTTGAAATGCCCGACCTGAAAGATGACATCATCTCGGAGATTTCTGCCAACGACCTGCTTAAGCTGATCCGCGAATTACCTCCGCGGTACCGCATGGTTTTTAACCTGTATGTATTCGAGGGAATGAATCATAAAGAGATTGCAGCGGAGATGAAGATTTCCGACGGAACTTCCAAATCGAACCTGGCCCGGGCACGGACAATTTTGAAGAAGCAAATATTAAAATATTTTGAACAGACTGAGAATAATTATTCTGCATGACAAAAAATAATAACATATTGGACGAGTTGTTCCGTTCGAAGCTTAACGACTTCGAGCAGGCTCCGCCTTCTTATGTTTGGTTGAAAATACAGGAAAAGCAAAAGGCAGGGAAAAGAAGAGCTTTCATGCATACGGTGCGGGTGGCCGGTATCGCTGCCGCAGTTCTGCTGGCTTTCCTGCTGGGATGGCAATTGCAGGAACAACGCAACACACAGGAGAAGCCCGTCCTGGCAGAACAGGAGCCGTCCGGCAGTCCGCTGCCTGGTGAAAACGTGGTCCCACCGAAGGACATCTCCGGGGATAAAGCATTGGCAAAAGAATCGGAACGACCCTTTTATCGGGTAAAAAATACGGTCGTTTCGGAAGAATCTGACCCCCGCCGGCAAGTCAGACAGGTTGCAAAAGCACCCGACGAGCCGGAGTCACTTCCGTTGTTACCGATGGCTAAAGTTAAG
Source organism: Prolixibacteraceae bacterium (assembly GCA_038562555.1). Taxonomy (GTDB): domain Bacteria; phylum Bacteroidota; class Bacteroidia; order Bacteroidales; family Prolixibacteraceae; genus JBCFBK01. The sequence continues at coordinate 29,797 of JBCFBK010000002.1, read as the reverse complement.
ATTCAAACACCTGAATTGCTTACTGAACTGAAAGACCGAAGTGTGAATAAGCAGGACGAATACTCTGAGCTGACTGAAAAGGATTTGTTGGTGATCGAAATGAATAAGCAAATTCATCAACGGAATCCGGCGCGGGAGGAACATCAGAGTTGGAGTGTGGGCGCTTTGGTGACGCCGGCTTACGCCGTTAACGAAAGTTCGTATGATGAGGTTTATGCCAGCAACATGTCACGCTCGGGCGACAAACAGGATTTGAGTGTTGGTGCCGGCATTTCAGTCGCCTACCAGACAGGGCGGCGGTGGAGTATACAAAGCGGTATTCACTACAGCCGCCTTGACCAATCGTCCGGCACCCACGGGAATAATCAATCGATGAGCGTGAGTGAACAATTGGGTTACACGTACTTCAACAATAAAGTAAGGATGCAACCCTCAGGTAACCTGTTGATGAACGCTTCGGCGGGGGTGATCGAAATTGAACAACTCCCCGCATCGATCAGGGTATCCAATTCGCTCGATTTGGCAGAAGGCAGCAGTGAACTGCTTTTAACCAGCGACGATTTTGAACAGCGGTTTGAGTACATTGAAATTCCTCTGCTTGTCAGGTATCAGGTGATCGATAAAGCATGGAACATGCATCTGCTGGGCGGAATGAGTACCAATGTTCTTGTTGATAACGATGTCTATCTTGAAAACGGAAACGGGAGTTCCCATATCGGTAAAACAAAAGATATGAATACTTTCAATTACGCAGCCAGCTTCGGATTTGGCATGGGATATCATCTGACAGACAAAATACAACTTCATCTGGAACCGCGGCTTAAGTACTATCTTCAGTCACTCAGCAATAATCCCGACGTAAACTTCAAGCCTTATACAATCGGGATTTACACCGGAGTGAGCTACCGGTTCTAGCCATCGGGTAACGGTGTTTTTTCCGTCGCAGGGCTGCTGCTGCGGGTATCCTTCAAAATTAAGCATCAGCCTGTTGAATGCCCTGTAAAAAATCATTACTTTTACCGTTTGATTCCGGTTTCCGGGCGGAAGTAACCGGACGTATTGCACCCCACGGATAAACGGGAAGCAAATCAGGGAGGGGGCACGTGGACGTGCAAACCTGATAGGTGGAGTTGCGAACCTGATAATTAACTAATATTTTTCGAGTGAAGAAGATATTTAACCGATTGTTGCTGACATTGATTTTCGCGGGTGTCCTGCTGGGCGGATTTTACTTTTTTGGAGCTTCCACCCTACCGCAAGGAAAGGCAGGTAAGGAACCGGAGGGTGAAGAACGTTATTATTCATCGCCGCTGATGCCCGATATGTTGTCCTTTGCCGGGGAACCTGTGCCCCTGAATTATTTTGACGTCAGGGAAAGCCTGGAACGGGAGTTGCTTGTGAACAGTTATTTCCACTCGCAGACCTTGCGTTTTTTGAAGCTTGCCCCACGTTATTTTGCTGTAATCGAGCCTCTTCTGGCGAAGGATAGCATTCCTGACGATTTTAAATATCTCGCTCTGGCCGAAAGCGGGTTCAACTCACGGGCGGTATCGCCGGCAGGCGCAGTCGGCTTCTGGCAGTTTCTTAAGGGAACGGCTACCGATTACGGACTCGAGGTTACCGGGGAGGTGGACGAGCGTTATCACCTCGAATTATCAACGCATGCCGTTGCCCGCTACTTAAAAGACTCATTCCGCAAGTACGGAAGCTGGTCTCTGGTGGCAGCTTCATACAATGCCGGGCGGAGATTTGTGGACCGGCAAATCAGTACACAAAAAGAGTCAAGCTATTTCGACCTGATGCTGGGCGAAGAAACTGAGCGCTATGTATTCCGGATACTGGCCCTGAAACTTATCCTGGAAAATCCGGAGGCCTATGGATTCCAGGTCGCAGAAGGTGAGAAGTACCCGCTATGGAGAACAAAAAATGTTCAGGTGAGCACGGCGGTTCCTGATTTTGCGCTTTTTGCAAAAGAACACGATACAAATTATAAGATACTGAAGATGCTGAACCCCTGGTTAAGGGAGAGTTTCCTGACCAACGCAAAAGGGAAGACGTATACCATCAAAATTCCGGATAAGGATTTCCGGACGTTAAAAAAATAATTCAGATGCAGCAAGCAGAAACAACACAATTTGCAGAGGATTTGATTGAGCAGGAAGATAAAATTGTGGTGGAGGGTGCCCGTGTACATAATCTCCGGAATATAAACCTTGAAATTCCCCGGAACAAACTTACTGTCATCACGGGCCTGAGTGGCAGCGGAAAATCTTCGCTGGCTTTCGATACCATTTATGCCGAAGGACAACGCCGGTACATCGAGACATTTTCGGCGTACGCCCGTTCTTTTTTGGGTAATATGGAACGACCCGACGTCGACAAGATCACCGGGTTAAGTCCGGTAATATCCATTGAACAGAAAACAACAAACAAGAACCCCCGGTCAACGGTTGGAACCGTTACTGAGATTTACGATTTCCTGCGGTTATTATATGCAAGGGCCGGTGAGGCTTTTTCGTACGAGACCGGTGAGAAAATGGTGAAATACACCGATGATCAGATACTGAATCTGATCATGGAATTTTCGAATGGTAAATTCATCTACGTGCTCGCCCCTTTGGTAAGGGGAAGGAAAGGTCATTACCGGGAGCTATTCGAGCAGGTAAGGAAGAAGGGATTCCTATATGCCCGCGTAGACGGGAAAATAGAGGAGCTGAAACCAAATATGCGCGTGGACCGGTATAGAAATCACTTCATCGAAGTGGTCATCGACCGGCTCCTGGTTAATGAAGAAAGCCGGAAGCGATTGCGGGAATCCGTTCAGACAGCCATGAAAACAGGACACGGGATATCACTGATTATGGATCATGAATCCGGGCACGTGAAATATTACAGCCGCCAGCTCATGTGTCCGACCACGGGTATCTCCTACAATGAACCGGCCCCTCATAATTTCTCATTCAATTCGCCCCAGGGAGCGTGTCCGAAATGTAACGGACTGGGGCAGATTGCGGAAATCGATATGGGAAAGGTAATTCCTGACCCCGGGAAGAATATTGGTCAGGGCGGTATCGTTCCGCTTGGTGCAAAAAAGAACACGCTCATCTTCTGGCAAATCGAAGCATTGGGTGATCAGTATGGTTTTAGCCTGAAAACTCCGATCGCGGATATTCCCGAAGACGGATTGAATGCCGTTTTGTACGGCACAAATGAGCGCATTGCCCTGAAAAATTCACCACTTGGCAGTTCCGCCGGTTACATGATGACCTATGAAGGCGTGATTAAATATATCGACAGCCAGCGTGACGATAATCCGTCAAAAACGGCCCAAAAGTGGGCCAATCAGTTTGTTCGTGAAAAGATTTGTCCGGAGTGTAACGGACAGCGGCTGAAAAAGGAATCGCTCTATTTCAGGATTGCCGGAAAAAACATTTCAGAACTCGCTCAGATGGATCTGACCGAACTGGATCAATGGTTCGCCGGAATGGATGAGCAACTGAGCGAAAGGCAGCGGAAAATCGGCACTGAAGTTATTAAGGAAATCCGGACAAGGATCAGTTTCTTACTCGATGTCGGCGTGGAATACCTCGCGCTGGACAGGACTTCCGGAACACTTTCAGGAGGAGAATCGCAACGCATTCGTCTGGCCACCCAAATCGGATCGCAACTGGTCAATGTCCTCTATATCCTGGATGAACCCAGCATCGGCCTTCATCACCGTGACAATCTGCGGCTGATCAATGCCCTGAAGCAACTGCGCGACTCAGGCAACTCTGTTATTGTGGTGGAACATGATCGTGATATGATGCTGGCGGCCGATTACCTGGTCGACATGGGTCCTTTTGCCGGAAAACATGGAGGAGAAATTGTGGCTGCCGGAACGCCGGCCGAAGTCCTGGCAACTCATACGCTTACAGCAAAATACCTGACGGGGAAACTTAACATTTCGGTACCTCCCCAAAGGAGGAAAGGGAATGGCAAGGCGCTGACTTTAACCGGATGCAGAGGGCATAATCTGAAAAACATCGATGTTTCTTTTCCTCTGGGAAAACTGATCGGTATAACCGGGGTATCGGGGAGCGGAAAATCAAGCCTGATTAACGGAACACTTCAGCCCGTTTTAAGTCAGTATTTTTATAAATCGCTGCAGGATCCGTTGCCTTACGACACGGTTTCGGGATTAAAGGATCTTGATAAGGTTGTGCAGGTCGACCAGTCGCCTTTGGGCCGTACTCCCCGTTCCAACCCGGTTACCTACACGGGGGTATTTTCGGATATCCGGAATTTGTTTTCATTGCTGCCTGAAGCTAAAATCAGAGCCTATAAACCGGGCAGGTTCTCGTTTAACGTCAAAGGGGGACGTTGTGAGGAATGTATGGGTGGCGGAATGAAGCTTATTGAAATGAACTTTCTGCCTGATGTATATGTACACTGTGACGGATGCAACGGGAAACGTTATAACCGTGAAACCCTCGAAGTCAGGTTTAAGGGGAAATCGATCGGCGATGTGCTGGATATGACCATCAATCAGGGCGTGGAGTTTTTCGAAAGCATACCTGCTATTGCCCATAAACTGAAGATGTTGCAGGAGGTGGGTCTGGGATACATCACGCTTGGGCAATCTTCAACCACACTGTCGGGGGGAGAGTCACAGCGGGTAAAACTGTCGGCCGAGCTGGCCAAACGGGACACCGGGAAGACCCTGTACATCCTTGACGAGCCTACCACCGGACTGCACTTTGAGGATATCCGCGTGCTTTTGGAAGTATTGAATAAACTGGTTGACCGGGGTAATACCGTTATTGTCATCGAACACAACATGGATGTCATCAAGGTCGCTGATCACATCATTGACCTGGGACCTGAAGGAGGCCGGGGCGGGGGATATGTACTTTGCACAGGTGCACCGGAAGAAATCGTTCATCATCAGAACTCATACACGGCTAAATACCTGAAAAACGAACTAAACTTATAGGATACTTACGACTTACGACGATATACTTACGACTTTTTTATGGCAAATATTGATATCTACTGCGAAAACACCAATACGGTTAACTCCTATCCGTTGGGAATCACCCTGGAAGAAATAAAAAACGATCTGAAAATCAAGCTGAAAAATCCCGTCTGCGGCGCGCTTGTAAACCACAAGGTAAAGGAACTTTCGTTTGTGGTCGTTAAATCGAAGCGGGTGAAATTTATAGATTATTCCCATGCGGACGGTCGCCGGTTATACATCCGTTCCATGCTGTTCCTGTTGTACGTTGCCGTGCGGGAAACTTTACCGCAGGTAAAACTCAGAATCCTTAACGGGATCAGTCAGGGCTATTATTGTGAACTGACGGGTTTGGGCAGGAAAATAACGCCATCCGATCTTTTTGAGATTAAAAATGAGATGCGCAACTGGGTTTCCCGGAACCTTCCCTTTGAAAAAAAGGGCCTTCTTACCGAAGATGCGGTAGAAGAACTGGCCAGGCAAGGGCTGGAGGAAAAGGCAAAACTGTTTGAGCAGCAGGGCATGTTGTTTTCCTATTTATATTATCTGGGCGAATATGCCAATTATTTCTACGGACATCATGTGCCGTCGACAGGCTACCTGTCAAATTTTGACCTGGTCCCCTATTTTGACGGGATTTTGCTTCAGGTGCCAAAAGCTGAAAATTTTGATGAATTAAATGGCGTCGTCGAACAGGAAAAACTGTTTGGTATTTTTAAGGAGCATAAGAAGCGGGCCGAGCTGATGAATGTGCCGAACCTGGGCATGCTGAACGAATATGTCGCTACAGGCCGGGGAGGCGATATTATTAAAATATCGGAAGCGCTGCACGAAAAAAAGATCGCTGAGATTGCCAATCTTATCGACATGCGCCGGGACGAGGTAAAAGTGATCCTGATTGCCGGACCCTCTTCGTCAGGAAAAACAACTTTTAGTAAAAGACTCTCGGTACAATTGGCCGTTAACGGCATTATCCCCCATATGATTTCGCTGGATGATTATTTTGTTCCGCGCGAAATGACCCCGCTTGATGAGCTGGGAAACTACGATTTTGAGGCGCTTGAAGCAATCGATATCGAATTTTTCAACCATCAGTTGTTGCAGCTTTTTAATGGGGAAGAAGTCGATTTGCCGCGGTTTAACTTTATACTCGGGCGAAGAGAGCCTTCCGGGAAGAAGCTTCGCCTGGGCTCTGGCCATCTTTTGATAGTCGAGGGTATACATGGAATGAATCCCGACCTCATGCCGGGTATCGATAATCACAAAAGCTTCAAAATCTTCCTTTCCGCGCTGACGCAGATTTCCATCGACGACCACAACCACATTTCAACCACCGATAACCGGCTGTTCCGCCGTATTATTCGTGACAGCAAGTACCGGGGTTATTCTGCGGCCGAGACAATCAAGCGCTGGCCCAGCGTTCGCAACGGGGAGGAACGGAATATCTTTCCTTACCAGGAAAATGCCGATGTCATGTTCAATTCTGCCCTGATTTACGAGCTGGCCGTGCTTAAGAAATATGCAGAACCCTTGCTGAAAGCAGTTCCTGAGTCGCTGGAGGAATACAGTGAAACCAACCGGCTGTTGAAATTCCTGGAATATTTCCATCATCTGGATGATGCTGAAATTCCCCCGACTTCTCTGATCCGCGAATTTCTTGGCGGCAGCAGCTTCCAGTATTAACGGGTTTGATACCGGCAATCTTCCGTTCGACCAGTTCGGGAATGGGATTCTGATTGAATTCGCTTATGGCGTATAGAAAATATCAATGAAAATAAACCCCTTCTTATTTGGAGGCAGTCTACGCAGCATGTAAATTTGTATAAAAAGATGATTAAATCTTAAAAACAAATACACTATGTCGTTTGAATTACCACAAGTACCATATGCTTACGATGCCTTAGAGCCCGTAATCGATGCAAAGACCATGGAGATCCACCATACGAAGCACCACGGCGCTTATACAACAAAATTAAATGAAGCTGTTCAGGGAACCGCCCATGAAGGTAAAACAATTGAAGAGTTGCTTGCCGGCGTTTCCGGTCTACCTGTAGCAATAAGAAATAATGGCGGCGGATATTACAACCATCAGCTTTTTTGGGAAATTATGAAGCCTGGTGGCGCTTCGGAACCAAAAAATGAATTACTGGATACAATAAATAAATCATTTGGCACGTTTAAGAATTTCAAAGAAGCTTTTACTCAAGCTGCCTTGACCCGTTTCGGTTCGGGTTGGGCATGGCTGATAAAGCAGGGTGATAGTTTGGTTGTCTCATCCACACCGAATCAGGACAATCCGTTGATGGATTTGGCAGATGTGAAGGGAACTCCGGTTCTTGGCATCGATGTCTGGGAACATGCATATTATTTGAAGTACCAGAACCGGCGTCCTGAATATGTTGAAGCATTTTGGAATGTGATCAACTGGGATGAGGTAGCTAAACGGTTTAAAGGTTAGTTGATTTTTGGTTTTTTTCCCCGAAGCAGAGGCTTCGGGGTTTTTCATGATTTACACATAATTATTATGATAAATAAAATATAAACCGGCTCACCGCTAACTATCCCATCCGTGCGACTAATCTTCTTTTTATTCAGTCTATATACAAATAGAACCTATGTGCTTTTATAAACAAACTTTTTAACGATACTTCCTGTTTTAAAGGTAAACTTTTGAATCAATTGTTTAACCTTAAATACAGAAGTATGTCATATCAGTTACCCGCGTTGCCTTACGCAATGAATGCGCTGGAACCCTTTATTAGCGCAAAAACCCTTGATTTTCACCATGGAAAGCATCATCAGGCTTACGTCAACAATCTGAATAATCTGGTTCCGGGCACCGCGTTTGAACACGCAGATCTCGAAACGATCATCAGAAGGGCGGAAGGCGGCATTTTTAACAACGGTGCTCAGGTTTGGAATCATACCTTTTATTTCGAACAGTTTTCAGCCAGTCCCGCCGGCAGGCCGTCGGAATCGCTAAAGAAAGCCATCGATGAGTCATTCGGGTCGTTTGATTCGTTTAAGGAAGCCTTTGACAAAGCTGCGGCCACCCTTTTTGGCTCAGGCTGGGCATGGTTGGTGAAAAACCAGAATGGGGAGCTGAGGATCGTTCAAACCGGAAATGCCGGTAATCCCATCCGCGACGGATTTACGCCGCTGATGACCTGCGATGTCTGGGAGCATGCCTATTACCTGGACAAGCAAAATGCACGGCCAAAATACATTGAGGACTTTTGGAAAGTACTGGATTGGAATGTAATTTCGGCGCGTTATTAATCCGATTAACCTTATGAGCACAGAAAAAGTACTGGAAGTGATGAGAGCTTCCGGAAAAGCAATGAAAGCCGGCGAGATCGCCGAGGCTGCGAAACTGGATAAAAAGGAAGTTGACAAGGCTATGAAAGAACTGAAAGATCAGGGCCTGATCACATCCCCGGTAAGGTGTTACTGGGAACCCCGCTAAAATTTTCTACAGCAGATTACGAAGAAGCACTGATTTTCTCATTGCTTCTTTTTTTTATGGTATAAATGCTAAAAAATATTCTTTAATACTTTTTAATTTATAAAAAAAATTATAAACTTGCAGTTGAAAAGTAATAATTGTTATCAATGGACTTCTTCAGCAGAAATATTAAGGAAATTAACAATGAAAACAGACTATACGCACAAAAGCGAAAGATTGTTTCTGTATTGATGAAGTCGGGTGAACCGTTGACGATCCCGGATCTCTGTATTGCGATAAAGACGAGTGTCCCCAAAGGGACAAAGCTGATTAATGAATTAATCGAAGGAGGCATCATCAAGGAATTTGGAAAGCGGGAAACCGAGAATGGCAGGCGACCTGTTCTTTATAAGGTTCGTCCTGATTTTGCCTTTACTGTCGGAGTCATGATCCAGTTGAAGGGGATTTCTTTTTGTGTGTTCGATATGGAAATGGAAGAGATCTATCGAAACGATAAATCCACGTTTATCTTGGAAAATACGAGAGCCTGTCTGGACGAAGTGGTGCAGTTTATCCGCGAAAACATCACTGCTTCGGGAGTGGTCACCGGTTCCGTACTTGGGATTGGTATTGGAATTACAGGTCGGGTAAATACGGCCACCGGCAGTTCCTATACCTATTTTGATTCACTGGATGTCTCGTTGTCGCAGTACCTCAAAGATAAATTGAATACCCGTGTTTATGTTGACAATGATACACATCTGATCGGGCTGGCCGAACAAGTTTTCGGAAAAGCAAAGGACGTGCAAAATGCATTGATTGTCAATCTCAGCCGTGGTCTGGGCTTATCGATTATTGCAGGGGGAGAGCTCGTGTCGGGAGGGCAGGGCTTTGCCGGAGAATTTGGACATATGCAATTTCTGGGTACGGGCAATAAATTGTGTATTTGCGGGAAAAGGGGATGTCTGGGAACAGAAGTTTCGGGATATGCGCTCGAGGAAAGTTTCGCAGAAAAGATCAAAGCAGGCGAAACTTCCCTGTTGCAATCTATGCAAGGAGAAACGGAAAACATTCATTATGGAAAAATTATAAGGGCGGCAAACAATGGAGATGTGCTTTGTATTTCACTGATCCATGAAATGGGTTTTACGCTCGGAAAGGCATTAGGCAATATTATTAATCTCCTGAATCCGGAGCTTCTCATCGTCGGCGGAAAATTTACCGTCGCCCGGGAGATCATTCTGGAGGCTATCAAATCGGGGATGGTGCACACAACACTCTCTCAACCGCTCAGGGCGTGTACACTTGAGTTCTCGTCAATTGGTCCGGAGGGGGGGGTTAAAGGTACGGGAGCTCTTGTGCTCAGGCAATTGGATATTATATGATTTTTTGTTTTAATGAAGAACGAATACATAAACTTATGAAAAAAGGAGAATAAAAAAAACCTGCCCAAGGCGCCGCAAGCACAAGGACAGGCAGAAGTATAAATACTACGATTCAAATCTACTTCTTTTTTTTAGAGAATAATAATCGTTTTGAAAAATAAAACGATGCTTACCCTGATTTCTTCCGTTTGGGATTAAGAACGGTTTATGATCATTTGTTCGTAAAATCGCTGTTTGAAATTACCGGGAAGGAATTTGCAGGACAGGGAAGTCTGCATCATCAATTACAACCGTTGCAGGCACATTACAAAGGCTTTATCAGATGGAGATAAGCCCGAAGTCACACCGTATTTACGGCAAATTGAGATGAATGAATTTTGCATTAGCTGACATACTAATTATTGTTGGATATCTGGTTCTGAGCATTTTTGTAGGCTTCTGGATCTCCAAAAAAGCAAGCAAGGATCTTCAGAATTATTTCCTGGGCGGAAATAAGATGAAATGGTATTACCTGGGGCTTTCGAACGGTTCGGGAATGTTCGATATTTCGGGTACCACCTGGACCGTGACAATTCTTTTTATTTACGGACTTAAGAGTGTATGGATTCCCTGGCTTTGGCCGGTGTGGAACCAGATGTTTGTCATGATCTTTATGGCTGTCTGGCTGCGCCGTTCGGGCGTGATGACAGGTGCCGAGTGGATAACAACCCGCTTCGGCGACGACCGGGGAGGAAAGTTTTCACACATCGTTGTCGTCCTGTTTGCCATTATCAGCGCCATCGGTTTCATCGCTTACTTTTTTGTGGGCATCGGCAAATTTGCCGTAACTATTTTTCCCTGGGACCTGTCTTTAAGAATTGGAGACATACCGGTCGTTTCCGAGTATGTTTACGCAACGATTTTGCTGTCGCTCACGACCCTGTATGTGATTAAGGGCGGAATGTACAGTGCCGTGGCTACTGAGGTGATGCAGTTTATCATTATGACCATTGCCTGTGTGGCTGTCGCCTGGTTTGCGATGGATAAGGTCAGTCCTGAGCAGTTATCGGCAGCAGTGCCCAATGGCTGGTTTGATATCGTCCCATCCTGGGAGAAAGGCACCGACTGGACCGGTTTGTTCGATCAGGTAAACGAAAAGATTACTCAGGATGGTTACGGCATATTCGGCGCATTTGTCATGATGATGTTTTTCAAGGGCATCTTTTCCAGTCTGGCTGGCCCTGTTCCGGGCTATGATATGCAACGGGTATTGTCTGCACAAACTCCGCGCGATGCCGCTAAAATGAGCGGATTAACCTCCCTTGTGGTTTTCCCTCCGCGTTATCTGATGGTGGCCGGGCTGGGCATTTTGGGGCTGGTATACGTGAGCCCGGTGCTGAAGCAAGGCGGGGGAGAGGTCGACTTTGAGCGGATATTGCCATACGTGATTAACAACCTTTTGCCTGTCGGACTCAAAGGAATCATTCTTGCGGGTTTGCTCGCCGCCTTTATGTCGACAGTCTCTGCTTTCGTGAATTCAGCGCCCGCCTACATCGTGAACGATCTGTACAAACGGTATATCAATCCGAATGCTTCCGAAAAGAAGTACATCCGGATCAGCTATCTTTCTTCGGTGGTCATCGTCTTTGCCGGAATTATCTTCGGATTTTTTTCCGGGTCGATCAACTCGCTCACCTTGTGGATCACCTCTTCTCTTTACGGAGGCTATGTGGCTGCCAATGTCCTGAAATGGATCTGGTGGCGTTTTAACGGCTATGGGTATTTCTGGGGGATGCTGGCAGGCCTGGCCGGATCGACCGTGAAGTTCATTTTCTTCCCCGGGACCCCCGATATCTATATTTTCCCGATCATACTGGCGATGGCTGCAGCGGGAAGCTTTCTGGGATGCCTGCTGACAAAGCCTGTGGATGACCGCACGCTGATCGAATTTTACAGGAATGTACGCCCCTGGGGATGGTGGAATCCCATTTATAGGAAGGCAAAAATCCTTTATCCGGAAATCGACAGGAACAGGGACCTCGGGAGAGATGCGGTTAACGTGCTGGTGGCTATTGTGTGGCAAATGACCCTTATTATAACACCGATCTACTTTGTGATCAGGCACTGGCAGGAGATGGTTATTTCATTGGCCGTGTTTGCGGTCACTTCGGTCATTCTTAAGTTCAACTGGCTCGATAAAATCAAAAATTATGAAAAAATATAACGAAAGGGCAGGCATCCGGTTCTGGAACGACAGGAACAGTCACAGACTTAAACGACGGCAGCATGAAAATTAAGGGAACTTTTTTGGATGAGATCAGCCACGACATTCCTCATCAAAACTGGGGACGGAAGGAATGGGACCAGGACTTCAGTTATATGAAGAAAGTCGGCATCAGCACAGTCATATTAATACGCAGCGGCTATCAAAAATGGCTGACGTATCCGTCTGCCATACTGATTGAGAAGGAGAAGGCTTATCGGCCACCGGTCGACCTGGTTCAGATGTTTCTGGAACTAAGCGCGAAATACGGGATGGATTTTTATTTTGGCTTGTACGATTCGGGCCGCTATTGGGTAAACGGGGATTTTCAGAAAGAAATGGATCTGAATAAGTCGCTGGTAGAGGAAGTCTGGAAAGCCTATGGCGGGTCGAAAGCATTTAAAGGCTGGTATATTTCGCAGGAATGCAGCCGAAAGACCGGCGCGATAACCGACCTCTACGCCGGGTTGGGGAAGCACTGCAAAGAAGTTTCCGGCCCTTTGACCACCCTGATCTCTCCATACATCGACGGGAAGAAGAATGTTAGTCAGTACACAGGCGAAACAAGCCGGTCAAAAGGGGTTAGTCTGAAACGGCATGAGGAAGACTGGAGCGAAATATTTGACGGGATAAAAGATGCAGTCGATATTGTCGCCTTTCAGGACGGGCACATTGGCTTCGACGAGCTCGATGAATTTTTGGCGACTAACAAACGCATGGCCGACCGGTACGGGATCAGGAGCTGGACAAACTCGGAAACTTTCGATCGTGACATGCCCATCAAGTTTTTGCCCATAAAATGGGAAAAGCTGCTGATGAAACTCCATGCGGCCAGGCGCGCCGGAATGGAAGAAGCCATCACCTTTGAATTCTCCCATTTTATGAGTCCGCAATCCGCGTATCTGCAGGCCGGCCATTTGTATAACCGGTACCGGGAATACCTGGATTCGATTCTTTAGGCAGGCTGTCCGGGTGATCAAAAAGGATTTTACCAAAGACAACTCAAATATCAACCAAGAACAAAATCAAATGAAAAGAGAAATTCGATCTTCGAAATGGAAAAACAGGACCTTGCGGTATCTGTTTCTGTCACTCTGCTTTTTCTCCGTGCTTACAACCTATGCACAGGTCATGGTGAGGGGAAAGGTTGTTGACAGCTCAGGCGAAACCCTGATTGGTGTGAATGTAGTAATAAAAGATACCCGCCAGGGAACTGTAACAGGTGCCGATGGTGAGTTTACGCTGTCTGTCCCGTCATTCGGCTCTACGCTGGTTTTTTCTTTCGTGGGATTCAAACCGCTGGAGCTTCCCCTCAGTGGCAGGAACGTTGTCTCTGTCACCCTCGAGGAGGATACAGAGCTGCTGAACGATGTCGTGGTTGTGGGATATGGCACGCAGCGCAGAACCAGTATAACAGGAGCTGTCTCAACAATTTCGGATACTGAGCTGGCCAAAGCCCCGGTAGTCGGTGTGACAAACGTCCTGGGCGCCAGGGTGGCAGGTGTCACTTCTCTGCAACAATCAGGGCAACCCGGGCAGGATGGTGCATCACTGCTGGTAAGGGGTGAAGGCGCTACCTATATTGTGGATGGTGTGATCAGAAGTATCAATGAAATCGATCCAAACGAGATTGAATCGATCTCAATTCTCAAGGATGCGACATCGGCTTCCGTTTACGGTTTAAACGCAACATCGGTGGTCATTGTCACCACTAAAAGAGGAGAAGACGGAAAACTGGGCATCTCATACAACGGCAACTACGGTGTAAGCCAGAATACCAACCAGATCGAATGGCTTGACGGTCCGGGATATGCCTATTGGTACAACAAGGCCAGAGAACTGGATGGAGATGAGGCGGTATTCACTTCCGAACAGGTCGAAAAGATGAGAACAGGTGTTGACGGCTGGGGCAACACCAACTGGTACGATGAAGTATTTGGCATTGGTTCAACGATGAACCACAACATAAGCGCTACAGGCGGAACCGATAAAGTAAAATTTTTCTCGTCTCTGGGCACCTTTCAGCAGGAAGGGAACGTCGATAACTTCAACTATACCCGTTATAGCCTGAGGGCCAATATTGATGCGAAGCTCACCGATCAGATTACCCTGGTGATGAACGTGGCCGGGCGACTCGACGAACATGACACCCCGAATTATTCGGCAAACCCCAACGACTGGCACAATATCCCGCAACAAGCTGTCCGCGCGTTGCCCTATATTCCCAAGACGGTTACAGCCGAAGATGGAAAAGAGTATTACACGTCAACGCGTACCGCCTCTTCTCCTGTGAGTCCGTTGGCGGCGATCTATGAATCAGGCTATGGCCAGGTCAGGAATACCACCATTCAGACCAATTTCTCACTCAATTATGATGCCCCGTGGATGGAAGGCCTGAGCCTGAAATTCATGGGTGCCTATGATAAGTTCTTTCAGTTCAACAAATCACTGACCATACCCTTTAAGACCATGATGGGAGCTCTGCCCGTGAGTACGACGGGGGCGATCAGCTATGTGCCTTTTGAGAATAATTCAGGGAACACGTCCCTGACTGAAAGCGCACACAGTTCCACCAATGTGGTCACACAGTCAAGTTTCACCTATGACCGTCAGTTTGGCATACACAAGATCAATCTTTTCGGCCTGGCCGAAACCCGCAACGCTTTCTCCAATACATTGGGAGCGACAGGCTATGGGCTGAACTTCCTGAGCCTGGACGAACTGAGCATGATCACCAACGCCACCGGCAACGGTGAGGAGAAAATACCTGCTATCTCGGGAAAAAGCAGTCAGTCGCGTGTGATTGGCTTCGTAGGAAGGCTCAACTATGACTACGACAACCGCTATCTGCTGGAAGTATCTCTTCGCCGCGACGGCAGCTATCTTTTCAGCGGAATGGCCGGATCACAATGGGTCAATCTTCCGGCGTTCTCTGCCGGTTGGAGAATCAACAACGAAGAATGGTTCCAGGCCGGCTGGGTAGATAACCTCAAATTAAGAGGCGGAATCGGCAAAACGGCGACATCTGCCGTCAGCGCCTTCCACTACCTCAACTTAATGAACATTGAGTCGAACGCATTAATCCTGGGCAACCAGCGTGAAAGTATGATTTATTCGGGAACATTAGGTAATCCGTACCTTTCATGGGCAAAGGCGATTACCTACAACCTGGGTGCAGAATTTATGGCCTGGAAAGGCTTGCTTGGCGCGGAACTGGACGTGTTTTACAAGTACCAATACGATCTGTTGGGAAGTGTGGGGGGAGCATATCCTCCATCGATGGGTGGATACTATTTCAGTACAGATAACGTCAATAAGATTGACTACAGAGGCTTTGACTTTACCATTACACACAATAACAAGATTGGAGACTTCAGATATGGCGTGAAATGGATCGGGACCCTGGCCAAACGCAGATGGCTATACTATGCCGGGGATTCTGAGAACACGCCCGATTACCAAAAGCTGACCGGTAAGGAAGTAGGCGCACAGCTCGGATTTATTGACGAGGGCTTATTCCATACGCAGGAGGAGATCGATAATTCTCCGACAATTACAGGCTCACCCGTATTGCCCGGATATATCAGGTATAAAGACCGCAACGGCGACGGTAAGATCTCCTATGCACAGGACATGGGATATGTAGGAAAAAGTGCCTATGCGAAATTCCAGACATCACTCAATCTCAGCGGAGCGTGGAAAGGGTTCGACTTCGACATCCTGCTGCAATCAGGTTTGGGACGTACCGTCGCATTGACCGGGGTTTATCCTTCGGGAGTTATGGATAATACCGTCTTTACCAGATTGTTCTACCATGGGGGGAACACCCCGGTATTTGTGCCCGAGAATTCATGGACACCTGACAATCAGAATGCCGAATTTCCTCGTCTTTCGCTGGTGACGGTAAGCACAAACAACGCCTACTCCTCAACCTTCTGGTACAGGAACGGAAATTATCTCCGCGTGAAATCGTTCCAGCTTGGCTACACCATTCCCGACTCCCTGACCCGTAAGTCCGGTTTTGACAAGGTAAGAGTCTTTGTGGAAGGATCGAACCTGCTCACGATCAGTGGACTTACCAAGTACAACATCGACCCCGAGCAACCGGGGGTTAACAACGGCTATTATCCGCAGCAGAAAACTCTTTCCGTAGGACTTAATTTCTCATTATAACCACTTTAAACAGACTGAAAAATGAAAAAGATATTTAGGACACTACTCTATGCGATCGCTGCTGTTTTGCTTTTCAGCAGTTGCTCGGACTGGCTGGACCTGACTCCTACTGACAGACTGACCGATAAGGTCATTTGGGAAGATGAGGCGAGTGTGGATCTTTACCTTAACGGGTTCTATACCTACCTGAATCAGTATGGCCAGTTTGGATCGGCACAGGCCAGCGGTAACCTGACGGAGAGTCTTACCAATACGTTCAAGTATGGATCCTATGCCCTCGGTCATAAAGCAGGTCATCCCAATACCTATGTTTTTGACCCAACGCTGATCACCTCTGCAACGGGTGGCTTCTACAGTGTTTGGAGCGATGCCTACAACAAGATCCGCAGAATAAATGAGTTTCTCCATTCGATGGAGCAGTATGGACAGTTTCCGGAAGAGCTGAAGCAAAAATGGCAGGCACAGGCGCTTTTTTTCCGTGCATTCATCTATTTCCAGCTGGCCAGAAGACATGACGGTGTCATTCTTTATACTTCGCTGGCAGAAATGGAAAAGGACAAAGCGCGCAGTTCGGCCCAGGCTACATGGGACCTGATCGAAGGTGATCTGGATTTCGCCGTTGCCAACCTGCCCGAATCATGGACCGGACAGGATCAGGGAAGATTGACCAAATATGCGGCTCTTGCGTTTAAATCGCGGGCCATGCTTTTTGCTGAGCGTTGGCAGTCGGCTTACGATGCCGCAGATGCCGTGGTGAAATCAAACAAATATGATCTGGTTGCTGACTGCGCCCAATCGTGGAAAGGCAGCAATCCGGAATCGATCCTTGAATTTAAGTATGACAAAATAGGACCATACCATACCTTTGACAAAGATTACGTGCCTTTGAGCGACGGTTATGAATTCGGAGGGCTGGGAACACCTACCCAGGAAATGGTGGAAAGCTATGAGAAAGCCGACGGCACAACGATGGACTGGACACCCTACTATACGGCCAATGCAACCCGTCCGCCCTACGAGGAATTGGAACCCCGCTTCAAGGCAACTGTCATTTATCCCGGCAGTGTCTGGAAAGGCAATGTGATGCAGAATTCAGTGAATGGAACCTACGGAACATTCATGGCTTACCGGGAGCAGCCTTACAGTTACGGGCTTACCACTACAGGCTATTTTCTGAGAAAACTCATGGACGAATCGCTCATTGATATCAAAGGCAAACCCAGTACCCAGACCTGGGTGGAAATCCGCTATGCAGAGGTGCTGCTCAATAAAGCTGAGGCTGCATTCAGACTCAACAAGATGAGTGAGGCAAGAGATGCCATGAACGAGGTCCGTGCAAGAGTGAATCTTCCGGCAAAAAATTCTTCCGGCAATGAATGGTTCAACGACTACAGAAACGAAAGAAAAGTGGAACTGGCCTATGAAGGACATTTATTCTGGGACATGAGAAGATGGAAACTGGCTCACCTCGAATACAACGACTACCGCTGCCACGGATTCAAGATTACCGGCGCTAATTATGAGTACATTGATGTGGATTATCAGGACAGAAAGTTCTCTGTGAGGAATTATATTCTGCCGATACCTGACGCCGAGCTGGCAAACAATTCATTGATCGAACAGTACGATAGCTGGAAATAGCCGGTAAACAAATAAGCATGCGACAATGATTTAAGCAAGTCTTATACGACATCATTTTAAAAAAATATACGAATGAAACGAAATATAAATTCAATCCTTGTGATCCTGTGTTCAGCTATGCTGATGCTGGCCGGATGCCAGCAGGTAGAGGATCTCACGCCATCGGTATCACGGCAGGGAATCAACAGCATAACTGCATCGTTTTACGGCGATGAGAGCTCGGAGAACCGCTTTATAAGCGAAATCGACTATGAGAACCAGATTATCACCCTTGTGTTTCCCTACAACTACCCCAGGACCTCCAATAGTGTGCTTACCATGGATGCCTTGAGCCATGTAAGGGTAGAGGCCAATGTCGATGATAATGTGACCATAACTCCTTCACTGCTTTATCTGGATTTGACAAAAGAGAATTTCATTACGGTCACGGATCAGACCAAGACGAAAAAAGAGTACAAGGTCGTGGCAGAAATACGGAAAAGTGCCGAAGCAAAGATCACTAACTTCAACCTGAATACGCTGAGTATTTCCGGTATCATCGATGAACAGAACAAAACGATCGCTCTCATTTCGATTGAGCCGATCGGCGAAGTAATAGCCGAAGCGAGCATTTCTCATGGTGCCACGATCAGTCCCGATCCGAGAGCCACCGCTCTGAATTACGACCAGGAAATTAGCTTGACCGTGACTGCTCAAAACGGGATCGACAAGGCAACCTACACCATCCGTAAGGCTGTGCCCAATAAGGTTGAACTGGGATTACGCAACGGAAGCGCCAAGATCCTCTGGTCAAAGAAGATTCAGTCTGATCTTGGAATAACGACACTGCATATGACTACCAGTCTTGCTGTTACGAAAGATTATGTGGTTGTGAACACAAGAAATGAAGCAGGAATTTATCTGGACCGCAAAACCGGAGCAAAGGTGGGCACGATGCCCAACATGGGCCCGATCGTGGGAGGTCTCACAAACTTCTTTGCAACGGCCGACGATGGTGATAACATCCTGGTGAGCAATCTTGCACCCAATGCCGGCACCTACAAAGTGTGGAGGATCAGGGGTGTCAATGGCACACCTGAGCTCTATATTGACTGGACAGCAAGTCCCGCTGTCGGACGCAAACTCTCCGTCAAAGGAAGTCTCGAAGGTGATGCCATCATTACCGCAGCACTGATGGGTGATGCCAAAAGCTTTGCCCGCTGGCAGGTAAAAGGGGGTATGTTGCTCTCACAAACACCGGAAATTGTCGCGATCACCGGAATTGGCGGTGCATGGTGGAACAATGCCGATGTGGTTGCAACCGATCCGTCCGATCCTTCAGCCGACTATTTTATCTCCTATTATGCGGTTCCCAGAAAATTTGCATGGGTAAACGGAAAAACCAACACGGTGAAAGCGCTGGGACCGGAGATCAGTGGTAACTGGATTCAGAATGCAGCTGACTATACCGTGTTTAATGGCAATCCGTATGCCGTGAACATGTCGGTCAATTCCTTTACCTGGGGCAGTGACGATAAAGTTTATCTGCACGATGCCAACGGGGCGACCACCTTCACCGAACCCGTATGGACGACGCCCATCGGTACTTATGGCGGCAAGGACAATGGCGGAACCAATGCAAATGGTACGGGGGATGCGATCCTGAAGGTTTCAAGCGACGGATACTATATGTATCTCTACTTCATGTTTACCAACGGATGCGTTGTTTGTGTACAATTCGACTGTATCGATATGTAACAGAAGGTTCTGAGAAGTGTTTGTGATCAGGTTGTCCGGTTTTGCATCCGGATAACCTGATTACAGTTTCAAATCATATCTGATCTTTTACCCGGGCAGAAACATCAGTTTGCCGCAATATCCAACGAAGAACTGAATGCCATACAAGAAACATCGGGAAGATTCATCCAGTAAAAGTCAATAACATCAATCTATGATCAAGCAATATTCTTATTTTTACACCCATATCGTTTCAATCCTCCTTGTGGGCTGGCTTTTCTTTTCAGCTGCCTGCAGCGGTGATGACGGGCAGGATACAGAATATGAGTTCCCGGACCCTCCCGGGGAAGACGTGGTTAAACCCCGCTATATCTGGATCGACGCAGCGGCCAACTTCCCCGACTTTGCAAACAGCAGAGAAAACATCACACGGGATCTGAAGCTGGCCAAAGATGCCGGTTTTACCGATGTAGTCGTGGACGTTCGCCCCACCTCGGGCGACATACTTTACAACTCATCCGTACCGGGTGTGGCTCAGGTACAGTGGCTGGGAGCGTGGGTCAGCGGAGTCTACTCCAGGGTGGAACGCACGGTCACCTGGGATTATCTTCAGGCGTTCATCGAAGAAGGGCATAAGCTGGGACTGAAGGTGCACGCCGGCTTTAATACAATGGTCGGCGGACACAGCAGCGGACTGGGCAGCCAGGGTATTCTTTACCGGGATGCCTCCAAAAAGGAATGGGCCACCTTTGAGAACCTTTCCACCGGAATCACCAACACAATGGATGCCGGAGGAGGAACCAAGTTTTTTAATCCTGCAAAAGAGGAGGTACAAAACTATCTCTGCGACCTGCTGAAAGATCTTGCCAAATATGATCTGGACGGCATCATTCTCGACAGAGGACGCTTTGACGGAATGCAGTCAGACTTTTCCAATGTGACAAGGGAAAAATTTGAAAGTTACCTTGGAAATGTAAAACTGTCGGGCTTTCCGGCTGACATCCTTCCGCAAGGGGCAACCATGCAGCAGGTCATTGCCATGAGTAGCTATCCCCCTTATTTCACTAAATGGCTCGAATTCCGGGCAAAGGTAATCTTCGATTTCATGTCGAAGGCGCGCACGGCCGTGAAGTCGGTTAAGCCCGGCATCGTCTTCGGCGTCTATGTGGGCGGATGGTATTCCACTTACTATGAAGTAGGGGTGAACTGGGCAAGCCCAAAATACAATCCGGCCCTGACCTACAAGTGGGCAACTCCAAAATACATGAACTACGGGTATGCCGCATTGATGGATCAGATCCTGATCGGCGCCTATGCTTCACCTTTGCGGGTTTACGGCTCTTCTGAATGGTCCATGCAGGGATTTTCCCGGTTGGCCAAGGAGAAGATCAAGGATGGCCCCCTTGTTGCCAGCGGCCCCGACGTAGGGAACTGGGACGCTAATAATCAGGCAAGCCAGCAACAGGAGAATCAGGCCATTGTGGAATCGGTAAAAGCCTGTATGGATGAATGCGATGGTTATTTCCTTTTCGACATGATCCATCTGAAGATGGCCAACCAGTGGCAATATGCCAAACAGGGAATTGATAACGCCATCGGGAATAAATAATCCACTGCTTTAAAAGCAGTACGTTAATCTATTTATAAATACCTTACAACGAATGAACAGGATATTCAACTTATTTCTTACGCTGCTTGCCACAACGGGTCTTTTTTCCTGCAGCGGCGATAAACAAGTCAAAAATGAAGAAGTTGCACCCAAACTGATGTGGATTGATGCCACCGCCAATATTGAACGGTTCAACAACAAGGATACCATCGATTATTATCTGGGAAAGCTAAAGGAGCTGGGCTTCACCGATATTGTGGTCGATATCCGCCCCATCTCAGGACATGTGCTTTATGAAAGCCAGTATGCCCCCCTTCTTACAGAATGGGACGGGAAAAAGATCAGTTACACCTTTGACTACCTGGGCTATTACATTGAAAAAGCACACAACCTCGGACTGAAGGTACAGGCTTCTCTTAATACCTTTGTGGCGGGTCACAACTTCATTAATTCGGGACTGGTTTATGAAGGCGGAAAGGCCGGCTGGGCCTCCGTGGTCTATCCCCCTGCAGAGGAGGTGAAGCTGATTCCCATCACGGAAGAGAAAAGCAAATATTCGGCCATGGTCAATCCTGTCAACGAGGAGTTTCAAACCTACATCCTGAATATTTTTAACGAGGTTGTGGAAAAGTATCCAACACTCGACGGCATCATTCTCGACCGGGTACGTTATGACGGTTTTACAGCCGACTTCTCCGAACTGTCGCGAAAGAAGTTTGAAGAGTACCTCGGAAAGGAACTGGATCAGTTCCCCGATGATATTTATCGGTGGAAGAAGAATGAAGAAGGCAAGTTCTATCCCGAACGCGGAAAGCATTTCCTTCAGTGGATCGAATGGCGTGCTTCTGTGATCTATACGTTCATGTCCAGGGCACGCGAGGTGGTCAAAAAGGCAAACCCGGAGATTTCGTTCGGAACATACACCGGCGCCTGGTATCCTTCTTACTTCGAAGTGGGCGTGAACTTTGCCAGCAGGAATTACGATCCATCGGCTCACTTTGACTGGGCCAGCGAAGGGTACAGGAACTATGGGTATGCAGAGCTGCTCGATCTCTACACGGTGGGGAACTACTACACCACTATTACGATTGAGGAATACCTGGAAAATAACCCGGAGGTAAAGAATGAAACTGATATGTGGGCACAACAGGGTACATGGTATTGTGTGGAGGGTTCCAATCAGCAGTTAAAGTCGATCCTCGGCGGCAACAAGTTTTACGGCGGGATCCTTGCCGATCAGTTTTATACCGATCCGGAAGGTCTTGCCCGGTCTATTAAAATGAATTTGGAGACCTCCGATGGTTTAATGATCTTTGACATCGTCCACATCATTGAAAAAAATATGTGGAAAGATGTGGAGAAAGGAATGCGCCAGGGAGGAGCCATTCGCTGAGCATGTTGGTGGGAACGGAAAAGTGAAACAGAATATTCGTATTAAATAATGGCAGAGAAGGATACAGAAAAAAATAATCGTCGTGATTTTATAAGAAAGGCAGCGTTTGCCGGTGCATCCATCGCGGCGGCCTCAGGATTGGCAGCCAGTGCCGGTAACGGCAGACCGGAGGATGCAGACAACAAAGCGGTATCGGCCAGGAAAGCTGAGTCGTTAAAAACGAAACTGATTGTGCCCCGGAATAACGGTCTGCAGATCACCGGGGCCTTTCTGGATGAAATCTCGCATGACATTCCTCACCAGAACTGGGGTGAAGCGGAATGGGATCTTGACTTTCAGTATATGAAAGCAATCGGCATCGATACGGTTATCATGATCCGGTCGGGATATAAAAAATTTATTACGTATCCCTCCAAATACCTTTTGAACAAAGGGTGTTATATGCCCTCAGTAGACCAGCTTGACCTTTTTCTCCGGCTTGCCGGCAAATATGGAATGAAATTTTACTTTGGTCTGTATGATTCAGGCCATTACTGGGCAACGGGTGATATGGGCCGTGAAATCGAAGACAACCGTTACGTGATCGATGAAGTGTGGAAGAACTATGGCGAGAAATACAAGAGCTTCGGAGGCTGGTATGTCAGCGGAGAGATCAGCCGCGCTACCAGGGGGGCAATCGACGCGTTTTACACGATGGGCAAGCAATGCAAGGATGTTTCAGGCGGCTTACCCACCTTCATTTCTCCATGGATCGACGGCAAAAAGGCAGTGGCTGCAAGCGAGTCAGCTGTGTCCAGAGAGGAGGCCGTATCGGTACAGCAGCATGAAAAAGAGTGGGATGAGATCTTTTCGGGTATTCACGGGGTGGTTGATGCTTGTGCTTTTCAGGACGGACAGATCGATTACAACGAGCTGGATGCCTTCTTTGAGGTGAATAAGAAACTGGCTGACAAATACGGCATGGAATGCTGGACCAACGCAGAATCGTTCGACCGGGATATGCCCATCAAGTTTCTTCCCATCAAGTTCGATAAACTGCGTCTCAAACTGGAAGCGGCCAAACGGGCCAATTATGCCAAGGCCATCACCTTTGAATTCGCTCATTTTATGAGCCCGCAATCGGCATACAGCCAGGCCGGCCATCTCTACAACCGCTACCGGGAATATTTCAACCTATAAGGAATCCAGGGCATGCGGAGAACCGACAGGGACCAGCATACCGCTTTATTCCGATATCCAACACCCAAAACAGTAAACATATGAAACGTCGAAATTTTATAGAGATGATCGGAGCAACAGGGGCTCTGGCTTCTGCTCCGCTGCTGGCGGGAGCGTCGGCAGGGGCTGCCAGGAAACGAAATAAGCACAGGGGAGAGCTTACTGAAATCCGCGCCGATCTGGTGATTGCCGGTGGCGGAATGGGCGGCTGCGCCTGTGCGCTGGCTGCCCTGCGCAATGGACTTTGCGTGGTGATGACCGAAGAAACCGACTGGATCGGAGGGCAACTGACCCAACAGGGCGTACCTCCCGACGAGCATCGCTGGATTGAAAGCCATGGCGCCACCCGTTCGTACATGAATTTCCGAAAAGCCTTAAGACAATACTATCAGACGAATTATCCGCTTACACCACTGGCCCTGTCTCAAAAGGAGCTGAACCCCGGCAACGGAGCTGTTTCGCGCCTGTGTGTAGAGCCGGCTGCCGGTGTGGCGGTACTTACCGGACTACTGGCTCCCTGGCTCAGTTCGGGTAAACTGACCCTGCTCACGGGCTGTCAGGTGAAAGAAGCGGAAACTGACAAGGATCGGGTGAAAAGCCTGCGGGCTGAAAACAAACTGACCGGACGGTCGTACGTGCTGACGGCTCCTTATTTTGCCGACGCCACCGAAATGGGCGACCTGCTTCCGCTGACCCGTACCGCCTATGTGACCGGGACCGAGTCGAATAAGCAAACGGGAGAGCTCCACGCCCCGGAAACGGCCGATCCCGACAATCAGCAGGCGTTTACCCTTTGCTTTGCATTGGGGTATGAGCCCGGCCGGAACAACGTGATCAGCAAGCCCGAAAAATATGAATTCTGGAAATCATACATTCCTAAGCTCGACCCGGCATGGCCCGGACCGTTGCTCAGCCTCAGCTACTCCAAACCATCTACTCTGGAATCGGTTACCCTCGGATTTCATCCCGAAGGAAATGCAACCGGAAGCGTGCTGAACCTGTGGAATTACCGTAAGATTATTGACCGGAATAATTTTAAGCCGGGATTTTACCCGGGAGACATTTCGATCATTAACTGGCCTCAGAACGACTATCTGCCCGGCAAGCTCATCGATGTGGACGAGGATGAATTCAACAAGCAGGTGGATGGTGCCCGGCAACTGAACCTGTCTTTACTGTACTGGCTGCAAACGGAAGTTCCGCGCCCTGACGGCGGTACCGGATGGCCCGGACTCAGGCTGCGGGGTGACGTGATGGGAACAGCAGACGGGATGGCAAAATATCCATACATCCGTGAAGCCCGGCGCATTGAAGCGCTGTTTACCGTTCTGGAAGAACACGTGGGCGTGGAAAACCGGACGCTGGTGAAAGGAAAGAATGCTGCAGCAAAGGCTGAAGAGTTTCACGACAGCATCGGAGTGGGCAGCTATTACCTGGATCTGCATCCGACCACTAAGGGGAATAACTACATCGATCTCCCGTCCCTGCCGTTTCAGATACCGCTGGGAGCACTGATCCCGCGCGAAATAAAAAATCTGCTTCCCGCCTGTAAAAATATCGGGACCACGCATATCACCAATGGCTGTTATCGCCTGCATCCGGTGGAATGGAACATCGGGGAAGTGGCGGGGATGCTGACGGTCTTTGCACTCCAGAAGAAAGTGCGTCCGCTTGAGGTCAGGCAAAATCCCGTACTTTTGGCTGAATTCCAAAAAATAATCCGGGCACAGGGAATTGAAACATCCTGGCCGGAATAATAAAAAGCCTGCATTGAACAGGCTTTTTATTATTCTCCCAGATCCACGTCTATTCCATTCGGTCGGAATTTCCTGAAAAGAAAACCGGCTTTTCAGGAAACAATGTTTATTTTTTCCACATTCTTTCAATTTCTTCCAACGATTTTCCCGTAGTTTCAGGAACCATCTTCCAGGTAATCCACAGATACGGGATGCACATCAGAGCAAAGAGCCAGAAAACACCTGCAGGAGAGATTGCCGACATCAGCCATGGAGTGAGCTGTCCGATGAGGTAAGTCCCGATCCACAGCGAAAGCCCGGCTGCAGACATGGCGAGACCCCGTACTTTTGCGGGGTACATTTCGGACAACAACACCCAGATCACCACGCAAATGGAGATAGCGCAGCTGAAAATGTAAATCAATACCAGAATGAGCAGCGTCATGGGCGGTATTACTGTCGCTGTTTTGTTTACGACGAAGTAGAAGCCGATCAGGATCAGGGAGACGATCATTCCCGAAACGCCATAGTAAACCAGTTTTTTACGCCCTATCCTGTCAATGACGGCCATCGCCAGAACTGTTGACCCAAAGTTGACGAGACCCACAATCACCTGGTAAAGCAGCGAATCACCTTCGGAGAGCCCCGTTTGCTGAAAGATGGACGGGCCATAATACAATACGGCATTCACGCCCATAAACTGACCCAGAATGGCCAGGCTTAATCCGATGAACAGCGCTACCCGGAAGCCGGGCTGAAAGAGCAGCCTCCAGTCAGATTGCTTTTCCGCCTGCGCCAATGTTGTCAATTCGTTCACCTGGCTCCTGGCCTGTTCTTTTCCGTAAATCCGTCCGAAAATGGACAGCGCCCTGATCGCGTTGCCTTTTACAATCAGCCACCGCGGACTTTCAGGTATAAAGAATAGAACGAGAACGAAGAAAATGGCGGGGAGGGATTCGGCTCCAAGCATTCCCCGCCAGGTTTCTTCCACAAAATATTTTTCAGTGATGCCGGTTCCGGCACCGCTTTGCTTCATCTGTGCGGCGTATTCACTGATCGCATAATTGACCAGATAGGCACCGATAAATCCAATGGTGATGGCAAGCTGGTATAAAGAAACAAGTGTACCCCGGTAACGGGCAACAGAAATTTCAGAAATGTACAGCGGAGAAATCACCGATGCAGTACCGATACCGATTCCGCCGATAATCCTGTACCAAATCAACTGGTCAATATTTGCCGCAAGCATGCAGCCGATTGCCGAGCCGGAAAAAAGAACGGCCGACAAAAGCAGTACGGCTTTCCTTCCAAACTGGTCGCTGAGCTTTCCCGCGATGACCACACCAAAAATTGAACCTGCCAGCGCACAACCCACATACCACCCGGTGCTCACGTCATCGAGGCTGAACCGGGCGGCTACACTGCCGATTGTTCCGGAAATGACGGCGGTGTCGTATCCGAATAAGAACCCTCCCAGTGCGGCGACCATCGCCAAAAATATAACATACGAAAGATTCTCCTTATGATTATTCATTGCAATGCTTTGTGTTTATGACCATAACCGATTCATTCCTTTGCATGCAACCGGCGAACCAGACCGGGTTTGAGCTGTGTTATTCCAGAATCTTCCAGATCTCATACATGCCTCTGGGGACATGGAAGCAGCCTTTCCATTTGCCTCCCTTGAGCCGCAGCAGGGGGTCCCCCTGACGGTTCAGGTATCCAAACCATTCATCGTATTGCGGATCCCTGAAGTGTGTCCAGCTGTATTCATGAATCATTTCAAACCATCTTTTACAGTCTGCGTTCCCGGTCAGCCGGTACCCCTTGGCCATCGCAATCAGAGTCTCAATATGAACCCACCATAATTTCTGATCCCATTCCAGTTGTTGCGTCGGGTGCCCTTTAATGTCGAGAAAATAGAAGATGCCGCCATATTTTTCATCCCAGCCCTTCTGAGTTGAGCGCAGCAAGATCTCCACCGCTTTTTCAACAAGCGCCTGATCCTTATTGCGAACGCCCAGATCCATCATGAACCACATCGATTCGTTGGTATGGCCAGGATTGAAAAGACGGCCTTCATAGCTGTCGCTGAAGGTGCCCTCAGGAGTTACATTTTCAAGGATCAGCCCCGATTCCCGGTCGTAAAACACCTCCATCACTTCTGTGATCAGCGGACGGATCGTTTTGTTGACCTGATCGGTGCCAAGGACATCTTCCATGATCAGGGAAAGGTTGCAGAGAATCATGGGCAGCGAAAAACTTTTCAGCGGTCTGGTTCCGGGAAAGGCCTTGCTGTAAGAACCTTTGGGATTGTTCTGGCGGCAAAGAATATTGCTGAAGGTTGTTGTTGCAATCTGCTTGTGTTTTTCATTGCCCGTTGCTTTGTACAGTTCCGAAAAAGCCATCGCTGCAAAGCAATCAGAGAAAATATTGTAAGGCTGTACCAGCGGCATTCCCTCGCGGGTTAATGAAAAGTACCAGTTACCCGATGCATCTCTGCCATATTTCTCCATAAAAGCAGCTCCGTGAAGTGCCATGTCAAGCCATTCCTGTCGCTTCTCCACCTTATTGTAGAGCATTGAGAAAAGCCATACCTCGCGGCCCTGCAGCCACATGAACTTATCGGTGTCAAAAACATTCCCGAATTGATCGAGGGAGGTAAAATACCCGCCCTGGTCTTCGTCTTTCGAGTGCTTCATCCAAAAGGGAACCACATGGTCGAGTAATTCAGCCCGATACAAGACGGCATACTTATTTAAACCCGTATTGTTCATCTTTTTATTTTTTACAGATGCTTTTAATTTGTTTCAAAATAAATTAAAATATTTTAAAAAATATCTTTTAATATGAAAATATTTTAATTATCAGGTTTTATTATTAAAATTGGATCTTTGATTAAGCTTTGTTTCTTATCGTTTATAGTGAATTGTTCAGGTATAAAGATGGCTGTAGGCGCCAAAGCGGATCGTTATTGAAAAAATAATAAATTTGTACCAAAGCTTGGTCTATGAGTGTTCAACACAAATTCATCGATACGGAATCGGGCAGCAAAATTGACCTGATGAAGAAGAATATTATCCGTTTTTATATCAATAACGGATCCGGTACCATTGCAGAACTGACCAGGGCTCTGGATCTGAGTATACCGACAACCACGAAACTGGTAGGCGAGTTGATCGATGAAGGTTTTGTTCAGGATTTCGGGAAGCAAGAGACCGAAGGAGGGAGACGCCCGAACCTTTATGGTTTGAATCCGGATTCGGGATATTTCATGGGAGTTGACGTAAAACGCTTTTACATTAATATTGCCCTCATTAATTTTAAAGGAGAGACCGTCAGGTATAAGGACAACATTCCCTACCAGATGGAAAACACACCGCAGGCGTTGAATGACCTGTGCACGACCATCCATCATTTTTTTACGGAATGGGCGGGAGAGACGAGTAAGGTGATTTGTGTCGGCGTTAATATGTCGGGGCGCGTGAATGCGCAATCGGGTTTCAGCTACAGCTATTTTTATTTCGAGGAGAAGCCGCTTTCGGAATTAATACAGGAACGCGTTGGCGTGAGATGTTATATCGATAATGATTCCCGCGCCATGGCCTATGGTGAATATATGTGCGGAGTTGCCAAGGGTGAGAAGAATATGATCTTTGTCAATGTTGGCTGGGGCATTGGTTTGGGGATCGTGATCGATGGTCGGGTTTATTACGGTAAATCGGGCTTTTCGGGGGAGTTTGGTCACATCAATGCCTTTGATAACGAGGTCATCTGCAGATGCGGGAAAAAGGGATGTCTTGAGACCGAGGCGTCGGGACTTGCCATTCACCGGATTCTGCTGGAACGGGTAAAAGGGGGTTCGAATACGATCCTGCAGGAGAAAATTGAAGGTGATCAGCCGCTGTTACTGGAAGATATCATTGACGCTGCCCTTGAAGAGGACGTGCTTTCCATCGAGATCATTGAAGAGGTCGGCAACAAGCTTGGTAAAGCCATTTCAACGCTGATTAACCTCTTTAATCCTGAGCTATTGGTGATCGGAGGAACTGTTTCCCTGACCGGGGACTATATTCTTCTTCCCATTAAGAGCGCGGTAAAAAAATACTCGCTTAACCTGGTTAATAAAGATACGGATATAAAGCTGTCCAGGTTGGGCGACAAGGCCGGTGCTATCGGTGCAGGACTTTTTGCACGGGAGCGGATACTCGGAATTTATTAGTCGGCGTTTTACCGGTACGTA